>DATJJY010000095.1:0-8170 GCA_035491895.1 Gemmatimonadales bacterium
CGGAGTTGCCCCCCGTCATCGATTCGACACTGATTCGTCGCGGTGCTCTGATTGATACGTCCGGGACCACCCAAGTCGATACGGCATTGGTCTACGTCGCAGAAACAGAAGCTGGACCGAAAATCGCACAGCTGCGCCGCCACCGCGGGGGGCCATGGCGGCTGTTGCTGGCCGGCGATCCCTTCGGTGAGATGAACCGGGCTCTGGAATGATGAAGCGCCGCACGTTTCTGGAGTCGGTCGGTCGAATGACCGGCTTGGCGGTTGGTGCAGACCTGTTCGGTCTCGGCGCGACGCTCGGAGCGACCGCCGGACCGCTCGACCGCCCGACCGCCGCCTCATTGTTGGTGCCTATGGACGATGCGCAATCCGACCACCTCAAGGCCTACGGCGTCACCTATCGCGTCATCCAGGCCGGCGGCAAGGTCGAGTGGCTGCTCAACTACCGCGGCGGATCGTTTCTCCTCCCGGACGCCCAAACCGTGCGGCGCGACGCGGCGTTGAACGGCGTCGCCGTCGAGCCGGTCGATGACGGCCAGGTAGGTGCGCTGCGCGGCGAGCTCGCGGGAACGAATGCCGATTCCGTGCCGCTCGAGAAGGCTCCCAAGGTCGCCGTCTACGTGCCGCCCAACGCCCAACCGTGGGACGATGCCGTCACGATGGCGCTGCAGTACGCGGGGATTCCGTTCGAGAAGCTCTGGGACCCGCAGGTGCTCGCCGACGGACTACACGGCTTCGACTGGCTGCACCTGCACCACGAGGACTTCACGGGGCAGTACTCGAAGTTCTTCCTTATCTATACCGGAGCCCCGTGGCTCGCGGAGATGGTGCGCTTCAACGACGCCGCGCGCCGGCAGCTCGGCTTCGCTTCGGTCCCGGCGATGAAGAAGGCGGTGGCGCGGACGATCCACGATTACGTGGCGGGAGGCGGATTCCTGTTCGCGATGTGCACCGCGACGGAGACGATCGACCTGGCGCTCGCGGCCCACGACGTGGACATCGCCGCCAGCTTCGCCGACGGCACGCCGATGGATCCCGACGCCGACCGCAGGCTTGACTGGGGACAGACGTTCGCCTTCACCGGCGCGCACGTCGAGGCCGATCCCCAGATCGCGAGCTTCTCCGACATCGACGGGCACCAGGTCAACGCCGGTCCGCGGCGCCAGCCGCTCGGCGCGTACAAGCTCTTCAACTTCAGCGCCAAGATCGATCCGGTGCCCACGATGCTGGTGCAAAACCACCGCGAGGTGATCCCCGATTTCTACGGGCTCACCACCTCGTTCATCCGCGAGCGGCTGAAGCCCGGCGTGACGGTGCTGGCGGACGAAGAGGGCGCGCCGTGGGTGAAGTACATCCATGGCGACCTCGGCAAGGGAACGTGGACCTTCTTCGGCGGTCACGATCCGGAAGACCCGCAGCACCAGATCGGCGATCCACCGACCGACTTGTCGCTGCACCCGCATTCGCCCGGCTACCGGCTGATCCTCAATAACGTCCTCTTTCCCGCGGCCAAGAAGCGCGAGCTGAAGACGTGAGCGTCGAGCGCCTCGCTCCCGCGGTGCGCGACCGGTTGCGGGCGGAAATCGCCGCGGCGCACGGGCGCGAGGTGTCGTTCGTGGCGTCGTTCGACGGGGACGGTCTGATCGTCGCCGCGGAGGTCGTGGCGCGCGGTACCGTCGACGCGGTGCTCGCTCTCCCCGGCGCGGCGCGTCGCGGCGAGATGCTGTTGCACAATCATCCGAGCGGCGTGCTCGAGCCGTCGGGCGCCGACCTCGCCGTCGCCGCGCGACTGCACGACGACGGCGTCGGGTTCGGCATCATGGACAACGACGTCGCCGAGCTGTACGTCGTCGTCGAATGTCCCCGCGCTCGGGCGCAGAACCCCCTCGACGCCGTCGACACGGCGCGGCTGCTTGGTCCCGAGGGTCCGGTGGCGCAGGCGATCGGGGCAGGGACGTTCGAGGATCGACCGGCCCAACGCGACATGGCCGCCTACATCGCCGACGTCTACAACGACGGCGGCATCGCGCTGCTCGAAGCCGGCACGGGAGTCGGGAAGTCGTTCGCCTATCTCGTCCCGGCGATCCTCTGGGCGCAGGCGAACGAAGAGCGCACCGTCGTTTCCACCAACACGATCAATCTCCAGGAGCAGCTCGTCGGGAAGGACCTGCCGCTCCTGGCGCGCGCGCTCGCCACGCCCGATCACGAGCCGACGTTCGCGCTGCTCAAGGGGTGGCGGAACTATCTCTGTCTCGCGCGCCTCGAGCAGGCGCGCGGGAGCCAGGAGGCGCTGTTCGAGAACGCCCGGGGGGAAGAGCTGGAATCGCTCGCCGCCTGGGCACTGCGGTCGGCCGACGGCAGCCTCGCCGATCTCGCCGACACGCCGTCGGACGAGGTGTGGGACGCCGTCGCCGCCGAATCCGATCTCTGCACTCGGCTCAAGTGCCCGCACTTCGAGCGCTGCTTCGTGTTCCAGGCGCGGCGCAAGGCGGCGGAGGCCGACGTCGTCGTCGTCAATCACCACCTCCTCACTTCGGACCTGGCCGTGCGCCTCGCCGCCGACAACTGGCTCGAGGCGGCGGTGCTGCCGCCATACCGGCGGCTGATTCTCGACGAAGCACACCATGTCGAAGACGTGGCAGCCTCACACCTCGGCGCGCAGGTGTCGCAGGCGGGGGTCGGGCGGCTGCTGGGCCGGCTCGAGCGCGGCGGTCGCGGTCTGCTCCCGGCGCTCCATGCCGCCCTGAGTGCGCGGAGCGATCTCCTGAGCGTCGCGAGCCGCGACCTGCTCGAGCAGCGACTGCTCGACTCGCTGCGGGCCGCCCGGCGCGGCGCCGAGGACCTCTTCACGCTGCTCGCCACCCGGCTGGACCGGGAACCAGCGGGACCGGGGGGACACCAGCTGCGTCTCACCGACGGCTTCGCCGACGATCCGGTGTGGGGGGAGGGCCTCGAGGCGGCGCTCGACAACCTGCTCGTCGCGTTTACCGGCCTGAAGGACGGCGTCGAAACGATCGCCGACCGCTTGTCGCTGGAGGACGCCGCCGACCGCCCCGCGGTCCTGATCGGAGAGATGCGGGGCGTCGTGCGGCGGCTCGACACAGCCGCGCGTGGACTCACGGCGAGCCTGCGCCCGACGCGCACCGATAGCGCCACCCCGGCGGTGCGCTGGCTCGAGCGGCGCGGCAAGAAAGCGACGAGCCTCGGACTCGCCGCGGTGCCGCTCGATCTCGCCGCGGTCCTCAAAGAGGCGCTGTTCGATCGTGTCGAGACCGTGGTCCTCACCAGTGCCACGCTGGCGGCCGGTGGAGACTTCGGATTTCTGGAAGAGCGGTTGGGGCTCGCCCTCCCGCCGTCGCGCGTCACGGTCCGCGAGGCGCTACCTTCGCCGTTCGACTTCGCGAGCCAGTGTCTCTTCGGCATTCCGACGGACCTCCCCGAGCCCAAGGAGGATTCCGAAGGACACGACGCCGCCGTGGCTCGCGTGCTGGTGGAGCTGTCCCACGCATCGGATGGCGGCGTGTTCTGCTTGTTCACGAGCCACCGCGCGCTCAAGCGAGCCGCCGAGGCCGTGCGCGCCCGCGTGGGCCCGCGCTGGCCGCTCCTCGTGCAAGGAGAGGATCAGCGCGACCGGCTGCTGCGGCGGTTCCGTGAATCGGGGAACGCCGTGCTGCTCGGCACCGATTCCTTCTGGGAGGGGGTCGACGTTCCAGGGCGGGCGCTGCGTGTGTTGATTCTCGCCAAGCTGCCGTTCAAGGTCCCTTCGGAGCCGCTCACGGCGGCGCGGGTGGAGCGGCTCGAGGCACAAGGACAGGACGGCTTCAGCCACTACCTCGTCCCGCACGCGGCGCTCCGGTTGAAACAGGGATTCGGTCGACTGATCCGCAGCCGCGCGGACGTGGGCGCCGTGGTGCTGCTCGACCGCCGCGTGGTGACGCGCCGCTACGGCGCGCAGGTGCTCGAGGGCCTGCCGCGGGCCGACCGGATCGTCGGGACGTGGGAGGAGATTCGTGATGCGTGCGAGGAGTTCTTCGCGCGCCACGGTAACAGCATGGAACCGCTCGAGCCAACATCGGCGCGGGCTGGAACGTAGGTTCGCCACGGGGGGAGGCCCCACTTGAGAGTAGTCGCCGCGTTCACGCTCATCCTGGCCGGGTGTGTGGTGCCGAGCGGGGGGTTCAGCGGGCAACAGGGGGCCGAGCCCTCCACGCGACGTTTCGTCAACCCCGGCACGATGGCCCAGCTGGACGGCTTCACACACGCCGTGCGCATCGGCTTCGTGACCTACGTTTCGGGGGAAGTCCCGCTCGACAGTGCCGGGCACCTCGTGGGGGCGGGGGACCTCGCGGCCCAGGCGAAGCAGGCGTTCGCCAACCTCGATCTGGTGCTGCGGATCGCCGGGAACGTCCCGTCCGACGTCGTCAAACTGACGGTGTACGTCGTCAATTATCATCCGCAGGATCTCGCCGTCATACGTCAGGCGGCACCCGAGTTCTTCCCCGAAAAGAATCCCCCGACCGGCCTCGTGCTGGGCGTACAGGCCCTGCCGCAGGAGGGGATGCTGATCGCCGTGGATGCGATCGCGCAGGCGCCGGCGATGTTCAGGCCAAGGGCGGGGACGCCGTAGTAGATTGCAAAGGCGTTGTCAGAAATCGGTAATCGGTAGATACCGACAACTGATTACCGACAATGATTTTTTCTCTCAGAGGAAGCCAGTGAAATTCAGCAGAAGGTTGGACGAGCTCCCGGGCTACCCCATGGCCCACATCCCGGCCATCAAGAAGCGGCTGCTCGAGCAGGGTGTCGACCTGATCGACGTGGGCGCCGGCGACGCCGATTTCGCGCCCCCGGCGGTGGCGGTGGAAGCCCTGAACCGCGCGGTGCGCGAGCCGACGATGAGCCGCTACGGTTTCCAGATCGGTCTCGGCGCGTATCGCACCGCGGCCGCGGGATACCTGAAGCGGCGCTTCGGGCTCACGATCGATCCGTACACCGAGCTGCACCCGCTGCTCGGCTCGAAGGAGGGGATCGCCCACCTCGCGGCGGCGGTGCTCGATCCCGGCGATCTCGCGATCGTTCCGGAGCCGGGCTACGCCGTGTACCACGGCGGCACGGTGCTGGCCTCGGCGGTGCCGCATTGCGTTGCGCTGACGCCGCGCACCGACTTCCTGCTGGAACTGGAAGAGTTGCCGGTGGACGTCGTGCGCCGGGCGAAGCTCGTCTATCTCAACTATCCCAACAACCCGACCGCCGCGGTGGCGCCGCTCGAGTATCTCGCGCGCACGGTGGAGTTCTGCCGGCGTCACGATCTGCTCATCGTGTACGACAATCCGTATTGCGAGATCGGGTTCGACGGCTATGTGGCGCCCAGCATCTTCGAGATCGCCGGAGCGAAGGACGTCGCGATGGAATTCCATTCGCTCTCGAAGAGCTTCTGCATGACGGGGTGGCGCCTCGCGTTCGCGGTGGGACGGCCCGAGCTCGTGGCGGCGCTCGCCAAGGTGAAGAACTACGTCGACACCGGCGCCTTCCTCGCGGTCCAGGCGGCCGGGGCTGCGGTGCTCGATCGCGCCGAGGAGATCGCGGCGGGATATGTCGCGCGCTTCCGCGAGCGACGCGACGCGATGGTCACGGCGCTCCGTTCCGAGGGGTTCGAGGTCGAGTCGCCGCGGGCCACGATGTATCTCTGGATTCCACTCCCTGAGGGACTCGCGTCGGCGGAGTTCCAGCGCCGCGCCCTGGAAGACGTCGGGGTGGTGACGCTCCCCGGCACCGCATTCGGCGCCGGGGCCGAAGGGTTCTTCCGGGTCGCGCTCACTGTCGAGACGCCGCGGCTGATCGAAGCCGCGCAGCGGCTCGGCAAGGTGCTGGCCGCTGTTTGAGACCGGGGAGCGCCGCATCCGGCCGGCGACGGCCTGGGGCATCGCGCTAGGGTTGCACCTCGCGGCGTTCGGCCTCGCCGTCCTCCTGAAGATCGAATTCACGCGGCGGCCGCCGCAGTACATCCAGCTGGCGCCCGAGCCCGAGCTGCCGCCGTTCGCCGGCGTGCGCCCCGGCCGCGGCCCGGACGAGCACGCCGGCACCGGCAAGCAGCGCGCGCGTCCGGTGCTCCCCGTAGCTCCGCCCGAAACGCTGGCGATCACCACGGCGCCGAGCGTCGCCACACCGATCCAGCGCGAGCGGCGCCGCCCCGGCTTCATCCTCGGCCCCGCGGTCGGCGACGGCAAGTTGTGGGTCTCGCCGCGGCCCGCGCTGCCGACCGATGTCGCCGACGCGATTTACCAGGACCACTCGCCGCGCGATTCGGTGATCGTGCGGCGGCTGCGCTCCATGGTCGACTCGCTCAACGTGATCATCGATTCGGAGCAGCGCGCCCGCCGCGCTCCCGCCTGGGTGGCGCGGGGGGCGAACGGCAAGCCGGTGTGGGGGCTCGACTCGAGCGGCATCTACGTCGCCGGCGTGAAGGTGCCGACGCCGGTGTTGGCGCTGCTCGGCAGCCTCCTGCCGCCGGGGAATTACGATGAGGCGGTGCGCCAGCGCCACCTCGCCGACATGCGGGCCGACATCATGCAGGCCGCTACGCGGGCCCAGAATCTCGAGGATTTCCGACGCTATGTGCGCGAGCTGCGCCAGCGGAACGAGGAAGCGCGGGATGCGGAGAAGCGCCAGACAGGGGACACCGCCAGCGCGCAGCCCTAGAGCAGGGCAGCCTCCAACCGCTTCAAGGCCGCTTCCTTACCAATCACAAACAGCAGCTCGTTTACCGGCTCCGAAACGGTCCCGCCGGTGAGTGCGATTCTGATCGGCTGGAAAACCTTCCCGGCGGGGACGCCCAGCGTGTCGGCCAGGGCGCGAAGCGCCGCCTCGATCGCCTGCGGTGTCCACTCCACTCCGCGTAAGGCAGCGATGGCCGCCTCCAGCGCGCTCTTGTAGCCCGCGGGATCCTTCGCGATTTCTTTCGTGGCTTTCTCGTCGAGCGTCACGTATTTCGGGTCGAGGCGTACGGCGACCTGCTTCGCGACCTCGATAGTCGTGCGGCTTCGTGTCTTGACGGCGCCGATCGCCAAGAGCACCGCGTCGCGACCGCCGTCGACGCCGAGCTCGGCGAGCTGCGGCGCGATCAGCGGGAAGAGATCCTCGGGCGTCGACCCCGAGAGGTACTGGCCGTTCATCCACTCGAGCTTCGTGGTGTCGAACACGGCGGCCTTTTTCTGCACCCCATCGAACGAGAACAGCTGCACCATCTCGTCGCGCGTCATGAGCTCGCGGTCGCCGCCCGGGCTCCAGCCGAGCAGGGCGAGGAAGTTGCGCATCGCGGCCGGCAGGATGCCGAGGTGCTGATAGTCGCCGACGGCCGTCGCGCCATGGCGCTTGGAGAGCTTCTTCCCGTCCATCCCGTTGATCATGGGAACGTGGCCGAACACGGGCGGCTCGTGCCCCAGCGCGCGGTACAGCGCGATCTGCTTCGGCGTGTTCGAGATGTGGTCGTCGCCGCGCAGCACGTGGGAGATATCCATGTCGACGTCGTCCACCACCACGGCGAGGTTGTAGATCGGCGTGCGGTCAGTGCGCAGGATGACGAAGTCCTTCAGGTCTTCGCCCTGAAACGCGATCCGCTCGTGCACCGCGTCGTCCCAGGCGATTTCTCCGGTCGGCATGCGGAACCGGATCGCCCCGTCGTCGAGGTAGGCCTTGCCCTCGGTGAGCAGCCGGTCGGCGGCCTCCTGGTGGCGCACGATGCGGGCGCCCTGGAACACGACCTCCTCGTCCCAGTCGAGCCCCAGCCAGTCCAATCCGTCGATGATGACCTTAGTGTGCTCGTCGGTGGAGCGTTGCTTGTCGGTGTCCTCGATGCGCAACAGGAACTTGCCGCCGGTATGGCGGGCGTAGAGCCAGTTGAAGAGGGCGGTGCGGGCGCCGCCGACGTGGAGGTAGCCGGTGGGGGAGGGGGCGAAACGAACGCGGATGGGCACGGTTTCGGTTGGAGTACCGGTTCTGGAACGAGCCGTCATCCATCAAGTGTCAGCCAGACTTCGGAATCACGCTGACAGCTGACGGCTGATAGCTGACAGCTCTAGCGGAGAGGGGGGGATTCGAACCCCCGATAAGGCTTTTAGGCCCTATAACGGTTTAGCAAACCGCCGCCTTCAGCCACTCGGCCACCTCTCCAA
>DATJJY010000096.1:0-12341 GCA_035491895.1 Gemmatimonadales bacterium
CTCGCAAGGGCCCTACGCCCAGGCGATCAGGAGTTTCCCGCTGCTCTTGTTGTCGCGCATGCGTTGGAATGCTTCGCCGGCGCGAGCCAGGGTGTAGACGGAATCGACGGCGACGTGCAGCCGGCCAGCGTCGAACCCCGGGAGGACCTCCGTGCGAAACCGCGACACGAGTCGCGCCTTCTCGGCCCGGCTGCGGGCGCGCAGCGTCGAGCCCACGAGCGCGGCCCCCTTACGCATCAACAGGGCGAGATCGATCTCCGATCGAGCGCCGCCCATCGTGGCGATCACGACGATCCGGCCCCCGGTCGCCAGGACACGCAGATTCTGTTCCAGCGCCGAGCCGCCGATCGGATCGAGCACGACATCGACCGCATTCGGTCCCCAGGCGCCCTCGATCGCCGCAGCGACGTTGTCCCGTGGGGTCAGGAGAGCGATCGCCGCGCCCGCGTTCGTGAGCGCCGCCACCTTTTCCGGGCTCCGCGTCGTCGCTGCCACTTCGGCGCCCAGGTAGCGTGCCAGCTCGATCGCCGCGAGGCCGACTCCCGATGCGCCCGCGTGCACCAGGACCCGCTTCCCCGGCTCGAACCCGGCCGTCGCCACGAGATTTACGAACGCGGTGAGATACGCCTCCGGAATACCCGCGGCCGTCACCAGATCCATCGACGGGGGCGCCGGAAACAGCTGACCCTCGGGCACCGCGGCGAACTCGGCGTGCCCGCCCCCGGCGACGAGCGCGCACACCGGGACACCGCTGTCGACCACGTGCCCCGACAGTTCGAGGCCCAGGATGTCCGACTCTCCGGGCGGCGGCGGATAACGGCCGGCGATCTGCGAAAGGTCGGCGCGGTTGACTCCCGACGCCGCGACGCGGACCAGCACCTCGCCCGGGGCGGGTCGCGGGGTCTCCCGTTCGGCGAGCTGGACCACGTACCCCCCGTCCCGCTCGGCGACGTCGAGGTACCGCACTCAGGACCGGAGGACGACGACGCCCACCACGCCGATGACGAGCCCCACCGCGATCTTCACCCCCGCCGCCACGGCGCGCCCCAGCATCGCCCCCCACCCGGCCCGGACGGCGATCCCGGCATGCCGCTCGCGCGTGTACTCGAATAGCGCGGCGCCAACGAACGAACCGACGAAAGCACCGATGATGCTCCCCAGCACGGGGACCGGGACCCCGACGATCGCGCCGACGATCCCGCCGATCAGCGCCCCCCATCCGGCCCGGCGCGAGCCGCCGTACTTCATCGCAAACCGGAATCCGAGCCACCACTCGACGATCTCACCGAGGAAGGCGAGGCCCGTGACGAACACGATGATGCCCACGCCCACCGTGTGGAAGCCGGTGAGCCAGCCGTAGCCGATGACGCCGAGCACCATCAGCCAGAGCCCCGGCAGACCGAACGGGACGAGCACCAGACCGGCCACGATGCAGCTGATCAGCAGGACTGTCGCCACCTACTGCCTCGCCTGCTTGGGTGCGGCGAGGTCGTGCTGCGTGACCACGAAATAGTTGGAATCGACGCGGAACGTCGCGAGATCCTTGAGCTGGACGGTGGCACGCTGCCACGCCTCGGTCGGCCGGATCACGCTGAACCCTGAATCGCTCAGCGTGACCTTGAGCGGCATGTCGAAACCGGCAACGACCTTCGTCCAGCGATATGCGAGCGTCGAATCGGCGAGCGTGTATTCGAACACAGGCACGTCGGTCGTGGTGAGATACTCCTGGAAGATCTTGCCGAGGCCGATTCCCGCCGCGTGGCTGATGTAGTCCTGGACCTGCTGGCCGGTCACGGTCTGGTGCCAGAAGGTGTGATTGAGGCCGCGCAGGATCTCCCGCCACTTCGCATCGTCCCCGACGACCTGGCGGATCGTGTGCAGCATGTTCCCGCCCTTGTAGTACATGTCGCCGGAGCCCTCGTCGTTCACGCCGTACTGACCGACGATGGGTCGGTCGTTGCGGATGTTCCGGCGTGTCCCGATTACGTACTGCGCGCCGGCCTCTTTCCCGGCGAGGCATTCGGTGTAGAGGTTCTCCGCGTAGTTGGCGAAACTCTCGTGCACCCACATGTCCGCCTGATCCTGCATCGAGATGTTGTTCCCGAACCACTCGTGGGCGCTCTCGTGCACGATGATGAAGTCCCACAAGAGGCCGAGGCCGGTGTGGGAGAGGTCGCGTCCGAGGTACCCGTTCTGATAGTGGTTCCCGTACGCCACGGCGGTCTGGTGCTCCATGCCGAGGTGCGGCGACTCGACCAGCTTGTACCCATCCTCATACCACGGATACGGGCCGAACCAGGATTCAAAGCACTTGAGCATCGACGGCACCTGCAGGAACTCCCGCCGGGCCACGTCGAGGTGAAAGGCGAGGGGCCAGAAGTCGAGCGTCAGGGGTCCGGCCTCGCCGTCGTAGATCATGCTGAAGTGAGCGTAGCGGCCGGCGCTGATCGCGACGTCGTAATTGTTGATCGGCCCGGTGGTGAACCATTCGTAGGTCGTGGTGCCGTCGGCATGGGGCGTGACGCCGCGCAGGCGCCCGTTCGAGACGTCGAACAGCGAATCGGGTGTGGTGATGGCGATGCGCTGGCTGTCGGGCTCGTCGGCGAGGTAGTCCTTGTTGGGCCACCAGATGCTCGCGCCGGTGCCTTCGTTCGCGGTCGCGACCCAGCGGAAGCCCGTGCTGTCCGTCGACCAGATGAGACCGCCGTCCCACGGCGGCCGTTTGGCGACCACCGGTTTCCCATGGTAGTAGACGGTGACGGTGTTGCGGTCCCCCGCCCGCTGGCGGGCGACGAGCGTCACGAAGTATGCCTCACCGTCGCGCCGCACCGCGAGACGGCGTCCCTCCTGCACGATGCTGTCGACCACGAGCGGCTGCTGCAGGTCGACCTGCAGCAGCTGGGACGGCTGCACCACGCGGTAGGTGATGCCGTTCCAGCCCCGGATCGTGCTGTCCTGCGGGTCGACGCCGACGTGCAGATCGTAGAACGAGACGTCCCACCAGGCGCGCTGTGAGGTGTTGGAGCCACGCAACGTATCGGCATGTGTGAAGGGGTGCGCCTGCGCGACGGCGGTCGCGATCGGGGCCATGAAGGGTGCAAGGACGGACAGCCAGCGACGCATGGAGTCTCTCGGGCGTTGAAGGTCAATTCGGCAAACTAGCGTGGCGGCCCCCGATCGGCACGTTCGCGCGGGCACGCCGTGGCGCGGATATTCCAGGCGATGGTCCAGCACCCTATGCGACCGACCCGTATCGTGTGGACCGGGATGCTCGTCCTGGCGCTCGGCCTCGCCTGTGGGAGCGGCACGGAGCCGGGGCCCGGCGGCCGACTGCTCTTGTCGCCGCCTTGGCGTTCGATCGAGGCGGGCGACTCGATCACCGGCGACAGCGTGCGGCTGACGCTCGTGACCGACAGTGGCGTCGTCGTGCCCGCCGATTCGGTCACGTGGTCGAGCAGTAACACCGCGGTCGCGACTGTGAGCGCAACGGGGCTGGTGCTGGGGCGGCGTGCGGGTGCGGCGACGATCCAGGGAGTCGGCGCGAACGCATCGGCCAGCGTGCGCATCACGGTGACCGATCCGGTGCTGATCGGTGCCGGGGATATGGGGACTTGCCTGTCCACGAACGACGAGGCCACCGCCCGCTTGCTCGACAGCGCGTCGGGAACGGTGTTCACCGCGGGGGACAACGACTACGTCGACGCGACGCCTCCTCCGGCATACGGCGTGTGTTTCGACTCCACCTGGGGCCGGCACAAATGGCGCATCCGTCCCGCCGCCGGGGACGACGACTCCCTTTCAGGCTATTTCAGTTATTTCGGTGCTGCGGCACACGGGCCTAAGGGATACTACAGCTACGACCTGGGGACCTGGCACGTCGTCGTGCTGAACACTGCGGTGCCGGTGGATTCGACGCAGATACAGTGGCTGCGCGCCGATCTCGCCGCGCATCCGAAGCTCTGTGCCCTCGCGATCTCACACCGGCCGCGCTTCAGCTCGGGGAACAGCGGCAGCTCCACAGGGCAGAGAGCCTTCTTTCAAGCGCTGTACGACGGCGGCGTGGAGCTCGTGCTCGACGGAAACGATCACGACTACGAGCGGTTCGCGGCGCAGGCGCCCGATCAGACGCCCGACCCCCACGGTGTCGTGGAGATCGTCGTGGGGACGGGCGGCAAGAGTCACGGCCGGATCAACCTGCCGCTCGAGGCCAACAGCGTGGTGCAGAATGCCGACACGTACGGAGTGTTGCGCCTCGTGCTGCACGCGGCGAGCTACGACTGGCGGTTCATTCCGGTGGCGGGGCGGACGTTCACCGATGCGGGGACCGGCACCTGCCATTGAGTGGTACCGAAACGGGCTGGAGGCATCGGGTTCAGAACGATCGCCGAGTGAACGGTGAAACGTCGCTCGTCGCCCCGCTGTCGAAACACGTCGCGCTGAAGGTGGTCTACCGCGTTCACCACCGGTATCCCAATCGCCTTGCGAGCACGACTTGACTTTCTTCTCCTGCGTGGAGATATTGCAGTCGAGCGTAGAGCCGCGGCATGGTGCCGTCGGCTGAACACCAGTGAGACCGATTCGGAGGACCTGGGCATCGCCCGTGGTTCTCCGTTTTGTTTTTGAACTGTTCGCTCAGTCTCATAGTATGGAGTCATCAACAGATGGCACGCATCAACGGTATCGTGAAGTGGTTCAACGACGCGAAGGGGTTCGGTTTCATCACGCCCGAGAACGGCGAGAAGGACTGCTTCGTACATCATTCCGCCATTCAGGCGCAGGGCTTCAAGTCCCTCGCTGAAGGCGAGCGCGTCGAGTTCGACGTCGTGCAGGGCGCTAAGGGCCCGGCGGCCGAGAACGTCGTGAAGTTGTAATCACGCGCGGTACCACTGAAGGCACGGCGCCCGCTCGCAAGAGCGGGCGCCGTGTTGTTTATGCCGGGTCATGGTTCTGAGAAGTGGGCCTGGGTAGAGTTGAACTACCGACCTCACGCTTATCAGGCGTGCGCTCTAACCACCTGAGCTACAGGCCCCGCTGGAAAATCTAGCACGGTCAGGCCGCCGTAAGGCGGAGCCGGCTACACTGCAGGAAGACATCGGCAGGCTGCCGACGCTCCGGTAGGCAGGGTCTCCCGGCCCTGGCCAGCACGGTCGCGTCGGAGCCTGCCGATTGTCTCAGTCCCACTCCCGCTTCGGTCCCTTGCGGGGGCGGAACCCGTCCTCGTCTTCGTCGTCGAACTCGTCGTCGAGGTCGTCGTAGTCGTCGGCATCCTCGAGATCCTCATCGTCCAGCTCGTCTTCGTCCAGCTCGTCCTCGAAATCTTCGTCGAGGTCCTTGTCCTCCTCGAAGTCCTCGAACTCCTCGTCGATGTCGTCGCCGCGACGCTTGAGCGACCACCCCACCGACGTCTCCGCGGCCAGCATTGTCACCCCCAGCTGAGGTTGAGGTTGGCGTCTCCCTGCTATTCCTCCTGCGCCCGTACGATCCGGGCCAGTTTCCGCCGCGCCGTCGCACCCAGCTCGCGCTTCCGCAGCCGGATCGAGGCGGGCGTCACTTCGATCAACTCGTCGTCCTCAATGTACTCCAGCGCCAATTCCAGCGTGACCTGACGCGGCGGCTCGAGAATCACCATCTCGTCCGACGCCGTCGTGCGCATGTTCGTGAGCTTCTTCTCCTTCGTGGCGTTCACGTCCAGGTCGCCGGGCCGCACGTGCTCGCCGACGATCATTCCTTCGTACACGGCGTCGTTCGGCTTCACAAACATGGTGCCACGTTCCTGCAAATTGAAGAGCGCGTACGCTACCGCCACGCCTTCCCGGTCCGCCACCATCACTCCGCGGCTGCGTCCCGTCAATGGACCCGCCCAGGGACCGTACGCGTGAAACACATGATGCATGACCCCCGTCCCGCGCGTATCCGTCAGGAACTCCGAGCGATAGCCCAGCAGGCCCCGCGCCGGAATCGTAAAGCGCAGCCGCACCATGCCGAGACCGGCATTCTTCATGTCCTTCAGCGTGGCGCGCCGGGGGCCCAGCTTCTCCATCACGACGCCGAGATATCCCTCGGGGCAATCGATCAACAGCTCTTCGTAAGGCTCGAGCTGCTCGCCGTCGGGCCCTTGCCGCGGGATGATGCGCGGACGGCCCACCTGGAACTCGTAGCCCTCGCGCCGCATCGTCTCCATCAGGATGCCGAGGTGCAGCTCGCCGCGGCCCGACACGGTGAACGTCTGCGGGTCGTCGGTATCCTCGACGCGCAGCGCCACGTTGCGCTCCAGCTCGCGATACAGCCGGTCCCGCAGCTGCCGCCCCGTGACGAACTTCCCTTCGCGTCCCGCGAACGGCGCGTCGTTCACCCGGAAGTCGACCGAGATCGTCGGCTCTTCGACCGCGATCCCTTCCAGTCGGTCGAGGTGATCGGGGGCCGTGACCGTCTTGCCGATCTCCACGCCCGCGAGTCCCGAGATCGCCACGATCTCTCCCGCGGACGCTTCCTGCAGCTCGGTGCGCTCCAGCCCTTCGAACCCGAAGAGCTTCACGATCCTCGCCTGTTCGAACGACCCGTCGCCGAGCGGCCCAGGGGCGCCCAGCGGCAATAGCGCCACCGTATCGCCCACGTGCACCCGGCCGCGCTCGATACGCCCGATCCCGATGCGGCCCAGGTAGGACGAGTAGTCGAGCGTCGAGATCAGCATCTGGAACGGACCATTGGCATCACCGGCGGGCGGCGGTACCGTCTCCAGAATCGTCTGGAACAGCGGCACGAGATCGGTGCCGGGCACGGCGAGATCACTGGTCGCGATGCCCTGCCGGCTCGAGGCGTACAGAAACGGGCAATGAAACTGCGTCTCGTCCGCTTCGAGATCGAGAAACATCTCCAGCACTTCGTCGTGCACCCGGGCGGGCTCTGCGTCCTGACGGTCGATCTTGTTGATCACGACGATCGGCTTCAAGCCGAGCGCCAGCGCCTTCCCCGCCACGAACCGGGTCTGCGGCATCGGCCCCTCGGCGGCGTCGACCAGCAGCAGGAAGCCGTCCACCATCCGGAGGATTCGCTCCACCTCGCCACCGAAGTCGGCGTGTCCCGGGGTATCGACGATGTTGATCTTTGTCTCGCCCCAGCGCACCGCGGTGTTCTTGGCGAGAATCGTGATGCCGCGCTCGGCCTCGATACCGGTGTCGAGGAAGCCGGTGGAGCCGTGGCGCAGCGCTCGGGCCTGCTTGAGCAGCTGCGACACCAGCGTCGTCTTTCCATGATCGACGTGAGCGATGATGGCGATGTTGCGAATCTGCAAGGGCTTGCGTCCAGAGGGGGGTGCGAGTGAGCGGGCAGTATAGGGAGTGCCCTAGTCGCAGGTCAAGTCCTTCTCCATCTGCACCGTGACGTGCGTGATCCCGAGGGAACGCAGGCGCTGCTGCGCGTCCTCGAGGATGCGCTGGTTGTCCCCCGGATTCCGCACGACGAGGTGGCCGCTCATGGCGACGACGCCGCTCGTCAGCGTCCAGACGTGCAGGTCGTGCACTGAACTCACCCCCCGCAGCCCGGCGAGCGCGTCATGTACCGTGCCGAGGGCGATGTGGGACGGCGTCGACTCGAGCAGGATGTCGGCGCTCTCGCGCACCAGGCGCCAGGCGCCGTTGAGGATCAGGAGGCCGATCGCCAGCGAGATGATCGGATCGGCGAGGCGCCACCCCGTCGTGAGCACGAGCAGCCCCGCGATCACCGCACCGATCGAGCCCAGCAGATCGCTCATCATATGCAGGTAGGCGCCGCGCTGATTGAGCGAATGGTCGTGGCCGTGATGCAGGATCATCACGCCGACCACATTCGCCGCGAGACCGACCGCCGCGACACCGAGCAGCAGAGCGCCGTGCACGTCGCTCGGCGCCTCGAGCCGGCGCACCGCTTCGATGCCGATCCCGACCGCGATGGCGACCAGCGCCGCGCCGTTCACCAGCGCGGCCAGAATCTCGAGCCGCAGCAGCCCGTAGCTGCGCTGCGGCGTCGCGGGGCGCTGCGCGACGCGCGCCACGAACAGCGCGAGCCCCAGCGCGCCGACGTCGGCGAGCATATGGCCGGCATCCGCCAGCAGTGCGAGAGAGTGCGAGAACCAGCCGCCCACCGCTTCGGCAACCGTGACCCCGATGGCGAGCAGCAACGCCGCGCGCAACCGCTCGGCGCTTTCATGCCGGGCTGGCGCCCGGTGTGCGCACTGGACTTCCAGTGGCAGGACCTGCGTCATGCCGGGAAGGATATGGGGGGGGAGGGCGGGCGAGCAACCGTGCCGCTACTTTCCCCTTCCGATGCCCGTGCCCGCGGACAGTCCCCTGGGGCTCCGTCTGGCCGTCGTCGCGATCCTCGTCGCGGCCAACGCCTTGTTCGTCGCCGCCGAGTTCTCCCTCGTGGCGGCCCGTCGCACCCGGATCGAGGCCCTGATCCGGGGCGGTGACCGCCGGGCGCAGGCGGCCCTCGCGGTCATGCAGAACATCACCCGCTACATCTCGGGCACGCAGCTCGGCATCACGCTCACGAGCCTCGGGCTCGGCTGGGTCGGCGAGCCGGCACTCGCGGAGCCGCTCGCTCGGGCGTTCGCCCGGCTGCCACAAGCCCTGACCGCGGCGGCTGCGCACGGGGCGGCCATCACCATCGCGTTCATTCTCATCACGTTCATGCACGTCGTCCTGGGCGAGCTCGTGCCCAAGGGGCTGGCGCTGCTGTATCCGGAGACGCTCGGCCGCTGGCTCGCCCGGCCGCTGATGCTGTTCACCGTTGTCACCAATCCGTTCATCTGGGTCCTCAACAGCTCCGCCACCGGACTGTTGCGCGCGCTCGGCGCGCGCCCGATGAGTGAGCGCGAGCGCGTGCACTCTCCCGAGGAAATATTGATGCTCGTCGAGCAGAGCCGGCGTACCGGCGACCTCGGCTCGCAGGACGCCCGCATGATTCAGGGGGTGTTCGAGTTCAGCGAGAAGAACGCGCGCGACGTCATGACGCCGCGCACGCAGATCGTCGCCCTGCCCCTCTCGCTGTCGCTCTCCGAAGCCGCGGACCGGGTGGGCGCCGCGGGACGCTCACGCTACCCCGTGTACCGCGAGTCGCTCGACGACATCGTCGGCACCGTCCACGCCAAGGACATCCTGCGTGCGCTGCGGGCCGCCGATGGACAGACGCTGCCGGCGATCATGCGGCCGCCGCTGCTCGTCCCCGGCACGCGCGAAGTCGAAGACGTGCTCGCCGACATGAAGCGCCAGAAAATCCACCTCGCGATCGTGCTCGACGAGTACGGCGGCACCGCCGGCCTCGTCACGATGGAGGACCTGCTCGAGGAAATCGTGGGACAGATCTACGACGAGTACGACCGCCCCGAGGCGGGTGCGCGGCCGTCGACCGTCGGCGCGGTCCCGGTCATCTCCGGTGCGATGGAAGTCTCCGACGTGAACCGCGTGTACGGACTGAAGATCGACGATACCGACTACACGACGATCGGCGGTGTGGTGTTCGGCGCGCTGGGACGGCTGCCGAAACCCGGGGACCGGGTGGAGCTCTCCGGCGCTACGTTCGAGGTCCTCGAGATGGAAGGCCGACGGGTCGGCAGGGTACGGGTCACACGACCCGCCGCCGCGGCTGGCGGGAGCCCCGCCCCGACTTAGTCGCTGGAGCGGTTCCGCTCCGCCAGCGTCGCGCCGAGCTCCAGCGCCGCCCGCATACTTCCGGCGTCCGCGCGCCCCGTCCCGGCGATGTCGAACGCGGTACCGTGGTCCGGCGCGGTCCGCGGGAACGGCAACCCCAGCGTCACATTCACCCCGCGGCCGAACCCCGCGACCTTCACCGCCGTCATCCCCACGTCGTGATACGGGGCCAGCACCGCGTCGAACTCACCTTTCAACGCCCGCACGAAGACGGTGTCGGCCGGGAGCGGCCCCGCGGCGCCGAGCTGTTGTGCGGCCGGTCGCAGGATGCGATCGTCCTCGTCCCCGAACAACCCCCCTTCACCCGCGTGCGGGTTGAGGGCGCACACAGCGAGCCGGGGCGTGGCAATCCCCCACCAGCCGGTCAGTGCTGCCGCGGCGATGCGGCCGATAGCCACGACGCCGTCGGTGGTGAGACGGCCCGGCACCTCCCGCAGCGGGAGGTGCGTCGTGACCAGCACCACGCGGAGCGTTCCCGTCACGAGCATCATGGCGGTCGGGGTGTTGCCCGTGAGATTGGAGAGGAATTCGGTGACCCCGGGGAAGCTGTAGCCGGCGAGATGCAGGGCGCGTTTCTCGACCGGGCCCGTGACGACGCCGTCGACCTCGTGGGCCCGAGCCAGCCATACCGCGCGCTCGATCGACCGCGCGGCGACCAGCCCCGCTTCGCGCGCCTGCTCCGCGCCCTTCGTTCCCCACGGCCCCACGCCAATGCGGCTGCGCGCCGGGATCTTCTCGACCTGATCGTCCGGTCCCACGAGCACGATGTCGGCGCCGAGCGGCGCCTGGCCGAGTGCCTTGGCCACGACTTCGGGGCCGATCCCTCGCGGGTCGCCCAGCGTGACGGCCAGACGTGGGCGTCTGGCGGTAGGGCCGGCCACGGCTAGAGCCGGATATCGATATACGTGACGCGCCGCAGCTGATCGAGATAGTGCTCGACGCCCAGCTGCTGCGACAGATCGCTGCGGATCCGCTCGCGCACGTCATCGAACGCCACCGGGCCTTCCGCCTGGCGGGCCGTCACCTCGATGACGGCGAACTGTGGCCGGGCGGTCGCGGCGCCCAGCTCGACCACCGGCTTCAGTCCCACACTCGAATCCTTCGACAGGATCTGCTGGTACTCGGGGGAGAGCCCCGTGAGCGCGACTGCCTCGCCGAGCTTGGGGGCATTCTCGTCGCCGTACCGCCGGGCCAGCGAATCGAACGACACGTGACGGGCGAGCGCGTCGTGCACCGTGTCCGCCCGGGCCCGCGCGGCGGCGACCTGGGCGGCGGAGATCTTCGGCTGGATCAGGATGTGCCGCGCCAGCACCTCGGCCGGCTGCACGCGCTGCGCCTGGATGATGTGGAAGCCGAAGACGGTCTCGACCGGATACGACAGCTCCCCCGGCCGCAGCCGGAACACCGCCGCCTCGAACGGCTTCACCATCGTGCCGCGGCGGAACCAGCCGAGCGATCCGCCCGAATCGCGACTCGCCGTGTCGTCCGAGAACTTGCGCGCCAGCTCGGCGAAGTCCGCGCCGTGGTGCAGCGCGTCCAGCAGTGAATCTGCTTTCGCGAGTGCGTGCGCGCGCGCCGCCGAATCCGGCTGTGCCAGCACGATGATCTGCCGGAACGAGGCCGTCGCGGGGCGGCGCTGATCGGCAGTGCGGTTCTCGTCCCAGTACGCCCGCATCTGGGCGTCGCTCGGCGGGATCGGCTTGATCTTTCCCTTCTGACGCAGGTTCTCGATCAGCCGCTGTTGCAGGATTTGCCGCCGCTGCTGCTCGGTGAGCCAGCGCCGCCATTCCTCCACACCGCCGAACGCCGCCAGCTTGAGCTGGCTCTGGAACTCCTGCTCCGATGCGAACCGGTTGCGGACGTTCTTGACCGTCTGCTCGACCGCCTCCTGCACCTCTTGCTCGGTCACTTTGACGCTGGTGTCGCGCTCCGCCTGCTGCACGAGGAGCTCGGTCTCGACGAGATTGTTGAGGATGCGCCGGCGCATCGCCGCCCGGGCCGCCGAATCGGTCGGCAGCGTCTGTCCCTGCGCTTGCGCGGAAGCGATCTCCTCATCGAGCTGCGACGAAAGAATCGGCTGGCTGCCGACGACCGCGACGATGCGATCGACCAGCACGGGAGCCTGCGCCACGGCCGCCCGTGGGGCGGCGGCCGTGGCGACGAGCAGAGCGGCTCCCAGCTGCCGAGCGGTCATGGCACCGGCCGGCGGGGGGGCCGTTTGCCCGAGTCGGGCACCGCCACGGGCGGTGGACCGGGTGCAGGCTGCATCCGCGCGCCGCCGCCTGGGGGACGGAGCGAATCGGCGCTCGCCCGCAGCGCAGTGGCGCGCTCGACCGCCCGTTGTACGGCGTCGGCGTCGATCGACCAGTCGGCCTTCTCGCGCAACACCTGCGTAAGCAGCGGCGGGACCGGCAGGAATTGCGCCTGCCCGGTGACGACGCGGTCGAAGTAGTCGTTCACGCGGGCCATCGCGAGCCGTGAGCGGCCTTCATCGGTCGTGGCGGAATCGTGCAGCATCGCCCCGTTGAGGTTCAGCTCGTGCTGCAGCACCGCCAGGGTGGAGTCGTACTCCGTGCGGATGTCCGCCCACTCCGAGTCGGTGGGCTGGACGCCGCTTGAATCAGCCTCCCGCAGGGCGATCGTCCGCTCCACCAG
>DATJJY010000097.1:0-3130 GCA_035491895.1 Gemmatimonadales bacterium
GGCCCCGGCCGGATCTCCGTCGGGGGCGAGTGCCGCGGCGATGGCGAGCGCCCGCTCGACGACCTCGCGATCGCCCAGCGCCTTGAAGCCCTCGGCGGCGGAGAGCACCCCGACGACTGAGCGCTCGCCCCGGGCTCGGAACAGCATCGTGAGGTACGCGCGGCGAGCCGCCGGGGCATCGCGCCGGCCGAGCGCCTCGTCGGCGATGCGCTGGACCGGCTGCCAGCTTGATCCGTGCGGGGCATCCGCCCGCACGGAGGCGCGATCGGCGACGAACTCACCGAGCGCCGCCATCGCGACCACGAAGACGATGATGGCGACCACCCCGCCCGATCCCTGGCGCGGCTCCAGCGCTGCGCCGTTGGTCCGCTCTCGCCTGAGGAGGTTTAACTGTGACATGGGCGCGGGTATCAGCAACGAGCGCGCCAAATCACGACATCAACCGTGACGATGGTTTGGCGATCGAGACGGGCAATTGACCGGGGGTGGGCCGCTCAGAACCCGGGCGGTCCGCCCGTTAAGGCTGCACTCCGGGAATGCCCTCCAGGCTCACGTTGGTCAGCCGATGGACTCCGGTCGGATGCAGCCGGAGGTTGCGGACCTCCGGCCGCGCCACCCCCCACAGGAGCCGGACGTAGAGCGGCACCCAGGGAAGATCGTCGGCGAGCAGCGCCTGGGCCCGCTGGTAGAGCCGGGCGCGCTCAGGCCGGAACGAGAGCTGACTGGCCCGGACCAGCACGTCGTCGAGGCGCGCGTTGCGGTAGAAGGAGTAGTTGAGCCCGCGCTGTCCCTTCGTGGCGTTCTCGCTGGTCGAGAGCGGGTAGAGGAACAGGTGCGGATCGCCCCCGACGACCGTCGCCTCGACCAGGGCCATCTCGTGCTCACCGGCCTGAAGGGCCGCCCGCACCTTGTCGGCGCTCTCCACGCGCACCTGGACGGGGATGTCGGCGCCACCGAGCGCGGCCTCGATCGCGGCGGCGACGCGCGGGATGTTGACGCCGCTCGTGTCGTCCGGGGCGAGCATCGATGCCTTGTGGCCCTTCGGCCACCCGTCGGCGAGCAGCGCCTTGATCGCGTCCCGGGTGCCGCCGAGCACCGGACTGCCTTCGCGCCGCGCCCACACGCCCGTCGGCAGGAACGACGGTAACGGCACGGCGGCGTTGTCGAGCGCGGCGCCGAGTACCGCGGGATCGAGCGCCGCCGCGACGGCGTGGCGGATCTTCTTGCGCGAGAACGGCTCCTTCTCCGTCTGGAACGCGAGGTACCCGACGCGAAGCCCCGGCGTGGACAGCGCTCCCACCATGCGGCGCGGCGGTGCGGGCGGGAACCAGATGTCGAGCGCGCGGGCGTCGAACTCCGCCTCGGCGTTGTCGTCGGTCGCGACCTCGAGGAACACGATGCGCTCGGTGCGCGGCGGACCGCCCCAGTAGCCGGCGACGGCCTCGATCGCCACGCGCCCGGTCGCGGCGTCGACCACGCGATAGGGGCCGCTGCCAGTAAGACGTGGCACACCGTCCGAGGTCGTGGAGGTCTTCACGACAGCCAGGCCGGGATGGGCCAGCACGGTCAGCAGCGGCGCGTACGGCTGGTTCAGCACGAACTGGACGGTGCGAGCGTCGGTGGCGCGCACCTCCTTGATGACGCCTGGCCGACCGCGCAGGAGCGCGGGCCACGCGGTGCCGGTCGCATCGGCCGCGAGCCCGCGCTGGAAGCTCGCGGCGACGTCCGATGCCGTCAACGCGCCACCGTCGTGAAACCTGACACCTTCGCGGAGCGTGAATGTCCAGACCAATCCCTCGCGGGAGACGGCCCAGCGGATCGCCAGCGCCGGCTCGATCTCCGTCGTCCCTTCGCGATAGACGACGAGCGTGTCGAAGACCTGCCGGGCGATCAGCGGCGTAGCTCCATCGAGGGCCGAGGCGGGATCGATCGTGGCGGGGACGCCGGCGATGCCGACACGCAGTTCCTTCCTACCCTGGGCCGAAGAATCTGCGGGGCTCCCGACACATGCGAGGAGGAGAACACACGCGGACAGCACCGCTGACGCGCGCATCGTCATCGTTATACGTGGAACCCGGCGTACACGCCACCCGTTTCGAGGGCGCATCGGCGCCGTGACGGGCCCGGTACGGAACTTGCCTCGCTCACGAGGTAGCCGCGAGGCGCGAGGTGATGCGACTCGCACCCGGGGAGCAGGTCGAACCGGTCGATCCGGAGACCCGAAAACGCCTCCGAAGGGCGTGACAATCTTGACTTTCTTTTTCAGCGACGCCTATACTCGTCGTGCAATGCCGAGCCTCGGGTACGAGCGGCGCACGAGGGGTCACGAGAGAAGGGATGGGCTATGAAGGAGTTCGACAAAAAGAGTAGCCCGGGCCGCGAAGGCTTCTCGAAGTTCCTCCCCGCGTCTATGTCTTCGGATTCCAGCGCACGCCGTCGGCTCACGGAGTACGAAATCCAACTGCAAGACCTGCAGGCCTACGTCCGCTCGCTGGAGGCTGAGACGGTGCATCTTCGCAAGAAGCTCGAGGACACCCCGAAGGACTTCATGGTCCTCGAGAACAAGCTGCGTGAAGCGAATCGTCAGCTGGTGCAGGCGTTCAATCAGAACGAGAAGCTCGTCAACGCGCTGTACGAGGCGCGCGAGCAGATCACCGCGCTGAAGGAAGAGGTCGACAAGCTCTGCGCGCCTCCCTCGACGTACGGCGTCTATCTCTCGCCGAACGAGGACGCGACGGTGAACATCCTGTCGCAGGGCCGCAAGGTGAAGGTCAACATCCACCCGGCCATCAAGGTCGAGACGCTCAAGCCGGGCCAGGAGCTGATCCTCAACGAGGGCCTCAACGTCGTCGAGGCCGCCGGCTACGAGGTGCAGGGCGACGTCGTCATCCTCAAGGAGCAGCTCGATCCGGAGCGCGCCGTCGTCACGCTGCGGGCGGACGAAGAGAAGGTCGGGATCATCGCCGATCCGCTTCGTCAGCTGCGCCTGAAGACCGGCGATCACCTGCTCATGGACGCCAAGAGCGGCTACCTGCTCGAGAAGCTGCCCAAGAGCGAGGTGGAAGACCTCTCGCTCGAGGAAGTGCCGGACATCGGCTACGACGACATCGGCGGGCTCGGTGAGCAGATC
>DATJJY010000098.1:0-2735 GCA_035491895.1 Gemmatimonadales bacterium
CCCCACCTACTACGGCCGACTGAACCGCCTCGGCGACGCTTCGCAGATGCTCGATTACGAGCGCGACATCACCGTGCCGCTGGTCGAGCTCAGCCGCGACGAGGTGGCGCGCGGCCTGCCGATCGGCGTGTTCCGGGACGAGGCTAGACCTGAGTACGTCGAGCGCTACCGGGCGATGGCGGAGCGCGCCGCCCGGGGAGACGACACGTGATGACCTCGAGCGGCGTGCTGCGCGTGCGGCTCTCGGGGCGGGGAGGACAAGGGCTCATCCTGGCCGGATTGGTTCTTGCGGACGCGGGAAGCCGGGAAGGCCTGCACGTCGTGCAAACGCAGAGCTACGGCCCGGAGGCGCGGCTCGGCGCGAGCAAATCGGACGTGATACTTTCGCGCGGCGAAATTGCGTTTCCCGGCGTCACCCAGCCCGACGTGCTGCTGTGCCTGTCGCGCGACGCCTTCCTCAAGTACGGCGCCACCGTGGCGCAGGGGGGCTGGCGCGTGGTCGACCGCCAGGTGGCCGCGGAGGTGCCGGTCGGCGATGCGATAATCCTGCCGCTCGTCGACACGGCGCAAACGCTCGGCGACATCATCGTGACGAATATCGTGGCCCTGGGGGCGTTGGTCGCCCTCTCGGGCGCCGTCGGCCAGTCCACGCTGCGCGATACATTGCGCAGCCGGGTCAAGCCACAGCTGGTCGACTTGAACGAGCGCGCGCTCGCCGCCGGGTGGGAGCTGGGAGAAAAGGCCGTGAGCCCCGCTCTCCCGGCGACGAGTCGCTAGGCGACGTTTGCCGGACGACCGCGGATCGTCTCCCGCACTTTGGCGGCCGTGGCCGGGCTCACGACGCGCAGGATGAGGTACAGGCCGTACCCCATGCACGCCAGCACGAGCACCGAGATCGCGAGGCCGAACAACACACCGACCAGCCCCAGGGCGATCTTGAAGACGATCAGGGCCACGAACGCCAGCACCGCGAACCCCACGATCCTGCGCAGCATTCCAACCTCCTTCATGTCATCGCCTCAATCTGTCCAGAGTAGCTCGAAGGCGCATTGAGCTTGGTCTGAGACGTGCTTCATGGTCGAGCATCCTCCCGCGGTCCTGAAACAAAACGGCGAGCGTGCGCTCGCCGTTTCGTGGACCACTACCGGTTTGTTCAGTGATGTGCCAAGTCGCGTACCTGCGCGGCCAGCGTCTTCACTTTCCCCGTGTCGGACGACGTCGCGGCGTCCCGGTCGAGCTGCACGGCGAGTGACGTCAGCGCACTACTCCGGGCCGCACCCTTTTTTGCTTCAGCGGCGCTGAGGGCGCTGCGCACCGCCTGAATCCGCGTCGCCGCGAGGCCGTGCGACCGCTCGAGCTGATCGACATAGGCACGCGACACCACGAAGCTCGCAGGCCAGACGATCTTCTGCTGGTCCTGGACGTTCTGCGACTCGAGGCGCACCAGCTTCGCCGCATCCAGCTCGTTCTGCGACAGCAGGGCGGACGGTTGCAGCTCGAGGATATCGAGGCCGCGGGCGATCTCGGAGCTGTAGATGAGCCCGTTGTACCAGTACGCCGACCACGAGCCGGCGATCTCCAGCTTCGTCGAATCCATGGGGCCGCGGTCGAAGAAGGCGATCTCGACCGGATGCACGGCATCGGTCCAGTCGAACACCGAGACGCCGCCCTGATACCAGCCCTGCACCATGATGTCGCGCCCGGGGACGGGAATCAGGTTGCCGTTATGCGCGACACAATTCTCCTTGTCGGTCTGCGGCGCGGGCAGCTTGTAGTATCCCGCGAACGTCAGCGCGCCGTTGGCGATCGTGAACAGCGCATCCGCGCCCCACTGCGGCCGGTCGGTCTTGCGGCACTTGGGGCCGACACCGCCGCCCCATTCGTCGGTGAACAACACCTTGGTGCCGTCGTTGTTGAAGGTCGCCGAATGCCAGTAGGAGAAATTCGAATCGGAGGCGGCGGCCACGCGCCTTGGATGCGCCGCGTCCTTGATGTCGAGCAGCAGGCCGTACTCGGCGCACGCCCCGGCACCGACGCCGAGGGCGGGGTAGACCGTGACGTCGTGGCACTGATCGGGCCCCGCCTGTGGTTTCATCATTTTGTCCATGATTCCCTGGAGCGCGTTGCGCAGCGCCGTGCTGTCGGCGGCGGTCGGAGCACCGCTGCCTCCGCGCGCCCGCACGACGCTATCGAGCATCGGCGTCACAAATTGGGCGGGGAGTATGAAGGCCTGATCTTCCATGATCGCAGCAAAGGCGCCGGCCGCCCTGGCCGAGTCGACGGTCTTGGTCGCCGGGGCCGAGTCGATCGGCGCCATGCCGTGGCTGGTCACCTTGGGCAATCCCTCGAAAACTCGCGGTCGGTTCACGATCTGCGCCTTTTCGGGCGCGGCGAGGGGGACGCGGATCACATCGAGGCGGAACAGCGCCGAGCTCGTGTCCTTCTCGGGAGGAGCGTTAACGCACCCCGCGAGCTCCTGGGCCGGCCGCACCGGCGCCTGGCCCGACACGTAGATGAAGACGGCGCCGGTGTCGTGCGGGTCGGTCACGACGGTGTGCGTGTGGGAGCCGCGGCAGGTCTGCACGGCCGCCACGCTCTTCGGGTGGGCGAGGTCGGAGATGTCGTAGATGCGAATGCCGCGGAAGCGGTCCGGGCTCGCCGGGGCCTGCACGCCTTGGGTGCCGCAGTCGATCCGCCCGTCGGTCGATTCTCCCGAGACGAACAACAGGTGACGG
>DATJJY010000099.1:0-14216 GCA_035491895.1 Gemmatimonadales bacterium
ACTCGCCGGGGTCGCGCCGGGGACGATCGTCGACTACAGCTACACCGTCGAGCGGTTCCAGCCGCCGATGCCGGGCGATTTCTACTCCAGCTGGTCGGTGCACAACAGCCGGCGCACGCGACGGTCCCGTCTCGTGCTCGACCTCCCCCGGTCGTTGGCGCCGCGGATCCAGGAGCGGAACCTGCATTTCCGTCCCACCGTCACCGACGTGGGGGGACGGAAGGTGTACGCCTGGATCACGCAGGAGGTCCCGCGCGTGGAGCGCGAGCCGTACGCCGGCGAGCCCGACACGGTGTACGCCGGGATCGAAGCGGCAGGGGCCGTGACCTGGTCGGACATCGCCCGTTGGTACGCCGGGCTCGCCAAGGACCGCTCGACGGTGACGCCGGCGCTCGCGACGAAGCTCGGCCAGGTCGTCGCCGGGGCCACGACGCTCGGCGATTCGATCAAGGCCGTGCATCGCTGGGTGGCGCAGGACATCCGCTACGTCTCGCTGTCCCTGGGGCTGGGCGGATACCAGCCGCGCCCGCCCGCCGAGGTCTCCGAGACGTCGTACGGCGACTGCAAGGACAAGGCGACGCTCTTCATCGCGCTGCTCGGCCGGCTCGGTGTCACGGCGTACCCGGTGCTCCTGAGCTCGAGCGGATCGGCCGACAGCACGTTGCCGTCGGTGGGGCAGTTCGACCACATGATCGCGGCGATCGCCCGGCATGGGGCAAAGGGCTACCAGTACGTGGACCTCACCGCCGATCTCGTGCCGTTCGGGCTGCTGCCGAGCCCGGAGCAGGGGAGCTTCGCGCTGGTCGTGCACCCGGACGGGCGCGGCGAGCCGGTGTCGCTTCCGGAAGACTCGCTCGGGACCAATCGCAGCCTGGCGACCCTCGTGGGGACCCTCGACACCGCGGGAATATTCAACGGGACGCTCGAGGAGGTCATGTCGGGCGACCGCCAGTACTCGATGCGCAACAACTTCTCCGCGCCGATCGATTCCACGCGGCGTGGCCGCATCGCGCGCAGAATCGCGAGCGCCCTGTTCCCCGGCGGGATGGGGGACAGCCTGCGGGTATTCGACGGGCGCGATCTCCAGGCGCTGCCGAAGTTGTCGGTGGCAATCCATAACGGGCCGGCCGCCGTCGCTGCGGGCGCGACCGAGATCCTGACACTGCCGATGCGTACCTACGACCTGCATGGCATCGCGAGCGATCTGCGCTCCCGCGGGGCCCGTCGCTTCCCGATCAGCGCACGGGCGGTGAGTGGCGGCGGCGTGGACGAGGAGGACCTGACCCTCACCCTCCCGCCGGGGTGGCACGCCCGGCTCCCCGCCGCCGTGACCGCCGGCAGCGCGTTCGGGCGCTACGAATCGCAGTATTCACAGGACGGGCAGGTGGTGCACGTGATGCGGCGGTTGACGGGCATGCGCGGCGTGCTTCCCCCCGACCGGATCGTCGACCTGCTCGCCTGGCTCGACGCCGTGTCCAAGGACAACTCGAAGTATCTGGTGATCGACCGCACGCCCTGAGTTGTCCGGCTATCTTTTCCGGATGGCCCTGGTGACGACGGCCGCGGTGGTGCTGCGCACCTACCGCTACAGCGAGACGTCGAAGGTCGTGCGTCTCGCCACGCGCGATCTGGGCGTCCAGAGCGCTATCGCCAAGGGTGCGTTGCGTCCCAAGAGCCGCTTCGGCGCGGGGCTCGAGCTCCTGAGCGAGGGAGCGGCCCAGCTGTACCACCGCGACAACCGCGAGCTGCAGACGCTGGCGGCGTTCGATGTCGAGCGGCTGCGTAGGGAATTGGCGGGCGATCTGACGCGATTCGCCGCCGCCGCCGCGCTCGCCGAGCTGATGGTGCGGATGGCGCCGCCGGCCCCGCTCCCGCAGGCCTACGACACCCTCACGGGTGGACTCGACGCGCTGATCGACGCCCCGCCCGGCGACGTCGACGGTACGGGGCTGCGGGTGGTGTGGGCGTTGCTCGGCGTGCTCGGTTTCGAGCCGGCACTGCGGCAGTGCGTGCGCGACGGCGGAGCCGTGGGCACAGATGCCGCGGCGCCGGTGGCGTTCAGCACCGCCGAGGGCGGCGTGCTGTGCGAGAGCTGCCTGCAGAGCCAGGCCGCCGTCTCGCTCACCCGCCTCCCGATTCAGGCGTGGCGCGACCTCTGCGCGCTGCTCGATCCCGGTGCCCCCGTGCCGCAGCTCGACGCACCCCATGCCGCCGCGCACCGGCGGCTGGCCGCCCGCTTCATCCGCCACCACACTGATCACGACGGAAGGGTCAATCTGCCAGCCCTCGAGTTCTGGGAGCGCCGCGCGTGGGTGCCGTCCGCCGCTTCGTAATCGGGACCGCCGGCCATATCGATCACGGGAAAACGGCCCTCGTGAAGGCGCTCACGGGGGTCGACACCGATCGTTGGGAAGAGGAGAAGCGGCGCGGCATCACGATCGATCTGGGCTTCGCGCCGCTGGCGCTTGGAGGGGGACTCGACGCGAGCATCGTCGACGTCCCGGGCCACGAGGGGTTCGTGCGCAACATGCTCGCCGGAGCGACGGGGATCGACGCCGCCTTGCTGGTGATCGCCGCCGACGAGGGGATCATGCCGCAGACCGAGGAGCACCTCGCCATCGTGGAGCTGCTCGGGGTGCGCCGCGGCATCCCCGTCATCACCAAGCGGGACCTGGTCGACGACGAGTGGTTGGCACTGGTGGAGAGCGACGTGGCGGCAAGGCTCGCGTCGAGCCCGGTCCGCTGGGACTCCCCCGTCGCGACGTCGAGCGTCACGGGGGCCGGGCTCGACGCCCTGCGGGAAGCGCTGCGCCACCTCGCCGCCGACCTGGTGGAGCGTCCGCAGGCGGACCTCTTCCGGCTGCCGATCGATCGGGTTTTCGCGCTGCCGGGAGCGGGGACGGTGGTGACGGGATCGAGCTGGAGCGGTGTGGCGTCGGTCGGCGACTCAGTACGCCTCCTGCCGCTCGACCGCGACGCGCGCATCCGCTCGATCGAGGTGCACGGCCAGGCCGCCGAGCAGGCGCTGCCCGGGTCGCGCACGGCGCTGGCGCTCGTGGGCGTCGACAAGCAAGAGTTGGAGCGGGGACACGTCGCCGTCACGGGCGACGGCTGGCGCTCGAGCAGGCTGATCGACGCCGCGATCGACCTGCTGCCCGGAGCCCCTCGTCCCATCCAGGTCCGCACGCGGGTGCGAGTGCATCTCGGGACCGCGGAGGTGTTGGCTCGTACGTCCCAGCACGAGCCGGTCGTCCCCGGAGCGCAGGGCCGCGTCCGTCTCGTGCTCGAATCGCCCCTGGTGGCGCGCGGCGGCGATCGGTTTGTGCTGCGCAGCTATTCGCCCGTGACGACCATCGGGGGCGGGATCGTGCTCGATCCCGCCCCGGCCCGGCTCCCCCGCCTCAGCGACCGGAGCCTGGAAGCAGGGCAGTCAACGGCTGACAGGCTGTCAGCCTGGGTCGTCGAATCGGGTCTTTTCGGGGTGTCTGAAAGCGACCTTCCCGTGCGCCTCGGCATCCTTCCTGGAGATGTGAGCCGCATCATGGCGGAGCTCGGCAAAAGCACCCTAAGCTCTAGTGGCTGGCTCGTTTCCAGATCAGCGGTGTCCGCCGAGGCAGTGCGCTCGGCAGAGATCCTCGGGGCCTACCACGATGCACACCCCCTAGACCCGGGGATGTCGCTCCAGGCGCTGCGGGCGGCGATACAGGGGAGCGGGCGGGGGCGGGGGCTGGGGCCAGAGGGGCGGAAGGTCCCGGATGCGATCGCGGATCTCGTGGTCGATCTCGGGATGCGAAAGGAGTTGCTGGAGGTCGCGGGGGGAGTGGCGCGCCGGGCCGGGTGGAAGCCGTCGCTCGATCGTGGGGCGAGTGATTCCCGAAGCGCCATCGCCCAACGGATCATCGGGTCGCGCTGGCAGTTGCCGACGGTGGCCGAGCTGGAGCGGGAGTTCCCGGGGGCGGCGGTGCGGGGCTTGCTGGCATATCTGGTGCGGGACGGCACGATCGAGCAGGTCGATCAGGAGCGGTACGCGGCGCCGGCGGCCATCGCCGAGTTCCGGACGGCGTTAGAAGCGGCGCTGGGCGAGCTCGGTTCCGCCACACCGGCGGATCTGCGCGAGCGATTCGAGTTGACACGCAAGTATCTGATCCCGTTGCTCGAGTGGGCCGATCGCCGCGGCGTGACGGAGCGGAAGGGTGACAGCAGGGTATTGGCTCGCTTGACAGGTCGCAGCCCGGGGGCCTAGGTTCTCAGTGCAGTTGCGGATATAAGGTCCCTGAAACTAAGGAGATGGGTCACAAGGCACCTTTACGTCAGACTGAAGGAGCGGTGGATGCGGCGGTACGCCTGGGCGGTGTTGGGGCTCGGGCTGTTGGCAGTCGGAATCGGAGCGAGACCCGCTGCGGGTCAGCAGTCCGGTTCGGCTGCCGCGGTGTCGTTAAAGCAGAACTACCCGAACCCCTTTAACCCGGCGACCACGATTCCGTTTTCGCTGTCCGCGGAATTGTTTTCCAATGGTCACCGGCCGAAAGTTTCGTTGAAGATCTACAACGTGTTGGCGCAACTCGTGGCGGTGCCGATTCTCCAGGGCACCGGCGAGAAGCTCGACAACGTGGAGTTGTCGTGCGCCAGTACGACGAGCTGTGATTTCAGCGCCTACTGGGACGGCAATGTGATGAACACCGGCCAGCAGGCGGCCAGTGGGATTTACATCTATCAGCTCATTGTAGACGGACAGAGATTCACGAAGAAGATGATTATCATGAAGTGACGGCTGGAGACGCACGGAAAAGTCGTAAGGTGAGAAAACGTAGGGAGAGAGCGTCACTGCCAACCTCCCTACGTTTTTTTACGTCTGCTCCTTACATGGTCTCACCGTACATCTATCTCGCTACGTTTTTGACATATCTTCCCGCCACATAGGCATCTTTCTGCGGTACGCCGCTTGCCAAAGGCCGTGTCGCCATGATCAGACCTGAACGATTGACCATCAAAGCCGCCGAGTCGCTGCAGCAGGCGGCTGCCGAAGCGCGCTCCCGCGGCAATCCGGTGGTGAACGACGCGCACCTCTTCCTGGCGTTGCTCGATCAGGACGAGGGAATCGTCGCGCCGCTGCTCCAGAAGGCCGGCCTCAACGTCGCCCAGCTCCGCACCGAAGCGGCGCGCGAAGTGGACCGTTTTCCCAAACAGTCGGGTGTCACGAGCGAGCCGACGCTGGCGCGAGAGCTGTCGGCCGTGCTCGACCACGCCGACGCCCTCGCCAAGGAGCTGGGGGACGCCTACGTCTCCACGGAGCACCTGCTGCTGGCGCTTGCCGGCGAGAAGGGCACAACGGCGCGCCAGCTGCTTTCGGCGGCTGGAGTGGACCGCAAGGAGTTGATGGCGGCGCTCGAGGGCGTGCGCGGCACCCACCGCGTCACCGACCAGGAGCCCGAGCAGAAGTATCAGGCGCTCGAGCGGTTCACCCGCGACCTCACCGACATCGCCCGCAAGGGGAAGCTCGATCCCGTCATCGGCCGCGACGAGGAGATCCGCCGTGTCATGCAGGTGCTGTCGCGCCGCACCAAGAACAACCCGGTGTTGATCGGCGAGCCCGGCGTCGGCAAGACGGCCATCGTCGAAGGGCTGGCGCAGCGCATCGTGAACGGGGACGTCCCCGAATCCTTGCGCAACAAGCACCTCGTGTCGCTCGATCTGGGCGCTCTGATCGCGGGGACGAAGTACCGCGGGGAATTCGAGGACCGCCTGAAGTCGGTGATCAAGGAGATCACGGCCGCCGAAGGCCGCTTCATTGTTTTCATCGACGAGCTGCACACCCTCGTGGGTGCCGGAGCCGCGGAGGGAGCGGTGGACGCCTCCAACCTGCTCAAGCCGGCGTTGGCACGCGGCGAGCTGCACGTCGTCGGTGCCACCACGCTGGACGAATACCGCAAGCACATCGAGAAGGACGCGGCGCTCGAGCGACGGTTTCAGCCGGTGTTCGTCGGCGAGCCGTCGGTCGAAGACACGATCGCGATTCTCCGCGGCTTGAAGGAGAAGTACGAGGTCCATCACGGCGTGCGCATCACCGACAATGCGCTCGTCGCGGCGGCGACGCTGTCGCATCGCTACATCGGCGACCGCTTCCTCCCCGACAAGGCGATCGATCTGGTAGACGAGGCGGCGAGCCGGCTGCGCATCGAGATCGACTCGCTCCCCCAGGAGATCGACGAGGTGGAGCGGCGCATCGTCCAGCTGGAGATCGAGAAGGCCGCGCTCGCCAAGGAGCGGGACAAGGCGTCGCGCGAGCGGCTCGCCAAGGTCGAGCAGGACCTGTCGGGGCTGCGCGAGCGCTCGAGCGGCATGAAGGCCCAGTGGCAGGCCGAGAAGGAAGCGATCAGCGGCTTGCAGGGGAAGAAGGCCGGGCTGGAGCAGCTGCGCATGGAGGCCGACCAGGCGACGCGCCGCGGCGATCTCCAGAAGGCCGCGGAGATCAGCTACGGCCGGATCCCGGCGCTCGAGAAGGAGATCGCCGCGACGGAGAAGCGCCTGGGCGAGATCCAGAAGCAGGCGAAGTACCTGAAGGAGGAGGTCGACTCCGAGGACATCGCCGAGATCGTGGCGAAGTGGACCGGGATCCCGGTGACCAAGATGCTCGAATCGGAGCGGGGGCGGCTCACGCGGCTCGAAGCCGAGCTGGGCGCGCGGGTGGTGGGGCAGCCGGAGGCGCTCGCAGCGGTGGCGAACGCCGTGCGCCGTGCGCGCGCCGGGCTGCAGGACCCCCATCGGCCCACCGGGTCGTTCATCTTCCTGGGCCCCACGGGAGTCGGCAAGACCGAGACTGCTCGCGCCCTCGCCGAATTTCTGTTCGACGACGAGAAGGCGCTCGTGCGCCTCGACATGTCGGAGTACATGGAGAAGCACGCAGTGGCGCGCATGATCGGCGCGCCCCCGGGGTACGTCGGCTACGAAGAGGGCGGCCAGCTCACCGAAGCGATCCGCCGCCGCCCCTACGCCGTCGTGCTGTTCGACGAGATCGAGAAGGCGCACCCCGACGTCTTCAACGTGTTGCTCCAGATTCTGGACGACGGGCGGCTCACCGACTCCCAGGGCCGGACGGTGGATTTCCGCAATGCCGTCCTGATCATGACCTCCAACATCGGCTCGACCTACATCCTGGAGCACGGCACGACCAACTGGGAGCAGGTAGAGACGAAGGTGCTCGATCTCCTGCGCCAGAGCTTCAAGCCGGAGTTCTTGAACCGGGTGGACGACGTCATCATCTTCCGCCCGCTGGGCCAGGAGGAGATCGCCCGGATCGTCGATCTCCAGATCGCGCGGGTGGCTGGTCTGGTGCGCGATCGCAAGCTCACCCTCGACGTGACTCCGTCGGCGCGCTCGGCTATCGCCGCGGAGGGATACGATCCCGTCTACGGCGCCCGGCCGCTCAAGCGGGCGATCCAGCGGTTGATGCAGAATCCGCTCGCGATGGCGGTGCTCGAAGGGGAGTACGCCGAAGGGGACACGGTGCGGGTCGACCGGTCGAAGGACGGCGCCAGTCTCACGTTCGAGCGGATTCCCGCGACCGAGAAGCGCGAAGCGGCGGAGCCGAAGGGAGCGGCGGGGCAGCGGAGCCGCCGGTGACCGATGTGGAAGGCATGCGGGCGGCGCTCGTGGAAGCTGGCCGTGCCGCCGAGCTGCAGGAAGTCCCGGTTGGTGCGGTGGTGGTGTACGACGGGCGGGCGATCGCCGCCGCCCACAACGAAACCGAGCGCCGGCACGATCCCACGGCGCACGCCGAGCTGCTCGCGATCGGACGGGCGCTCGCGGCACTCGAGAGCGACCGGCTGACCGACGCGACACTCTACGTCACACTCGAGCCCTGCGCGCAATGCGCCGGGGCGATCGTGCTCGCCAAGGTCGGCCGCCTGGTGTTCGGCGCGTACGACGACAAGGCCGGGATGGCCGGAAGCCTGGGAGATCTGGTCCGGCATCCGCGTCTGAACCACCAGGTCGAAGTGATCGGAGGCGTCGAATCCGAGGCCTGCGGCCGCCTGCTTCAGAATTTCTTCAGAGACCGCCGTTAGGTTCGAGGCGCCCCTATCTCGAGGCGCCTGTTTCCTTCAAGACGATCATCGAGCCGTTCCGGATCCACGCCACGCAGGCGATCCGTTCGATCCCGCCCGGAGAACGCGAAGCGGCGTTGCGGCGCGCGGGCTACAACCTGTTCGGACTGCACGCCGACGAAGTCCTGATCGACCTCCTGACGGACTCGGGGACGGGGGCGATGTCCTCGCGCCAGTGGGCGGCGATGATGGACGGCGACGAGTCGTACGCCGGGAGCAAGAGCTTCTACCGGTTCCAGTCGGTCGTGCGCGACATCACCGGACTGCACGAGGTCATCCCGACGCATCAGGGACGCGCCGCCGAGCGGATCCTCTTCTCGACACTGGTCCAGCCGGGCCACGTAGTGCCCAACAACACCCACTTCGATACGACGCGCGCCAACATCGAGTACTGCGGGGCCGAAGCGCGGGACTTGGGTATCGCGGAAGGGCGGGAACCGGCAAACCGCCACCCGTTCAAGGGCAACGTCGATGTCGCGGCGCTCGAACGCACCATCGCCGAGGTCGGCGTGGAGCGGATCCCGATCGTCATGGTCACCGTCACCAACAACTCCGGCGGCGGTCAGCCCGTCAGTCTCGAGAACCTCAAGGCAGTGCGCGCGTTGTGCGACCGCTACCACCTGCGGCTGTATCTCGACGCCTGTCGCTTCGCGGAGAACGCCTACTTCATCAAGCTGCGTGAGGCGGCCTACGCCGACTGGTCGGTGGCGCGGATCGCGCGGGAGATCTTCCATCAGGCCGACGGCTGCACGATGTCGGCCAAGAAGGATGGGCTCGCCAACATCGGCGGCTTTCTCGCGATGAACGATCCGGACCTCGCTGCGCGCTGCCGCAATCTCCTGATTCTCACGGAGGGGTTCCCGACCTACGGCGGGCTCGCCGGCTACGACCTCGAGGCGGTGGCGACCGGCCTCGAGGAAGTGCTCGACGAGGAGTACCTGCGCTATCGCCTGCGGTCCACGGCGTACCTCGCCGAGCGAGCGGAGGCGGCCGGCGTCCCGGTCGTCCAACCGCCCGGCGGGCACGCCGTGTACCTCGATGCCCGCGCCCTGCTGCCGCACATTCCCCCGTCGCAGTATCCGGCACAGGCGTTGTGTGTTGAGCTGTACCGGGCGGGGGGCGTGCGGGGGGTGGAAATCGGCTCGGTGATGTTCGGGAAGCGCGCGCCCGACGGCTCGGAAACGCCGGCAGCGATGGAGCTCGTGCGGCTCGCGATTCCGCGCCGCACCTACACCCAGAGTCACATCGACTACGTGGGTGAAGTCATCGCCCTCGTGGCGAGCCGCAAGCAGCAGCTGCGGGGGTATCGTATCGTCGAGCAGGCGCCGTGGCTGCGGCACTTCTCGGCCCGCTTCGAGCCGCTCTAGCTGATCGGGGAGGAGAAAATGAACGGCGGCCCGTTGGAGCGGGCCGCCGCTTGTTCGGGATCGCCTGCTTCCGGGGTCAGACCTTCCTGTTCCGCTCCTCGAGCCGTGTGATCAACTTGTCGATCTCGATCTTGGCGCGATTCAACGCCGGCAGGAGACGCTCCTTGAGATCCTTTTCCAAGTCCTTGCCTTCCTTCTTCCAGGTCTTGCTGAGTTCCACGCCGATGTCCTTCATCACGTCGCGGAATCGCTCGCCCAGCTCCCGCCAGGTGGGGATCACTTCCACCTCGGTCGGGGAGGACGATTCGCTCTTGGTTGGTAGAGTGGTCATGGTTCCTCCTCCTGGTCTTGAGAACCTAGCGGTCGGCCGGTGAAGCGCCGATGAAGCTCGAGTAGTGGTACGCGCGGAGGGGGTCAGAAGGTTCAGCGCCGCAGTCCCTAGTGGCGCAACCCCCCATGGCGCGCTTATTTATCGCCGTTGCCGGACGGGACAGGTGGCCGAGCGGCTGAAGGCACACGCCTGGAGAGCGTGTAAACGGGTAACCGTTTCGTGGGTTCGAATCCCACCCTGTCCGTGTGAGGCTGGATGATAGTTAATAGGCTCAGACGTCTAGACGCACAGGGGAGAACAGCAAAGAGGGAACAGGGAGTGAACAGACTACCAGTTCACTGTGCCGTTCCTGTTCACCCCTGTGCGTCTGTGCGTCTCTGACTGATAGCTGTTCTCCAGCATTCAGTTGGACAGGTGCGTGAGCGGTTGAAACGGCCGGTCTCGAAAACCGGTGTGCCCGTAAGGGTACCGAGGGTTCGAATCCCTCCCTGTCCGTTTGTCTTCTCCCACGTCGACAACCACTTACCCCACCGCGCGGGTCGACGATCATTCCCCGGGACCTGCTCGTGATCGTCGAGGCCGTGAACACCGGCAAATTGTTGAGATGGCGAACTCCGGCAGGCGGTGATGCGCTCACAACTCCCCAAACAGGAGCATCACGATGTTCAATGACTCGATCACCCTGACGACCGTCTGGCATCTCCTCGTCATCTCCTTTTTGCTCGGGATCGGATGGACGGTCGGTTGCTGGCTGGTCGCCAAGCTGCTCGGCAAGTTGTAAGAAGGTGGCCGCGGTCAATCCCGGCGTTGTGTGTCGGGCCGCCCGGTGCCATGTCGTCGCTTCCCCTTCCCGAGAGGGCATGCTGATGCACCCTACCCGTGCGGCGCTCGTCCTCGTCCTGACGGCCGCCAGCACCCTATTGCTTCCGACGTCGTCCGCCGCGCAGGGAGAGCCCCCCCCGGTGCTGATCGAGGACATGACGTGGACCGAAGTGCGCGACGCGATCGCGGGTGGCCGCACGACCGCCATCATCTACGTCGGGAGCACCGAGCAAAACGGTCCCCATATGGCGCTCGGCAAACACAATTTCATCGCCCACTACGTGGCACAGCGCATCGCCCGCGAGCTGGGGGACGCCCTCGTCTATCCGACGCTCCCCTTCGCGCCGGCCGGTGACCCGGTTGCGAAGACCGGTCATATGCGGTTTCCGGGTACGGTCTCTCTGACCCCGGCGGTGTTCGAGAGCGTCGTGCGTGCGATTGCGTTGAGTGCCATCACGGCCGGTTTCCGGCAGGTCTACATCATGGGCGATCACGGCGGGGGGCAGGAGCAGCTCCGCGCTGCGGCCGAATCCCTCGATGCCGCCTGGCGCCCCAGCGGCGTCCGTGTGCGGTACGTGGCGGACCTCTACTACAAAGAGAAAGACCAAATGCGCGCGTATCTCGCCGAGCGTCACATTGCGCCCGACTTGCACGCGGGCACCGACGACACGAGCGAGCTCATGTACATCGACTCACTCGGGCACTGGATCCGAACCGACAAACTGGCCCGGAGCGACAGCGCGCAGCAGGCGAGGACGGGAGTGGACGGCGATCCGACCAAGGCCACCCGGGAGATGGGCCGGGTGTTTGTCGGTTACAAGGTTGCCGATGCGGTCGCGCAGATCCGGGCTTTCCGCTCAGGGCAACGGTGAGGACGTAACTCCCTTCAGGGCGACGAGTGCCCCGCGCAGCTGATCGTCGCTGACGTACGGCGCGGGGCCGAGGCGCAGCGATTCTCCCCGATAGTCGACCCACACGCCACGCTCGCGCAGCGCCCGGGAGATCGCCTCTGCCCGTGGAGCGCGCAATGAGAGAAAGCCGCCGATCGATTCGAGGGGCGGTGACCGGCGGTCGCGATCGATCACGTTCGGATCGAGATCGAGCGCGTCGAATTCGCGGGCCAACAGTCCCACCTGGTGCTGGCTGACCTCCCGAAGCGCCGTGGGATTCAATCCCTGCTGCTCGAAAAAGTCGAAGACCGCCGCGGCACGGTAGTGACTCGTCGGATCGTACGTCGCTCCGGCGAACCGCGCGGCTCCCGCCCCATAAGGCACCTGGCCCGCGAACGGCGGCCGCGACAGCTCGGCGAATTCGCTGAACCAGCCCGTGACGACCGGCCGCAGGGTGCAATCTTTTGGGATCCGCAAGAATGCGTTGCCCTCTCCCAGCTGGCAGTACTTGTAGCCGCCCCCCACGACGAACGCGTCCAGCAAGCGCTCGCTCTGCAGCGAGAAGGGGACGACGTTGAGCGCGTGATACGCGTCGACCAACAGCGCGACGCCGAGCCGCTGACAGGCTTCCATCGCGAGTCCGAGGTTCGGCACGATGTGCGCGTTTTCGTATAGCACGGCCGAGACGAGAACGGCGGCGGTGCGGTCCGTCACGATCTTCTTCAGCCGCTCGGCGACCTGCGTCACCGGCCGGGAGGGCACCCGGACGATCTCGATCCCCTCTTCGGACAGCCGGTCGAGCTGGCGGCGCACGGTGTGAAACTCGCCGTCGGTGGTCACGAGGCGGGGGCGCCGCCCCAGCGGCAGCGCCGAGAGGAAGCGCACGACGAGGTCATGGGTGCTCGAGGCGAGCGCGATGTCGCCGTCGGGATCGTCCAGCAGGCGGGCGAAGCCCGCGCGCACCCGGTCCGCCTGGGCGAACGCCCGGTCCCATTTGTCGTCGACGTGCTCCGCGGCGTCGAGCCACGCCTGCTGCTGAGCCGCAAACCCGACGTCGGGCCAGGCCTGATGCGAGTGTCCGGTCAAGAGCACCCGCTCGGCGACCCGAAAGCGCGTGTAGTGCCGCGCCAGAGCGCTGGGGTCGACGCTCACAGCTCGGTACGGATCGCCCAGAGATCCGGAAAGGCCGGCCGGTTGAGAGTGGTGTTGAGGTACGCCGCGCCGGCCGATCCGCCGGTGCCGTAACGCGTCCCGATGGTGCGCTCCACCATCTTCACGTGGCGGTAGCGCCATTCCATCAACCCCTCGTCCAGGTCCACGAAGCGCTCGCAGACGGACTGGACGCCGGGATTGGTGCGATAGGCGTCGATCAGGAGACGCTGGAGCTCCGGGCTCGGCTCGATCGCGCCCGTGACGTCGCGGCCGAGCAGTGCCTGCGGGACAGCGAACCGATTGGCGACGAGGAAGCGGAGGAACGCATCCCACAGCGTCGCGCCCGTGTAGCGCTGCTCCACCCGGCGGCGATGCGCGCTGCCGGCGGGATACCGCTCCAGGACGGCGGCGTTCTTGATGCCGATGGTGAACTCGATCTCGCGGAACTGAAACGACTGGAACCCGCTCCCCGTCTCGAGCCGGTCCCGGAACGCCAGGAAGCCGAGCGGCGTCATCGTCTCGAGGATGTCGATTTGGGCGACCAGCACCTTGAGAATGGTGAGCACACGCTTGAGCGTGTGCAGCGCGCGCGGTGCGTCGTTCTCGCGCAGCAGTGCCGTCAGGAAGTCGAGCTCGTGCAGCACTTCCTTGAACCAGAGCTCGTACACCTGATGGATGATGACGAACAGGGTCTCATCGTGCTCCATCTCGCCGCTGTGCGGCTGCTGCAGCGAGAGGAGATCGTCGAGTCGCAGATAACTCGCGTACGTCACGCCCATCGTTCGAGTCCTATGTGAAGCGCGGTTTGTAGCGGTCGAGCGACTCGTACTGGTCGGGCCAGTCGACCGTCCAGCCCAGGGCATGGGCGGCGTGGCGGGTCCAGTACGGATCCCAGAGGTGCGCGCGTGCCAGCACGCAGAGGTCGGCGCGGCCGGCGGCGAGGATCGTGTTCACGTCGGTGTAGCTCGAGATGTTGCCCACGGTCATGACGTGGATCCCCGCTTCGTAGCGGATGCGGTCGGCGAACGGCGTCTGAAACAACCGTCCGTAGACCGGCGCCTGGTCCGGAACGGTCTGGCCGGCCGAGACGTCGATCACGTCGCAGTGGTGCTCTTTGAAGAGTCGCGCTATCTGGACCGCTTCAGCGGAGTCGAGGCCGCCGGGCGCCCAGTCGACGGCGGAGATGCGCACCGAGATCGGCTTCACGGCCGGCCAGGCGGTGCGGACCGCGTCGAACACCTCGAGCGGAAAGCGCATGCGGCGCTCGAGCGAGCCGCCATATTCATCCGTACGCCGGTTGGTCAGCGGCGAAATGAAGCCTGCCAGCAGGTAGCCGTGCGCGAAATGCAGCTCCAGCATGTCGAAGCCGGCGTCGTTCCCCATGCGGGCGGCGCGGGCGAATGCGTCCCGTACGCCGGTCATGTCGGCGCGAGTCATCTGACGCGGGACCTGGCTGTGCGGGAAGTAGGGGATCGGCGACGCCGCCATGATCGGCCAGGCGCCCCTCTCGAGCGGCTCGTTGTCTCCCTCCCACAGCTTCTTCGTGGCCGCC
>DATJJY010000100.1:0-30696 GCA_035491895.1 Gemmatimonadales bacterium
CGACGCCACATTCACGCGCACATTCTCGACCGCCCCTCGTACCGCGGTGCGAGCCAGCTCCTCGGCCACCTTCGCGTCCGAGCGCGCGTTCTTGTTGCCGATCGCGCCGATCTCCCGTGCCAGCTCTCCGAGGCGGGCGGCGCGGCGCACCACGTCGAGCGGGGTCACGGCGGCGCCGAGCAGCGCGGCGTCGACCCCCGCGCCGCGGCCGGGATCGTCCTTGGGAACACGATAGGCGGCGCTCACGCGGGCGTACGCCGCGGCATCGTCGTCCACCAGGCGGCGCAGCTCGGCCCGGAGCGCATCGGCCTCGTCGCGTATGGCGCGCGCCCGCTCGTCGACCGCCGCGTAGGCCTTCCGGCCGATCGTGAGCCGCGCCACCATCGCCACCAGGGCGCCGGCGAGGGTGCCCGCCAGCGCGGCGGCGCTCCCGCCACCGGGGACGGGATTGGGCCCGGCGAGCTCCTCCACCCAGCCGTCGAGCGTCGGACCCTCCGCGGCGCGGATCTTCGCCTCGAGGAGATGCTCGGCGGCGTCGGGAAGCTGGAGAAAGGCCGTCCCAGCGCCGATGATGCCGCGCTCGGGAATGAGGCCGACCAGCTCGCTGCGCTCGATCGCCACCCCGCGGGCCCCAGCGAGCTCCTTGACCCGGGTGAAGACGGCGGCGGGGGAAGTGACGTCGATGTCGAGCAGGTTCATCGAGACCTGCGCCCGGCCGCCGACGTCGAAGCCGCTCGCCTGCACGGCGGGCAACCCGCCGCTCGAGGTGCGGATCTGCCTGGCGATCTCCTTGGCGACGGCGACGTCCGGCGAAGCGAGGTAGATGTTGAAGGCGACAAGGAACGGCCGCGCGCCGATCGCCGTGACGCCGGCCGTCGGATGGATGCGGCGCGGCCCGAAATCCGGGTCCGCCGCCGGATCGGCGCCGATGCGCTCGCGCAGCCCTTCGAATTCTCCCTTGCGTACGTCGGGGAGCCGCTCCCGCTCCGGTCGAGCGGCCGCGCGCGCATAGAGGTACACGGGAATCTCGAGGTCCCGTCCCACCCGCTCGCCGAGCTGGCGTGCCAGCGCCACGCACTCATCCATCGTCACGTCGCGCACCGGGATGAACGGCACGACGTCAGTCGCCCCCATGCGCGGATGCTCGCCCGAGTGCCTGGTCATGTCGATGCGCTCGCGCGCGACGGCGATCGCCCGGAATGCCGCCTCCGCGGCCGCGGCGGGCGGCGCCACCAGCGTGAACACCGCGCGGTGGTGCGCGGCATCGGCCTGCACGTCGAGCAGTCGCACACCCGGGACGCCGGTGAGGGCGGCGCGCAGCGCGTCGATGGTCGCCCGATCGCGGCCTTCGGAGAAATTCGGAACGCACTCGACCAACGGTGAGGGCATGGCAGACCTCTAGTGGAGTGCAAAACGAAGAATGCAGAATGCAGAATGGCAGCAATTCATCATTTTGCATTTTTCAACAGATCCAACAGCCACTTGTGCAGCGTCGGGTTCGCGGCCACGACCGAGCCGTCGCGCAGCATGTCGTCGCCCCCCGTGGCGGTCGTCACGACGCCGCCCGCTTCGCGCACCAGCACGATCCCCGCCGCGATGTCCCACGGTGCGAGTGTCAGCTCCCAGAAGGCGTCGAAGCGCCCGGCGGCGACGTCGGCAAGATCGAGCGCCGCGGCGCCGGCGCGCCGGATGCCGCTGGTCGAACGGCACACCACCGCGAACTGTCGCAGATACTCTTCCAGCCGGTCCAGCTCCTTGAAGGGAAATCCCGTTCCCACGAGCGCGCGCCTGGGGTCGGTGAGCCCCGCGATGGTCAGACGGGTGGCCCCGGACCAGGCGCCGAGGCCCCGCGCCGCCCGGTAGGAGATATCGCGGGTGACGTCGTGCACCACGCCGACGCTCAGCACGCCGTCGACCAGCGCCCCGATCGAGATGGCGTACTGCGGGTAGCCATGCAGGAAATTGGTCGTGCCGTCGAGCGGGTCGACGAGCCAGACGATTTCGCCGCGATACTCCGCGTTGGGCGACAGCTCCTCGCCGACGACGATCGAGCCGGGCAGCATGCCGGTGAGCGTCTCGGCGATCAGCTCCTCGGACTCGCGGTCGACCTGCGTCGCGAAGTCGTGCCGGGACTTCTCCGTCCAGCGGTCGGCAACCGGCGGCCGGGCGGCGCGAACGAGGTTCGCCGCCCGCTCGGCAGCCCGCTCGGCGATGTCGACTAAGTCCTTGAGAGCCCGCACCTTGCGACTGTTCCCCTCAGCCTCTTAGGTTGTGACCCCATGGCGCGCGTGTTCAGCGGCATCCAGCCCTCCGGTGAGCTGCACATCGGCAACTACCTCGGCGCCGTCAAGAACTGGGTCCGGCTGCAGCATCAGCACGAGTGCCTGATCTGCATCGTCGACCTGCACGCGATCACGCAACCCTACGAGCCCGCCGAGCTGGCGCAGCGTACGCACGACATGGCGGTGAGTCTGCTGGCCGCCGGCATCGATCCCGCCAAGACGATTCTCTTCGTCCAGTCGCACGTGGCGGAGCACCCCGCGCTCAGCTGGCTCCTCACCAGCGTGACGCCGCTCGGCGAGCTGGAGCGGCAGACCCAATACAAGGACAAGGCGCAGCGTCAGGAAAGCGTGTCCGCGGGGCTGCTCAGCTATCCGATTCTACAGTCCGCCGACGTGTTGCTCTACCTCGCCACGCTGGTGCCGGTGGGAGAGGACCAGCTGCAACACCTCGAGCTGATGCGCGAGATCGCCCGGCGCTGGAATCACCGCTTCGGTGCGTATTTCCCGGAGCCCGAAGCCCAGCTCACCGCGACGAAACGCGTGCTCGGTCTGGACGGCCGGGCGAAGATGTCCAAGAGTCTCGGCAACACGATCGGCCTGCTCGAGTCGCCCGAGGCGATCTGGGAGAAGCTGCGCCCGGCCGCGACCGATCCCGCCCGCAAGACGCGCAAGGATCCGGGGAATCCGGACATCTGCAACATCTTCACGATCCATCAGGGATTCTCACCGCCCGACGTGCAGGCGGACGTGGCACTGAAATGCCGCACCGCCGGCTGGGGGTGTCTCGACTGCAAGCGCGTGCTCGCGGACCATATCATAGCCGAGCTCACGCCGATCCGCGAGCGTGCGGCGGCGTTGCAGGCGAATCCGGCAGGCGTGCGCGCCACTCTGCGCGCCGGCGCCGCGCGCGCCCGGGCCATCGCACAGCGGACGATGCACGAAGTCCGCCGCCGCATGGGATTCCTCGACCCCGCGGAGGACTGATGCCCGACTTCGGCGGGATGACCGAGACGCTGCACCTTGAGCTGCTGCTGCAGGTGGTGCTGGCGACGGTGCTGGGCGGGGCGATCGGGATGGAGCGGGAGCTGTCGGGCAAGCCGGCCGGTCTCAGGACCAACATTCTGATCTGCGTCGGCGCGACGCTGTTCACCGTCCTGTCACTCAAGCTCGCGGCGATCCGGGGCGACCCGGCGCGCGTCGCCGCGCAGATCCTGCCGGGCGTGGGCTTCATCGGCGCCGGCACCATCCTGCACGCCCGCGGCTCCGTCACCGGACTGACCAGCGCCGCCACGATCTGGGTCGTGGCCGCCATCGGCATGGCGCTGGGCGCCGGCGCCTACACCGAAGCGGTCGGCACGACACTCCTCGTCATGCTCATACTCGCCGGGTTGGAGAACCTGGAGGACTTCGTGGCGCGGCGCTCCACGCACAGCCACCTCCTGATCCACGCCCAACCCGAGGTGAGCGCGCTCGAAGAGCTGGAATCGCTGGTGCGCCGCTCCGGGCTTACCGTCTCACGGGTCGAGTCACGGCGCGAGAACGTCGATCTCGTCGTCGAATTCGACCTGCGGGGCCCGAAGCGACTCCACGATCAGGCGAAGCTCGCCATGCTGCATCATCCGCTCGTTCGCTCCGTTTCCACCGGAGAGTGACTCGCCGCCTGGTGCTCGATCTGCGGGCCCAACGACCCGTCTGGCGCGTGACGCCCGAGGTCGTGGCTGCGGTGCGAGGCGCCGTGGGCGCGGACTGGGACGTGGTCGAGATCGCCGCGCCGATCTCGTCGGACGGCGACGGCGGCGGCGGATCACCCGAGGCGGTGGCGGCGGCGCGCGGCGCGGAGATCTATCTCGGTTTCGGCCTGCCGCCGGGAGTGATCGACGCCGGACGCGAGTCGCTGCGCTGGGCGCACACCTGCACCGCGGGGGTCGGGGCGGTCCTCGAGGGGCTGCGCGGCACCGGCATCGTCCTCACCAACTCGGCCGGCATTCACGCGGAGCCGATCGCCGACTGGGTGCTCGCCGCGATCACGCACTTCGCCCGGTCGTTCGACGTGCTGGTGCGGGCGCAGGCGGAGCGGCGCTGGGCGCAGGGGATGTTCGGCGACAAGAGCGTGCGCGTCCGCGAGCTCGCCCGCCTGCGCGTGGGCGTCTTCGGCATGGGGGGCATCGGCAGTGCCGTGGCGCGGCGGGCGCTGGCGCTCGGGATGCGGGTGGCGGGTGTGCGTCGTCGTCCGGCCGCGGGCGGTCCGCCGGGCGTCGCCTGGGTCGGCGGGCCGGGAGACCTGGGACGCCTCGCCGCCGAGAGCGACGTGCTGGTCATCGCCGCGCCGCGCACCAGCGGCACCGACGGCGCGGTCGGTCGCGCCGTGCTCGAGCGACTGCCGCCCGGCGCGATCGTGATCAACGTCTCCCGCGGCGCGCTGCTCGACTCGGACGCGCTGCTCGAGCTGCTCGACCGTCAGGCGCTGCGCGGCGCGGCCCTCGACGTCTTCGCAGTCGAGCCCTTGCCGCCGGAGCACCCGCTGTGGGTCCATCCGCGGGTGCTCGTCAGCCCGCATGTGAGTCCGGTCACCGATCATTTCTGGGAGCGCGAGGCGACCCTCATTCTGGACAACCTGCAGCGCTATCTTGCAGGGTCGCCGCTCGTCAACGTTGTGGACAAGGACGCCGGGTACTGAATGGAAAAGATCATCAAGGCAGCCGTCGACCGCGGGGCGTCGGACCTCCACATCAAGGCGGGCGACGTCTTTCGCGCCCGGATCAACGGGCGCCTCGTGCCGCTCACGAAACAGCGGCTCACCCCTGAGCAGACGAAGGTGATCGCGAAACAGCTCATCCCCACCGAAGAAGACCGCGCCCGCATCGACAAGATCCGCGACTACGACTGCTCCTGGGGTATGCCGGGGATCGGGCGGTTCCGGGTGAGCATTCTGCGGCAACGCTCCTCGTTCATGATCGTCATGCGGGTGATTCCCTTCGACGTCCCGAGCTTCGAGTCGCTCAAGCTCCCGCCGGTGCTCGCCCAGGTGGCCAGCGCCGAGCGCGGCATGATCCTCGTGACCGGGGTCACCGGATCGGGCAAGACGTCCACCATGGCGGCGATGGTCAATCACATCAATCAGACGCAGCACAAGCACGTGCTGACCCTCGAGAATCCGATCGAATTCCTGCACCGCGACGTCAACTGCTCGATCACCCAGCGCGAGATCGGCACCGATACCGATGATTTCCGGATGGGGCTGCGCTCGGCGCTGCGCCAGGATCCGGACGTCGTCATGATCGGCGAGATGCGTGACAGCGAGACGATCGACACCGCGATGAAGGCCGCCGAGACGGGCCACCTGCTGATCTCGACGCTGCATACGCCCGACGCGATCAGTACCGTTGGCCGTATCGTCGCAATGTTCCCAGCCGAAGAGCAGGGCGTCGCCCGGCTGCGGCTCTCGGAAGCGCTGCAGGCAGTGGTGTCGCAGCGGCTGCTGCCGCGGGCCGATGGGAAAGGACGGGCCGCGGCGCTGGAGATCCTGATCTGCACCGGGCGGGCGCGCGACATGATCCGCGACACCGAGCACACCAGCGAGCTGTACGACTACATCAAGGAATCGCGCGAGCAGTACGGCATGCAGACGTTCGACCAGCATCTCATGGAGCTCGTCGCCGACGGGACGGTGACCTACGAGACCGCGCTCGCCGCCGCGTCCAATCCCGCCGATTTCGAGCTGCAGCTGCGCACCCTGGCGCGGCTCTCGCAGACCAAGATTCGAGCCATCGAGGTGGAGCCCAAGGAGACCGGAGAGACGGACGGAGGAGGGGACCGGCCGGCCGGCTTCACGGACGACCTCTCCGACATGCTCCCCTCGCCGTGAGCCGGCGGATCGGCGGCGTGCTGGCGCCGATCGCGACGCCGTTCCAGGCGTCGAGCGGCGACCTCGACCTGGATCGCACCGCCTCGAACGCCCGGCGGTTGTTGGACGACGGCCTCGACGGCATCGTGGCCGCCGGCTCGACGGGCGAAGCACCGCTGCTCGAAGCCGAAGAGCAGCGCCGCCTCGTCGCGGCGCTGCGCGCGGTCGTCCCGCCGGGCCGCTGGCTCCTCGCCGGGACCGGCGCCGAGTCGACGCGGGCGGCGATCGCGCTGTCGCGCGCGGCGGCGGCGGAAGGGGCCGACGCCGTCCTCGTCCGGCCGCCGTCCTACTTCAGCGCGGCCCATTCGGCGGCCAGCCTCGCCGGCTATTTTCGGGCGGTCGCGGACGCCTCACCCGTCCCGGTTCTGGTCTACAACATCCCCAAGTACACCCAGCTCCCCCTCGCCCCGGGCCTGCTGGTCGAGCTCGCAGCGCACGGCAACATCGTCGGCGCGAAAGACTCCTCCGGCGATCCCGAGAATCTCGCGCGCTATCGCGCAGCCGTGCCGCAGTGGTCGCTGCTCGTCGGATCGGGGTCGCTGCTGCTGCGGGCGGTGGAGCTGCGCTGCCAGGGCGGCATCATGGCGGTCGCCTGCTTCGCGGCTCGGCTCTCGGTCGATCTGTTCGCGGCCGCGCAGGCGGAGGACTGGGCGCGCGCCCGGGAGCTGCAGACGCGCCTCGCCGTCCTCGACAAGGAGATCGTCGGGAAACTGGGCCCGGCGGGGATCAAGGCGGCGATGGATTGCGTCGGACTGTACGGCGGGCCGGTGCGCGCGCCGCTCGCGCCGCTCGCCGCGCCGGACCGCGATCGCATCGGCCAGCTGCTGGCGGCATGAGCGGGTATCGGGCGCTGCTCGACGCGCTCGCCCGCCCTCGTTTCGTCGGTACACCGCAGCACGCCGCCGTCCGGGACACGCTGAAACGCGAGTTGCAGGCGCGCGGCTACGTCGTCATGGACCACCGGTTCGCGGCGGCGCCGCGCTTTCCGCTGCGCGGCCGGGCGGCGGCCGAGGGCATCAACCTGATCGCGGTGCGCCCGCGCGTGCGCGTGACGGCGTGGCTCACCGCTCACTACGACTCGAAGGGGCAGCCGCTTTCCATGGCGGGTCGCTTGCAGCTCGTCGTGCTTGCCCTCGCGATCGTCCCGGTGGTGCTGCTGGCGACGCTTGACGGAGCGAGCCCATGGTGGTGGCTCGCGACACTCGTGCTGCCGTTGACCTTTCTCGCGCTCAACGTCGCGACCGACGGCTCGCCGGGTGCGGTCGACAACGCCAGCGGGGTGCTGGCCGTGCTCGCCGTGCTCGACCTCCTTCCCGCCGATGCCCCGGTCGGCGCGATCTTGCTGGACGCCGAGGAGCTGGGGCTCGTAGGCGCGCGCGCGTTGGTGCGCGAGCGTGCGAATCTGTTGCACGACACCAGCCTGATCAACTTCGACGGGATTGACGACCGCGGCGGCGTCGTCGCGTTCGCGCACCGGCCGGGCGCACTCACACGCGCGGTGGCGGATGCCCTGGGCGTGAGGCCGCGGCGGCGTCTCCCGGTTGTAGTAGACGGTCTGGCCCTCGCCCCCGCTGTACGAGAGTGCCTCACGATCATGAAAGGGGATTGGGGTACGATGCGTGTCGTGCACACGCCCCGAGACACTGCGGATCGACTTACATTGTCGGGGGTCGCGGAAGTGGCACGGGCAGTTGCGACAGCCCTCACCCCTCACTCCTAATCACCACCCGGCGGCTCGGCGTCTCGGCGTCTGGAGGTTGTGTGTTCGGACCAAAGGTGCATTGCGTCGTCGTGGTCGGCGCGCAATGGGGCGACGAGGGAAAAGGGAAGGTCGTCGACGTGCTCTCGGAGCGCGCCGACTTCGTCGTGCGCTACCAGGGCGGCGCCAACGCCGGCCATACGGTGCACACCGGCTCGGGCGATGCATTCGTGCTGCACCAGATCCCCTCGGGGATCCTCCAGGGCGCGGTGTGCGTCGTGGGGAACGGTGTCGTGCTCGATCCCGAGACGTTCTTCACCGAGGTCGACGCCCTCACCGCGCGGGGGGTGAAGCTGGAGCACAAGCTGCTCGTCTCTGACCGCGCCCATCTCGTGTTTCCTTATCACAAGCTGCTGGACCGCGCGCGCGAGCGTCAGGAGCAGATCGGCACGACGGGACGCGGGATCGGTCCGACCTACGAAGACAAGTACGGGCGCCGCGGCGTCCGCGTCGGGGACCTGCGCAGCCTGGGGCGCGCGTGCGAGCTGGTGGCGGCCCGCGTGGCCGCTGCCAACGAGATGCTCGCGATGCTGGGGAGCCCAGACCGGGCGGACCCCGCCGAGCACGCAGAGCTGCTCGAGCGGCTCGCCCCGCGGCTCCTGCCGCTCGCCGTGGATGCCGGGTACGTCGTGCACGAGGCGTTGCGGCGCGGCGATGCCGTGCTGCTCGAAGGCGCCCAAGGGGCCCTGCTCGACGTCGATCACGGCACCTACCCGTACGTCACGTCGTCGAATACCACCGCCGGCGGCGCCGCAGTCGGGGCGGGGATCGGGCCGACGGCGATCGACGCCGTTCTGGGCGTCGTGAAGGCGTACACCACGCGGGTCGGCAACGGCCCGCTCCCGACCGAGGCGGAGCCGGCGGTCGCCGAGCGCATCCGCAAGCTGGGGAACGAATTCGGCGCGACGACCGGGCGCCCACGCCGCTGCGGCTGGTTCGACGCGATGGTGGTGCGCTATGCCGTGCGCGTCAACGGCCTCACCGGTCTCGCGGTCACGAAGCTCGATGTGCTCGACAGCTTCGCGGAGATCCCGGTGGCGGTGGGCTATCGGCTCGACGGCGCGGCGATCGAAGGGATGCCGGCGGATCTCGAGCGCATGGGCCGTCTCGAGCCGGTGTACGAGAAGCTCCCCGGCTGGGGGCAGCCGACCAGCGGCGCGCGGCGGCTCGCCGATCTCCCGGCCGCGGCTCGCAGCTATCTCGACCGGCTCCAGGATCTCTCGCTTGCGCCGATCCGCTATGTGAGCGTCGGCACGCGGCGCGATCAGATCATCGAAGTCACATGAAGCGCATCGCCATCCGCGTGGTGGCCGGGCTCGTCTTCCTCTGCCTCCTCGCGGCGGGGGGATTCCGCCTGTGGGTGGGGATGGGGGCGGCGCCGCTTTCGGGGCGCGGATCGCTGCCCGGTCTGGGCGACTCCGTCGTCGTCCTGTGGGATTCGCTCGCCGTCCCGAGCATCGTTGCCAGGAGCGACTCCGACGCCTTCGCGGCGCTGGGGTACCTGCACGCCCGCGATCGGTTGTGGGAGATGGACCTGCTGCGCCACGCTGCCGAAGGTCGCTTGAGCGAGCTGTTCGGGCGCCGCGCGTTCCAGGCCGACCGCGCGTTTCGCGCCCGTGAACTGCGGGCCATCGCCCGCGCGCGCCTCGCGCAGACATCTCCTTTGTCGAGACGGGTGGCGGTGGCCTACACGCGTGGCGTCAACGCCTGGATCGCGACCGGACGGCGGCCCGCTGAACTGCGCCTGCTCGGGCACGTCCCCGAGCCGTGGAGCCCGGAGCAGTCGATCGAGATCGGGCTGCTCGAGGCGTGGGACCTGCATTCCGACAACGGCGAGATCGCCCATGCACGCGCGGTAGCGACGCTCGGCGCAGCCAAGGCGGCGGATCTGTTCGTGCCGTATCCCGATTCCGCCCCCGTGATCGTCGAAGCAACGGTCGGACGCCCCGTCGCTGCACGCGAGACGCCGGAGGGGGAGCCGAGCGCCACGGCGTCCAATGCGTGGGCAATTGGTCCGGCTCACACGCGCTCCGGGAAGCCGATTCTGGAGAACGATCCGCACCTCACGCTCTCCGCGCCGTCGATCTGGTATCTCGCGGGCATTCACGCGCCCGGCTACGAGGTCGTAGGCGTCACTATCCCCGGATGGCCCGTGGTCGTGCTGGGTCATACCGCCGATCACGGATGGGGATTCACGAACGGGATGATCGATGATGTGGACTACGTCCAGGAGCGCATCACGCCCGACACCGCGCGCTTCCTCACCGCCAAGGGATGGCTCCCGGTCGAGACAACACCTGAGACGATTCGAGTCAAGGGCGCCGACCCGGTGGTGTACCTGCGGCGCCGCACCGCCGACGGTCCGCTCGTGGACCTCGGGTGGCGCCCCGATTCCGAGACGGCCTACGCGATGCGGTGGACGGCGCAGACGCCTTCCGACGAGCTGGCCGCGCTCGTGGGCATGGCGCGCGCGACGAATCTGACCGAGTTCGAGTCGGCCATCGCCACATTCCGGGTGCCGGAGCAGAACATCGTCTACGCCGATCGGAACGGCACGATCGCCTACGATCTTGCCGCGTACGTTCCGGTGCGGAAGAGCGGCGACGGCTCGAGCCCGGAGCAGGGATGGACGGGGGCGGGAGGCTGGACGCGGTTCCTGCAGGCGACGGAGCTGCCGCGGGAAGTCGATCCTCCCTCGGGGTTCGTCGTGACCGCCAACAACCGGATCGTGGGCGATGCATTCCCCATCCCGATCCGCGCCGATTACGAGCTTCCATACCGCGCCCAGCGGATTTGGGAAATGGTGCGGCGCGACTCGGGAGCGACCGCCGCGATGGTGGCGCGCGAGCAGGTCGATGTCGAAAATGTCTTCCTGCGGCGGATCAAGCCGATCGCGGAGATGGCTGCCCGGGACGGCGGTCACGCCGATGTCGCCGACCGGATCGCCCGCTGGGACGGGGCCATGACACCCGATCGCACCGAGCCGACGCTCGTGTGGTCCTGGCTCCGCGAGCTCCAAGCATTGACCTACGATGACGAGTCGCCGGATTACCGGCCCTCGGCCCCGCTGCACCAGTGGCTGTTCCGCGGGACGAGCCCCTGGTTCGACGATGTCCGCACCCCCCAGCACGAGGACTTGGGCATCATCGCCCGGCGTGCGATGGACAGCGTGCTGGCCCGGGGCGCTCCGCGTGCCTGGGGGGCGGTACACACCCACACCGAAGCGCATCCGCTCGGCGCGATTCCCCTGCTCGGATCGCTCGCCGGCTTCAGTATCGGCCCGCTCGCCCTGGGCGGCGGCAATCATACGGTGAACGTCTGCCCGTCGAACGAGTTCGTCCCGCCGTTTCACTGCACCGAGGGTCCCTCGATGCGGCACGTGGTGGATTTCGGCGACGTCGATGGTGCCGGAGGATTCATCCTGCCGGCGGGGCAGTCGGGGAATCCACGGTCACGGCACTATCGTGACCAGACGGAGCGCTGGATCAAGGGTGACCTGTGGATCGTGCCCGTGGACGTGCGGCGCGAGCACGCGACGGACACGCTGCGGCTCGTCCCATGAATTCACGGCTGATAGCCGCGACTCGGCTGACTGTCGCTTAGAGCGACGAGAGCAAGTCACCATCGTCGGTGAGAGTCCAGCCGAGCCGCGGCTCTTGGCCGCGACATACGCCACGAGCCGAAAAGAAACGCCCCCCGGATGTTCTCCGGGGGGCCTGCCAGCCGCCCGATCGGGCGCCCGTGTCCGATACGTGCGAACCGGCTTGCCCGGTTGAATTGCAAGCTCGGTGCCGATCGTCGAATCAATCTAAGTAATTGTTTGCCAATGTGTTGTAAGCGTGTGATGCAGCGCACGCCTCCCGCGTTTTTCACGCAGTGCCGCAGCTTGCGGCGTGTGGCGCACGCGCGACGCGTCTCGTACCGTTCTGCCCACCAATGGCCGAAACGGTTCTCGTCGCCCCCACCGCCTTCAAGGGCACGTACGGCTCCCGCCAAGTCGCGGAGGCCGTGGCCCAGGGTGCGCGGTCGGTGTTGCCCCACGCGGCGGTGCTCACCTGTCCCGTCGCCGATGGCGGGGATGGACTGCTCGACGCCGTCCTCGGGCCGACGGCGCTGCGCGAGCATCTGCCGGTCACGGGTCCACTCGGCGTCCCCGTCCAGGCGGAGCTGGGTTGGATCGACGCCGAGACGGCGATCTTCGAGAGCGCAAGCGCCTGTGGTCTCGCCCTCCTCTCCCCGGACCGGCGCAATCCGCTCGAGGCGACGAGCCGCGGTGTGGGGGAGCTGCTCGTGGAGGCGGCCGATCGCGCCGCCCGGACCATCATCGTCGGATTGGGCGGCTCGGCGTCGGTCGATGGCGGCGTGGGGGCGGCGCGTGGGTTGGGATGGACGTTTCGAGATTTGAGTGGCGCGCTGCTTCCGGAGGGGGGCGGGGCACTCACGGAGCTGGCCGACTGGAGCGCCGGATGGGAATTCGGCGCCCGCGTCCTCGCCCTCACCGACGTCCGCACGCCGCTCGTGGGACCAGATGGAGCCGCAGCGCTGTTCGCCCCCCAGAAGGGGGCTTCACCCGCGGCGGTCGAACGGCTGGCCGCCGGTCTCGACCGGCTGGCCGGGGCGATGGGGGCGAGCGGCCGCGGCGATCTCGCGACCCTCGAGGGGGGCGGCGCCGCGGGGGGACTCGGGGCAGGGCTCGTGTTCTTCGCCTCGGCCGAGCTGGTTCCCGGAGCAGCGTGGGTGCTCGATCGCATCGGGTTCGATGCAGCGCTCGCCAAGGCCGACCTCGTGATCACGGGCGAAGGGGCGTTCGACGAGACGTCGCTGCTCGGCAAGGTCACGGGGGAGGTCATCAAGCGGGCTCAGGGAGCCCGGAAGAAGGTCGCGCTCGTCTCCGGGCGCGCTACGCCGCACGCCGGCGTCTCCATCGTGGCCGGCGACGGCGCGACACTCGATGCGGCGGGGATCGCGGCGCTCGCCGCGCGCGCCACGTCCGTCGCGCTCGGGTTGCCCGTCTCCTGAGCGGTTTCTATACTTCCCGGCTCCTATGCCCCCTGCCGACAATGTGATGGAAAAGCTCGTGTCGCTGGCGAAGCGACGCGGCTTCGTGTTTCAGTCTTCTGAGATCTACGGCGGCCTCGGTTCGGTCTGGGATTACGGGCCGCTCGGGGTCGAGCTCAAGAAGAACATCAAGGAGCGGTGGTGGCGCTCCATGGTGCACGAGCGCGAGGATATCGAAGGGCTCGACGCCGCGATCCTGATGCACCCCAAGGTGTGGGAAGCGTCGGGCCACGTGGCCGGATTCACCGATCCCCTGGTGGACTGCAAGCAGTGCAAGAACCGGTTCCGCGCCGACGATCCTCGCATCAAGGGGACGCCGGGCACGCCGGAGGCGCAATGTCCCGTGTGCGGCAGTCGCGGAACGCTCACCGCCCCCCGTCTCTTCAATCTCATGTTCAAGACGTTCATGGGGCCGGTGGAGGAAGCCGCCGCCGTCGTCTACCTCCGGCCCGAGACGGCTCAGGGGATCTACGTCAACTATCTCAACGTGCTGCAGGCGTCGCGGCAGAAGGTCCCCTTCGGGATTGCGCAGATCGGGAAGGCGTTCCGCAACGAAATCACGCCCGGCAACTTCATCTTCCGGACGCGTGAGTTCGAGCAGATGGAGATGCAGTTCTTCGTGAAGCCGGGGACGGACCAGGAATGGTTCGACTTCTGGAAGGCGCAGCGCATGCAATGGGTTCAGGCGCTGGGGCTGAAGGCGGAAAAGCTGCGGTTTCACCAGCATGGCAAGGACGAGCTGGCGCACTACGCCAAGGACGCCTACGACATCGAGTACGAATTCCCCTTTGGCTGGCAGGAGTTCGAGGGGATCCACAACCGGACCGATTTCGATCTGTCGCGGCACCAGCAGGCGTCCAGCAAGAAGCTCGAATACGTCGATACGGCGACGAACGAGCGCTTCGTTCCCTATATCATCGAAACGTCGGCGGGGGCCGACCGCACGACCCTCGTCGTGATGGTCGACGCCTACTCAGAGGAACAAGTGGAAGGAGAGAAGCGGGTGGTGATGCGGTTCCATCCCGCACTGGCCCCGCTGAAAGCCGCGGTGTTCCCGCTCGTGAACAAGGACGGAATGCCCGAGCTGTCGCGGCGCATCCACGACGGCCTGCGCCGCCACTTCAACGTCTTTTACGACGACGGCGGCTCGATCGGCCGCCGCTACCGGCGCCAGGACGAGGCGGGCACGCCCTTCGGCATCACGATCGACGGCCAGTCGACGCAGGATCAGACGGTCACGGTGCGCGACCGGGATACGCTCCTGCAGGATCGGATCGCCGCGGACCAGCTGGTGGAGTATCTGAAGAAAAAGATCGGCGAATGACTCGGGTGTTTCTCGTCACCCGCGACCTCGTGTTTCGGGGCAAGCTACGCGGGGTGGTGAGCGCCGCCGGCGCGGCGGTCACTCGCGATGCCACGACCGCCGACGTGCTGGTCGTCGAGCTGGAATCGACAGGATGGGAAGATCACATCCGGGACGGTGTGGGGCGCGGCGTTCCCGTGATCGCGTTCGGCTCGCACGTCGAGCCTGAGCGGCTGCGTGCGGCGCGGTCGTTGGGCGCCGAGGCCGTGCCGAACTCCCAGATCGAGGCCCGGCTCGGCGCCCAGTTGCAGCGTAGGGCTTAGTCGAACCTGCGGTTTGCGCGCCTGCTAGATGCCTACCTGGCAACCTGTTATGATCAGATTAGTAATCAGGCAGTCGAGCACGCCCGCACCGCACTCTCCGGAGCACTCGTGACGCACCAGACGACCGTGGCGCTTTCTCCCGCCGAAGTGCTGCAGCGCGCCAAGGACTTCTTCGGCGAACGCCTGCCGCATAACGCCGCCTACGTCGAGAAGGAAGGACCGCAGTTCGTCGTGCTCCGCGGACAGGGCGGTGAAGAGGTGGTGTTCAACGCCACGGCGGCCGATGGCGGCAGCCGCGTGCGGGCCTCGACGCTCTTCTTCGACCAGGCAATCGACCGGTTCCTCTCCACCCTCCCGCTCGCATCCGCGGTGGAGGTGGCATGACGGCCGTGGCCGATCGGTTCGCCGTCCGCGTCATGGTCACCGATGCCTGGGACCAGGTATTCCTGGCGGTGGGTCCGGAGACGACGATCGCGGACTTGAAGCGCCAGGCGCTCGTTCGGGCGCTGCGGCGCGCCGCGCTGCCGATAGACCAGTACATCGTCAAGTTCCGCGGTGCGCTGGTCGAGAACGAGGAGACTACGCTGGCGCAGCTCGGCGCCGGCGCCAACGCCCCGTTCATCGTTCTCCCGGGCCGGCGACATCCGGTGCGATGAAGCGTCCGCCACCCGGTCGCTTCCTCGCGATCTTCGCCGTCGGCTTCCTGCTGCTCGACGCGATGTTCTTGATCTGGCTGGGCGTCGAGCTGCCCCGCGGTCGGCTCGTGGCGGGCGGGGTCGCGTGCCTGCTGGCCGCGGGGATCGTGGTGCTGGTGTGGCGCCGCTACAGCCGCACGCTCGCCGATCTCAGCGAGCAGCGTCGCGAGATGAAAGCGGAGGTCGAGGCGATCCGCGACCTCCTGCGTGAGCGGCACCACCAGAACTAAACCCTGACCACCGTCACCTATCACCCTGCCACCCGCCTGCACCAGGCCGGGGCGGGTCACCCCGAGCGCCCGGAGCGGATTGCGGCGGTGCTCGAGGCGCTGCGAGCGCCGGCACTTGCGTCGTCCATCACCTGGATCGAAGCCGCCCCCGCCGAGCGTCCGGCGCTCGAGCGCGTGCATCCCGCCGCCTATCTCGACGCCCTCGCGGCGCTCGCCGCACGGGGTGGTGGCGCGATCGACCCGGACACTTACCTCGGCCCGCGCAGCTGGGAATCGGTGCTGGCGTCGGCCGGGGTGGCGCTGCGCGGTGTGGAAGCGGGTCTCGAGACGGGGACGGCCTTCGCCGCGACGCGTCCCCCGGGCCATCACGCCCTGGCGGCGCGGGCGATGGGCTTCTGCTTCGTCAACAACATCGTGGTGGCGGCGCGGCATGCGCAGGCGCACGGGGCAGCCCGCATCCTCATCGTCGACTGGGACGTGCACCACGGCAACGGCACGCAGGCGCTCGTGGAGCACGATCCTACGATCCGCTTCGTGTCACTGCATCAGTATCCCTGGTATCCCGGGACCGGCGCCGCCGACGAGCGCGGCGTGGGGAACGTATTCAACGTGCCGCGTCCACCAGGGTTGCCGCGCGCGCAATACGTGCGCGATCTGCTGGAGGCGGTGGATGCCGCGCTGGTCGATTGGACCCCGGACGCGCTGCTCGTCTCCGCCGGGTTCGATTCGCTGGACGGCGATCCGTTGGGCGGGTTCACGCTGCAGCCCGACGACATCGCCGCCTGGACCGAGGCGCTGCGCGCGCGGATGGCCGGACGTCCGGTGATCGCGCTGCTGGAAGGCGGCTATCGTCTGGATCTGCTGGCTGCCGGGAGCGCGGCGCTGGTACGCGCGCTTGCCTGAGGGCGCCCGGGCCCCGTACCCTTCACTCGTGGCCGCCACCGTTCCACTCGCCGATCCGCCTTCCAAGCACTGGCCCGCCAGCCTGTTCCGCCGCGGCGATGGGGCATTGGAGCAGAACCTGTCGGCCCCGGAGCTGCGCGGCATCGTGGAGCGGGGCGAGGGGACGCTGTGGGTGGACATCGACAGCTCGGATGTGCACCAGCACGCGCTGCTCGAGAAGGTGTTCCAGTTCCATCCGCTCGCGATCGAGGACACGCTTTCGCCCGGCACGCGGGTGAAGCTGGAGGAGTACGATCGCTATCTGTTCGTGGTCGTTTCGGGGATCCGCTTCGACCGCGCCACGTCCGATCCCTACGATCTCGAGACGTTCAATCTCTACTTCTTCCTCGGTAAGAGCTTTCTCGTCACCGTTCACGCGATCGAGAGCTCGAGCTGCGACTCCACGCGCGACCGCCTCATGCGCAACCCCGACCTCCTGGGGCGCGGAGCCGAAATGACCATGCACGCCATCATCGACCAGGCGGTCGACGCCTATTTTCCGATGGTCGAGCAGCTCAATGAGCACGTCGACACGCTCGAGCAGCGGCTGTTCGATGCGTTCGACGAAGGACTGATTCACGAGATCTTCAAGGCGAAGCGGTCGGCGTACGCCCTGCGGCGGCACATCGGGCCGCTGCGCGAGGTGCTGAACGTGCTCTCCAACCGGCCGTCCCCATACCTGCGCCCCGAAACGCAGCTCTATTACCGGGACGTGTACGACCATACGATCCGGATCATGGAATCGGTGGACACGACGCGCGATCTCCTGGGAGGGGTGCTCGAGACGTATCTGTCCCAGACCTCGAACCGCATGAACCGCGTGATGAAACAGCTGTCCATCGTGGCCACACTGGCCCTGCCGCTCATCGTGGTCGGCGGCATTTACGGAATGAACTTCAGCCAGATGCCCCTCACCCATCACCCCTTCGGGTTCTACTGGGCCTTGGGGTCGATGTTCGCCGTCGCGGCGGTGATGCTGGTGTGGCTGCGGAGCAAGAAATGGCTTTGACGCTCTCGTCCGAAATCGTGACGCTCCACACGCGTCACCCATTCATCATCGCGCGCGGCGGCCGCAGCGAATACCAGGTACTGCTCGTGCGGCTGTGCGATTCCGACGGCACCGAGGGTTGGGGCGAGGCGTATCCCTCGTCCTATTACGGCGAGAGCATCCCGGGAGTGCAGGAGGCGTTCCAGGCGGCGTCCCGGGTACTGCCGGTCGACGTCTTCGACCTCGAAGGCGCGGAGGCCCGCTTCGACGAGGTGGCGCGCAAGAGCGCGGCGGCGCGCGCCGCCCTGTCGATGGCGCTGCACGACCTGGTGGGGAAGAAGCTGCACCAGCCGCTGTGGCGGCTGTGGGGGCTCGACGCCCGGCGTGCGCCGCGATCGTCGTTCACGATCGGGATCGACACGCCGGAGAAGATGAAGGCCAAGGTGCTGGAGGCCGCCGAGTATGCGATCTACAAGATCAAGCTCGGCACCGATCAGGACGAGACGCTGCTGCGCACCATCCGCGAAGTGACCGACAAGCCGCTCCGCGTCGACGCCAACGCCGGCTGGACCCGCGAGCGCGCCATCGCCATGCTGCCGGTCCTCAAGGACTACGGTGTTGAGCTGGTCGAGCAGCCGCTCCCTCCGGACGACCTCGACGGCATCGCGGCCGTGCGCCGTGCGTCTCCCGGGATACCCGTCGTCGTGGACGAGAGCTGCCTCGTGGCGACCGACATCCCCAAGGTCGCGGGGGCGGTGGACGGGATCAACATCAAGCTCGCCAAGTGCGGCTCGCTGCGCGAAGCGCTGCGCATGATCGCCACCGCGCGCGCCCACGGCCTTCTCGTGATGGTCGGGTGCATGATCGAGACGTCCGTCGCGATCACCGCCGCGGCGCATTTCACCCCGCTCGTCGACATCGCCGATCTCGACGGGGCGGCCCTCACCGTGGACGACCCGTTCACCGGGGCGTCGATCGCGGGCGGACAGATCACCCTTCCCACGGGACCGGGGCTGGGCGTCGCGCGGCGATGACGCGATGACGCTGTTCGCCGACGTCCTCCTCCCGCTTTCGGTCTCCACCCCCTACCGCTACGCCGTCCCCGACGCGCTCACGCCGCGCGTCGTGACCGGCACCCGCGTGCTGGTGCCGGTGCGGCGCCACAAGGCCGTCGGCGTCGTCTCCGGCATCGGCTCCGAGCCGCCCGCCGCCGGGACACAGCGGGAGATCCTCGCCGCTCCGGACCTCGAGCCCGCGCTGACGCCAGAGCTGCTGCGCCTCGGTGAATGGCTGTCGAGCTACTACGGCTGCCCCCGCGGGCTGAGCCTCCGGGCGCTCCTCCCCGGGGCGCTGTGGGGGGGCCGGGGAGCGCGCGTCGACGGACCAGCGGAGCGCACCGAGCGCACGATCACGCTGAGCCGCTCGCTCCCGTCGCTGCTCGAGCGGGAGCACGCGTTCTCCCGCTCGCCCAAACGCCGCGCTGCCTACGAAGCGCTGGAAGCCCTCGGCGGCACAGCGCCGGTGCGCCACCTCGTGGAACAGCTCAAGCTCGGGCCGACAGTGCTCGACGGGCTGGTGCGCCAGGGGTTGGCGCGGGTCGACCGGGTGCCGGCGCCGCGGGATCCCTTTGCGGATCTCTCCGTGGCGCCGCCGCCCGCGCTCACCGACGATCAACGGCGCGCGGTGGACGAGATCCTCGCCACCCCGGTCGAGACGCCGGTGCTCATCGAGGGAGTCACGGGTTCGGGGAAGACGCTGGTCTACCTCGAGGTGCTGCGGACCGTGGTGGCGTCCGGCCAGGGGGCCATTCTCCTCGTGCCCGAGATCGCACTCACGCCGCAGACGGTGGCGCGCGTCCGCGGTGTGTTCGGGGACGCGGTGGCGGTGCTGCACTCGGGTCTTTCCGACGCGGAGCGGGCCGACGCCTGGCGCGCCCTGCGGCAGGGCAAGCGCCGCGTGGCGGTCGGGGCCCGGTCGGCGATCTTCGCGCCCGTGCAGCGGCTGGCGGTCATCGTGGTCGACGAGGAGCACGAGTCGAGCTACAAGCAGGGCACGGCGCCGCGCTATCACGCACGCGACGCGGCGCTGGCGCGCGGGCTGGTGGAGGGGGCGCGGGTGCTGTTCGGCAGCGCCACGCCGTCGCTCGAGCTGCTGCACCAGGTCGCGGCGGGCGGCGTCCATCGGGTGGGACTGCCCCGGCGCATCGGCGACCGCCCGCTCCCGCCGGTGGAGGTCGTGGACCTCCGATCGGTAGCCCGAGTCCCAGAGGCGGGCCCGGTGCCGTGGAGCGAGCCGCTCGATCGCGCCGTGCGCGAGGCGTTGGAGCGAAACGAGCAGGTGATCCTGCTGCTCAACCGGCGGGGCTTCGCTTCGTTCCTGCAATGCCCCTCGTGCGGCACCGTGCCCGGGTGCCCGCGCTGCGCGATCTCGCTCACCGTCCACACGACGCCCAGCGCGCTGCGGTGTCACTACTGCGGCCACGAGGAGCCGCTCGGGCTCACCTGCAAGAGCTGCGGCGCCACGACCCGGCGCATGCGCGGTCTCGGCACCCAGCAGCTCGAGCATTTCCTTGCGCTGCGCTTTCCCGCCGCGCGCATCGCGCGCATGGACCTCGACACGACCAGCACCAAGTGGAGCCACCACCGCATTCTCGATCGCGTCGCGCGCGGCGAGGTGGACGTGCTGCTCGGCACCCAGATGATCGCCAAGGGGCTCGATTTTCCCGGCGTGACGGTGGTGGGCGTCGTGGACGCGGATACGGGACTGCATCTCCCCGACTTCCGCGCCGCGGAGCGGACATTCCAGCTGGTGGCCCAGGTGGCCGGAAGAGCGGGGCGCGGGCCGGCGGGCGGACGCGTCGTCGTACAGACCCGGTCCCCCGACCACCACGCCCTGCGGGCGGCTGCGGCGCATTCCGTGGCGGAGTTCGCCGCCGCCGAGCTGCCGCTCCGGACCGCGCCGCATCCTCCGTATCCGCCGTCCGTCGGCCTCGTCCGGTTCGTGGCACTCGGGAAGACCGAGGCGGCAGCGGCCACTCGCGCCGGCCGCGTGGCGGACTGGCTCAGGCGCGCGGACGTCGAACGGCTCGACCGGGCGCTGACGATCCTCGGGCCGGCGCCCTGCCCGATCGCGCGCCTCCATGGGCGCTGGCGCTGGCACGTACTGGTGAAATCCGGCGAGCCGCGGGTGCTGGGGCGGGTGATGCGGGCGTGGCGGGCACAGGGGAGGGCAGCGGCGTTGGTCGTCGCGGACCGCGATCCAGTGGCGTTGTTATAGAAGCGAGGCGAGTCCGCTCTATTCCTGGAACGATTCGTTGGCGGTCAGGAATGGCTTCCCTGCCGAGCTCCCTCCGATGGCGTAGAGAATACCATCGACGACGCCGACGGAGAGCAGGACGCGCGCGGTCGGCATGCGGGCGGTGGCGGTCCAGCTGTTGGTTGCTGGATCGTAGCGTTCGACGGTCGAGCTCACGTCGTTCGTGCGTCCCCCCACGGCGTAGACGAAGCCGTTCGCACTCGCCCCGCCCAGTACGCTGCGAGGTGTGAGCATCGGGGCCTTCGAGGTCCAGTGATCCGACCCGGGATCGTATGCCTCCATCGAGCCGAGCGGGCTCACCGGGCCGTCGCCCCCGAACACGTAGATGACGTTGTTCACGACCGCCGCGCCGAAGGCGCTGCGCGCGACCTGCATCGAGGCTTTGGTGGTCCAGCTATTGGAGCCGGGATCATACGCCTGGACCACAGTCGTGTCCTGTCCGCTCTGACCGGTTCCACCGATGGCGTAGAGCAGTCCGTTTGCTACGACGACGCTCAGCGCAGAGCGTGGACCGGGCATCGATCGCTTCGTCGTCCAGCGGTTCGTCGTCGGGTCGTAGGCCTCGACGATGCCCGTGGCATCGGCGCCCAACACGGACCCGCCCACAGCGTAGAGGATCCCGTTCAGCACGCCGACGGCCAGCTCGGCACGAGGAGTCGGGAGCGATGCCCTGGTGGCCCAGGTATTGGTCGCGGGATCGTACGCCTCGACGGTCGCGCTGCGCCCCTGGGATCCGAGCCCCCCGACGACGTAGAGCTCGCCGCCGAGCACGCCACTCCCCGCGAACGTCCGCCGCGTGGGCATCGGAGCCTTCACGCTCCAGCAGCTGGTGGTGCAGGAGTCGTTGGGCTGGAGCGCCGCCGTCTGGCAGCCGGTCGCCAGGAATAGGATCAGCCAAACCCAGTTTCGTCGCACAAGCCTTGGCCTCGATCGCTCGTTCGTGAAGAGCGAGCGGGGACCGCGAGCCCGGTCCCCGCCCACGTGCGCTATGCGCTACTTGCTGAAATTCACCACCGCGTCACCGCACCCCACACCCTGCACCCAGAGGTGCTGTTCTCCGGGGATCAGTGGGGCGAGATCGGTCTCCGAGACGATCATCTGAGCCGTGAACGACTCGTCGTTGGCGTCGCCGGCGCGATAGAAGTCGGCGAGCAGCACGACGGTGCTGTCCCCCGTCGCGGCCGGCTTCAGCGCGTCGCCGAGGGAGCACTTGAACTGCGTGGACGCGAGCAGCTGGGCCGTGTCCCAGCGCACGCCCTGGTCCTTTCCGCACCCGGTGAGCGGCCCCTGGGCGACTGAATCGGTGCAGCTGAAGCCGCCGCCCGAGTGCACGTCGGTCGTGTCGTTGGGAACCACGTTGGAGGCGGACGCGGCGTTGAACGACCCGCCACCGGTGAGCGTCACCGATCCGGTGGGGAAGCCGCTGGCATTGCCGTTGAATCCGAAACCGATGCGCGGCCCGGGCTGGTGGACCGCCGCCGCGGCGACGGCGAGACCCGCGGCCTGATAGGCCGGCGCCGTGGGATTCTTCGAGTGGTCGCTACAGGCGAGCGCACCGGCCGCCGCCATCGCCACGAAAACTGTCCTGATCGCGTTCATTCCCGGTTCTCCTCTAGTTGACGACGATGGTACCGTGCATCCCCGGATGAATCGTGCACGCGTACGCGTAGGTGCCGGGGACGTTGAACGTGTGCGAGAAGCTCCCGTTCTGTGACAAAGCGCCCGAATCCCACGTCTCAGCGCCGCTGCCGCCGGTCGACGTGTGGTTCACCCCGTCGTGGTTGACCCAGGTCACGACCGTCCCGACGCTGACGTTGCGCGGCGTCGGGTCGAAGGCGAACCCTTTGACGAAGACCTCGTTCGGCCCGGGCCCTTGATCGGTCGCACTGGACCCGCCGCAGCCCAACGCGAGAGCGGCGAGCAGCGCGGTGTAGATGAATCGTGTCATGTCAGCCTCCTTGCTGGTGACGCGGATTTCGTATGTCGCCAATTAACGGTTCCGCGTGCGCGCGCAGTATCGGTAAGGCGGGAGCGGCCCTGCCGGATTGTCCGGTGGCGCGCTGTAGGACGCCGCGCTGGCGTCCGAAAGGACGACGCGCCGGTCGCGTAGGACCGGCACCGACACAGCGTTTCCGGTCGTTCAGCGTTGACCCTCGTCGGGCGGCGCCGTTAGGTTCAGCCTGTTCACCTCGAAACGTCGACATGTCCATTCTCTGGTCCCTGATTCTCGCTTTCGGTGGCGTGGCACTCGGCGCGATCGCCTGGTTCGTCATCCGGCCGCGTCCGGGAGCCTACGCCTCGCCACCGCCGCGCGGAGCCGACGAGTATTTCGAGCGGCTGTTCGAGAACGCGCCGGTCGCGGTCGCGCTGAGCGATCGGACGGGGCGGATATTGCGGGTGAACCAGCGGTTTACCGACCTGTTCGGCTACGCGCAGGAAGAAGTGGCCGGGCAGTCGATCGACGACCTCATCGTGCCACCGGAGCTGTTGCCCGAAGCCCGCGACACCACCCGGTTCGCGGCCGACGGCTTCAAGGAGATCCGGTCCACCGTGCGCCGTCGCAAGGACGGCTCTCCCGTCGACGTCTCGGTGCATTGCACGACGATCGCGTTGGGGAGCGGCGAAGGAGCGGTGTACTCGATCTACCAGGACCTCACCGACCGGGTCCGGGCGGAGCAGGATGTGGTCGTGGCGGAGGAGCGGTTCCGCCAGCTGGCCGAGAACATCGATGAAGTGTTCTGGTTGACGACGCCTGAGCGGACCGAGCTGCTGTACGTGAGCCCGGCCTACGAGCAGATCTTCGGCCGGCCGCGCGAGACGGTGTACGCCGATCCCCAGGAGTTTCTCGAAGCGGTGCATCCCGACGACCGGTCGCGCGTGCGGACGTCGCTCCCGAGCCTGGCCCAGGGGGGATGGGCCGAGCGCTACCGCGTCGTCCGGCCCGACGGCAGCGTGCGCTGGGTGCGGTCACGCGCCTTTCCGATCCGCAACCGGTCCGGCGACGTGTACCGCATCGCGGGTCTGACCGAGGACATTACCGACCAGAAGGGGGCGGAGGATGCGGTGCACGAGCGCGAGCGGTTGCTCGAGCTGTTCTTCTCTCAGTCCCTCGACGGATTCTTCTTCATGATGCTCGACGAGCCGGTGCGCTGGGACGAGACGGTGGACAAGGAGCAGACGCTCGACTACGTGTTCGCCCACCAGCGGATCACGAAGGTCAACGACGCGATGCTGCGGCAGTACGGCGCGACGCGCGAGCAGCTCATCGGCAGCACGCCGAACGATCTGTTCGGGCACGACATCGCGCACGGCCGTACCGTGTGGCGGCGGTTCTTCGATGCCGGCCGGCTGCATGTCGAGACCGACGAGCGCCGCGTCGACGGGTCGCCGATCCGGGTCGACGGAGACTACATCTGCCTCTACGAGGAACAGGGGGCGGGGCGCATCGTCGGGCATTTCGGGGTGCAGCGCGACGTCACGGCGCGCCACCGGGCGCAGGAAGAGCTGCGCCTCTCCGAAGAGCAGCTGCGCGAGCTGGCGAACCGGCTGCAGGCGGTACGCGAGGACGAGCGGCGCCGCGTCGCGATCGAGATCCACGACCGGCTGGGACAGGCCCTCACCGGGATCAAGCTGGACGTGGCCTGGCTCGAGCGGCGACTCGCCCCCGACGACGTGGCGCTGCACCAGCGCGCGCACGGGACGCTCCGCCATCTCGACGCGGCGATCGAATCGGTGACCCGCATCGGCGCGGAGCTGCGGCCCGCGGTGCTCGATACGCTCGGGCTCACGGCGGCAATCGAATGGCAGGCCGGCGAGTTCACGGAACGCACGGGGATCTCCTGCCATCTGGAGCTGCCCAGCAAGGCGCCGGCGGTGGACGACGCACGCTCGACGGCTCTGTTCCGCGTGGTGCAGGAAGCCCTCACCAACGTCGCCCGCCATGCCGCAGCCCATCGCGTGGACATCCGGCTGGAGCAGCAAGACGGACACCTCGTGCTCGAAATCGCCGACGACGGGAAGGGCCTGGGCAACGGCCAGACGACGGGTCCCCGCTCCCTCGGCATCGCGGGGATGCGGGAGCGGCTCGGTGCACACGGCGGCCGGTTGCGCATCGCCAGCCGCCAGCCCTGCGGCACGGTGGTCGAGGCGCGGCTGCCGATCGCGGCGGAGCCGGTGGCATGACCCGCCTGCTCATCGCCGACGATCACCCGATCGTGCGGGAGGGATTGCGACGGGTGGTGGAGGACGCCCCCGGCGGCGGGATCACGGTGGTCGGCGAGGCGAGCGACGGTGACGACCTGCTGGCACAGGCCACGAGCGTGGACCCGGACGTCGTCCTGCTGGATATCACGATGCCCGGTCCCGGATTCGTCGAGACGATCCAGCGGCTCAAGGCGATCCACCCGCGCGTCCGCATCCTCGTGCTCAGCGTCCAGCCCGAGGATCAGTTCGCGGTCCGGGCCCTCAAAGCGGGTGCCGCGGGATACGTGTCGAAGAACCTGTCGCCCGAGCATCTGGTGACGGCCATCCAGGAAGTGGTTCGCGGGGGGCGCTACGTCAGCCCCAGCCTCGCCCAGCGGCTCGCGGCCGCCGTGGCCGACGGCGCCGACCGCCCGCCCCACGAGGGGTTGTCGGCGCGCGAGTACCAGGTGCTGTGTCTCATCGGGGCGGGGAAGAGCGTCAAGGAGATCGCGGCGGCAATGGAACTGTCGGTCAAGACGGTCAGCACCTACCGCACCCGTATCCTGGAGAAGACCACCCTCAAGTCCAACGCGGAGATCATCCGCTACACGGTGGAGCACGGACTGGTGCACTGACGGCTCTTCCACGTAACTTTGCCCGCTCCATGAATCTCTCTGGGAGACTGTTGGAGTGAGGCGTTCGCCGTTCCACTATCAGCTGCCGAAATTCACCGAGCCACCGCTCGCACAGGCGCCCCCGGCCCGGTTCGCTCCAGCCCCGGCCGACGGGGTCCTTCCCGACGGGTTCTTCTCGACGACCAATCTCCCGACCTACGTGCACCTCGCGGACGGGTGGCGGCGTCCCCGGCTGCCGCGCATGGACTGTGTCATCGTGCGGGCGGCGGACGGCGACCTCCTCACGACCGAGCCGCGCAACGTCCGGCGCGGCACGGCGGTCGCGCTGGGCGCCGCCGAGGACGGGAGCGAGGGGATCTTCGTACACGCCGAAGGTTTCCTCGGCGGGGCGCACAGCGCCAACGAGTTTCGCTTCATGCAGACCGAGGTCTCGCGCGAACGGCCGGTCGACTACGCCGTGCTCGCCGAGCTGCTGGGCGAGGAGCGCGCCGCGGGCGGCACGACGGTGTGGGTCGTCGGGCCGGCCCTGGTGCACGCGCGGGCGCGCGAGGACATGATCTGGTTCATCGAGCGCGGCTACGTCGGCGGGCTCCTGGGGGGGAACGCCGTAGCGGTGCACGATCTCGAGGCCGCGATCTTCGGGACGACGCTCGGCATGTCGAGCTCGGGGGAGGGCGTCTCGGGGGGGCACGCGCTGCACATGCGGGCCATCAACGCCATCCGGCGCGCCGGGTCGATCGAGGCTGCGGTCGAGCAGGGCATCGTGAGCGGCGGCATCATGCACGCGCTGGTACGGCGCAGGATCCCGTACGTGCTGGCCGGCTCGATCCGCGACGACGGGCCGCTCCCCGGCGTGGTGAGCGACACCCTGGCCGCGCAGGACGCCATGCGGGCGCTGACCGTCCGGGCCACCTTCGCCGTCTTCGTCGCCACCGCGCTGCATGCCATCGCCGTCGGCAACATGCTCCCGGCGTTCGTCGATGCACCGAATCCCGACGACGTCCGTCCGCTCACGACCATCTGCGTCGACCAGACGGAGTTCGTCGTCAACAAGCTGCGGGATCGCGGCACGCACCAGGCGTTCGGCGTCGTCACCAACGCCCAGGATTTCATGCACGTGCTGCGCTCGTACGTGGAGCGATGGGAACAGGCGTCCCCCCGGACCCCGTCCCCGGCCCGGCGCTAGGCGCGACCGCGCCCGGCCAGGGGCCCGGCTGGGCGAAGCTGTCCGCCGCGGTGGCGCTGCGCGTGCCGCCGGAAGAGATCGACACCATCTATCTCTTCCGCCCGATCAAGCGCGAAGGCCGGGAGTGGGGCACGGCGGTGGTGACGCGGCGGCACCCCGAAGGGCGTCTGGTGGTCTATACGGCGCGCTATATGCTGGTGGTGCGCGGCAAGGAGAAGGGCGTGTCGCGGATCGAAGTGGAGGAGGTCGCGCTCTCCCCGGCGGAGGTGGTCGCGCAGGTGATGCAGCATACCGCCGATCGCACCGGGGAGGCGGAGCCCCCCCAGGCCTGCAGCGCGGCCGTCTGGTATGCGGGTTGACGGCGCACGGGCGCTGGCGGCGTTCCGCCGCTTTCTCAGCGACCGCAACCTGCCGGCGACGCAGCCACGGCTCGCCGTGGCGACGGTCGTGCTCGACGCCTCCGACCACGTGTCGGCCGACGACGTGCTGCGGCGCGTCGCCAAGCGCGGACTGGATGTCGGGCTGGCGACGGTGTACCGCACCCTCGACCTCCTGGTGTCGAGCGGGCTCGTGGCCGAGCGCGATTTCGGCGAGGGATTCCGGCGCTACGAGCCGGTGGCGCCGGGGCAGGCGCACGAGCACTGTATCTGCTCGTCGTGTGGGCGGGTGATGGAGCTGTCCAACGACCGGCTGGAGCGCGTGATCGCCCTGGTCGCCGAGGAGGTGGGGTTCCGGCCGCACCACCACCATCTCGAAGTGTTCGGATTGTGCCGGGACTGTCAGCAGTCGAACCCTTTAGCGCGGACCAAAGTGACGTGATCGATCCAGCGCAGTTCATGCCGAGCCGGGCCTTTCTCACGAAGGGGGTGGGGCGCCACCGCGAGAAGCTCACCAGCTTCGAGATGGCGTTGCGGGACGCGCATCTCGCGGTGTTCAACCTGGTCCGCGTCAGCTCGATCTTTCCGCCGCAATGTCAGCTGGTGGACCGCGAGGAAGGGCTGCGCAACCTGCGGCCGGGGCAGGTGCTGTTCACCGTGCTCGCCGAATCCGCCACCAACGAGCCGAGCCGGCGCGTCGCGGCGTCGATCGGGCTCGCCGTGCCGTCCGATCCATCGCATCACGGCTACATCTCGGAGCACCACAGCTACGGGCAGAACGAGAGCACCGCGGGCGATTACGCCGAGGATCTGGCCGCCTCGATGCTCGCCACGGTGCTCGGCGTGCCGTTCGATCCCGACCAGGCGTGGGACCAGCGGCGCGAGCAGTGGATGCTGTCGGGGGACATCGTGCGCACGCTGAACGTCACCTCCACGGCGGAGTGCGGCGACGACGGGCGCTGGACCACGGTGGTGGCCGCCGTGGCGTTCTGTGGGTAGCGAGGGCAGCGGCGTCTCTTTGTTTGTGGCCTTCGCGGCGGGCCTGTTGAGCTTTCTCTCGCCGTGCGTGTTGCCGCTGATCCCGAGCTACGTCGGTTTTCTCACCGGCCTTTCGGCCGAGGAGCTCCAGGTACGCCGCGGCACGGCGCTGCTGCACGCCGTGTGGTTCGTCGCCGGCTTCGGCTTGATCTTCATCCTGCTTGGCGCTTCTGCCTCCGCCCTGGGCGCCCTGTTCCTGCGCTCCCAGGTGTGGATCGCGCGGGTCGGCGGGGTTCTCGTGATCCTGTTCGGGATGTACCTGCTGGGCATCCTGCGGCCGGCGATTCTGATGCGGGAGCGCCGCATCCACCTGGTCCGCAAACCGCTCGGCTACGTGGGCTCGTCAGTCGCGGGCGTCGTCTTCGGTGCCGCGTGGACGCCGTGCATCGGCCCCATCCTCGGGGCGATCCTCACCCTCGCGGCCACCCGCTCGAGCATCGCGCAAGGCACGGCCCTGCTCGCCGTCTACACCCTCGGGCTGGCGCTGCCGTTCCTCCTGACCGCCTTCGCCCTGGACCGCTTCCTCGTGTGGTTCCAGCGGTTCCGTCCGTACCTCGTGTGGGTGGAGCGGATCTCCGGCGTGTTGTTGATCCTGCTCGGGATCCTGCTCGTGACGGACCGGTTCACGCTGTTGGCCAATTGGCTGCAGGGGCTGACGCCGGAGTTCTTGCGCAGCAAGCTGTAACCGGCTGTTCCCCATCACTCGGGGGAGCCATGGCGAAGCTGGACACGTTAGCGATTGGTCCCAAGGGGCTGTCCGCGGGGTAATTCAATTTCGTGCAGTACCACACTCTCTCCTGGAGCAGGTATGAACAGAGCGGTTCTGGTTTTGGTCACCGGGTTGTGCGTCATAGCCGTGAAGCCCGTGTCGGCCCAGCAGGCCGCTGGTGCCGCGCCGGTGGCGGGGGTGAGCCCGGCGCCGGTAAGCTCGTCCCGGTCCGGACCGCGCCTCCAGCCGGAGTTTCGCCGCTTCGAGGCGAGTGTCTCCGATAGCAGCACGGCGGCGCGCGCCTCGACCGTGAACTACAGCGGGGGTGGTGTCACCATCACCCTTTCTACGCTGGCACTGGTTCTCGTCGTCGTGATCATCGTGCTGTTAGTCGCCTAATGAGCAGGGCGGGGCGTGCGTAACGCCTCTCTCCCCTCCCTGGGGCCGGCGACTGCTCCGAAGGAGCTAGCTCGCCGGCCCACCGCCGTTAGGCCGCTTTTCATCCTCCCGGGCGATGTTCCACGCCCACGTCAGCGCGCAAGTTCAATTCAATGCAGTGTCACTCTCTCCTGGAGCAGGTATGAACAAAGTGGTTTTGGTTCTGATGACGGGGTTGTGCGTCACAGCCCTGAAGCCCCTGGCGGCCCAGGAGGCTGTCGGTGCGGCGCCAACGACGGGAGTGAGTACGGCGCCGGTGAGCTCGTCGAGCACCGCTCAATCCGGACCGCGCGTCCAGCCGGAGTTTCGCCGCTACGAGGCTGCGAGTGTCTCCGATAGCAGTACGGCGGCGCGCGCGTCGTCCAGGCGTGACAGCGGGGGCGACAGCCACACCATCGTCATTTCGACGCTGGCGCTGATTCTCATCGTCGTGATCATCGTGCTGTTAGTCGCAAAATGAGTAGGGAGGGGCGCGTGTGACGGCGGGGCAATCCCACCGCCCGCGATTCCCCCGAACACCTTAGGAGTTTCGTATGCCTATCTTCGCTTGGATCGTCGTCGGCATTATCGGCGGTTTCATCGGCAGCAAGATGGTCAACAAACGTGGTGAAGGGCTCGTGGGCGACCTGTTCCTCGGCGTCATCGGCGCCGTCGTGGGCGGCTGGCTGTTCAATCAGTTCGGCCACTCCGGCACCACCGGCATCAATCTCTACAGCATTCTGGTGTCCGCCGTCGGCGCGATCGTCGTCCTGGTCGTGTACCATGCACTGAGCGGTCGCCGCATTCACGCGTAACGACTCACCCCCCGCGCCAAGGGCGCTCCTGTCTCCTCTGACAGGGTGCGCCGCGCGGGGTCCCTCGGGCAGCGATTCGATCATCACTGCGCCGGGGGCTAGCCGAAGAAGACGCCCCGCAACGGACCATCCGTTGTGGGGCTCTTTGGTTGCTCGGCGGGCCGATTCTTGACACGAGATGCGGCGAGGTTGACTTTGCCATCGGGCATCCCACCCTGTTCCCAAGAAGGCCAATGACCCAATCCATTCGCCGTCGTAAACCTGCACCAAGGACGCGAGCGGGGAACGGCCGACACCCGCTGGCCAAGGCCCCGACCGGGATCGCCGGGCTGGATGAAATCACCAGCGGCGGGCTGCCGCGCGGGCGGCCCACGCTGGTGTGCGGCGGCGCGGGTTGCGGCAAGACGCTGTTCGCCGCGGAATTCCTCGTGCGCGGCGCCAAGCAGTTCGACGAGCCGGGCGTGTTCATGTCCTTCGAGGAGACGGACGCCGAGTTGAAGGCCAACGTCGCGTCGCTCGGATTTGATCTGGCGGGCCT
>DATJJY010000101.1:0-2928 GCA_035491895.1 Gemmatimonadales bacterium
GAGTTGGAAGGAGTGCTAAAGTCCTGGGCGGTCCCCCGTGGGCCGTCCGCGGACCCCGCCGACAAGCGTCTCGCCGTCCACGTGGAGGATCACCCGATCGAATACGGCGACTTCGAGGGGATCATCCCCGAGGGCAACTACGGGGCGGGGGCCGTCATCGTGTGGGACCGCGGGCTTTGGGTGGCGCTCGAAGACCCAATCGCAGGGTTGCAGAAAGGGAAACTCCTCTTCGAGCTGCGCGGTTACAAACTGCGAGGCGTGTGGACGCTCGTGAAGATCAAGAAAGCGGAGAAGGAGTGGCTGCTGATCAAGGAGCGCGACGCCTACGTCTCCAAGAACGGCGACACCTATCCGCCGGGGTCGGTGCTCTCGGGTCTGACCGTCGAGGAGGTGCTCCACGGCAACAAAAAGGCGGCGCAGCTCGCGGCCGAGCTGAAGAAGCTCAAGGCGCCGCTGCGCGCCGTCCGCGCCGAGGACGTCGCACCGATGCTCGCGGAGACACGGGAGGAGCCGTTCTCTCGCGCCGGATGGGTCTTCGAGGTGAAACTCGACGGCTATCGCATGCGCGCGGTGAAGGAAAATGGACAGGCTCGACTCATTTCGCGCAACGGCAACGACTACAGCGCCGCCTTCCCGGAGCTGATCCGTCCGATCGCGGCGCTGCCGTATGCCAACGTTCTGATGGACGGCGAGCTCGTCATCCTCGACGACGCGGGGCGGCCGAGCTTCCAGCGCCTCCAGAACCGCGCGCGGATCGGTCGCGCCCCCGACATTCGCCACGCGGCGGTCGAGATCCCCGGGACCATCTATCTCTTCGACCTCATGGCGCTCGAGGGCTATGACCTCAGCCCGCTGCCGCTCGTGAAGCGCAAGGCGATTCTCCGCACGCTGCTCCCGGAGGCTGGACCGCTGCGCTACTCCGAGCACTTCGAGAAGGAGGGGGAAGCGCTGTACGACCAGGCGGTGGGGATGGGGCTCGAAGGGATCGTGGCGAAGCAGGCGGACTCTCCCTACAAGAGTGGACGGTCGGATCTCTGGCTCAAGGTGCGCGCCGACAAGACGGGAGACTTCGTGGTGGTCGGCTACACCGCGCCGCGCGGGTCGCGTGGCGGCTTCGGCGCGTTGCACCTCGGTGGCTACAGCGACGGCAAGCTCGTCTACATCGGTCGCGCCGGGAGCGGCTTCTCGGCCAAGCAGCTCACGGAAGTGTCGGACCGCCTTGCGGCTCTCGCCATCGACCGCCCGGCGTTCGAGGGCCCGGTACCGGCGGAGCAGGAGAGCCGTTGGGTGAAACCCGAGCTCGTCGTCGAAGTGCGATACAAGGAGGTCACGGGTGACGGCCTGCTGCGGCAGCCGGTGTTCCTGCGATTCCGGGACGACAAGCAGCCGGAGGAGTGCGTCATCGAGCGCGCGCGCCCGGAGCGGTCGGAGCCGATGCTCGCAATAGAACCATCCCGCGCCGCCCCGCGGGCGGCGGCGCCCGACATCAAGTTCACGAACCTGACAAAAGTGTTCTGGCCCGACGAAGGCTACACCAAGGGCGACCTGATCGAATTCTACCGCGCGATCTCCCCCTGGATGTTGCCGTACCTCACCGAGCGCCCGCTGGTGCTCACGCGCTACCCCGACGGCATCAACGGCAAGTCGTTTTTTCAGAAGGACGCACCCCAGTACGCCCAGGATTTCGTACGGACGGTGACGATCTGGAGTGAGGACTCGCAGCGCGAGCTGGACTACTTCGTGTGCGACAACGAGGCGTCGCTGCTCTACATCGCCAACATGGGCGCCATCCTCCTGCACGTCTGGTCGAGCCGGGTGGACACACTCGAGACGCCGGACTGGTGCATCATCGATCTCGATCCGAAGGAGGCGCCGTTTACCGATGTCGTCACCGTCGCCCGCGAGGTCAAGAAACTGTGTGACGACATCGGCCTGCCAACCGGCATCAAGACGAGCGGCTCCACCGGGCTGCACGTGCTCATCCCGCTGGCGCGCCAGTGCACCTACGAGCAGTCACGTACCCTCGGCGGTCTCCTGGCGCGCGTCATCGCCACGCGGCTCCCGGATATCGCGACGGTGACGCGGCAGGTGCAGAAGCGCGGCGGCAAGGTCTATCTCGACTACGTCCAGAACGGGCACGGGCGGCTGCTCGTGGCGCCGTTCAGCGTTCGGCCGCTGCCGGGCGCCCCGGTGTCGACACCGCTCACCTGGGACGAGGTGACGCCGTCGCTCGACATCCGGGCATTCACGATCAAGAACGTCCCAGACCGGATGCGGGGTCTGAAGAGCGACCCGCTGCTCCCGGTGTTGAGCGAGACTCCCGATCTCGTCGATGCCCTGGCGCGCCTGCAATCCCAACTTGACGAATAGCTGATGGCTGAGTCTTCAGAGCACCGCATTCCGATGGGCGAGCCCTCCGGCGACGTCTCCGCGATCCTCGTCAGGCCGCCGGATGCCACCTCCCTCTACGTCCTGGCCCACGGGGCGGGAGCCGGGATGCGCCATCCGTTTCTCGGGCGCATCGCCGATGCGCTCGCCGGGCAAGGGGTCGCAACGCTGCGCTACCAGTTCCCGTATATGGAACGCAAGATTCGGCGCCCCGACCCTCCCGCCGTTGCGACGGCCACCGTGCGAGCGGCCGTAGCGCTCGCGCAGCGTCTCGCACCCGAGCTGTCGCTCATCGCTGGGGGGAAATCGTTCGGGGGACGGATGACGTCCACCGCTCAGGCTGCCGAGCCGCTGCCGGGGGTGCGCGGGCTCGCGTTTCTGGGATTTCCGCTGCACCCGCCCGGTAAGCCGGCCGTCACCCGCGGGGAGCACCTCGACGCCGTCCGGGTCCCGATGCTGTTCCTCCAGGGCGATCGCGACGAGTTCGCGGAGCTGATCCTCTTGCGCCAGGTCTTGCGCAAGGTCGGTCCGCGGGCGACG
>DATJJY010000102.1:0-18824 GCA_035491895.1 Gemmatimonadales bacterium
CGACGCCGCGATTCGCGGCGCCAAGGACGACCTCCTGGGGTTGAAGGAGAACATCATCATCGGGCACCTCATCCCGGCGGGGAGCGGCATCTACCGCTACCAGGAGATCGAGATCGAGCCGCCCGAGGGGTTCGTGCCGCCGGCGCCTCCGCCGGAGCTGCAGCCGGGGATCGTGCCGGTGCCGGAGGAAGCGGAAGTCGAGTAGCGGTTTTCGAAGGACAAACGAACAGCGCCCGGGAGCGATCCCGGGCGCTGTTGTTTCAGCGGTTCGCCGCGGCCTCGGCCCCTGCGCCGATCACGAGTCCGGTGCCCTCCGCGACACCCGAGATCGCGCGCCGCAGCTCGGCGATCTCCGCATCGGACTTGCCCGCGGCCCTGAGCTTGCGGTTCATCTCTACGGCCTTCACCGCGGCCTTCAGTGTGCCGAGCGCGAGCGTGGCGCAGCGCGGCCGCGCGTCCGCCATATCCCGCCCCACGAGGTCCATCATCTCCTCGTAGGAGTAGTCGAGCACCTCGGCGAACGTCGGGTGCTCGCGGTTCATCCGTTCGGCGAGGATCGACGCGGACGCCTGGCTCAACCCGCACCCGGTCCCGGCGAAGCTCACGGCGTCCACCCGGTTCTCATCCGGTGCGGCCTTGAGATAGGCGGTGAGCAGGTCGCCGCAGCCGGGGTTGCCGCCCGGCACCGCGATGTCCGCGTCGGGGAGCGGCGTGGTGTGGCGGGGTCGCCGGGCGTGCTGCACCAGCCAGGCGATCCGCGTCTCCCGGTCCATATGTTTCATCGACTAGGGCTTCTCGATCGGGGCGCGGACCCGGTTGCCCCATTCGGTCCATGAGCCGTCGTAGTTCCGCACCCGGTTGAAGCCCAGCAAGTAGGTGAGTGCGAACCAGGTGTGGGACGAGCGCTCGCCGATGCGGCAGTAGACGACGACCTCGTCGTCCCGCGGCAGGCCGTTCTCGTGCTGGTAGATCGTGCGCAGCTCCTCGGCGGGCCGGAAGGTGTGGGTGTCGGGATTGATGGCCCGGCCCCAGGGGATGCTGCGGGCGCCGGGGATGTGCCCGCCCCGGAGCGCGCCCTCGTTGGGATACTCGGGCATGTGGAGCCGCTCCCCGCGGTACTCCTCGGGGCTGCGGACGTCGACCAGCGGTTTGTGACGCTCGACGTGCGTCTGCACGCGGTCCGAGAAGGCGCGGATCCGTGTGTCGTCGCGCTCGCGCACGGTGATATTGCCAGGGGCGGTGTGGACCGCGGTCGTCTCCAGCGGACGCCCCTCCTCCGCCCAGCGCAGCCGGCCGCCGTCCATCACCTTCAGGTTGTCGACCCCGAACAGCCGGAACACCCAGAACGCGTAGGTCGCCCACCAGTTGTTCCGGTCGCCGTAGAAGACGACCGTCGTGTCCTGGTCGATCCCTTTGGCGCGCAGCAGCTGCTGGAAGCGCGAGCGGTCGACGTAGTCCCGGACCAGGGGATCGTTCAGGTCGGCGACCCAGTCGATCTTCACGGCGCCGGGGATGTGGCCGGTCTCGTACAGCAGAATGTCCTCGTTCGATTCGACGAGGCGAACCGTCGGGTCGGTGAGGTGCTCGGCGACCCACTGGGTCGAGACGAGCACCTCGGGGTGGGCGTAGCCCCGCCCCGCAATGTCGGTTACGGGGAGTACGGTCTGTGTCATCGCATCCTCCTCTATAAAGAATCGCGGCCGCATCCTCCTATCCCGGAGGCGGCGGCCGCGTCAATCGTCGGAGCGAACGATGCTAGCGCACGCGAGAACCCGCCCGGGAGGTGTTGGGGAGATAGCGGCTACAGCAGCAGGCCAGCATTGGCGCGCGTCGCATACGTGGTAGGTATCGGGGACCGGGATCTTCGTCAAGCTGGAATTTCGTCCGCAGGGGGTGGGCGGCGCAGCCGGCCGGGGGTTGACCTAACTCGCTGCCCCCGCTTAGCTTTGAAGTCTATTTCGCAACTTTTTTGACGCACTGCTCGAGGGGTATGCCGACCATCAATCAGCTTGTCCGGCGTGGGCGCCGCGACGTCGAGAAGAAGGAAAAAGCGCCGGCGCTGCGCGGCAACCCCCAGAAGCGCGGGGTGTGCACGCGCGTCTACACCACCACGCCGAAGAAGCCGAACTCGGCGCTGCGAAAAGTGGCGCGGGTGCGGCTCACCAACGGGTTCGAGGTGACGGCGTACATCCCGGGCGAAGGGCATAACCTGCAGGAGCACTCGATCGTCATGATTCGCGGCGGACGCGTGAAAGACCTCCCCGGCGTGCGGTATCACATCATCCGGGGGACGCTCGACGCGGCCGGCGTGAACGAGCGCAAGCAGTCGCGCTCGAAGTACGGGGCCAAGCGTCCGAAGGAGGCCGGGAAGTGAGCCGGCGCAAGAAAGCGGTCAAGCGGCCGGTGCCGCCCGATCCGCGCTACGACAGCCAGACCGTTTCCAAGTTCGTGAACAACTTGATGGAGCGGGGCAAGAAGTCGCTGGCCGAGCGGGTGTTCTACTCGGCGATGGACATGATCGAACAGCGCACCGGGCAGCCGGGCGTGAACGTATTCAAGCAGGCGTTGTCGAACGTGAAGCCGGCGCTCGAAGTGAAGTCGCGGCGCGTCGGCGGCGCCACGTACCAGGTGCCGGTGGAAGTCCGGCCGGAGCGGCGCACGGCGCTCGGCATGCGCTGGATCATTCAGTACAGCCGCTCCCGCAAGGAGAAGGACATGTCGGAGCGGCTCGCGGCGGAGCTGATCCTCGCGTCGAAGGGCGAGGGCGAGTCGATCAAGAAAAAGGAAGACACGCACCGGATGGCGGAGGCCAACAGGGCGTTCGCGCATTACCGGTGGTAAAGTAGGGAACGGCAGCACAATCGGACCGCATCGAGGAGGCGGATTGCCTCCCGATGATGGCGGAGCGAGACCGGCCCATTCGTGGGCGTCACGGTCGCCCCGCGTTTTTGCTGCGTAAAGGACGGCAATGGCACGCACGACACCGCTCGATCGCATTCGCAACATCGGCATCATGGCCCACATCGATGCCGGGAAAACGACTACGACCGAGCGCATCCTCTATTACACGGGCCGCACCTACAAGCTGGGTGAAGTGCACGACGGTACGGCCACGATGGACTGGATGGAGCAGGAGCAGGAGCGGGGGATCACGATCACCTCTGCCGCCACCACCTGCTTCTGGCCGCGCCGTGGCGAGCAGTACCGCATCAACATCATCGATACGCCCGGACACGTCGATTTCACGGTGGAGGTGGAGCGCTCCCTGCGCGTGCTCGACGGCGCCGTGACGGTGCTCGACGCCGTCGGCGGGGTCGAGCCGCAAACCGAGACGGTGTGGCGCCAGGCGGACCGTTACGGCGTGCCGCGCATCGTGTTCGTCAACAAGATGGACCGCGTCGGTTCGGACTTCGACCGCTGCCTCAAGATGGTGCGCGAGCGCCTTGGCGCCAAAGCGATCCCGATCCAACTGCCGCTCGGCGCCGGTGAGCTGTTCACCGGCGTGATCGACCTGATCCGCGAGATCGAGATCGTCTACGACGACGAGACGCTCGGCAAGAAATACGTGGAAGGTCCGATTCCCGCCGCGCTGAAGGAGCAGGTCAAGACGCTGCGCCACGAGTTGCTCGAAGCCGTCGTGGAGCACGACGACGCCATCCTGCACAAGTATCTCGAGGGACATGCCCTCTCCGAGGACGAAATCCGCACGGTCTTACGCAAGGCGACGATCGCCGGTCACGTGGTGCCGGTGATCTGCGGAGCCGCGTTCAAGAACAAGGGCGTGCAGCAGCTGCTCGATGCCGTGATCGACTATCTCCCGGCGCCGGTGGATGTCGCCGCGATCCAGGGCCACCTGCCCCACCACGACGCGACGCACGCCGAGCGCCACGCCTCGGATGAGGAGCCGTTCGCGGCGCTGGCGTTCAAGATCGCGACCGATCCGTACGTCGGGAAACTGACGTTCTTCCGCGTGTACTCGGGGGTGCTGGCGGCGGGCTCTTACGTCTACAACAGCACCAAGGATCGCAAGGAGCGCATCGGCCGGCTGCTCCAAATGCACGCCAACAAGCGCGAGGAAATCGAGGAAGTGCGCGCCGGCGACATCGCGGCGGCGATCGGGCTGAAAGACACGAAGACCGGCGACACGCTGTGCGTCGAGTCGGACCCCATCATCCTCGAGGCGATGCGGTTCCCGAATCCGGTGATCTCCGTCGCCATCGAGCCCAAGACCAAGGCCGATCAGGACAAGCTCAGCATCGCGCTGCAGAAGCTCTCGGAAGAAGATCCCACGTTCCGTGTCCATACCGACACGGAGACCGGGCAGACGATCATCTCCGGCATGGGCGAGCTGCACCTCGAGATCATCGTCGACCGCATGAAGCGGGAATTCAAGGTCGAAGCCAATGTCGGCCGCCCGCAGGTCGCCTACCGCGAGACGGTGCGCAAGCGCGTGGAGTACATCGAAGGGAAGTTCATCCGCCAGACCGGCGGGCGCGGCCAGTACGGCCATGTCGTGATCCACCTCGAGCCCGGCCAGCCGGGTACCGGCTTCGTGTTCGAGGACAAGGTCGTGGGCGGGACCGTGCCGCGGGAGTACATCGGCCCGGTGGAGCAGGGCGTCAAAGAAGCGCTCGAGAACGGCGTGCTGGCGGGCTACCCGATGGTGGACGTGAAGGTGGAGCTGGTGGATGGCTCCTCGCACGACGTCGACTCGAGCGAGATGGCGTTCAAGATCGCGGGCTCCATGGCCGTCAAAGAGGCGGCCCGCCAGGCGGGACCGGTGCTGCTCGAGCCGATCATGGACGTCGAAGTCGTGACGCCGGGCGACTACATGGGCGAGGTGATGGGCGATCTGTCGAGTCGCCGCGGCAAGATCGGCGGCATGACCCAGCGCGCCGACGCCCACATCGTGGCCGCGAGCGTGCCGCTCTCCGAGATGTTCGGCTATTCGACGACGCTGCGGTCGATGAGTCAGGGCCGGGCGATCTACAGCATGCAGTTCAGTCACTATCAGGAAGTGCCGAAGAGCAAAGCAGAAGAGATTATTGCGAAGGTGAAAGGCTAGACATCAGACGTCTCACGTCTGAGGTCTGACGTCTCAACGAGGAGATCATGGCGAAGGCAAAATTCGAGCGCAACAAGCCGCACGTGAACGTCGGCACGATCGGGCACGTGGACCACGGGAAGACGACGCTGACCGCGGCGCTGACGAAGGTGGCCGCGGACAAGGGCTGGGGCACGACCTACATCAGCTACGACCAGGTGGCGAAGGCGTCGGAGAGCCAGGGCCGCCGCGATCCGACGAAGATTTTGACGATCGCGACGAGCCACGTGGAATACTCGACGCCGAACCGGCACTACGCGCACGTCGACTGCCCGGGGCATGCGGATTACGTGAAGAACATGATCACCGGGGCGGCCCAGATGGACGGGGCGATCCTGGTGGTGAGCGCGGTGGACGGGCCGATGCCGCAGACGCGGGAGCACATCCTGCTGGCGCGGCAGGTGAACGTGCCCTACATCGTCGTGTTTTTGAACAAGTGCGACGTGGTGGACGACCCGGAGCTGCTGGACCTGGTGGAGCTGGAGGTGCGGGAGCTGCTCTCCTCCTATGAGTTCCCCGGGGACCAGATCCCGGTGATCCGCGGCTCGGCGTTGAAGGCGATCGAGGGCGACGCGAAGTGGGTGCCGCAGATCGAGGAGCTGTTGGCCGCGCTCGACAGCTACGTGCCGGTGCCGCAGCGCGAGGTGGACAAGCCGTTCCTGATGCCGGTGGAGGACGTGTTCTCGATCACGGGGCGGGGGACGGTGGCGACGGGGCGGATCGACCGCGGCAAGATCAAGGTGCAGGACGAAGTGGAGATGGTGGGGTTCGGGACGGACAAGAAGGCCGTCGTCACGGGCGTCGAGATGTTCCGCAAGCTGCTCGACGAGGGGCAGGCGGGCGACAACGTCGGGCTGCTCTTGCGCGGCGTCGAGAAGACGGAGATCGAGCGGGGGATGGTGCTGGCGAAGCAGGGGAGCATTACGCCGCACACGGCGTTCGATGCGGAAGTGTACGTATTGACGAAGGAAGAGGGCGGGCGGCATACGCCGTTTTTCAAGGGGTACCGGCCGCAGTTCTACTTTCGGACGACGGACGTGACGGGGTCGGTGGAGCTGCCGGCGGGGGTGGAGATGGTGATGCCAGGAGACAACACGAAGATGGCGATCGAGCTGATCACGCCGATCGCGATGGAAGAGGGGCTGCGCTTCGCGATTCGGGAAGGTGGCCGGACGGTGGGCGCGGGTGTCGTCACGAAGATCAAGAAGTAGACTCTGACGTCTGACGTCAGACGTCTGACGTCGGCAAGAGGTACTTATGGCCAGCAAGATCCGAATTCGTCTGAAAGCATTCGACCACGCCCTGATCGATCAGGCGGCGGCCGACATCGTGCGCACCGCGGAGAAAACGGGGGCGCAGGTATCGGGACCGATTCCGCTTCCGACCAAGCGGCAGATGTGGACGGTGCTGCGCAGCCCGCACATCGACAAGAAGAGCCGCGAGCAATTCGAGCTGAAGACGCACAAGCGGCTGATCGACATCATGGACTCGCGCGCGCAGACGGTGGACGCGCTGACGAAGCTGGATCTGCCGGCGGGCGTGGATGTGGAGATCAAAGTCGGATAGGGAGTCCGACGTCTGACGTCTGACATCAGACGACAGACATCAGACCTCAGATGAGGCAACGATGAACGCACTAATCGGCCGCAAACTCGGGATGACGCGCCTCTTCGTGGAGGACGGCGCGCACGTGCCCGTCACCGTGATCGAGGCCGGGCCGTGCCCGGTGGTTCAGGTCGCGGGCGACCGCGTGCAGCTCGGCTTCGAGACGAAGAAGGCGAAGCGCACCGTGAAGGCGGAAGCAGGCCACGTGAAGGCCTCAGGCCTGGCCGGCGTGCCGCGGCGGCTCGAGAGCTTCCCGCTCGCGGGCGAGGCTCCCAAGCCGGGCGATCAGGTGACGGTGGCGATCTTCGCGGCGGGCGAGCGGGTGAAGGTGTCCGGGGTGACCAAGGGCAAGGGCTTCCAGGGCGTCGTCCACCGCTATCACTTCGGCGGCGGCCCGAACTCGCACGGCAACACGCGGCACCGCAAACCCGGCTCGATCGCTCCGGGGACCGATCCGTCCCGCATCATCAAGGGGAAACGGATGCCGGGGCACATGGGCGCCCGCAACTTCACGGAGCTGGGGCTCAGGATCGTGCGGGTGGACGCGGAGCGCAACCTGCTGTTCGTGCGCGGCGCCGTACCCGGACCAGTCAACGGCTACGTGACGATTCGCAAGCAGGGTGGGAGGAGCCGCCATGATTGAGGCGCAGCACTACTCGGCGGCCGGGGCCAAGAAGAAGGCTGTCGCGCTCCCGGAAGCGATCTTCGACGGTCGGGTGAACGAGGACGTACTGCATCGCGCCGTCGTCACCTTCCTGGCCAACCAGCGCCAGGGCACGGCGGCGACGAAGACGCGCAGCTTCGTCTCGGGCGGCAACCAGAAGCCGTGGCGCCAAAAGGGCACCGGGCGCGCGCGCCAGGGCTCGACCCGGGCGCCGCACTGGCGCCACGGCGGCGTCGTGTTCGGGCCGCACCCGCGCGACTACCGCCTGTCGATTCCGAAGAAGGTGCGGCAGCTGGCCAAGAAATCCGCGCTCAACGCGCGGGCCCGCGAGGCAGCGCTGCTCGTCGTCGACGCGCTGGGCTACGAGAAGCCCAAGACCAAGCCGCTCGCCGAGCTGTTCGGCAAGCTGGGGCTGAAGGACAAGAAGGTGCTGCTGCTCGTCGCCGATACGCCGGCGGCGCACAACGTCTATCTGTCGGGGCGCAACATCGCCGACTGCCGCGTGCAGCGCTTCGCCGACGCGACCGCCTACGACGTGCTGTGGTCGGATGCGGTCGTGGTCGAGGCGTCGGCGCTGGCGGGTGTGGACGCCGAGGGAGGGTCGGACGATGCCTGACCTGCACGAGCTGATCGTCGGGCCGGTGGTGACCGAGAAGTCCTCGGCCGCCTACCAGGCGCGCAAGGAATACGCCTTCCGCGTACACGCCGAGGCGACGAAGCCCCAGATCCGGTCGGCGATCGAGAAGCTGTTCAACGTGACGGTGACGGACGTGCGCACGCTGGTCGTGCGCGCCAAGCGGCGCAGCTACTCGGGCCGCCCGGGGCTCCGGCCGTCGTGGAAGAAGGCGATTGTGAAGCTCAAAGAGGGCGACACGATCCAGGTCTTCGAGGGCTGATATGGGCATCCGACAGTTCAAGCCGGTCACGGCGGCGACGCGGTTCCGCTCGGTCTCGGACTTCGCGGAGGTGACGAAGACGACGCCGGAGCGGGCGCTGCTCGAGCCATTGCGCCGCACCGGTGGGCGCAACAATAAGGGGCACGTCACCACGCGGCACCAGGGCGGCGGCCACAAGCGGCAGTACCGGAAGATCGACTTCCGCCGCAACAAGTTCGGCGTGCCGGCCAAGGTCACGGCGATCGAATACGATCCCAACCGGACCTGCCGAATCGCGCTCGTCACGTATGCCGACGGCGAGAAGCGCTACATCCTGCACCCGAGCGGCCTGTCGGTGGGCGACACGGTCGTCTCGGGGCCGGGCTCGGACATCCGCACCGGCAACGCCCTGCCGCTGTTCGAAATCCCGCTCGGCACGGCGGTGCACAACGTCGAGCTGAAGATCGGCCGCGGTGGCCAGATGTGCCGCGCGGCTGGCACCGGCGCTCAGGTGGTGGCGAAGGAAGGCAACCACGTGACGCTGCGGCTGCGCTCAACCGAGATGCGCATGGTGCGGGGCGAGTGCCTCGCCACGATCGGTGAGGTCGGTAACGCCGAGCACGAGCTGCAGTCGGTGGGCAAGGCGGGCAAGACGCGCTGGCTGGGGCGCCGCCCGCGCGTGCGCGGCGTGGCGATGAATCCGGTCGATCATCCGTTGGGCGGCGGCGAGGGCAAGTCCTCGGGCGGCCGTCCGCCGGTGAGCCCATGGGGCAAGCCGGAAGGCAGGAAGACGCGCCACAAGAAGAAGGCGTCGACGAAACTCATCGTGCGCGGACGCAAGCGCGGGAAGGCGACGCAGTAAATGGCACGCTCGGTCAAGAAGGGCCCCTACGTGGAGCTGTCGCTCCTGAAGAAGATCCAGGGGCTGAACGACAAGAACGAGAAGAAAGTGTTCAAGACGTGGTCCCGGCGCAGCACGATCACGCCGGAGTTCGTCGGCCACACGCTGGCGGTCCACAACGGGAACAAGTTCATCCCCGTGTACGTGACCGAGAACATGGTGGGGCACAAGCTGGGCGAGTTCGCCGCGACGCGGCTGTTCCGCGGTCACACGACGAAGACCGCGGCGGAGCGCGAAGCCGAAGCGAAGGCCGCCGAGAAGGCGGCGGAGTAACGCGATGGAAGCCCGGGCGATTCAACGGACGGTGCGCCAGTCGGCGCGGAAGATGCGCCTCGTGATCGATCAGATCCGGGGCCGCGCGGTGCCGGAGGCGTACGCGATCCTGCGGTTCTCGAAGAAGCACGCGGCGAAGCAGATCCACAAGGTGCTCAAGTCCGCCGTGGCCAACGCGGAGCAGCGGGCGCAGCGGCAGAACGTGCCGCTCGACGTCGACGCGCTGCACGTGCGCTACGCGGTGGTGAACGAGGGGCCGACGCTGAAGCGGTTCACGTCGGCCGCGATGGGTCGCGCGACGCCGATCAAGAAGCGGACGAGTCACGTGGAGATCCACGTGTTCGCCGCGGACCAGGTGAAGCCGCGTCCCGCGGCACCGGCGGCGACGGCGGCCGCCAAGAGCAAGACCAAGACCAAGGAAAAGGCCGCGGCGGCCGGCGCCAAAGCGACGAAGGCCAAGTCTCCGAAGCGGAGGAAGGCGTAAGTGGGCCAGAAAACACATCCCTACGGCTTTCGTCTCGGGATCGTCAAGCCGTGGCGCTCGCGCTACTACGCGCGCCGCAACTTCCCCGAGCTCCTGAAGGAAGACGACCTGATCCGGAAGTACCTGAAAACGCGGCTGTCGCACGCCGCCATCGCCGACGTGCACATCGAGCGGCGCCCCGGCAAGGTGACCGTGACGGTGCACACCGGGCGGCCGGGCGTGGTGATCGGCAAGCGCGGCGCCGAGGTCGACAAGCTGCGCGACGAACTCGCGCAGCTCACCGGCAAGGAAGTCGGGATCAACGTCGAGGAGATCAAGCGGCCCGAACTCGACGCTCAGCTGGTGGCCGACAGCGTCGTGCATCAGCTGCAGCAGCGCATCTCGTTCCGCCGCGCCATGAAGCGGGCGGTGCAGAGCGCCATGCGGATGGGCGCGCAGGGGATCAAGATCAAGTGTGGTGGCCGGCTGGGCGGGGCGGAAATCGCCAGGGTGGAGGGCTATCACGAAGGGCGCGTGCCGCTGCACACGCTGCGCGCCGACGTCGATTACGCCACCTCGACGGCGAAGACCACCTACGGGACGATCGGCGTGAAGGTGTGGATCTTCAAGGGCGAGCGGACCGAAGAGCTGTCGGGCCGCACTTACTCGACGGGCGTCTGACATGCTGGCACCGAAGCGCGTCAAGTTTCGCAAGCGGTTCAAGGGCAACACCAACGGGCTGGCCACGCGCGGCAACACGGTGGCGTTCGGACACTACGGCCTGATGTCGCTCGACCCGGGGTGGATCACGAACCGGCAGATCGAAGCCGCGCGCGTCGCGCTGACGCGTGAGATGAAGCGCGGTGGCAAGGTGTGGATCCGGCTGTTTCCCGACAAGCCGATCACCAAGAAGCCGGCGGAGACCCGGATGGGGAAGGGCAAGGGGAATCCCGAGGGGTGGGTGGCGGTGGTGAAGCCGGGCCGCGTGATGTTCGAGGTCGAGGGGATCGAAGAGTCGCTGGCGCGACACGCGTTGTCGCTCGCGGCCGCGAAGCTGCCGCTGCGCTCGCGGTTCGTGAAGCGGGAGGAGCGCTGATATGGCCCGGCAACGGCCCAACGATCTGCGGCAGCAGAAGACCGAGGAGCTGGAGCAGAAACTGGCGGTGCTCCGCGAGGAGCGCTTCCGCCTGCGGTTCCGCTTGGGGACCGAGGCGATCCCGAATCCGCTGCAGTTTCGCACGATCCGGCGCGACATCGCGCGGATCGCGACCATTTTGCGTGAGCGGAGGCAGGCATGAGGGGCCGTCGCAAGACGCGCACCGGCGTCGTGGTGAGCGACAAGATGCAGAAGACCGTGACGGTCGCGCTGGTGCGCCGCTACGCGCACGGTTTCTACGGCAAGCAGGTGGTCCGCACCAAGACGGTCGCGGCCCACGACGAGCAGGGCGCCAAGTCGGGCGACACCGTCCGCCTGGTGGAGACGCGGCCGCTGTCGAAGCGGAAGCGGTGGCGGGTGGTGGAGATACTCGAGCGAGCGAAGTAAGGGTCGGAGGGGACCGTGGTTCAGCAGGAGTCGATACTCAAGATCGCGGACAATTCGGGCGCGCGGGCCGCGCTCGTCATCCGCGTGCTCGGCGGGTCCAAGCGGCGCTATGCGGGGCTCGGCGACATCGTGGTGGTCACGATCAAGGACGCCATCCCGACCGGCCAGATCAAGAAGGGCGAGGTGGCCAAGGCCGTGATCGTGCGCACCGCCAAGGAGACGAAGCGGCGCGACGGCTCCTACATCCGCTTCGACGAAAACGCGGCCGTGCTCATCACCGATACGGGGGAGCCCCGGGCGACCCGTATCTTCGGTCCGGTGGGGCGCGAGCTGCGTGAGAAGCGGTTCATGAAAATCGTGTCGCTGGCGCCGGAGGTCATCTGAGATGAAGCCGCTCGTCTACAAGAAGTCGCGGCGCGTCCGCGGGACGAAGCCCGTGCGACACAAAATGCACCTCGCCAAGGGCGACACAGTGCGGGTGATCTCGGGCGACGACCGCGGCAAGGAGGGGCGCATCCTCCAGGTGAACGCGAAGACGTTCCGGGTGACCGTGGAAGGCGTGAATCTGATCAAGAAGCATCAGAAGGCCCGGACGCCCGAGCAGCAGAGTGAGATCGTCACGAAGGCGGCGCCGATCGCCGCGTCGAAGGTGATGTTGCTCGATCCGAAGTCGGGCCGGCCGACGCGCGTGCGGCGGCGGCGCGACAAGGACGGGACGGTGGAGCGCATTGCGGCGCGATCGGGCCAACCGATCCCGCGCACGAGGTGAGTATGGCGGATACGCAAGAGAAAGAACAGAAGAAGGAAAAGCAGGAGAAGAAGCCGAAGGGCCAGAAGCCGCCCAAAGGGCAACCCGAGGCCCCGGCGGAGCCGCAGGCCCCGGCCGAGCCCGCACCGCCCGCGCGGTTGCGGCTGTACTACGAGCGCCAGGTCCGCGGCAAGCTGCAACAGCAGTTCGGCTTCGCGAATCCGCACGAGATTCCGCGGCTTGTGAAGATCGTGCTGAACGTCGGGATGGGGGACGCGCCCAAGAACCCCAAGGCGCTCGATGCCGCGGTGGCGGAGCTGGCGGCGGTCACGGGCCAGCGGCCCGTGGTGACGCGCGCCAAGAAGGCGATCGCGAACTTCAATCTCCGCGCCGGCGTGCCGATCGGCTGCGCGGTGACGCTCCGGGGATCACGGATGTACGAGTTTCTCGACCGGTTCATCAGTGTGGCGGTGCCGCGGATGCGTGATTTCCGCGGGCTGCCGACGCGGAGTTTCGACGGGCGCGGCAACTATACGCTCGGCATCAAGGAGCAGATGGTGTTTCCCGAGATCGACTACGACAAGGTGGAGCAGATCCACGGGATGGACATCACGTTCGTCACCGACGCCGGCCGCGATGATACGGCAATGGCGCTGCTGCGCGAGCTGGGGATGCCGTTCCGCGGTGAATCACCGGTCGCCGTCGGCTAAGCGAGAGGACAGGCATGGCCAAGAAGTGCTGGATTGAGCGCACGAAGCGCACGCCGAAGTTCAAGGTCCGGGCCTACATGCGGTGCCAGCGGTGCGGCCGCAGCCGGGGCACGCTCCGCAAGTTCGGTCTGTGTCGCATTTGTTTCCGAGACCTGGCGCTCCGGGGCGAAATCCCGGGCGTCCGGAAAGCCAGTTGGTAAGGGGCGGGAGGCGAGATGAGCGTGACTGATCCCGTCGCCGATATGCTCACCCGGGTGCGCAACGCCTGTACGGCGGGGCACCGCCGGGTGGATATGCCGGTGTCGAAGCTGAAGGTGGAAATCGCCCGGATCCTGCGCGACAACCATTACATTCAGGACTTCAAGGTCCTGGACGATGGGCGCTTCGGTCTGTTGCGGCTCTACCTCAAATACCACAACGACTCGCCCGTGATCCGCGAGCTGCAGCGCGTATCCGCGCCGGGGTTGCGCCGCTACGTGAAGGCGCGCGAAATACCGCGCGTCAAGAACGGGCTGGGGATGGCCATCCTCAGCACGCCGCGCGGCGTGATGTCGGACCGCGACGCCCGCTCCGCCCGCATCGGCGGCGAGCTGCTCGCGGTGGTCTGGTAAGGAGGGGCCATGTCGCGCATCGGTAAACGTCCCGTGCCGCTCCCCAAGGGAGTCACGGCATCGATTGACGGCCGGACCGTCACCGTGAAGGGTCCCAAGGGCGAGATCAGCCGGACGGTGCACGCCGAGCTGAGCCTCGCGCTCGACGACGAGTCGGTGAGCGTGCGGCGGCCCTCCGACGAGCCGCGCCACAAGGCGCTGCACGGGCTCACGCGCACCCTCGTGGCCAACATGGTCGAGGGCGTCACGAAAGGGTTCACCAAGTCGCTCGAGATCCAGGGTGTCGGTTACAAGGCCGAGGTGAAGCCGTTCGGCGTGCAGCTCGTGGTGGGCTACTCGCACCCGGTGCCCTACCACGCGCCGAAGGGGATCAAGATCTCGGTGGACGGCAACACGCAGGTGAAGGTGGAAGGCGTCGACAAGGAGCTCGTGGGGCAGGTGGCGGCGGAGCTGCGCAGCGTGCGCCCGCCCGAGCCCTATAAGGGAAAGGGGATCCGCTACGTGGGCGAGCAGGTCCGGCGCAAGGCCGGTAAGACCGCCCAGGCGGCTAAGTAACCGATGCGTGCGATTCGCAAGATCAAGACGCAGGCCGACCGGCGCGCCCGGCGCCACCTGCGCGTCCGCAAGCGGGTGCGCGGTACGGCCGCGCGGCCGCGGCTGGTCGTGTTCCGCTCGTCGAAGCACATCTACGCGCAGGTGGTCGACGACGACCGCGGTGTGACGCTGGTGGGCGCTTCCGATTCGAGCGAGGGCATCCAGATCGAGGGAAGCGGCAAGACGGCGAAGAGCCTGGCGCTGGGCCGGCTCATTGCCGCCAGGGCCAAGGAGAAGGGCATCGCCGCGGTGGTGTTCGACCGGGGCGGCTACCAGTACCACGGGCGCGTCAAGGCGGTGGCCGATGGCGCGCGTAAAGGCGGATTGGAGCTCTAGATGCTGAACGACACGGAGCCGGGCGCACAGGCGCCCCAGACCGAGCCGATGGAGGCGCCGGCCGAGGCGCCGGTGGTCGCCGAAGCGCCAGTCGTCGAGGCGCCGGCGGCGGCCCCCGAGCATCACCGCCGCGGCGGCGGTGGTGGTCGCGGAGGGCGTGGCCGGGGCGGCCGGGGCGGGCGCGGCGGCGGGCGTGACGGCGGCGACCGGCAGCGCGACAGCGACGGCATCGTCGAGAACGTCATCGCCATCAACCGCGTCGCCAAGGTCGTGAAGGGCGGCCGGCGCTTCAGCTTCAACGCCCTCGTCGCCGTCGGCGACGGGCACGGGCACGTCGGCGTCTCCACCGGCAAGGCGAACGAAGTGAGCGAAGCCGTGCGCAAGGCGGTCGAGGCGGCGCGCCGCCGCATGGCGGAAGTACCGCTCACCGGTGGCACGATCCCCCACGAGATCGTGGGCAATCACGGCGCCGGGCGGGTGCTCCTGAAGCCGGCGGCGAGCGGGACGGGCGTGATCGCGGGCGGCCCGGTGCGGGCGGTGCTCGAGTGCGCCGGGGTGCGGGACATCCTCACGAAGAGCCTCGGCTCGACCAACCCGCACAACATGGTACGCGCCACGATGAACGGCCTCACCCGGCTCACGACGGCGCGGCGCGTCGCGAAGGAGCGGGGCGTCGAGCTCGAGGAGATCCACTACAAGGCCCGGCAGGAGGCTGCCCATGGGTAGGCTTCCCCCCACGCGGAAACACCGCAAGCGCGTGCGCGGCACCGACCCGGTGCTGCCGCCGGTGACCAAGGGCAAGCTCGAAGTGCGGCAGACCCGCTCGGGCTCGGGCAAGCCGGCCCGCGTGAAGCGTACGCTCGCGGCGCTCGGATTGAAGCATCACCAGGACGTGGTCGTGCACAGCGATCACCCCGCGTTGCGCGGGATGCTGTATCAGGTGCGGCACCTCGTACGGGTGACGCCGGTGAAGGGGTAGGCGATGGCCAAGGCAAAAGCGAAGGCGAACGCGAAGGCGAGAGCCAAGCCGAAGACGAAGGCGAAGGCCAAGCCGCGGGCGAACGCGAAGCCGAAGGCTCGCCCCAAGGCTCAGGCCGAGACCGTCGTCCAGCTGACGCTCGGGCTGCTGCGGCCGCCCGAGGGGTCGACGCGGCCGCGGGTGCGCGTCGGACGCGGTCCGGGGTCGGGAATCGGCAAGACGTCGGGCAAGGGCAACAAGGGTGAGAAGGCGCGGTCGGGCGGCGGCCGGCGGCCCGGGTTCGAGGGCGGCCAGATGCCGCTGATCCGCCGCATCCCGAAGCGCGGGTTCACCAACCCGTTCAAGCAGGACGCCCAGGTCGTGAACGTGCGACATCTCGGGCTGCTCGCCGAGGGCGCCGAGGTGACGCCGGAGACGCTGTTCGGCGCGGGGCTGGTACGCCGTCCCGACACACCGATCAAACTGCTCGGCATGGGTGAGGTGCAACGCCGCTTCGTGGTGAAGGGCGTCGGCGTGTCCGGATCGGCGCGCCAGAAGATCGAGGCGGCGGGGGGCGTCATCGAGGGAGTCGGCGCGTGACCGCACCGAAGATTCCCAACCTGTTCAAGGTTCCGGAGCTGAAGGAGAAGATCCTCTTCACGCTCCTCTGCCTCCTGGTGTACCGCATCGGGGCCCACATCGCGACCCCGGGCGTGAACCTGCAGGCGCTGGCGGACTACGCCAACCAGTCCCGCGGGACCTTGTTCGGTCTGTACGATCTCTTTTCCGGCGGCGCGCTGGGGCGGGCGAGCGTCTTCGCGCTCGGCATCATGCCCTACATCTCGGCGAGCATCGTGTTCCAGCTCGCGGGTCCGGTGTTCCCGGTCATCGAGAAGATGCAGCGCGACGAGGAAGGCCGGAAAACACTGACGCAGTGGACCCGGTACCTCACCGTGGTGCTGTGTCTGTTCCAGGCGTACGGCTACGCCCTCTTCGTCGAGACCCAAATCCCCGGCTCGGTCGCCAGTCCGGGATTCGGATTCCGTCTGACGACGGTGCTGACGCTCACCACGGGCGGCGTGTTCGTCATGTGGCTGGCGGAGCAGATCACCGAGCGCGGCCTGGGAAACGGGCAGAGCCTCATGATCTTCTTCTCGATCGTGGAGCGAATCTGGCCCGAGACGATCCGCACCTTCGAGGCGCTCTCGGCGGGCTCGCTGCGGATCGGCGTGCTGCTGTTCATCCTCCTGATGATGGTGTTCGTCGTCGCCGGGACGGTCGCGGTGACCGTGGCGACGCGCCGCATCCCGATCCAGATTCCGCGCAAGGTGATGGGCCGCGGTCGCATCGCCGAAGGCCGCAAGACGTACATCCCGCTGAAGATCAATGCGTCGGGCGTGATGCCCATCATCTTCGCCCAGTCGCTCATCATCGTGCCCGGGACGCTGGCCCAGTTCAGCAACATCCCCTGGCTGAAGCAGTTCGCGGGATATTTCTCGGTGACCTCCCCGGTGTATCTCGGGGCGCTCTTTCTGCTGATCATCTTCTTCGCGTACTTCTACACGTCGATCATCTTCAACCCGGTCGACGTGGCGGAGACGCTCAAGAAGCAGGGCGGATTCATCCCGGGCGTGAAGCCGGGAGCCGCGACGGCGGACTACATCGACGAAGTCCTGTCTCGCATCACCCTTCCCGGCGCCATCTTCCTCACCGTCGTGGCGCTGCTGCCCATCGTCATCGGCAACGTCCTGAACATGCCGTTCGGCTTCGGCGGCACGGCGCTGCTCATCGTCGTCGGTGTCGCGCTCGATACGGTGCAGCAGGTCCAGCAGCACTTGCTGCTGCGGCACTACGACGGCTTCATGAAGGAAGGCCGAATCAAGTTCCGCGGCCGGCCGCGCTAAGGCCGGTTCTCCGGTGTTCATCCTGTTTCTCGGCGCGCCAGGCTCGGGTAAGGGCACCCAGGGTCTGATCGTGGCGCGCCGCGTCGGGATCCCGAAGATCGCCACCGGGGACATCATCCGCGCCGCCATGAAGGACGGCTCGCCGCTCGGCAAGGAAGCGAAGCGCTTCTACGATGCCGGCAAGCTCGTCCCTGACAACGTCATTCTCGACCTCATCCGCGCCGAGCTGGCCAAGCCCGAGGCGCAGGAGGGGGCGATCTTCGACGGCTTTCCGCGCACCGCCGCCCAGGCGGAGCTGGTCGACAAGATCCTGGCCCAGCGCAGCCAGCGCCTGACCCACGTGCTGCTGCTCGACGTGCCGGAAGAGGAGCTGGTGGAGCGGCTGCGCGGCCGCGCGCTGCACGAGGGGCGGACCGACGACACCCCGGAGGCGATCCGGACGCGCCTCGTCGTCTACCAGCAAGACACCGCTCCGCTGGTGGCGCACTACGCCCAACGGGGCATCGTGCACCGCGTGCCGGGTGTGGGCGAGGTCGACGCGATCGCGCAAGAGGTCAAGCGCGTGCTGGGCCGATGATCACCCTGAAGTCACTCCGCGAGATCGATACGATGGCGGCGGCTGGACACATCGTCGCCGAGACGCTGGCGCTGATGGAGCGCTCGGCGCGCCCCGGCGTGTCCACCAAGGAGCTCGACCGTCAGGCGGAGGAGTTCATCCGGAGCCACCCGGGGGCGCGCCCCTCGTTCAAGGGGCTGTACGATTTTCCCGCGACGCTGTGCACGTCGATCAATTCGGAGGTGGTGCACGGAATTCCGTCCGCCAAACGGGTGCTGCAAGAGGGCGATTTGATCAGCGTGGACGTGGGAGTTCAGCTGGAAGGGCTGCACGCCGACTCGGCGGCGACCTTCCCGGTGGGCGCCGTGACGCCGGAAGTGCAGCGCCTGCTTCAGGTGACGCAGGACGCGCTCGCCGCCGGGATCGCCCAGGCGAAGGCGGGCAATCACGTCGGCGACATCGGGCACGCGGTCCAGCAGATCGCCGAGCGCGCCGGGTATTCCGTGGTGCGGGAAATGGTGGGCCACGGAATCGGCTCGAGCTTCCACGAGGAGCCCCAGGTGCCGAACTTCGGCAAGCCGAAGCGCGGGGCGCGCCTCGTTGCCGGGATGACGATCGCGATCGAGCCCATGGTGAACGTGGGCGGCGCCGAGATCCGGACGCTGTCCGACAAGTGGACCGTCGTCACGGCGGACGGATCGCTGTCGGCGCACTTCGAGCACACCGTGGCAATTGCAGAGAATGGAGAACCGAGAATACTGACCAAGTAAATGTACTGCTAGTACTGAAGGTTCTCCGCATCTTTCAGCAGCGCCTCTCCTGCTTTCGGCTCCGACAGCGACGCCACATTCACGCGCACATTCTCGACCGCCCCTCGTACCGCGGTGCGAGCCAGCTCCTCGGCCACCTTCGCGTCCGAGCGCGCGTTCTTGTTGCCGATCGCGCCGATCTCCCGTGCCAGCTCTCCGAGGCGGGCGGC
>DATJJY010000103.1:0-21574 GCA_035491895.1 Gemmatimonadales bacterium
TATCCCCGCGACGACGACCCGGCCGGGAATGAGATTCGACGACCTCCGCGCGAGCGCCAGCGCGATGCCGCCGAGCGCCGCGATCAGCCCCACCCCGATGACGGCGGCCCGCCAGCTGCGGCGGCTGGCGAACCTCCCCCGCTGCGGCAGGCTCGTCCGGTGCGCGGAGCCGCCGAGCGCAGCGGAGAACTCGGTGACGGTGGCGAACCGATCGTCGGGTGCGGGCGCCAGCGCCCGGGAGATCGCGTGCTTCATCGCCCGCGCGCCCCCCGCGCCCGCTCCGCGCAGCCTGCCGCCGGTATCGAGTGATCCCCAGTTGCCGATGTCCCGCGTCAATGCCGTCCGCTGCGGCGGTTGTCCGGTGAGCAGCTCGAACAGCACACACCCCAGGCTGTAAATGTCGGTGCGTGCGTCCACCTGGAGGCCCATGGCCTGCTCCGGGCTCATGTAGCCCGGCGAGCCGACGGCGTGTCCCGTCTCGGTGAGCGACTGCCCCCCCGCGGCGCTGATCGCGCGAGCCACGCCAAAATCGGCGACCACCGGGTGTCCGCCCGACAACAGGATGTTCTCCGGTTTGATGTCGCGGTGCACGATGCCCTGGGCGTGGGCGTAGGCGAGCGCATCCGCGACGTCCAGGGTGACATGCAGCGCCTCCTCCCACGCCACGTGTCCCTGCTTCAAAAGGCGCTGTCGCAGCGACTCGCCCTCGATGTACGGCATGACGTAGTACAGCAGGTCCCCGGCCTCGCCGGCCGCGAAGATCGGGACGATGTGAGGATGGTTGAGCCGGGAGGACAGCTCGACCTCCCGGATGAACCGGTCGTACAAGAGGCGCGTCGCGATGTCCGGCTCGAGCACCTTGATCGCCACGGGACGCCGCGGATGCTGCTCGGTCGCGAGGTACACCCGTGCCATGCCCCCGGCGCCGATCTGGCGTTCCACTGCATATCGGGGCGCAAGACTCTCGCGCAGCACATCGATCACATCGGCCATCATTGCCCAAATTAGCGGCAAACGGAGCCTCGCGCCGGGGCCATCTGGCCGTTTCCAGCAACGCGGATACTATGCAGGGTTAGATGAGACTCCCTCGTAGTTCACCGTTCGCTCGACTGGCGGCCTACTACACGGTCCTCGGTGGCGCCGTGTGGGCGCTCGTTACCCTGGTGCCGGCTATTCCGGAGATGTTGGAGGAGTTCCGGAAGCTGTCGGCCCTCGCGGGCAAGGCGCGCGATATCTCAGATGTGGTCGGCGGGTTCGAGAAGTTTTCCCAGGGCCAATTGGCATTGATCACCCTCCTCTCGATGCTCGCCGCGTTCGTCTTGGTTGTGCCGGTCGCGTACGTCTACATGGTCACGAAACAGCGGCGCGGCTACGACCAGTCGGTGGTCCAGACGGTGATCGTCCTGCCCATGGTGGTCGCCGGCACGTTGATCCTGGTGCAAAACAGCATCTCGCTCGCCTTCGCGCTCGGCGCCGTGCTTGCAGCCGTGCGATTCCGCAACACGCTGAAGGACACGAAGGACGCCGTCTACATCTTTCTCGCGTTGGCGGTCGGCGTGGCGGCGGGCGTGTTCTCTCCCGCCGTCGCGGCGGTGAGCTCCGTGGTCTTCAACGTCGTCGTGCTCGGGCTGTGGAACTTCAATGTCGGTAATATCTACGTCGACCAACGGGACCGCGTGGCGCCGCTGCGGCCGGGTGAAACCCTGCTGGGTCCGGGGGGAAAGACGGGGGAGTTCATGGCGGTGGGCGATCCCCAGCTCCTGGCCGCCCTGACGCCGGCCGAGCTCGAAGAAGTCGCCGACCGCGCGGCACGCCTGCAGGCGTACGTCGCCGCCCGCGCCAGCGACGACAAGAAGAAACGCTTCAGTGCTGTCGTGCTGGTCCATACCACGCAGCCGAAGCCCGCCCAGCAAACGGTCGAAGCGATTTTCGAGGAACAGACCAAGCGGTGGCGGCTCACCGAGATCCTGCCGGGCGAAGGCGGGATCTCGACGCTCGAGTACCTGGTGCGGCTCAAGGACGAGGTAGAGGCCGGCGCCTTTCTCGATGATCTCCAGCGCCGTGGGGCCCCGAGCGTCTCGGCGGCCGAGTACCGCTCGCTGCAAGGGCTGAAGAGGAAAGAGTAGTCCGCGCCGCAATGGGACGCTGCGCAACGGCATGGGTCGCCATCGCGATCGGAACGATGCCCGCGGAGCTCGCCGGCCAGAGCACGTCCGGCCAGGCGCCCACCCCCGCCAGGCGCACCGTGGCGGCCGGTCCGGGTTACGCGGCGGGCTGGCTCCACCGCCTGCTGTTGGGTGCCCATTACCGAAATCTCTGGACCACCCCCATCGCCGTCGACGAGCTCGACCTCGCCCACTTCGCCGGCGGATTGACACCGCTGCGCTGCGGCGGCCAGCGGCAGACGAAGTCGCTGCGCTTCTCCGGTGCGAACGGTCAGGAGTACGCGTTCCGGTCCGTGGACAAAGACCCCACGCTCGCAATGCCGCCCGACCTGCGCGAGACGTTCGCCCGCGACCTGCTCCAGGACCAGATCAGCTCGGCCCATCCGGGCGGCCCCCTCGTCGTAGCCCCGTTGCTCGATGCCGCCGGCGTACTCCAGGCCGAGCCGCAGCTCTTCGCGCTGCCCGACGACCCACGCATCACCGCCGTCGGCTGCCTGGTCCCCGGAATGCTGGGGATGATCGAACAGCGGCCCAAGGAGGGATCGGACGGCGAACCGGGGTTTGCCGGAGCCGTGGATATCGTCACGACCGGAAAGCTGTTCGATCTACTGGAAGCGCACCCAGACCACCGCGTGGACTCCCGGGCGTTCCTGGTCGCCCGGTTGCTCGATGTGTTCCTGGGCGACTGGGATCGGCACCAGCTCCAGTGGCGTTGGGCTCGGTTCGACGAGGGCGGGGTGCACTGGTGGCGGCCGATTCCGCGAGACCGTGACCAGGCCTTCTCCCGACTCGACGGTCTGCTCCTCGCCTTGGCGGCATACTACCAGCCGCAGGTCGTCGGTTTCTCGGACGACTACCCGAGCATCTACCGCCTGACGTTCACGGGCCAGGTGCTCGACCGGCGGCTGCTCGTGGACCTCGAGCGACCGGTGTGGGATTCGATTGCGACGGCGCTGCGGGCCCGGCTCACCGACTCCGTGATCGACGCGGCGGTCCATCATCTGCCACCCGAGTACGACAGCCTGAGCGGCCCCGCGCTGACCCGGGCGCTCGAGCGGCGACGCGACAAGCTGCCGGACATGGCCGGCCGCTACTACCGGCTGCTGGCCCGCACGGTGGAAATCAATGGAACGGACGAGCGCGACTCGGCCCAGATCGAGCGGCTGCCCGGCGGGCGCACCACTGTCCGACTCGCCGCACACGGGACGGTCTACTTCGACCGAACCTTCGACCCCCGAGATACCCACGAGATCCGCCTGTACCTGCGCGGCGGCGGCGATCGGTTGATCGTGCGCGGGCGCGGCGGAGGAGGCCCGACCGTCCGGGTGATCGGCGGCGGCGGGGACGACGTGCTGGTGGATTCTGCGGGAAATTCGAGGTTATACGACGACCGGGGGAACAATCAGCTCGTGCGCGGCCCCGGGACCTCAGTCGATCGACACCCGTATACGACGCCGCCTCAGGATACGATGACGCTGGGCCGGCCTCGCGATTGGGGAGCCGTTACGGTCCCATGGACCACAGTGTCATTCGTGCCGGACGTCGGCCTCTTCCTGGGGGCAGGTCTGTCATCCACCGGCTACGGATTTCGGCACCTCCCCTATCGGAGCAAACTCACGATTCGTGCCGGATGGGCCACGGCCGCCGCGAGCTTCCGCGCCGAGCTCACGGACTCGGTCCGGGGAGTGTTGGGCGGAGCGATCGGGACGCTGCACCTGCGGGGATCGGGCATCGATGTGATTCGCTTCTATGGCCTGGGCAATGAGACGGTGGCCTCCCAGCCTGACTCGTTTTATCGCGTGCGATTGGAGCAGTTCCTCCTCGAGCCGTCGTTGACCGTTCCCGCGTCGGAGCGGACGCGGATTTCCTTCGGTCCCGTGTTCAAATACGCCGAGGCCGATCGCACCGCGGGCACGATCATCGGCGTCACCCCGACCTACGGAGCCAACACCTTCAGTCAGGTGGGAGCGGCGGCCGGATTCCGCTACGACACGCGCGATGGTCCCCGGGCCCCGTCGCGCGGCCTGTTGCTCACCCTGCAGGGCGCGTGGTATCCCGCGGCATTCGATGTCGTCAAGCCGTTCGGCACGGTGAGCGGCGAGGCGTCGGCGTACCTCTCCGCCCACATGCCGACCGATCCCACGCTCGCGCTGCGGGTCGGCGGCAAGCGGGTCTGGGGCACCTTTCCATTTCACGAGGCCGCTTTCCTGGGTGGCGCAGCGACCGTGCGTGGGTTCAGCGAGCATCGCTTCGCCGGAAACGCCGCCCTGTACGGCAATGCCGAGCTGCGCTTCAAGCTCTTGGAATTCCATTTCCTGACACCGGTGGACTTCGGCGCGTTCGGGCTGGCGGACGGTGGCCGCGTCTACGCGACGGGAGAGTCCTCCACCAAGTGGCACACGGCCACGGGCGGCGGTGTCTGGTTCGCGTTCATCAGGCGAACCAACACCCTCAGCATCGCCGCGGCGCGCAGCGTGGAGCGTACGGGGATCTACGTGCGGGCCGGGTTCGCGTTCTAGCCGTGCCTGCCTCGTCGGTGGCCGAATGGAGAGCCGAGGTGCCCAGCCTCGACCTCCTCAACGCCCTCGTCGGCGACCCCCTGCCGCTGGGGCTCCGTACCGGCCCCGTCGCGCAGACGTTTCACCGCGACCTCTACTTCGACGCACCGGATTGGACGCTGCGGCGCCGTGGAATAACGTGCCGCTTCCGCATTCGGGTCGACGATCGGCGCATCCTGACGGTGCGCAGCCTCGGCCGCACCGAGGGGGCCGCCGTCGTGGTGGTCCCACAAACGTTCGAGGCGGAAGTCGAGCAGCTCACGGGAGAAGCGGCGGTCGCCGGAGCGTCTGAGCCCGCCCGCCGGTTGCGCGCGTTGATCGACCCCGCGCTCCTCGCCGCGCGACTCGAGTTCGAAACCGAGCGGCGGCTGCGGACGAACCTGCCCCGTTGGCTCGCCCGCGGGCGGTTCGAGTTTCTGTACGACGTCGCCACGGTACGCCGTCAACACCTGACACAGACGTTCCAGGAGGTGACCGTACGCTGCCTTCATCGCGGTCGGCCTGCCTTCGAATCGGTGGTCGAGACGATGCGCCGGAAGTACGGCCTGCGCCCGCTGCTGGTCGGCAAGCTGGAGCGGGCGGAGAAGCTCGCGCGGGAGCTCGAGGCGGAGAACGTGTCGCGGGCGACACGCGGCGAACACGAAGTCGCCTTGATCGCACTCGACGAAGGCACGGTAGCCCTGCGGGTCGCCCCCGGCGCGTTGTCCCTGCCGGTGGCCGGCGGGAGCGGCGAGGAGGGGTGCCGCCACCTGTTGCGCGTCAGCTTCGGGAGCGGTGACGGGCAGCTGCGTTTCCTCGGTCTCGCCCCAATGATCGAAGATGGACCGCCGCTCGAGGTCTGGTTGGCGCGCCGAGTGAGCGGCCCGGAGGCCAAGACGGGCGCACATCAGTGGCTCCCGGTCGATGACGTGCTCGCGCAGGTCGGCTCTCCTGCGCTGCGGGAGCCGCGTACTCTGGCGGCGCTGGCGGTCGCAACGCGGGCCGGCGTGTTCCAGCCCGACGCGACCCGACGGCGGGAAACCGCGGAACGGCCGGCGGTTCTGGACGGCGCCCCCGCCGCGCCCCCGGTGGGAGACTCGCCGCAGCCGTCGCCGGATCAGCTCCTGAACGAGGAGCTGTCCACGCTGGCGTTCAACGAGCGCGTGCTCGACCTGGCGGAAGACCCGCACGTGCCGTTGCTCGCGCGCGTGCGGTTTCTCTCGATTCTGAGCACGAACCTCGACGAGTTCTTCATGGTGCGCGTGGGAGCGCTGACGCGGGCCGTTTCCGCCGGGTACACGACGCGCAGCGACGACGGCTTCACACCCCGTGGGGAGCTCGGGGCCATCACGTTGCGGCTGCGCACACTGATGCAGCGGCAGGAGCGTTGCTGGACCGAGTCGTGCCGGCCGGCACTTGTCGAGTGCGGGATCCGGGTCGTGCGGTGGGCCGAGCTCGACGACCAGCAGCGAGAGGTGCTGCAGCGCTATTTCACCGATCAGGTGTTCGCCGCTCTCACGCCGCAGGCGATCACCCGCGCGCCGGGCCACCCCTTCCCGGTCATTCCCAATGCCCGCCTGTGTCTGGCGGCGGTGGTCCGCGACACACGCAGCGGCGCGCTCCACTTTGCGTGCGTGCGACTTCCGGAAGGCCTGCCGCGGTTCGTCCCGCTGGCGGGCGAGACCCTCGTCCCGCTGGAGGACGTGGTGCGTGGCGGCCTCGATGCCCTGTATCCCGGCCGCCGCGTCGAAGGCGCCTATGCGTTTCGCATCACCCGCAGTGGGGACCTCGAGCTGGTCGAGGAGCGGGCGGCGAGCCTGCTGCGGGTGGTCGAGGAAGAGACCAAGCGGCGTCCCTACGGCGCCGTGGTGCGCGTCGAGGTGGAGCAGGCGATGCCCCAGGCCGTCCGGGACCTGCTGGTGCGCGAGCTGCAGTTCGAGGAAGGCGCGGATGTCAGCAACATCGCCCTCGACGATCTGTATGAGGCGGAAACGCTCGTCGACTTCGGGGCGCTGCGCGAGATCGCGGATCTACCTCGCTCGGAGCTGCAGTTCCCACCGTTCCGCGGACGGTCCCCGCTCGCCGCGGACCGGTCGATCTTCGAGCAGCTGAAGCAGAGCGACGTCCTGGTGCACCTCCCCTACGACGCGTTCGAGGCCACGGTAGAGCGATTCTTCGTCGAGGCGGCCGACGACCCGGCCGTGGTGGCGATCAAGCTCACACTGTATCGGGCGGGGGGACGCTCCGGCATCGTGGATGCCCTGCTCCGGGCTGCCCGGGCGGGCAAGGACGTGTTCGTCTTCGTCGAGCTGAAGGCCCGCTTCGACGAGGAGCGCAACGTCGAATGGGCGCGCAAGCTGGAGGAGGCCGGCATCCACGTCGTCTACGGATTGGTCAATCTGAAGACCCACTCCAAAACCGCGCTCGTCGCACGGCGCGAGGACGGAGCGATGCGTCGCTACGTACACATCGGGACCGGAAACTACAATGCCTCGACCGCGGCGTTCTACACCGACCTCGGCCTGTTTTCCGCGGACGATGGCCTGGGCGCCGATCTGAACGATCTCTTCAACGAGCTGTCGGGATCCTCCGGGCCGCCCGAGTCGACCTTCCGCCGCCTGCTCGTCGCGCCGACCTGCTTGCTGCGCCGCTTTCTCGAGCTCATTGAGCGCGAGGCCGAGCACGCCCGAGCGGGACGCGGCGGCCGGATCCGCGTCAAGCTCAACGGACTCGCGGACGCCGAAATCATCATGGCGCTGTATCGCGCCGCGCAGGCCGGCGTCGAGATCGATATCTCCGCCCGCGGCCTATGCCGCCTCCGCCCGGGCGTGCCGGGGTTGTCCGAGCGAATCCGGGTGATCAGCGTGATGGGCCGCTTCCTGGAGCACGCTCGCATTTTCCACTTCGCCAACGGCGGATCGCCGGACTACTACATCGGCTCCGCCGATTGGCGCCCGCGCAACCTGCGCCGGCGCGTGGAGGTCGTGACGCCGGTGACGGATCCCGTCGCCCAACAGCGTCTCGATTGGATACTGACTACGGAGCTCGCCGACCCGACCGCCTGGGAGCTGCGGCCGGACGGGCGCTATCAGCGGCGCGAGGCCAGCCCGGGTGGAGACCCGCGCGGCGCCCAACAGCGGATGATCGAGCGCGTCTCGGAAGCAATCCCGGTGACGGGCCGTGCCTGAAACTCGCGTGTCACGCGCTGTGATCGTCTCATCGCTGCTCGCCGTTTCGGGAACGGCCGCTCTCGCGCAGGGCCCGTCCCCGATACCGAACTATCGGTCGAGTTGGGCCGACGTCGCCACCGTCGGGGGAGTCGGTGTGGTCGCGGTACTTCCCGGAATCCTCAAACTGCCGAGCGGCGCACCGTCGTGCGCGCCCTGCAGCCCGTCGGGGCTGCCCGCCATCGATCGGTGGGTGGTTGGCAACAATTCCCCGCCGGCGCGCAAAGTCAGCACCGTGCTGCTGCTCGGCATCGGCGGAATGGCGACCTACCTGAGCGCGCACGATCGCTCGGCCCAGCAGGCGCGCGGCAACTTCGCCGTGATGGCGAGCTCGATCAGCTGGGCCTCCGCCTCGACCGCGTGGCTGAAGGTGGCGGTCCACCGGAAGCGGCCGGTGTTATATGCGAACAACGCGGTCGCGGCCGCCTCCTCTCCGGACAGCCGGCGCTCCTTCCCGTCGGGTCACACCGCGCTGGCCTTCGCGGCGGCCACCTCGTACCTCGTGATGGCCAACCGCGAGCACCTGCCCCACCACGGACGCAACGCGCTGCTCCTGTACGGAGGCGCCACGGGTGTGGGGGCCCTGCGGATGGTCGGAGGCAGTCATTTCCCGAGCGACGTGCTCGGCGGCGCTGTGCTGGGCGCCGGGATCGGCTGGCTGGTGGCGGCTCTCCACCCCAAGGCTCCGTGACGATGCGCGGGTGGATCATTCCGGTCTTTGCCGCTCTGGGCGGGCTCCTCGCCTCGCCCGCCGGCCTGCCGGGCCAGGACTGCAACCCACCCCACTACCGCTGGCCCATGAAAACGGATACGACACTCGCCGGACGTCCGGCCGCGGCCACGACCATCACCGCGATCCTGACACGATGGGCGACGCCACCGCTCGGCCCGCGCGACCGGTGCGCGGCTCGCGCGGGACGCGAGCTGGAGGTCTATGTGGTGCCAGCGTGGATCCGCCGCATCGAGCGATCGAAGGACGACGGCGACTGGCACATCGAGCTCACGGCCGGTCCCAGGAGTCCAGCGGAGTCCTGCATTGTCGCGGAAATACCGTTGGACACGCTGGGCGCGGTCTTCCGTCGAGCCCGCACGCAGCTCGATGCGCTACTGACCGGCCGAACGCCCGACAAAGACGGCGACCTGCGTGCTCCGCTCGCCGTGCAGATCACGGGTGCCGCGTTCTTCGACGGCCAGCACCGCCGGTCGAGGAGCAAGCGCGACGTGACGGACGGCGGTCACGGACGCTGCAACACGTCGCTGCGTGCGCTGTGGGAGCTCCATCCGGTGTACGGCCTCAGCCCGCGGCCGTCCTCCCCGTGACGGAGTCTTTCGAAACTCTCAAGGAAGGCAGCAGATCAATGTAAGCTACGGCTCGACGACCTCGATGCTGCGCCCCGCCGCGATCGGCCCGGCCACCGTCTGACGCTTCCCCGAAGGCCAACGAACCTCGATGGCGGTCGCGTGGTCCGCCTCACCGAGCCCGAAGTAGAGCGGCAGATCGCTTTGCGAGAGGTACCCCGACTTCCCGTCGCACTGCTTCACCACCCGTCGTCCATCGGGGAGCACGACGCTCACCAGCGTGCCGAGGCCCTCACGGTTCGAGCGCGTGCCGTGGAGCCGGACGTCGAGATAGTGAACGTGGCGCCGCTGGGCGAGATCACTGAGGAGCACTTGCGGCGGCGCGTTGAACTCGTTGGTCACGATGTCGAGATCGCCGTCGCCGTCGAGGTCAAGGGCCACCGCCGAGCGCGTGCCCAACGCGCCCATCATCGTCAGGTGGCCCGCGCCGTCGATCCGGCACAGCGCCGCATTCGCCGGCTGTGCGCACGCCGTGCAGAAGGGGTGCCCCTGGTCCGCGCCTTTGCACTCGAGCGTGAACCAGACTTGTTGCGTGGCGCCGCGCGGCCGTGGCTCGACGCCCACCACGAATTCGCTCGGCAGGAAATGGCGACCGCCCTCGTTCAGGAGCACGGAATTGATCCCGTAGCGAAATGGGAAATTCATGCCCGCGGCAATGAAGATGTCGTCCCAGCCGTCGGCGTTGAGGTCATCCACGCTCGGCCCCCAGGGCCAATACGTCTCGACTCCGACGGTGTCGGACACTTCCTCGAACCGGCCGCTGCCCCGATTGGCGAACAGCGCATTGCCGAAAATCAGACCGTCCTTCCCCGCGAGAAACATCCGGCCGGACACCTTCGCCGAGTCGTCCTTGCGCACCTCGGCGGCCCAGTCGCCAGGGGAGATGTCGACCCACATGTCCGGGTGCATGCTGGTGGTGAAGAGGTCGAGTCGCCCATCCCCATCGAAGTCGAACGCCTTCACCCCCATCGCTCCCCAGGGAGTCCTGGGGAAGTAATCCGCGGTGGCATCTCGAAAATGCTTGCCGCCCTCGTTGAGCCAGAGGTGGCTGCCCCCCTGCATGTCGAGTACGAACAGGTCCGGAAAGCCGTCATCGTTCACGTCGAGCGCGGCGGCGTCCCCGCTCCAGCTCTTACCCACCAATCCGACGTCGTGTGTCACGTCCTGGAATCGGTTGCCGCCCAGATTGTGGTAGAGGATGCTCGCCTCGCTGCGGTCGGCGTGCAGATGGCCCTGAAACGCGTCTTCCATGGCTATGTAGTAGCCACCCGGCCCCTGCGCGTCGGTAGTGAACACCCCCACGTTGGTCACGAGAAGATCGAGCAAGCCATCGCCGTCATAGTCGAAAAACACCGCGCCGGCGGAATGGCCGCTGTATGACACCCCGGCTCGGGCGGTGATGTCGCGAAACTTCCCCGCCCCGAGATTCTCGTAGAGGCGGTTGCCGTGGCGCACCGTCGTGACGAAGAGGTCGGGGTCGCCGTCGTTGTCGATGTCGGCAAAGGCGCACGCGACGGCGATCGGGTCCTGCCAGCGGATTCCCGCGGAGTCGGTGCCGTTCGTAAACCGGCTGCCGCCCTGATTCAGCCACAGCTCGTTGCTGCCGAGCTGGGTGAGGAAATAGACATCCGGGAGACCATTCCCGTCGACATCGGCGGCGCACACGCCGTCGCCGTGATCGTAATGGGCGAGCTTGTACGTCTTGCCCGCGTCGTCGACGATGTGGTGCTGGAAGGTGATGCCGCTGGCGTCGCGGCGATCGGTGAAACGGAAGTCGTGCACGACGGACGAGGCCGCTGCCAGCCGGGCTTCCTCGCGCCCCCGCTCCAGGAGCCACGTGGGCGCCTGGGAGGAGCGGCAGGAGTTGAGGAGGAGCAGCGACGGGGCGAGAAACCCGGCGGTCCACACGAAGTGTGGGGCTACTTGTCGCGCCACAGCGTCTCCCCTTTGACGAACCATGAGAAGCCGAAGGACCAGAGCGCAATAGTCTCGAGCCAGAAGACCGGCCGCACGAGTGCAATCTCCGAGGCCTCCCCGAACGATTTGTAGAGCCCGATCAGGAGGACGCACACGAGGATGAGCGCGCCGCAAACCCTGTACACCCGGTTCCGGATCAGCTTCTGCGGCGTCGGATGGCCACTCGACTTGGTGAAGATCTTCAGCGAGAAGTAGGCGAGAACGAGGAGCAGGCCCGCCGCAGAGCTGAAGTGGACCGTCCGCTCCACCTGCGTCCCGCTGTTGGGAAAGAGCGCGACGGCCACCGCGAAGATGGCGGCGAGGTTGCCGTAGCGGTCGTCATCGTCGAACCCCCGGTACGTGTACAGGAAGCACGCGATGGAGAACAGGATGCCGACGAGCGCGTCGCGCGTGCGCAGCACGTAGTAATCGCTGATCGAGGGCAGGATGCGGGTGCAACCGCAGATCGTGAAGCCCCAGACCATCACGACGATCGGCAGCGCGATGCCGAGCGCTCCCACGAGCCGGCGCAGCGTCAGGTACGAGATGACGAGGTTCTGATCGGGGCCCTTCGATGCCATGACCAACCTCCCTATGTCGCTGCTTGCCCTCCCCCGGGCGCAAGCCCGGGGTCCACAAAAATACGGAGTTTGGGTCAACAAAGCTGGCACTCGAGTTTGCGACTCGCACCCCCGGCTATCAACTTGATGCTGCCAATGTCCGACCCCACACAACCCTCGCTGCAGCGCGTCATCGGGGTGCGCGGCCTCGCCGCCGCCATCTTCAATATCACCGTGGGCGCGGGGATCTTCGTCCTCCCCGCGTACGCTGCTGGGAAGCTCGGCGCCGCGGCCCCGCTCGCCTATCTGGTTTGCGCCGTGGCCATCGCGCTGGTCGCCCTGTGCTTCGCCGAGGCCGGGAGCCGCGTGCCCCAGAGCGGCGGCCCGTATGCCTACGTAGAGGCCGCGCTCGGACCCTACGTGGGGTTCCTGTGCGGCGTGTTGCTCTGGCTCGGCATCACTCTCGCGATGGCCGCCGTCGCCACCGTATTCGCCGACGCGATTTCCGGCTTGATCCCGGTCCTTTCGGGGTTCGTCGCCAGAGCCGCGGTCCTCGCCGTCCTGTTGGGCTCACTCACCATCGTCAACGTGCGGGGAGCGGCCCTGGGGTCCCGGCTCAGCGGGATCTCCATCATCGCGAAGCTCGTGCCCCTCGTGGCGTTCGTGGTGCTCGGCCTGCCCCACGTGACGACCGCCAATCTCGTGATCGCATCCCTGCCGCCGCTCGGCCAGGTCGCCGGGACGGGATTGCTCCTGATGTTTGCGTTCTTCGGGATGGAGTCGGCGCTGCAGGTCTCGGGCGAGGTCGTGGACGCCCAGCGGACGGTGCCGCGTGCGATCGCGCTCGGCCTCATGGGCGTTGCGCTGCTGTACGTCTCGGTCCAGCTCGTCGCCCAGGGAGTGCTCGGGAGCGCGCTGGCGGCGCCGGAGACAGCGAAAGCGCCGCTCGCCGCCGCCGCGCAGCAGTTCGCCGGAACGGCCGGCGCGCGGCTCATTCTCATCGGGATGATCGTGTCGACGTTCGGTTTCATGACGGCCTCGATGCTCTCGACGCCGCGGACCCTGTTCGCCCTCGCGTCCGACGGTTTCCTCCCCAAACCGCTCGGTGCGGTGCATCCCCGCCATCGCACGCCGCATGTCGCGATCGCCGTCCAGGCGATCGTCGTCTGCACGATCGCCCTCACCGGGACGTATGTGAAGCTGGCGATCGTGTCGGGCGTCGCGATCCTGCTGGTGTATCTCGCGTGCTGCGTGGCAGCGGCGCGGCTGCGCCGGCTCGACGTCGGATCGGACGGCCGACCTTTCCGGATGCCCGCAGGGGCCATCGTACCGTGGCTCGCGGCGGGGTTGATGGGCTGGCTCCTGACACAGGCGACGGCGCTGTCGTGGCTGCTCACCGGTGCGGTGGTCGCGACGGCGACGATCGCGTTTCTGGCCCGCCGCCGTGGACTCCGACCCGGCCTTCCGGTGGAATCCCGGGACTAAAGCTCCCTTATCGTCAGCTTAACGGAGCCCTCAAGGTCGCACGCCTATCCTGCCCCTGGAGGGGGTCTGTGCAGGTCGGGGACAGTCGCAGGGGGCGAACATGATCTACATGGGTGGTGGCTCAGCCATCGAGATCTGGCGAGCCGAGGATGAAAGTGATGTACTGGCGGCCGAGCTCCAACACGACGTGTGGGTCGAGCTGCGAGCCGAGCCCGAGCTGGAAAGCTGTCTTGGCGACCTGTCAGTGTACGCCGCCGGTGACGAGATCACCCTGATCGGCGTGGTGACACGCTCACCCATGAAAGCCGCGGCGGGACGGGCGGCATGCCGGGTACCCCGCGTCGCCCGTTTGGTGAACTCGATCCGGATCGAGCTGTCGCCGACGCAGTAAGCGATCGCGTGCGCCCCCGGGCGCGGGGAGCACTGCACGGGATTCCAGACGTCGGTGAACCACCGCACCGCAGGTGAGGGTTAGCTGCCCCCCGACGGAGTCGGCTGCTTGCGGATCCAGGCGTCGAGGCTGAACGCGCCCGGCCCCCATGCCGCGAACAGGAACCAGATGAAACAGTAGAGCAGCGGCAGCTCGCCGAAATTCTGCCACCAGAACGGGTGCCCACTCCCGCCCCAGTGCATCCAGAAATAGGTGACGGCCATTTCGCCCGACGCGATGAACGCGACCTGGCGGGTGAAGATTCCGAGCACCAGCAGGGTCGCGCCGGTGGTCTCGATCACGCCCGCCGCTCCGAACCGCGACATCAGATCGACGGCCTCGTGAGTGGGACCGAACCCGCCGAACCACCCCAGGAGCTTCTGGGCGCCGTGCGAGAAGTAGGCGAGCCCCGCCGCGATGCGCAGCGTTGTATGGGCGACGGTGCGCCACTGACGATCGAATTGCTCTGTCACAGGTCCCTCCGGGGTTGACGACGAGACACTGCCGCTCAGACGTCGAGGCGGCGCTCGTACGGGACCGTCTCTCCGTGTTCCAGGTAGCGGCGCAGGATGCGCAGATACATCGGCCAGCAGTAACACGACACGCGATAATGCTCGTTCGACTCGGGCCACCCGACATGGTGGAACCGCACCTGGCTCGACGCGCCCTGCGCGGCGATCTCGAACCCGACGCGCGTCCCGCGCCAGTCTTCCCCCGCGCGGGTGATCTCGAGCTCGAATCGCTCCGGCGCGGCGCACACCGTCACGCGCGCGCGCCAGTCGAATTCGGGTCCGAACCACAGCTCGTATTCCGCGCCCGGCGCCGGGGTCCCCGCCGAGCGCTTGGTCCACCACTGGTCGAGGCCCGCGGGGGTGCTGACGGCGCGGAACACGTCGGGCGCCGGGGCTTTGATGGGAAAGTCGCTGTAGATGTCGGGCATCGTCGTGCGATTCAATTATAGCCACGCGAGTGAACTCGCGGCTCGGCTATCTGTCACCGATGGTGACCAGGCATTCGAGTCCGTCGCCATCGGCGACAGACAGCCGAGTCGCGGCTCTCAGCCGCGAACTTGACGGCTGCGAGTTAACTCTGCACTATCAAGTACTTTGTGATATGGGGACGCCATGACGCTGTTCGACCTGCTCTTCATCCTGCTGTTGCTGACGGGCCTCGTGGTGCTGGTCTCGTGCCTCGTCTCTGCGTTGCGCGGGCGGGGGGCGCAGGCCGGCCGCCGGCTGCGCACCCTCGGAGTGGCCGTCCTGATCTATATGGGGATCGTGGTGGGTGTCTCGCTCCTCACGCCGCGCCGGGTGCTCGCCGTGGGCGAGGATCAGTGCTCCGACGACTGGTGCATCGCCGTGCAGGGGGCGACTCGTACCGGCGACAGTGCGATCGCGGTCACGTTTCGGATCGCCAGCCGGGCGCTGCGCGTGACGCAACGCGAACGATTTGTGGTGGTGTACCTGCGGGATTCAGTCGGCCGTCGCTACGACCCCAACCCTGCCCCGGGACAGCCGCCCTTCGACGTGGCGCTCGGGCCCGGCGCCTTCGTCGGCACGCAGCGGGTGTTCCACGTCCCGCCGCACGCGGCGAGTCTCGGAGTGGTGGTCACGCGCGCGGGAGACATTCCATTTCCCCGCTGCTGTATCATCGGAACGGGCCTGTTCCACAAAGACCCGGTCGTACCCATACCGTGAGTCGACCGGGTTAGAACTCGCGCTTCTTCATCTCCGAAAAGAAATCGCGCCGCTCGAGGTCCTCGTCCGTCGCGTCGGAGCGCAGCGTGCTGTCGTAATTGCGCTGCACCTTCTTCTTGGCCGCCTCGGCCTTGGCGACGTTCTTCCGGATCAGCTTCGCCAGTCGTTCTTCTTCGCTCTTCGACATGCGGTCTCCGTCCTCCGCTGAGGTCGTGTGGTGGCGACGTCCACAAAGATAATACGACTACGTTCAGTGATACCCCGCCACCCCGTGGACGCGGACGAACAGCACCCCCGCGCCCATAGACGAGCAGCACCAGGTTCGGGCTTCCCTGCAGGGTGTGCAACCCGAAGGCTGGCGCGCAGATCTCGGTGCGCGGTGGCTTCATAGGGTCAGCTCCATGACGCGATCGGCTTGTTCATCGGTGCCCACGAGGAAGGTCTGCGACCCGATATCGACGAATCCGCTCTTCTTGTAGAACGCCTGGGCGCGCGGGTTGCGCTCCCACACGCCGAGCCAGAGCACGCCCGAGTTCCGGCCGCGCGCCGCGGCGATGACGGCGGCCATCAACTGCTGCGCCAGCCCCCGACCGTGCCACTCGCGCGCCACGTAGAAGCGCCACAGCTCGAGCGGTCGAGCGGCGGTGACGCAGGCTGGCGGCCGACCCAGCCGCAGCTGCGCATACCCTACCAACGCCCCATCGACGGAGGCCACGAGCGTCGTGATCGCGGGATGGGCCAGCTCAGCCGCCTGCTGCGCGACGCCGTAGGAGCGCGCCAGATGCAGCGCCAGGTCCGCAGGGGCGTTGTCGGCGCCAAAAGCGTCGCGAAACGTCGCCGCCGCGAGCTCAGCTAACGCGGCGGCGTCGCTCGCGACGCCTGGCCTGACGGTGATGTCGGACGAGGCCCTATTGTCCCCCAGCCGCCAGATCGGTCACCGTCCCGGCGAGCAACTTCACCTTCCACTGATCGCTCGATCCCGCGGCTTCCGTGTTCAACCGCGTCGCCAGCGCGGTCAGCGCGTCCTTGCGCGCCTGTCCCGACAGCTTCTCGGCGCGGCCGAGATCGCGACGCACCGCCGCGAGGGAATCGGGCGCGAGCCCGTTCGAGCGCGCCAGCTGATCGCAGTAGGCGCGCGCCAGGACGAAGCTCGGCGCCCAGACGAACTTTGGCTGGTCCTGCGTATTGAAGTAGGCGAGATGCACCGACTTCGCCGCGTCGATCTCGTTCTGCGAGATGAACCCGCTGGGCTTGAGCTCGAGGATGTCGAGCCCGCGCGCGATTTCGGAGCTGACGATCACGCCGTTGTACCAGTAGGCCGACCAGGAGCCGGCGCCGACCATCTTGGTGGAATCCATCGGGCCCCGGTCGAAGAAGGCGATCTCCTTCGGGTGCGCCGCGTCGGTCCAGTCGAACACGGAGATGCCGCCCTGGTACCAGGCCTGGACCATGACGTCGCGGCCGGGGATCGGGATCAGCGAGCCGTTGTGCGCCACGCAGTTTTCGTACTGGGTCTGCGGCGCCGTCATCTTGTAGTAGCTCTGGAACCGCAGCGTGTCGTTCACGATCGCGAAAATCGCGTCGGCGCCCCACTCGTGGCGGTCGGTCGCGCGGCACTTCGGGCCGCCACCACCACCCCATTCATCGGAAAAGAGCAGCTTCGTACCGTCGTTGTTGAACGTCGCCGAGTGCCAGTACGAGAAGTTCGAATCAGCCACGGCGCCGAGCCGCACGGGGTGCGCCGGGTCACTGAGGTCGAGCAGTAGCCCGTAGCCGCCGCAGGCGCCTCCGGCGCGCCGGATCGATGGATAGACGGTGATGTCATGGCACTGGCTCGGCCCGGGACGTACGCCATTCACAGTCCCGGGAGGCGGTGCGCCCACCAGGGCGTCCACGATTCCCTGCAGCGCGTTGCGCAACGCCGTGCTGTCGGCCGCCGTCGGGGGACCCGAGCCCTGGCGCGCCTTGACGACGCTGTCGAGCATCGGATTGATGAATCCCGGTCCCACGATGATCTCCTGACCCCGGATCGTCGCGGTGTACCCGCCCTTGGCGCGGGCGGAATCCGCCGCCCGATGGGCGGCCGCGATGTCCTCCGGTGTCTCAGAGTGCGTCGGCGCCTCGGTCAGCCCCTGGAAGATCCGCGGTGAGCTGACGATCGCCGCCTGCTCGGGGTGGGCCAGCGGCACCTTGATGACCTCGATCCGGAAGAGGGCCGAGGTCGAGTCCTGGTCGGGGGCGAGCTTCGAGCACCCCGCCAGCTCGTTGGGCGAGCGGACGCCCGCCGATCCCGAGATGTAGACGTAGACGTTCGCGGTGTCGCTCGGATCGACCACCACGGTGTGGGTGTGCGAGCCGCGGCAGGTCTGGACGTTGGCGATGTATTTCGGATTGGTGATGTCGGTGATGTCGAAAATCCGGATGCCGCGCAGCCGGTCGTGGCTCACAGAGTCGTGCACGCCGCCGGCGCCGCAGTCGAGCCGTCCGCCGCTCCCCTCACCCGAGACGAAGAGCAGGTTCCGGAACACCGACACGTCGCTCTGCGACGCCGGGCAGAGGTACCCGATCTTCAGCGCCGGCTTCGCGGGATTCGTAATGTCCCAGACCTGGTAGCCGTTGTAGTTGCCCTGGATGGCGTAGGGGCCGCTGAACGCGAGGTCGGAGTTGGTGACGCCCTTGAACTTCTCCGAGGCCGGCGTGTTCGAGACCAGCTTCAGGTTCCAGAACGCCTGTCCGGCGTTGTCGACGCCGGCTTTGAGGCCGACCCGCGGATCGGGGTTGGGCGCGACCTGCGACATCGTGTTCCCGCCCGACGAGGCGCAGGCGGTGAGACCGATCGACAGCGACAGCGCGCGCAGCGTGCGGCGAGAGCTGACTGCGAATCCCATGGTGGTTTCCTGTGAGTGGATGACGACTGGTGGACGATTCATTGGCCGTGCACGCCAAACAGCATGGTGGCGAGCATGCGCTGCATCCGATCGATCTCGGTCGTCTGGTCGGCGTACACGTCCGACGCGAACTTGAAGACGACCTCCTCTTCCCCCGACCCGATGCCGAACAGCTGGTTGACCATCGTGATGGCGCCGCGGTGGTGTTGAATCATGAACTGCAGGAACAGCCGGTCGAAATCCGGGCCCCGCGCCTTGTCGAGCTCCGCCAGCTGCTCCGTCGTCAGCATCCCGGGCATCATCATCGACGAATCCATGCCGGGCATCCCCGCCATCCCCGCCATGCCGGGCATCATCGACTGTACGGCTTTCGGGTCCGGAACCGTCAGATGGCGGTCGCGCAGCCAGCGTTGCATCAGGTTGATCTCGTCGGTCTGACCCACCACGATCCGCTCACACAGTGCGCGCAGCGAGGGACTCGCGTCGTGCGTCGGCGCCCAGCCGGCCATCATCACCGCCTGCGCGTGGTGGTAGATCATCCCCGACATGAACTGCACGTCGGCCGGTGTGAACGGCGAGAAATGGGGAGCGGTGGTGTCCCCGCGCCCCGCGCCCTGCGCCTGGGCGGGCACGGCGAACGCCAGCGCCGTCAACACCACGGCCGCCGGCACGAACGATGGTTTCATGGGATGATGGTCTCCTGACCGTACGGGCGTCACTAACCTTGAAAGCTGCCCCCCGGGCCGATCGCTAACAAGAGAGGCCGGCCACTTCAATCTGGAACCTCAGCCGGGCACGAGGCGGGTCAATTGCCAGGGTTTCGTAAAGTCGACGTTTGGGGGCTGGCCCGCGCGTGCAGCAGCAACACGACCCAGGCCGTGACGAAGATGACGACGGCGTTCGCCAGCGCGAGGATCAGGACGCTCAAGACGATTGGAGGCTCGAAGCGAGGGGGGGTGATGCCGCAGCACATGTGAAGGCCATCGAGCACGGCGATCCCCGGGAGGTGTGCCGTGAGCACCAAAGGAACGGTGCGATAGAGCGCCGGGATGGTCGACAACAGGGCGAGCGTCCCGAGCGGCAGCTCGATCGCCACCGTCCAGATCGCGGCGCGACGCAGGATACTCATCCTCACACCGGCGTCGTGGCTTTCGGCGGCTCGGCCGGCGCCTGAAATCGCTGAACCAGCTTGTTCGCGATCATGCGCTGCAGGAATTCGTGGCCGTTGGCCAGCTCGTCGAACTGCGACGCCAGCCCTTCCACCACCTGCTCGAGCTGCTGCGTCGTCTCTTGGCGCTCGGGGGACGCCAGCAGCTGTTGCTCGAGCCGCTGCGCACGGCGCTGGGCGCGCCACCAGCCGACGGCGCAGACGACGAGCAGCGGCGTCGCCACGGCGAGCATTCCGATGAGCCAGACTTCTTCCATGCGCATAGGCACCTCTAGACGGGCGTGCGCTCAGGTCGCTCGGGCAGCTTGCGCGGGGGTCGCTCCTGCACCAGGCGTCGTTCCACGAAATCGACGCGCTCATCGAGCTCCGCCATCCGGCTGCCGAGCTCCGCTTCGAGACGGGCGTTTTCGTCGCGCAGTGCGTCGATCTCCGTCGTTCGATCGGCACGGTATGTGGCGCGAAGCCGGAAGAAGAGCCAGCAACCGGCCATCCCCGTGCCGGAAACCATGAGGAAAGCGATGACACCCTTTATGAACGCGACAGTCGACGGATCCATCGGCACCTCATCCAACGAGAACTGGGAGCTCCCCCCGTGCTCCCAACGGGCCGGACCACGGCCGGTTTCATACGCTGGCGGGGCTGTCGCCCGGGGTCAAGATGGGCCACATTCCCCGCCCACTCGAACCCCATCCGAACAGGCCCGTCATGAACCCGCGCCGGCTGCCCCTGCTGCTCCTGACGCTCTTCCCCCTCGCCGCCCGGCCGGCCGACTCGGCGTGGCGCCTCGTGGAAACGACCGACGATCTCACCGGCGCCAGCGACCGCCGCCTCATTCTGCGCGCGGAGAATTGGAATGCCGCTACCGCCACCGCGACCCTCGTCGTGGTGTGCGGCGACCGCATCCCCAGCTCCGAGGGAAGGAGCCTGCTCTTCTTCGCCGGGCAGCCGCTCGAGCCGTTCGGCACCGAGCTGGGATACGCCGAGCTGCGTTTCGACGATCAGCCCCGCCCCATCAAGGCCTACCTCACGATCCAGGACGTCGGAGACGCCCACCCGGCACGCCAGGTGGCGTTTCTCGGCACCGACCAGAGCCCCTACTTCTCGCGCCCGCTGCTCGATCAGCTCATGGGGGCCGGGAAGCTTTCCGTGAGGTACCGGGCGTATGGAGAGGTGCGCACGGTCTCGTTCCACCCCGCGGGACTACGCGAAGCCCTTTCCCAGCTCGCGGGATGTCACTTCGGCCTTTAGTTGCAACGACTTGAGCACTAGGGGTGGCGCCACGGGCGGCACGACTTTCGCTCTACTTGCGGGCCGCTCCAATTGCGGGCTAATCCAAAGGTCGGGAGTTTCCTTCAGGGATTTCCTCAGGTAAGGCTGGGAGGGGTGCCGGTGAGGGCAACACTCGCCGCTATCGCCGACACCGCTGGGGTCGGCGCTGGCGACAAGCTGACCGTCCAGGGCGTCTTCGACACCATCTTCGCCGAAGTGTTTCCGGCGGTGCATGACAAGATGGTGCTGGTCGTCCGTCTCCAGCTCGACCCCGGTGACGCCGAGAGTGAATACTCCGTGCGGATCCGCCTCGAGGATCAGGATGGCGCTCGGCTGTTCGAGCAGCGCACCCGGACGCAGATCGGCCATATCGCCCCGGGCGAGCTGCCCAGCACCAATCTCATCTACCAGCTCAACAACACGACGTTTCACGGGCCGGGAAGGTACCGGTTCCTGGTGGACGCCGGCCGCACCCGCGTCCTGCTCCCGCTCCGTGTCATGACGCGCGAGATATGAGCGGCAAGGTGCGCGTCGCGACGGCGCAGGCGATGCTGTTCGAGTTGTCGCGGCCCGAACGGACGACCGGAGGAATCGAGGTCGCCTCGCTGCTCGAGGCGTGGGGATTCGTCCGCGGCGGACGGCTCGACGGCGAAGATCCCGAAACCGCGTTGTTCTACGTGCATCCCGAGCATCGCTTCCTCCACATGTCGATTCCGATCGGCGGCCCCCTGCCGCGCTACGTGGTGGATTACGCCGCGCATCTGATCCGGTCGCTCGATTCGGCCGAGGTCGACAACGGCAACTCGACGCATGCGTAACCCGTTGTCGCGCTC
>DATJJY010000104.1:0-42180 GCA_035491895.1 Gemmatimonadales bacterium
CAAGTAAGGTGGACGGGCGGTCAGGCGGTCGGGCGGTCGTGCTTGCCGGCGGAGTCGTGGTGGGCGGGCTGGGTCTGGGTCTACTGTCACATCCGACCGGCCGACCGGCCGACCGCCCGACAGCCGACATCCACTCCGAATACGTCAAATACCCGAGCGGCAAAGACACCCTGACCGCGTACCTCGCGTATCCGGAGCGTCGCGACCCTGCGCCGGCGGTGATCGTGATTCACGACATCTACGGGATGTCGGACCGGCTGCGCCCGGCGGTCGAGCTGCTCGCGCAGCGCGGATTCGTGGCGATCGGGCCGGATCTGCTGTCGCGCTCCGGTGGATCACCCGCCAATCCCGACTCGACGCGCCGGCTGATTTCGGGACTCGATCCCGACGCGGTGACCCGCGATCTCGACGCGACCTACGCCTATCTGCACACCCTCAAGGCGGTCCGCGGTGACAAGATCGGCGTCATCGGGTTCTGCTGGGGCGGGGGCCAGAGCTTCCGCTATGCGACGAACAACCCGAACCTCAAGGCGTTCGTCGTCTGCTACGGGTCGGCGCCCGACACGTCGGCGCTCGCGCGCATCAAGACAAAGGGGCTCGGGGTGTACGCCGAGAATGACGCCCGCATCGACGCGGGGCTGCAGGACCTCGATACATCGATCAAACGCTTGCGGCTCGACTACCAGTATCGCGTGTACCCGGGCGTTGGCCACGCCTTCCTCCAGACGCGCGAGAAGCCCGACGTGGCGGACACGGCGTGGGCCGCGATCGCGCGGTTTTTCCGAACCCAGCTCGAGCGCTGACCGCGGCGGCCATCGCCACCCTGAGCTGCTCCGGCGCGGAGCCCTTCCAGCCGCCCGGCGCAGGGCTCACCGTGACCGTGCTGGCCTATCATTGTTCGGGCGGGTGCGGATCGACGAGTGGTCCCGTCGATACGCTGCACCAGGGCGACACGGTCCTGGTGCGACTCGCCATCGCCGACACCGCCGGGGACGGCACGATCGCGTTGATCCGTCCGACCTGCGCCGTCAACGTCACGATCCTGGGCGGCGCGACGCTGCACACCCTCCCCGCCGCTCCCACGTGTCCCGACTCGGGAATCTCGGTTCAGGTGGGGTCGTTGCCCTACCTCCGCGACGTCGTCTGGATCGTGGATGCGTCGTTCGCACCGGGGAACTACACGCTGCGTGGAGATGTCGTCGTCGATCCACCCGTCAGCGGCCGGCGGCCGGTGCACGTCCAATAGTCGCGACGGAGCTCAGGGCGCGCGTGTCGCGCGGTTGGCGATGTATTCCCGCGCGCGATCGAGCGGCGCATCCTTTCCCGCGAGGAGGTCCGACACCTTCACCTCCACGGGCAGCTCGGGAGCGATGCCCGTGCCCTGGACTTCGGTGCCGTCGGGGAACGCATCGCGCGTGACGGTGAGCCGGAAGCGCCAGTCCTTGTAGAGGCGCACTTCGCCTACCTGTCCCACGCTTCCAGCCGACGGCTCGCCGATGATCGGGCCACGCCCCGCGTTGCGGTAGGCGATGAGCACGTCTTCGGCGCTCCCCCCCGTGCGGGACGACGTGATGATGGCTACGGGTCCCACGAAGCCGGGGAGGTCGGAGCGCGAGGGAAGCGTGTCGGGCGGCGCCGAGAACCAGGCGCCCGATGAATCGGGCATGTCCTGACCGCGGTAGGCGGGGCGGTACTGCGGCGTGCGCCAGCGCGACGTGACGAGCGGCCCGGGCACCAGGCGGCCGAGGATCCGGTACCCCGTTTCACGCCCGCCGCCTGCGCCGGTGTGCTCGCGGAAATCGAGGATCAGGCCGCGCACCCCGGCGAAATCGGGGAACGCGCGATCGAACGCGCGTGACACTCCAGGGTCGGCGAACGAGGAGAGACGCACCCAGACGACGGAGTCGGCCAGGGTGTCGACCTGGAGCGGCTCGGGCACGAGCGGCCAGCGGTCGAGCAGGGACACGCTGCGCGTCACGCTGGCGCCCCGCTCTTCGCCGCCCGGGAGTCGGAGCAGCAGGTGGAGGGCGGTACCTTTCTCTCCGTCGAGCATGCGCGCCACGGCGAGGTCCCAGCGCGCCGCGTCGGTCGCGGCGCTGATGCTCGGCAGCACTGAGTCGCGGATCCAGCGCTCCGACGGGATTCCCTGGACAGCGACGATCTCGGTGTTGCGCTGCGGATGCGTGACGCGCAGCTCGTCGTTATCGGCGAAGTCCAGGAGGAATGGGCGCCGCTCGATGCTGCGCAATACGACCGGAGGTCGTCCCCACCGCCCCGCGATTGCGGACGGCGGGACGATCATCGCCTGGCCGTCATCGAGCAGGGCGACGAGCCGCTGCAGTCGGTGGAAGTAGGCCAGCGGCGACTCCCGTCCGTTCGCGGCGCTCAAGACGTCGGCGAATCCGGAGTCCCAGTCGGCCCGGACCCGATCCCAGGCGGGATCGTTGTACCGCGCCCCCGCCCAGACGGCGGCGGCGATGCGGGACCGCTCTACCGGCGTCAGCTGCTGCGCCAGGAGCGGTACACTCCAGCCGAGAGCCAGGAGGCTCGAGCGCAGGCATGACGGCATGGCCGTAATCTATTTGGTCCTGTTCTTCGCGCCCCAGGTGCTGCTGTTCCGGTACCTCTGGGTGCGGCTCCCCGATCCCGAGCGACCCGCCCGGCGACGGCTCGTGCGCATCGGGCTGACCCTCGTGTTCGCGCTGTTCAACATCCCCTGGCTGTTCCTCGCGCAGCGGGTCCTGTTCGGCAGTATGTGGTCGGGCCGCGGCGTGCCGATGATGGCACCGTGGCTCGCGTGGCAGCTGCTCGGCTGGATGTTCGAAGCGTTGGTGAGCGTGTACATCGCGGGCAAGGCGGTGGTGTGGGCGGTGAAAAGACTGCGTGGGATGTGGGGTGTGGGAGGTGTGCGCACGACTGCTTCTCCCTCGGAGCCGCAAATCTCCCGGCGCCGCTTCCTCGCGCGCGCGACATACGCCTACGCCGCCACCGGGATCACCCTCACCGGGTACGGGATCGCGAGCGCGAAGCGCATTCCCGGGGTGACGCGGCGCGTGCTGACGTTCTCCGATCTCCCGCCGGCCTTCGACGGGCTCACCATTCTGCACATCTCCGACGTCCATGCCGGGTTGTACATGGAGCGTGATCAGATGCAGGAGGTCGTCGCGCGCGCGAACGCGCAGCACGCCGACCTCGTGCTGCAGACGGGTGACATGATCGACTATTCGCCCAGCTACATCCCCGAGTACGTGGCTGCCTTCCGCGAGCTGCGCGCCCCACTCGGCGTGATCACCTGTCTCGGCAATCACGACCTCTATACCGGGGCGTCGCGGGTGATCAAGGGGGTGCGCGACGCGGGACAGATCGTCGTGCGCGGGGACACGCACCTGATCGAGCGCAATGGGTCGACGCTGGCGCTCGTGGGCATCGACGATCCCGACAACTGGGTGTTCGACGACCCCCAGACGCTGGCGGTGGATCGCGTGCTGGGAGGCCTCCCCTCCGATGCCTTCACCATTCTGCTCGCGCACCGGCCCGGCGCGTTCGACACGGCGCGGCAGCGCGGCGTGCCGCTCACGCTGGCGGGCCACATCCACGGCGGGCAGATCGCGATCCCGCTGGTGGGGTGGTCGGCGGGACTGCTGATCACGAAATATGTCGCGGGACACTTCGTGTCGGGAGGGAGCCAGCTGTACGTGAGCCGGGGGATCGGTGTGGTGGGCGTGCCGATCCGCGTGTTCGTGCCGCCGGAGCTGGCGCTGCTCGAGCTGCGTCGCGGCTAGTTGGAGGTGTTCCGTGTCAAGAGTGCGACGCCGGGAGTGGGGCCAAGACGCGGGGACGCGGGGGCCGCACGGCCTGGACATGGTCTCTCGTGGCCTGCATTCGATCCGAAACGTTGGTCCGGGTCGAGCGCCCCCGCGTCCAACGCGTCCGAGGCCCCACTCCCGGCGTCAGCACGGATCTTCTACCGCGGCTGCGCGATCGCCGCCCAGGCGGCGTCGCGACACACGGTCACACCGCCGCTGTTCGTCCCCCACTCCCGCGTCACGATGCGCTCGAGCGCCACGCGCACCACGCCGAGCCAGGCCGCCGCGAGCGCGTCCACCCCGCCGGTGCGCACCAGCCCGTCGGCCTTGCCCTGCGCCACCAGTCCCTCGAGCCCACCGCGAAACTCACGCGCGGCGGCACGGGCGCGCTCGTCCAGCAGGGACGTGTGGTCCAGAAAGAAGAACAGGCGGACGACCGCGGGCTCGCGACCCGCGCTCCGGACCAGCGTCCCCGCCAGATGCGCCAGCTTGTCGGGCAGCGATCCGGCCGCGGCGTCCGCCTCCCGCACGCGCTCGGCGGCCCACGCCGCGGCGCCGCGATACACCGCGTTCAGCAGCGCCTGCTTTCCCGGGAAATGCCGGTACAACGCCCCTTCGGCGAGCCCGGCATGGCGGGCGATGTCCCTGGTGGTCGTGGCCCTGTAGCCCTGCGCGGTGAACAGCTCGAGACCGGCGCGCAGCAGCCGTTCCCGGGTGAGGTCGGCCTGCTTCACAGAGTGGCGAATCTAATTAGCTTTCGCGCGCTTCGTCCCGGCTGCCACCTTCCGTCCGGAGACTTCCGCCGTATGCGTATGCTGGTGCTCGGTGCGGGTCTGCAAGGGTCCGCGTGTGCCTTCGACCTCGTGCAGCAGGAGGGTGTCAGCCACGTCACCCTGGCCGACATCCAACCCGAGCGCGCCGCCGCGTTCGTGAAGCCGTTCGTGGGGAAGAAACTCTCGCTGACCAAATTCGACGTGCAGGATCCTGCCGCGTTGCGGGGGGTGCTCGCGGGGCACGTCGCGGTCATGAATGCATTGCCATACTACTTCAACCTGGACGTGACACGGGCGGCGGTGGAGGCGGGACTGCACTACGCCGACCTGGGCGGCAACACCGAAATCGTCTTCAATCAGAAGAAGCTCGACCCTGATGCGCGGGCGCGGAACGTGTCGGTGATCCCGGACTGCGGCTTGGCGCCCGGGATGGTGAACATCCTGGCTGCCGAAGGCATCCGCCGCGTCGGGTCCGCGGATACGGTGAAGATCTACGTGGGTGGGCTGCCGCAGCACCCCGAGCCGCCGCTCAACTATCAGATCGTGTATTCGCTCGAGGGTGCGCTCGACTATTACACGACGCCGTCGTGGGTGCTGCGCGACGGCAAGCCGACGCGGGTCGATGCACTGTCGGAGCTCGAGTCACTCGGGTTCCCCCCGCCCGTCGGCACGCTCGAGGCGTTCCACACCGGCGGCGGCATCTCGACGCTGCCGTGGGCCTACGAAGGACGCGTGCGCACGATGGAATACAAGACGCTTCGCTATCCGGGCCACATGGCGATCATGCGCCCGATTCGCGAGCTCGGGTTGCTCGACCTTACGCCGATGAAGGTGAAAGGGAAGGAGATCGTGCCGCGCGACGCCTTCATCGCGGCCGTCTCGCCCAAGCTCAACAAGCCCACGGGACGCGACCTGGTCGCCCTGCGGGTCGACGTCCAGAGCAGCAACGGGAAACGGGCATCGTGGGAGCTGCTGGACTACTACGACGAGGCCCGGGGCATCAGCGCCATGATGCGGACGACGGGCTATTCGCTCTCGATCACCGGCCTGATGCAGGCGGACGGCCGCGTGACGGTCCGAGGCGTCCAGACTCCCGACGAGGCGGTGCCGTTTGACGGCTATGTATCCGAGTTGCGGAAGCGGGGAGTGGAGATCCGTGAGGCCTGAAAGGTCGCGTGAAGGGCTCTTCATCCCGTCTTGCAACAGCCTTGTGGCGTAACGGCTGAGACTGTTCCCATGGACCTCTCCTTTCGCAGACTCTGGCAGCAGGCGACTCCCTACCACGAATTCGTCCGGGACGCGGACGCCAACCGTGAGCTGTGGACCTCGATGGAGCGGATCGCGCAGATCCCGGAGTGGGCGATCACGGCGGTGCGGTCCACCGGAGAGAAGTTCAATTTCCTGGTGATCGCCGAAGACTGGTGCGGGGATGGGACGAGCACGATCCCCTATCTCGCCAAGCTCGCAACGATCACTCGCAGCATCGAGATCCGGGTGCTGCGACGCGATGAGCACCCAGCGGTGATGGATCGGTATCTCAGCGCCGGGGCGCGCGCGATTCCGATCGTGATCGTCTTGAACCGGGAGCTCGAGGAGCTGGGCCATTGGGGCCCGCGCCCCGCAGACCTGCAGGAGTGGGTGCAAGACCAGCGGGCGAAGACCGGGATAAAGCCGCCCTACCCGCAGATCCGCCGCTGGTACGCGCGGGACAAGGGGATCTCGACGTTGCGGGAGGTGTTGGCTCTGCTGGAAGCTGAGACATCAGACTTCGGAAGTCAGACGTCAGTGATGTCAGCGTAAGGATTCATTACTGAAGTCTGATGTCTGAAGTCTGAAGTCTGATGTTTGATGTCTGATGTCCGATGTCTACCGTCGTCGGTTCAGTTATCAGTAGCTCCAAGCACTTCCAAACAGGAATTGATGCCCGTCTGATCCAAATCCCGCTCCCGCCACGAGCACGCCATTGCGGCCGAAGCGGATCATCAGCTCGCCGCCGGCGCTCGAATGCAGTCCCCGGGTGGTGAGCTGGAAGGCGTTCCCCGAGCCGAACACGCGGCCCACGTCGTAGAATCCCACCAACTTCACCTCGAGGATCGTCGGCGCATACAGGAGGGCGTAGCGCGCCTCCAGGCCGCCCAGCAGCTTGTCCGGCCCGATGAAGCGCGAGTCGTAGTACCCGCGCAGACTGCGGTACCCGCCTACGCCGACGTACGGACGCGCTGAAGATTCGATCACCTGCATCACCGAGATGCTCGGGGCGCCGCTCATCCGCTCTCCCACAACTCGCCCGGCCAGCATGATCCGCTCCGTCGGGTGCACGTATGCCTGCACGCCGACGGTGGTGCGGTTGTAGCGTTGCGCCGTGGCGATCAATGCTTCGGCGAGAATACCCGTGTGGGGATCGATTTCGTTGTCGCGGGTGTCGACGACGAGGCCGGCGCGCAGCGCGGCGTCGTTCCACGGACTCGAGTCGGCGATGCCGGCGGCGCGGTCGCGCGCGAATAGCCCATCGCCCGGGAGTATGCGGAACGTAGTGTGCTCCAGCGTCCCCCCGGCGAGCAGACGCAACGGCCCGATGAGGCGGCGCTGCAGCGTCAGCCGGGCGAGGTCCGAGGTGCGGCTCACCCGGTAGAAGTAGGGTGTGAACGGCGTGTTGCTGTCGGTATCGAAGTGCGTGTCGTTGCCGATGCCGAAGTAGCCGAGGCGGTTGGCCCGCAGCGCGTCGAGCGTCACGGCCACGCGCCACCCTTCCCACAGCGCGGGGGCCTGCGCGTCGACTTCGACGAGATAACTCCCCTGAGTGCTCGCCCCGCCCGTCAGCGTAATAGCTGCGCGGTTCGGCTCCGGCCGCTCGCGGAACCCGATCGGGCTGTAGACGCGCGCGTACCCCGCGATCCACCACCCATCGATCGAGCTGTAATAGCCGTACGGTGTGTACGTGAAGTCCCAGTAGGGCTTCACCTCGGCCTGCTGTGCCACGAGACGACCCGCCCCAAGCATGGCCATAAAGAGGGCGGCAGTGCGGCGCACGCTCAGGATGGCTGGTCCATGTCGTAGAGGTGTGCGGTGTCGGCGAAGCGGGCGGTCGTCCCGTCGTGCACCGCGAAGCGGCTGTGGTACAGCGCCGCCGCACCGAACTCGCCCCGCTTGTTGATCGCGTAGAAATCGAGCTGGTAGCGCGGGCGGCCCTCCGGGGAAAGCAGGCGCGGCGGCGTCAGGTGCACGGCGCGTTTCAATGTCTCGAGGCACGCGTCGGTCGGCTTCATCCCGCGGCGCATCGCTTCGACCGTCAGGAATGCTCCCGCGATCATGATGTTCGCTTCGCCGAGCCCCGTGGAGCCGGCGGCGCCGATGTCGTTGTCGCAGTACTGGCCGGCCCCGACGATAGCGCTGTCGCCCACGCGGCCGGGAATCTTGAACGCGAGGCCGGCGGTGGTGGTGACCGACGCGATGTCGCCGCCCGGCGTCACCGCGTCGCAATTGATCGTGCCGGTGGGCGGGTGCACGACCATGGGCGTGTGCGCCGGTACGTCGAGATAGTTGTCGCTGGGGCTCACGTTGGCGCGCCACTCGAGCCACGCCTGGCGCGACGCGTCGGTGAGCAGATCCTCTTCCTTCAAGCCGTACGACAGCGCGAACCGTTTCGCCCCTTCGCCGACGAGCAGGATGTGGGGCGTGTACTTGAGGATGAGCTTGACGACCTCCGAGGCCGTCTTGATGCCCTCGAGCGCCCCCACCGCGCCCGCGCGTTTCATCGGTCCGTGCATGCACGATGCGTCGAGCTGCACGACGCCGTCGGCATTGGGCAACCCGCCGTAGCCGACCGACGGGTCGGTCGGATCGAGCTCCTGGATTTTCACTCCCTCGACGATGGCATCGAGCGGGTCGGCCCCGCCGACCAGCAGCTCGTAGGCCCGTTGCACGGGACGCAAGGAGTTGGCGGACGAAACCACGACCGGCGTGGCGGCCCAGGCGCGCCGTGGGAGCGGGCGGAGCGGTTGCAGCGGATGCGTGATGCCGAGCGTGCGGGCGGCGGCGAGGCCGCCGGCAGCGGACGCCAGAAACTCGCGGCGCGACACGTCGAGATGCACGCCTGTTTTTAGCTCCGGCCCAAAGGGCTGTCAACTTGTGAAAGCCACGGCGTCGCCCTACGTTCACGCCGTGACCGGCGTCGATCCTCGGGAGCCGCAAGATCCGCGCGCGGCGCTGCGGCGCATCGTTGGCGGCGTGGCCCTGGTGGCCTGGGTGTTGGCCGGGCTGTCGTGGTGGTCGAGCGGCTCGATCGACTGGGCCGTCGTGGGATTCGCCGGTGCGATGTGGGCGGCGTACAGCTTTCTCACGACGATCGTCGACACCCTGGCGGATCTGGGGCGCTTCATCGGGAATCAGTTCACCGGCAACGTGGCCTTGCCCGTTCCGCAGGACACGATCGACGATCAGACGGCGCGATTGGAGCGGATGCTGGCGCAGCCGCTCGAGCGGCATCGCGAAATACTCATCGGGATCCGGCTCGCGGAGATCTACCGCACGCATCAGCTCGACGAGGGGAAATCCGCCGCGCTGCTGGAGCGGCTGCGCGCCAGGTACCCCGACGCCCCCGAGCTCTTCCATAATGATCGACTGGGGATGCCGGAGTCGATCGCGGACCAGGTGGCTCGCTACGAGCGGATGCTCCGGGGGCCGCTCGAGCCGCACCAGGCGGTCCTGATCGGGATCCGGCTGGCGGAGATCTATCGTACGCTACAGCACGACGACGCGAAGGCGGACGCGCTCCTCGCCCGGATCCGCGAGACCTACCCGAACGCCCCCGAGCTGTCGCATGCCGGACCCGGTTGACCTCTCGCTCGTGATCCCCGTCTACAACGAGCGCGACAACCTGGCGCCGTTGATCGGCGAGATCGAGCGGGCCTTGTCGGGCCGCCGCTACGAGATCGTCGCGGTGAACGACGGCTCCACCGACGGGTCGCTCGACGCGCTGAAGGAGCTGAAGCGCGCGCACCCGTCCCTGCACGTCGTCTCGTTCGCCGCCAACGCGGGGCAGACCGCGGCGTTCGCGGCGGGGTTTCAGGCGGCGAGGGGGACCGTGATCGTGACGCTCGACGCCGACGGCCAGAACGATCCCGCCGATATTCCCGCGCTCGTCGACGCGCTGGCGGCGAGCGGCGCCACGGCCGTCGCCGGCTACCGCGTCGACCGGCACGACACGCGCTGGAGGCTCGTCCAGAGCCGAATCGCCAACGCGGTGCGCAACCGGCTGAATCGCGAGACCATTCGCGACACCGGCTGCTCGCTCAAGGCGTTTCGCGCCCCCGCGGTCCGTGCGCTGCCGTTGTTCAACGGCATGCACCGGTTTCTCCCTACGCTGGTCAAGCTGCAGGGAGGTACCGTCGCCGAGGTGCCGGTGCATCACCGGCCGCGCCGCTCCGGCCAAACGAAGTACGGCATGTGGAATCGCGTCTTCCGCTCGCTCGCCGATGCGTTTGCGGTCCGCTGGATGCAGCGCCGCGCGCTGCGTTACCACGTCACCGAAGAGCTGCCGTGAGCCGCCCGATGCCCAGAAAGCCCCGCCTTGATCCGGCGATCTTCAACCTTCCCGTGGCCCGGATGCGCGAGGGCTACTACTCCGACAAGTATTTCGTGCGGGCGCGCGAGGTCCTGCTCAAGGATCACCATCGCCCGCGCGTGACGATGCAGGTGTTCGGCAAATCGCACGCCTACCTCGGCGGCTCGGATGAAGCGATCGCCATCCTCAAATTGTGCGCCGAATCATGGAGCGAGCTCGAGGTACGCGCCCTGTACGACGGCGACGAGATCGTGCCCTGGGAGACCGTGCTCCTGATCGAGGGCCCGTACGACGCGTTCGCCAACCTCGAAACGCTGTACCTCGGCGTGCTGGCGCGCCGCACCCGGGTGGGAACGAACACGCGGCGTGTGGTGGAAGCGGCGCAGCCGAAGCAGGTGATGTTCTTCCCGGCGCGCCACGACCACTGGCTGGTGCAGACCGGCGACGGCTACGCCGCCCACATCGCCGGCGCCATCGGCGTGTCGACCGACGCCCAGGCATCATGGTGGGGCTCCGAGGGGATCGGAACGGTGCCGCACGCGCTCATCGCCGCCTACGACGGCGACACCGTGAAAGCCTCGGTCAAGTTCGCGGAGTACATGGACCCGGAAATTCGCCTGATCACGCTGGTCGACTTCGAGAACGACTGCGTCGGCACCTCGCTCGCCGTGGCCCGGGCGCTGGGCGAGCGGCTGCACGGCGTGCGACTCGACACGTCGGAAACGCTGGTCGACACTTCCATCGTGCCCCAGATGGGTCACTTCAAGCCGACCGGCGTCAATCCGCAGCTCGTCTGGAACGTGCGCCGTGCGCTCGACCGCGAGGGGTACCAGCGGGTGAAGATCGTCGTCTCCGGCGGCTTTACAGTGGAAAAGATCCGCCAGTTCGAAGACGAGGGCGTGCCGGTCGACATGTACGGAGTGGGGTCGAGCCTGTTTCAGGGCCGCTACGATTTCACCGCCGATATCGTGCAGGTCGAGGGCAGGCCGTGCGCCAAAGTCGGCCGCGCCTTCCGGCCCAATCCCCGGCTGGAGCGGGTCGACTGAGAGAAACTTGGCCCACCCCCGGCGTCGCGTCACTTCCACAGACCTTCGAGTTAGATTCCGCGCAGTTTGCCCATCGGAGGAGCAGGGTATGGCGCGGGTCATCTTCTGGGATGTCGACACACAGCACGATTTCATGAAGGCGGACGGCAAGCTGTACGTGCCCGACGCCGAGCACATCATTCCCAATCTGAAGCGGCTCACCGATTATGCGCACGGGCACGGAATTCGCGTCGTCGCCAGCGCCGACGACCATGCTCCCGGGCATCGCGAGCTGTCCCAGTCGCCCAACTTCAAGGACACGTTTCCACCGCACTGCATGCACGGCACTCCCGGTCAGAAGAAGATTCCTGAAACCGCGCTGCGCGATCCGCTCGTGATCGAGCCGGAGCGTGAGGATCCGGCGCGGCTCGCCGAGCGCGTGCGGGCGCATCGCGGCGACATCCTGTTCCACAAGCATGAATTCGACGTGTTCACCAACCCCAACGTCCTCCCCGTCGTCGACGCGCTGGCGCCGGAGGACGTGGTCCTCTACGGCGTCGCGCTGGACGTGTGCGACCGGTATGCGATCGAGGGGTTCCTGCAGCACCGTCCCACCATCCGGCTCTTCGCCGTGACCGATGCGATGAAGCCGATCGACCGCGACGCGGCGGAGCAAATGCTCAAGGAATGGGGAGAGGAAGGCGTGCGACTGGTGAAGACCAGCGAGGTGGTGATGGGAGGCCTGGTGGAGCAGCTCGTCCGGGCGGGGGCATGACGTCGGTCACCGCCCCACCGCAGCCGGCCTTCGGCCGATTCTTCCTCCCCGGTCCGACCGACGTGCACCCCGACGTCCTCGCGGCACAGCTCAAGCCGATGATCCCGCACCGCTCGAGTGCGATGGATCAGCTGCTGCAGAAGATGGCCCCACAGCTGCAGGCGCTCGCCCGCACCTCCCGGATCGTCCTGATCGGCTCGAACTCCGCCACCGGATTCATGGAGATGGCGGTGCGTAACGGCGTGCGCAAGCGTGCCCTCTCGCTCGTGAACGGCGCCTTCAGCGAGCGGTTCGCGCAGCTCGTGGTGGCGGCCGACAAGGATTGCATCCGGCTCGACGTGCCGCTGGGTCAGGCGGTGGAGCCCGATATGCTGCGCGATGCACTGCGCCGCACGCCGGTCGATGCCGTCACCGTCGCCCATTCCGAGACGTCGACCGGCGTCCTGCAGGATGTCGCGGCGCTCGCCGCCGTGACGCGCGAGTTCGACGACGTCCTGTTCCTCGTCGATGCCGTGACCTCGATGGCCGGCAGCCCCGTGGAAACCGATCAATGGGGTTTCGATTTCACGTTCACCGGATCGCAGAAGGCGCTCGCCCTCCCGCCGGGGCTGGCCCTGGGGATCGCGTCGGAGCGGATGGTCGCCCGGGCAAAGACCCTCTCCGGCCGCGGGCTGTACTTCGACCTGGTGAGCTTCGAGCAGGCGATGGCGAAATACCAGCCGACCAACACGCCGGCGCTGTCGCTGTTCTACGCCCTCGATCGGCAGCTCGATCGCATCGCAGCGGAGGGAGGGATCGAAGCCCGCTGGCGCCGCCACGAGGCGATGCGGCAGACCGTCGAGCGCTGGGCCGAGGCGCGGGGCATCGAGTATCTGCCACGGCCCGGGCGCCACAGCTGGACGGTGTCGTGCCTCAAGCTGCCGGACGGCAAGAGCGCGAAGGACGTCGTCGGCAAGCTCAAGTCCCAGGGCTGGACGATCGGCTCGGGATACGGGTCGCTGAAGGATTCGACGATCCGGATCGGCCACATGGGGGACCACTCGGTGGCTGGTGTCGAGGAGCTGCTCCCCCTGGTGGAGGCGGCGATCCGATGACGATGCGCGTGGTCGTGGCGGACCGTCTCGCCACCGGCGGGCTCGAGCTGCTGGCCCGGACGCCCGGGATCGAGGTCGTGAATTGCGCCGGCAAGCCCGCCGAGGAGCTGCAGCGCGCACTCGAGCATGCGCAGGCCCTGATTGTGCGCAGCGAGACGCGCGTCACCGCGGACCTATTGAACCGCGCCCCCGAGCTGCGGGTGATCGCGCGCGCCGGGATCGGCGTGGACACGATCGACGTGACCGCCGCGACGCGGCGGGGCATCGCCGTGATGAACGCGCCGGGAGCGAACACGGTCAGCGCCGCCGAGCACGCGATGGGCCTGCTGCTCTCGCTGGTGCGGCACATTCCCGAAGCCGCCGAATCGATGCGGCGCGGCGAGTGGGATCGCAAGAAATACGAGGGGACGGAGCTGCGCGGCAAGACACTCGGCGTCGTCGGGCTGGGCCGCATCGGTGGCCATGTGTCCCAGATCGCACGGGCGTTCGGGATGACGGTGGTTGCGCACGACCCGTTCCTTCCACCCCACCGCGCCGCCGAGCTGCAGGTGAAGACCCTTCCGCTCGAGCAGCTGCTCGCGACCGCGGACGTAGTTACGCTGCACGTCGCGCTGACCGACCAGACACGCCATCTGATCAACGCCGAGCGACTCGGGCTCATGAAGAAGACCGCGGTGCTGATCAATACCGCCCGCGGCGAGCTGGTGGACGAGGCGGCGTTGGCCGCGGCGGTCCAGGCGAAGCAAATCGCGGGAGCGGCGGTGGACGTCTTCTCCCAGGAGCCGCTCCCCAAGGAGTCCCCGCTGCGCGGGCTCGAGCGCGTGACGCTCACGCCGCACCTCGCCGCCTCCACTGCCGAGGCCCAGGACCGGGTGTCGCACGAGATCGCCACGGCGGTGCGCGACGCCCTCCTGGCGGGCGATCTGTCGACGGCCGTGAACGTACCGGGAATCAGCGGCGACGTGTTGCGGCGCACCGCACCGTTGCTCGCCCTGGCGCGTCGCCTCGGGAGGCTCGCGGGCGGGCTCATCGCCGCCGACGTGACCGCCCTCGAAGTCGCCTACGGCGGCAAGGACGAAGAGGCGACGCGCCCCGTACTGATCGCGGCCCTCGAGGGTCTCCTCACCGCCATCGGCGCGGGTCCGGCGAGTCTCGTGAACGCGACGGTGCTGGCCGAGGAGCGGGGCATTCGCCTCACCCGTCGCACCGGCGCCGCCGAGCCGGGATTCGAAACGTCGCTCGACGTGCGGGTAGAAGCGGCCGGAGCGAGGGTCCGCGTCGCCGGCGCGCTCGTGGGATCGAACAACGGGCGGGTGGTCCGGATCGACGACTATCACGTGGACGTCGTTCCCGAAGGCTGGCTGCTCGTCGTGAAGAACCGCGACGTGCCGGGCGTGATCGGCCGCGTCGGCACGCTGCTCGGTGAATCGGGGATCAACATCGGCAGCTGGCACCAGGCGCGCGACGCCGGACCGGGTCAGGCGCTCGCCGCGATCACCGTCGATCAGCCCCCTGTCGACGGGGTGCGACACCGTATCGAGCAACTCCCTGATGTCCTCGAAGTGAGACTCGCGCATTTCGGTGACTAAATAGATTCCCCATGGCCGACTCCTCCAGGGGCCGGTAACTTTCTCCCCTCACCAACTGATCAGCACATCCGCCGGCCGTCGCCTGGCGTATTCTGTGCACCACACAGGAGCTGCGAGTGACCGTCGTCCACTACGAGCGCGCCACCCTCGGTGCGACGTTTCTCCCCGTCGGCCAGATGCTGCAACTCGACCGCGTAACCGCGGTCGACGACACCTCCATCACCGCCGAGATGGACGTCACTCCGGAGCACTGGGTGTTTCCGATGCACTTTCCCGGGGACCCGATCTTCCCGGGGTGCTTCCTGATTGAGGCCGCGGGTCAGCTGGTAGCGTTGTGGGGATGGGAAGCGGGGCTCCGGGGACGGCCGCGCATGGCCAAGGCGAGCGCCGAGTTCGAGAGTCCGGTGTTCGCTACCGATCGGACGGTGATCCTGAAAGGATCGGTCCGGCGTCGCCGCAACATGTGCTTCGGAACCGTCAACGTACTGGCCGGCGAGCGGACCGTTGCGACGATAGAAACGGTGATCGTTATTGTGAGCGGCAACGGGAGCCATTGAGGACCAGATGGTGGAGGATAGTGGAGGATGGTGGAGGTTAACCTCGATCACCCTCCACCATCCTCCACCAACCTCCAATCCCTTCTTCAGTTCGTCTTGTGCAACTCCACCCTGCGATTCTTCGAGCGCCCCACCGCGGTGGCGTTGGAATCCACCGGATCGTCCGCGCCGTAGCCGCGCGCGGTGAGCTGCTCCGGTGACACACCGCGTTCAATGAGGTAGCTCCGCACCGCATCCGCCCGGGCTTTGGAGAGCCGGAGATTGGCGGCGGCGCCACCGCGGTTGTCGGTGTAGCCGGCGATTTCCACTTGCGTACCGCCGTGCGCCGTCAACGCGATCGCCACGCGGTCGAGCGCGCCGCGCGCGCCGGCCGTGAGCGCGGTGCTGTTGGGCTCGAAGACCACACCCTCGAGCACCAGCGTGCGCGTCACACCTGTAAAGAGCTGCGGGCACCCGATCGCATCGACCTTCTCGCCGACGGGCGTGCTCGGGCACTTGTCCATCGCATCGACCACGCCGTCCCCGTCCGAGTCTTTCGGGGTGGGGCAGCCGGTGGCGTCCACCTTGTCGCCAGCCGGCGTGTTGGGGCACTTGTCGGCGGAGTCGGGGACCCCGTCCTTGTCGGTGTCGAGCTCACACCCCGTGGTGTCCACCTTCACGCCGGGCGGAGTGTTGGGGCACTTGTCGAGGTTGTCCGCCACCCCGTCTCCGTCGGCGTCCTTGGTGAGCGAGCAACCGCGCGCATCTACCATATCCCCCGGCGGCGAGTTGGGACAGCGGTCGAGGTTGTCCACCACGCCGTCGCCATCCGAATCTTTCGGCAACGGACACCCATGAGCATCGACCGATACGCCCGGGGGCGTATTGGGACAGTTGTCGAACTTGTCGCCGACACCGTCGTGATCCGAGTCCTTGGGATGGCTGTTGCCGATCAGCAGCGAGAGACCGGCCTGTACCGAGAAGTTCCAGTTGTTCGGTACCGCCACGCTCTGGTTCTGCGGTGATGGGATGAAGTCCTCTACCGCCTCCACCCGCATCGCCCAGGCGCTGCCCAATCCGAGGCGCAGCCCGAACAATCCGCTGACGCCGTCATCCGAATAGTTGGCGGTCTTTCCGTAGACGTTGTGGACGTAGCCGGCGCCCATCATGACGCCCAGACTCCCGACGAGCGGCCGCCCGTACACGAGCTGGGCGCGCAGCGGAATCAGGGTGCCGTCGGGGATGAAGGGGCCGGTGGTCGGCAGGTAGCCTCCCGTTCCTTCGATTGCGAGCCCCGGTGCGATAAACACCCCGAGGTACCCGCCGCCACCGTAGGCATTGTCGAGCCCCAACGAATGATCGAACTTCGTGTAGCGACCGAACCCGCCGAATTCGATCGTCCCGGCGCTCTGCGCCGGCAGCGAGGCGGCGAATCCGGACATCAAGGCGACAACCGCCACAGTGCGGAAGTGCATGGCGGCCTCCTTTCCGAGGGAAATGATCCCCTGCAGTACCCCGGAATGAGGCGGATGTATCGCACCCACAACAGCATGGACGCCGCCGCCCGACTGCGCGTGACTGGCATCACGCGCGGTGCGGCCGGAGGTCGGCTCTACTGGCGGTGCAGCTCCACGCGGCGGTTGCGGGCGCGACCGGTCGGCGTCGCGTTGGAGTCGAGCGGATTGGCGGAGCCGAACCCGCGGGCCACGAGCTGCGTCCCCCGCACGCCCTGCCGGATGAGATACGCACGCACCGCATCGGCCCGCGCCTGCGACAGCCGGCGGTTGGCCGCCAGCGCACCCTGATCGTCGGTGTAGCCCGCGATTTCCACCCGGACCTCGGGGTATGCCCGCAGGCTCGCCGCCACCTGATTCAAGGTCCCGAACGAAGCAGCGGTCAACGTCGCGCTTCCCGTCTGGAAGGTGACGCCCGGCAGGACCAGGGTGCGCGACGGGCCGGAGAACAGCACCGGACACCCCAGCGCGTCCACGTTCGTACCGGGCGGCGTCCGGGGGCAGCGATCGCTCGCGTCGAGGACGCCATCCCCGTCGGCGTCTTTGAGGATGGTGCAGCCGCGGGTGTCTACGGTATCGCCCGGCGGGGTGTCGCGACATTTGTCGACACCGTCGGCCACTCCGTCTCCATCGGAGTCGATCGGACAGCCGTTGGCATCGACCCTGGCCCCGGGCCGCGTATCGGGGCACTGGTCCCTCGCATCGATGACGCCGTCCCCGTCCGCATCCTTCGGCAGGGAGCAGCCGTTGGCGTCCACTGTGTCGCCGAGCGGCGTGCCAAGACACCGGTCGAGCGAGTCGGGGACACCGTCGGAGTCCGAGTCCTTTTCCGGCGACACCGGTGCGGCGACGCGCACGCCGGTAGGCGGCGCGGGTGTCGGAGCAGGGAGCGCCGTGGGAAATCGCGACGGCGTGCCGGCGCCGCGCCGTCCGATCAGGAGATCGAACCCCGCCTGGAGCGCGAAATTCCAGTTGTCCTGAGCGCCGGGTCCCTCGTTCAACGGGGAGGGGAAGTAGTCTCCGACCGCGCCCACGCGCACGGCGATGTGCGGGTTGAGATCGAATCGCGCGCCGAACAGGCCGGTCACGCCGTCTTCCCATGCGCTCGTCCCGTCGCGCACCGCGTTATGGACGTACCCGGCCCCGAGGAGCAGGGCCGTCGTCGGCGCCACGGGGACGGCGTAGTTGAGGCGGAGGCGGAGCGGGATCTCCTTGACGCTCCCGGCCGGTGGTGCGGCCGGTGCGGAGTAGGCGGCCGAGCCTTCCACGGCGAACCCGCGCGCGACCCAGACGGCGAGCGTTCCACCGACCCCAATCGCGTCGCTGAGGATGAGCGAAGGGTCGTAGCGCGTAAGCTGGACGAATCCGCCGAGCTCGATCGTACCGGGACGCTGGGCGCCGGCGGGAGCGGTCAGCAGCGCAGACAACACGGCCGCGCTCGCGGGGACGGTCACTCGCATGCGGACTCCTGACTTCAGGTCGCGACTTCGGGGGTCAGCGCAGGCGGACCCACGGCGTCGCTCGGGGCGGGGGTCGGCGGCGGCGCGGGAGGAGGCAGCGGCGATTCAGCAGGCTGATCGGCGACGATGCGGAACGTCTTGACGGCGCCCTGGAGGCGGTCGGCGGCCTCGGCGAGCTGGTTGGCGGACGACGCGATTTCCTCGGTGGACGCCGATTGCTCCTCGCTCGACGCGGCGATCTCCTGCGCCGAGGCAAGGAGACCGTCCGTACCCTCGGCCACTGCGGTGAGCCGCCCGGCGATCTCGTCGACGAGACGCCGCACTTCGACGGCCGACGTCGCGATCTCCTGGCTCCACGCATCGTTTGCTTCGGCTTCCCCGGTGACGGTGGCGAGCCCCTGGGCCGCCGTCTGCGCCGCTTCCCGCGCCACGGTCCCGGTCTGCGCGAGGCGCTGCAGCCGGTCGCGGGTCGCCTGCACGCGGGTGAGCACACCGCGCACCGTGTCGGCGGTCTCGGTGGCGGCGGCGGCGGCGAGCGACGCGAGCTTGCGCACTTCGTCGGCCACGACGGCGAAGCCGCGTCCCTGCGGTCCCGCCCGCGCCGCTTCGATCGCCGCGTTGAGCGCCAGCATGTTGGTCTGAGTGGCGACCCCCTTCGCCTGCGTCACGAAGCGTTGGATCTGCGCCGAGGAGGCGGCGAGCGCCTCGGCTTCCTGCACGCCGTGCTCGATCTCCACGCCGAGCTTGGCGAGCTGGGCGATACTTTGGTCGAGCAGCCCCTTGTGATGCCGGGCGAGTCCCGACAACTCCGTGTTGCGGCGCACCGAATCCTCCGACCCCATCGCCAGGGCGCTCGCGATGTGGAGGATGCGGGTCGCGTCCTCGGCCGACGCGCGCACCAGCTGTGCCTGCTCGGCCGCCCGCCGGGTGAGGTCCTGCGTCGTCGACGTCATCTCCTGGGTCGAGGCGCTCATCTGCTCGGTCGCGGCCGAGATCTCTGCCGCCATCGCCGCGGACTCATCTGCCGACGTGCGGATTGCTCCCACGAGGCGGCGCAACGCTTCGACCATCGTCTGGACCGAGGTCATGAGGTCGCGGGTTTCCGACGATCCGCCGCGGGCCGTGACGCTGAGCACGAGGTCGCCGCTCGCCACTTGCCGGGTCACGGCGGCGGCGGCACGGACCGGCTCCGTCACCTGCCGGTCGAGCCAACGTCCCAGACCGAACAGCGTGCCGAGAGACAGGACGAGCAACACGAACGCGCCGAACCAGGCGATGTGCTGGACCCGCAGCGCCAGGGCGTAGGCCGTGCTGGTCGGTTGGCGAAACACGACCCGCCAGTGACCGTCGTTCGTAGGGACGGAGACAGTCAACTCCGTACCGTGCGTGCCAGCGGCCGGGACCACTGCGGACCTCGTGCTGTCGTGGTTCTGCGTCTGGCTCGTGTCCGGTATCGACTGAAGCGGGACCACGGCCGTGTCTTGGGAAACGAGGACTCGTCCCTGGTCGTCCACGAGCTGCAGATAGGCGCTGTCACCGAGATCCGCTCCGCGAAACAGGTAGCGGAGGCGGTCGACCTCGATGACGGACAGGAGCACGCCCAGTACGCGGTCGCGCGCGGTAGATCGGATGGCCACAGCGTGTTCGATGGAGACGCTCGCCGCGGCGGCGTTGTAGTGTGCCGGCCCCTCGTAGCTTCCGTCCCGCATCGCTCCCTGCCACCAGGCGGCGTCTCGCTGCAGGATGCCGGGGGGGCGGGAGGAGGCGAGGACGACGAACCCGTGGTCTTCGGTGAACAGCACGTCGATGAGCTCGGAACCACCGACGTAGTCCCGCAGGAAGCCCTGGAGCTCGGGATCGGCGCCCAGCTGGCGCGTGCCGCCGAAGATGCGCTCGATATCGAGAGGCTGTGCCTGGTCGAGGCGCCGGGCGGTCACTTGCTGGGAGGCGGTGCGCGCAGCGGCCACGACACCGGGCATGGTGGCGAGAACCTCGGCTTCGTGCCGCCGATCGCGCAGGTACCCGGTGACCGCAGCGGCCACGCGACCACTGATTTCGGCGCCGCGGCGGTTGGCAACCTGCTCGAGGGAAGACCGAGCCGCTCGGCCTGCGGCCAGACCGGCCACTACCGCGATCACGGCCGGGACCGCGACGACGAGGAGTAGCCCGCTGCGGCCGAGCTGTCGAGGATGCGTCGCCATTGGGGTGGTTCGGCTAACCTACGGCGCGTGACACGGCCGGGCAAGTCAATGTAGTTTCCCGCGATATGCGCGATGTCCCGACCTACGATCCAGCCGCCATCGAAGCCGCGTGGCAAGCCCGTTGGGGGGAGCGCCGTACCAACGAGCCCGACCTCGACGCGCCGACGCGGCCATTTTACAACCTCATGATGTTCCCCTATCCGTCGGCCGAAGGGTTGCACGTGGGGAACATGTTCGCCTTCACGGGCGCCGACATTCACGGCCGCTTCCAACGGCTGCGGGGCAACACGGTGTTCGAGCCGATGGGGTACGATGCATTCGGCATCCACTCCGAGAACTACGCGCTCACGATCGGCACGCATCCCGGAAAGCTGATCCCGCAGAACATCGCCACGTTCCGGCGCCAGCTGCACCGCGTCGGCGGAATGTTCGACTGGCGCCACGAGCTGTCCACCACCGATCCGGCCTACTACCGCTGGACGCAGTGGCTCTTCCTGCAGCTGTTCAAGCAGGGGCTCGCCTATCGCAAGCGCGCGGCGGTGAACTGGTGCCCCAAGGACAAGACCGTGCTCGCCAACGAGCAGGTCATCAACGGGCACTGCGAGCGCTGCGGGACGCCGGTCGAGCAGCGTTCGCTCGACCAGTGGTTCTTCCGCATCACCGACTACGCGGGACGGTTGCTCGACAACCTCGACCGGCTCGACTGGTCCGCGTCGACGGTCGCGTTGCAGCGCAACTGGATCGGCAGGAGCGAGGGCGCCGAGCTCGTGTTCGAGACGCCCGCGGGGCAGGCGATCACCGTCTTCACGACACGCCCCGACACCGTATTCGGCGCGACGTACCTGGTCCTCGCTCCGGAGCATCCCCTGGTCGAGGCGCTCACCGCGGCGGAGCAGCGGCCGGCGGTGGGCGCGTACCTGCGCGCGGTGCAGGGACGCGACGTCGTGTCGCGCCGGGTCGGCGAGAAGAAGAAGACGGGTGTGTTCCTCGGCTCCTACGCGCGGAATCCCGCGACCGACGAGAGCATCCCGATCTGGATCGCCGACTACGTGCTGATGGAGTACGGCACCGGCGCCATCATGGCCGTGCCGGCGCACGACACCCGCGACCACGAATTCGCGACGCAGTTCAATCTCCCGATCCGGGAAGTCGTGCGGGTGGAGGGAGAGCAGCTCCCGGTCATCTCCGAGGAGGGCGTGCTCGTCAACTCGGGCCAGTTCGACGGCCTGGGCTGCGATGAAGCGGCGCGGCGGATCGTCGCGTGGCTCGCCGAGCGACAGCGCGGTTCGAGCAGGGTGCAGTACCGGCTGCACGACTGGTGCATTTCGCGGCAGCGCTATTGGGGCCCGCCGATTCCGATCATCTATTGTGACGCGTGTGGCCCGGTGGCCGTCCCGGAAAAGGATCTCCCGGTCGAGCTGCCGTTCATCGAGGACTTTCGCCCCGACGATTCCGGTGTCTCGCCCCTCGCGCGGCACACCGAGTGGTACCACGTGAAGTGCCCGTCGTGCGGGAAGGCGGGGCGCCGCGAGACGGACGTCTCGGACACCTTCCTCGATTCATCGTGGTATTACCTGCGCTACCCGTCGACCGAATTCTCCGACCGGCCCTTCGATCCGGCGCGCACCCGGACGTGGCTTCCGGTCACGACGTACATCGGCGGCAACGAGCACGCCGTGTTACATCTCCTCTACTCGCGCTTCATCACGATGGTGCTCAAGGACCTGGGACACGTCGCCTTCGAGGAGCCGTTTCCGAAGTTCCGGGCCCACGGCCTGATCGTGAAGGACGGCGCGAAGATGTCGAAGTCGCGCGGCAACGTCGTCGTCCCCGATGCCTACATCCAGCAGTGGGGTGCGGACACGTTCCGGATGTACCTGATGTTCCTGGGGCCGTTCCAGGAGGGCGGGGACTTCCGCGACACCGGCATCACGGGGATTCGGCGGTTCCTCGATAAGGTCTGGGTGCTGGCCCATGAGGCGGTCACGGTGCCCGATGGCCCTGTGCTGCCGGAGGTCTTGACCAAGCTGCACCAGACCATCCGCAAGGTCACGGCCGACACCGAGTCGTTGAATTACAACACCGCGATCGCGGCGATGATGGAATACGTCAACCTGGTGCGGGAGAAGGAAGCGGCGAGCAAGACGACGCTGCGTCGTCTCGTCCTGCTCCTGGCTCCGTATGCGCCCCATTTCGCGGAAGAGCTGTGGGTGCTCCTCGGAGGAACAGAGCGCTCAATCTTCGACGTGCCCTGGCCGGAGTTCGACGAGGCCCAGGCGGCGGGTGGGCCGGTGGAAATCGCCGTTCAGGTAAACGGCAAGCTGCGCGGTCGCCTCACGCTCGGGCGCGGGGCCACTGAGGAGCAAGTCGTAGCTCAGGCGCGGGCCATGGACGGCGTCAGGAAATTCATCGACGGGAACGAGGTCAAGAAGGTGGTCTACGTACAGGACCGGCTCGTGAACCTGGTCGTCTAGGACATTGCCTCAAAGAAGTTTCGCGATCACGTCTCCCACGAGGTAGCCCACAGCCGCGACTCCCACCCCCACCACGAACATGTCGATCCCGCTGCGGAAGATGCCGCGGCCGGTGAAGAAACTGCGCGCCGCGCCGACGGCAAAATGGGACGCCATGGCGATGGTGAATGCAGTCCAGGCGGCGGCCCGGCCCGACAACACGAGGAACGGAGCGACGGGGATGAACGCTCCCACCGCCGTGGCCAGGCCCGTCACCCACCCTTCCTTGAACGGCGTCGAGCGGGCCTCCCCGATCTTCAGCTCCTCACGCACGCTTTCTTCCAGGGCGCGGACCGGGTCGCGCATCACCTGGGCGGCCATCGCGTGCGCGCGGTCGGACTCGATCCCTTTCGCCTCATAGATCAGCGCCAGCTCTTCGGCCTCGACCTCGGGCATGACCTGGATTTCTTCCCGCTCCATCGCGATCTCGTGCGCGTACACTTCCTGCTCGCTCTTCGCGGCGAGGAATCCCGAGGCCCCCATCGAGAGCGCATCGGCAAACAGGCCGGCGACCCCCGAGATGAGCACGAAGTGCGGCGCCACCGCGGCTCCGATCACCCCGGCCACGAGACCAAAGTTCGCGGTGAGTCCATCGTTGAATCCGTAGACGACATTGCGCAGGAAGCCGCCCGACTCGGTCTGATGCCACGGCTCCGCGCCCTTGCCGGCGAGCTCGGCCAGGGTCCCCGCGTGCTCCGCCGATTCCTTGGCGAGCGTGAGCGACACCGCGCGGGCATCGCCCGACGAGTCGCGGTGCAGGTCGATGTAGCCTTTGACCTCACGCCCCTCTTCGCGCAACAACAGCGGCAACAGATACCCGGGACCGAGGCGCCGGCCGAGCCACGCCATGACGCGTGCATTGAGCGATGGAGGTGATCCGGCGGGGACAGTCGCGTGGCCGTGGTCGCTCAGCAGCTTCGCCCACAGCTCCGTGTGGCGCCGCTCCACGTCGGCGAGCTTCGCGTAGGTGGTGCGTTTCTTGGCATCCGGCTCGACGCTCGCCAGCACACCATAGAGGAAGGCGGCGTCGGACTCGTCCTGATAATGGTGCAGCCAGGTCTTGAGCTGGGGGTTCGGCATGGCTTGAAGATACGGTGAGGCAATGACTTAGCGAGGGCGCGGCCAGCGTCAGAATCCTGCGACGCTTCAGCGCCGTACCGCATCTAAACTTACGACCGATGACGCTCTCCTTGTCCGTCCCCGACATCCTGGTCGCGCGCGCGAAGTCCGGAGATCTGGAGGCTCTGGAGGCGCTGTATCGCGCCTTCGAGACGCCGGTCTACAACCTGGCGCGGCGCATTTGCCGGACGCCGGAGGACGCGGAGGACGTGTTGCAGGAGACGTTCCTCGAGGTTGTGAAGAGCATCGCCCAGTATCGCGGCGAAGGGCATCTCTGGGGGTGGGTCCGCCAGATCGCCGCATCGAAAGCGCTGATGCGGTTGCGGTCGGAGAAGCTGCGCGCAACCGACGAGCTGATCGATGAAGCGGCCGGCAGCCCGCCGGCGAGCGTGGCGGCAGGCATCGATCTCGAGCGCGCGTTCGAGCAGTTGTCGGAAACGTCACGTGCGGTGGTGTGGCTGCACGATGTCGAGGGATTCACACACGAGGAGATCGCGGAACGAATGGGCCGCACGGTGAGTTTTTCGAAGTCGCAGCTGGCCCGGGCGCACGCGCGCCTGCGGCGCCTGCTGTCGCCGGCCGTGGCCGGCAGCTGAACCGGAGGGTGTTGACGATGCATTGCACGATCGAAGATCTGGTGGCGGTGCGAGACGGCGAGGGATCGGTGTGGGCGCGCCGGCACCTGGAGGAGTGCGCGGATTGCCGCGCGGAGCGCGAGCGGTTGTACCAGCGAGTGGCGCAGCTCAAGGCGCTGCCCGCCCGGCGCCCGTCGCGCGACCGCTGGCCGGCGATCCGCGACACGGTTCGGGCCGAGCGGCGCCGGGTGCGGCAGCGCTGGCTGCGTGGCGGCCTGGCGCTCGCGGCGGCTCTCGGCGGTCTCATGATCGTCCGTCCCATGCTCGAGAATCCGACGCACGCCGAAGACCTGGCGCAGGCGAAACAGCAGTCGGCGCAGCTCGAAACGGCGCTGCAGAACTACGACTCCGATTCGCGCGTGATGAGCGGCCGGGAGGCCGACCTCACGGCGCAGCTCGAGGATCAGATCGCCTCGCTCGACGGCCAGCTCGCCCGGCTGGGCGACGCGGGCTCCGCCGACGCGCAGCTCGTGGATTTGTGGAAGCAGCGGGTGGACCTGATGCAGCAGCTCGTGCAGGTACACGTCACCCGCGCCAAGTACGTGGGCCTGTGACGGCCCCAAGCAAAGAGGAATCATGAAGCGCACCTGGATCATGACCGCGCTGGCCCTGGCTGGCGCCGCCCAACTCCCGCTGGCCGCGCAACAGCCGGCACCGGCGCCGCGCGCCCGCACCCCGCGTCCCGACCGGACGTACTCGTTCAGCTTCAGCGGCAATCATGGCCGCATCGGCGTGCTCGTCAACACGGTCGCCGACTCCGCCTCGGACCGCTACGGCGCGCGGATCGATGGCGTGACGCCGGGTGGGCCCGCCGACAAGGCCGGGCTCAAATCGGGTGACATCATCACAAAGTTCAACGGCAAGACGCTCGCGGGCACGGGGTCCGGGGATCTCGACACCGATGAATCCGCTCCCGGCCACCGCTTGGTCGAGCTGGCCCACGATCTCGACCCCGGCGATACGGTGAAGATCGAGTACCGCCGCGGCACGGAGACGAAATCGGCCACCCTCGTCGCCGACGAAGGCAGGGGATTCGCGTTCGACGGCATGGGTCCGATGATGCGTGGTGAGATGGAAATGCCCAAGATGCCGTTCGCGCTGGGGGAAGGCGACGGAATGGGCATGGGAATGGGGATGGGCTTTTGCATGGGCGACGCCTGGTGTGAGCTGGATCTCGTGACCTTGAACGCCGATCTCGGGGATTATTTCGGGACGAAGGAAGGGGTGCTGGTGGTCAAGGCGCCCGCGGACTCCGGTCTCCCGCTGAAGGGCGGCGACGTGATCCTCTCGATCGGCGGCCGCAAGCCGACCTCCCCGTCGCACGCGATGCGCATCCTGCGCTCTTACGATGCCGGCGAGACCGTCTCGATCGAGATCATGCGCCATCAGAAACGCTCGACGATCTCCTGGACCGTGCCCGACGAGAACCGGCGCTGGCGGGTGCGGGCCGCCCCACGCGAGCGCGGCGAGCAGAGCATGTGGATTCTGCCCCACGAGTCGACCGAGCAGCTGCGGGTGTTGCAGGACGACGCCCGCCGCGCGCTCGAGCAGTCCCGTGATCAGGCACGGCGCAGCGTGGATGAGTCGCGCCACGAGCTCGAGCGGATGCGCCGCCAGCTGCAGGACATGGTCAAGCGGCAGCGGGTCGCCAGCGCCCTGATCTGAGCGTTACCGGCGGTTCGGTCCGATCAGAATCGCGTTCGTCACCAGCCGGGCAGTGCCGCGCCAGAATCCGCGAAACAGGGGGTCGCCGAGGAACAAGACCACTCGGCCGTCCCCCTGATTTTCTACCACCGCCCACGTCGTCCCCTTCAACAGCCGGTCGGTGTTGCCGGGCCAGCTGAACCCCGAGAGCGTGAGCGAGTCCTCGGTGAAGACGACCGGGTTGGCGCCGTTCTTCGATTGCTTCCAGAAGGTCGTGCCGTCGAGATAGACGGGCAGCTGGTCCTGCTCGTACCCGAGCGTGAGCCAGTGCGTGCGATCGAGGGTCGCGCGGAAGATCGACCCCGGCAGCCACTCCGGCTTTTCCTTCGTAGGGGCGGTGGGTGAGAGGAGCGGCGGGGCGCTCGCCTGGATCGTGCTGTCCGATTTCCCCGAATCCGCCCCCACCGAAGCAATCGACGACAACCCGACGTCCTTGTCGCCGGCGAGATCGCCGGCGCCGCCGATTCCGATCAACACGCCCCCCGATTGCACCCACGCCTTGAGCTTGGCGATGCCCCCCTCACCCAGCTGCCGTTTCATCCGGCTTCCCGAGCCGTCGGGGAGGATGATCACGTTGAAGCTGGGCAGATCGTCCAGGTTGCCGAGGTTCGAGAGTGCGACGGGAGTGAACCCGGCGCCGAAGTCGCGCACCAGGAAGTGCCACAGCCACCCATAGCTGGTCTCGGAGATCCCATCGCCCACGCCGACGAGGATGTGTGGCGGCGCGAGGCTCACGACAGCATCCGAGCCGGTGCCGGTGTTCCCCGTGTCGGCGAACGCGCTCGCAACGCCCGTCAGCGGCACGCCGAGCGGGGCGGCGAGCGCCGTGATGCGGTCGCCCAGCGTCGCCGGATTGCGCTGCAGCCGCGCGACGAAGGTGCCGCGCGGAAAGGCGCGACCGTCTGCCATGAGGGGCCGGAGCGAGATGGCGACGTTGTAACCCTCCCGTTCCAGCGCATAGACGAGCCGAGCGGCGCCCAGGTTGTCGTCCTGGAAGACGTACGCCGACGTCGCACGGGCAGGGGCGGCTGGAGTGGGAAGCGTCGTGTCCGTCACCGCGGCACCGGCCGTCGTTCCCCCGTCCTCCGTCCAGTAGGCTTCGATGTTGAACGTGTACGGCATCGACCAGGCGGTGACGTCGTAGAAGCCGTAGTCCTCCTTGTCGGCGTCGGTGCCGCGGCGGCGGTTGCGCTGGAACCGCTCCACCTGGTCCTGCACGAACGGCCGCTCGAGCACCGCGCTCGGCTCCAGTAGAGCCTTGGCGAGGCGGCGCTGCGGCTGCGTCAGATCGACGACGTAACTCCCGGCCGGGAATGTGTGGCGCCCCGCCGTCCCCCCGAGATACGGATGCGCCAGGGCAGACGCCCACGGCTGCGACAGCCGCGAGACCTCGATCCCGTTGCGCAACAGCAACCCCACGACGTGCGCCGTCATGCGGGGATCGGTGCCGGGGAGCAGGACGACGCGCTTCATGCGGTCGGTGGCCGCCTCGTCCAGCGCCGACTTGCGGAAGGCGTAGTAATCGGCGAGGCGCGCCTGGCGGTTCCGGGCGGCGGTTTCCAGCGTCGCGAGCGACGCGATGAAGTGATGCGCGATGCCGTCCCGGAAGGTGCTGATCGTGCCGTCGTCGCGGCGCCGATTGAACTCGGGCCCGCCGTCGGTCTCGTAGGTCATTCCCGTGGCGCCCTGGAACGTGGTCCATTCGTCCCAGTAACCGGCGTAGAAGAAATCGAAGACGCCGCGCACGAAGTACTGCCATCCGTAGTGGTCGAACGCGGCGGCGTTGCCGCGCCCGAACACGTCGAACCAATGCGGCGCCTGCGCGGGGAGGTTCTGGTTGATGGCGGGCGCCACCGGCGGGAAGAAGAACGTCTGCGTCGTCGAGTGGTGATCCACGAACACCTGGGGATGCCAGCGCAGGATCCCGTCCATCATGACGCGCACTTCGGACTGGCTCTGCGCCACGAGGTCGCGGTTCATGTCGAAGCGGAAATGGTTGTACCGCCCGGTCACTCCCCACGGCTCGTTCTGCTCCAGCGCCCAGGGGTTGTCGGACCCCACCGCGACGGAATTGTACCAGGCCGCGAACCGCTCGTGGCCGTCGGGGTTGGCCGAGGGGTTCAGTACGAACACGACGTTCTTGAGGATCAAGCGCGTGACGGAGTCCAGGCCGGCGAGCATCTGATACGCCACCTGCAGGGCCGCCTCGAACCCCGCCGGCTCGTCGCCGTGCACCGAGTACTGGAACAGGACGATGATCGGCTCGTCCGCGGCGATCTGGCTCGCGCGTGCCGCCGGCGTCTTCCGCGGATCGGTGAGCTCGGCCACTGCGGTGCGAATCTGGTCGACGCGGGCGAGATTGGCGGAATCGGAGATGATCAACACCCGGTAGGGCCGGTGCTCCACCGTCTGGCCCCACGTCTCGGCGCGCGCGCGGTCGGGCGCCGTGGCGAGCAGCGTGTCGAGATACCGCTGCATCACGGCGTACATCGTCTGCTGCTCACCCGCCCCGTACCCGGTGACCACCTCGGGACGTGGTACGGCGGGGCGGTACGGGCCGCGCGAGTAGAAGTCGAAGGATTGAGCGTCGAGCGTCACCGACGCACAGCAGAGGGCTAGGAGCAGGGCGTTGGTTCGCATGGGCGCTCAATGTACGCCCCATGGGATGGCTCGCAACCCAATGTTATTGGCTCACTTGTGCTGGTATCACTTGACGGACGTCAGAGCACGATATAACGTGACAATACATCTTACGTAGCATCTTACGTAACATCTTTACGTAGCATCGTAAGACATATCGGATAGCGAAAGGACAACGCATGAGACGCGGTTTCGATTGGGACGGGTCGTTTTTCTTCGGCCCCCGAGCCTTCGCCTTCGGCCATGGCGGGCGGCATCGCCGCCGCCAGTGGTTCGAGTCGGGGGACATGAAGTACGTGATTCTGAAGCAACTGCGGGAGAAGCCAAAGCACGGCTACGAGATCATGAAGGATCTCGCCGAGCAGATGCACGGCTGCTATTCGCCCTCGCCCGGCACCGTTTACCCCACTCTGCAATGGCTCGAGGACGAAGGGTTGGTGCGGGCGCGCGATGTGGACGGCAAGAAGGTTTACGAAATCACAGACGCCGGGATCAAGTTCCTGGAGGAGCACAAGGACGTGGTGACCGACATCTTCGACCGTGTCGCCGAGACCGTAGAAGAGGCGCTCGGCGGCTCGATGGCCGAGTTGAACCAGGGTGCGGCGCGCCTCATGAAGCTCATCGCCCGCCACGGTTGGCGCGGCTCGGACGAGGCGAGAAAGAAGATCGCCGACATTCTCAATAAGGCCGCCAAGGACATCGAGGACGCACTCGCATGAACAGTCCCACGACGGGTATCCGCGCCTCGGATGCCGAGCGCGAACAGTTTTCGAAGCTGTTGCAAACGGCCGCCGGCGAAGGCCGGCTGACGCCGGAGGAGGCGGGGGATCGTCTCGCGCAGGCGTCGGGGGCGCGGTTCCGTGACGAGTTGGAACGGCTCGTGGCCGATCTTCCGTCCGTCACGCGTGAGCTGCCCGGCCCGCGCCCCCTGCCGCGTGCGTTCTGGGTCGCGGGCGGACTGCTGCGCGTAGCGGCCTTCATTGGTTTTATGCTGCTGTTCTGGCGGATCGCCCTCTGGCCGGCGTTGCTGTTCGGCATCTTCGGGTTCTTCGCCATGACGCGCGCCATGCGGTCCGGCTGGTATGCGCGGCGGCAGCGGTGGATGATGCGCCGCGGCTGGCCGGATCGCTGGGTGACCGTAGTCCGCTGACCGGGCGCGCGCGAAATCGACTACATTTGCGCGCGTGATGCTCGAAGCATGCGTCGACTCCGTCGAATCGGCGCTCAGCGCCCAGGCGGGCGGCGCCGACCGGGTGGAGTTGTGCGATAATCTGCTGGAAGGCGGCACGACGCCGAGCGCCGGGTTGATCGCGGCGTGCTGCGAGCGGCTGCGGATTCCGGTCCACGTGCTGGTGCGGCCGCGTGGCGGTGACTTTGTCTACTCCGAGGTCGAGCTCGACGTGATGCGTCGCGACATCGCCGTCGCGCGCCAGCACGGCGCCCGAGGAGTCGTGATCGGCGTGCTGCTCCCCGATGGCGCCATCGACATTCCGCGCACCAGGGCGCTCGTGGCCGCCGCCCGCCCGTTGTCCGTCACCTTTCATCGCGCTTTCGATTTCACCGTGGACCCGGACCAAGCCCTCGACGATCTCATGGCCCTCGGCGTGGACCGCCTCCTCACCTCCGGCCAGGCCCCGATCGCCGCCCTGGGCGCGGGAATTCTCGCGCGGCTGGTGCGGCGCGCCGCCGGCCGCATCGCGATCGCCGCCGCCGGCGGCCTCTCCGAAGAAAACATCGTCCAGGTGGTCGAGCGCACCGGTGTGCCCGAGGTGCATGTGCGCGCCACCGCGTTGCTCGAGAGCGCGGCTTCGTACCGTCCCACGCACCTCTCGCTCTTGAAGCAACCGCTTCCCAATGAATACGATCGCGCCGTAACGGATCCCGAGCGGATCCGGCATCTGGCCGAGCTGCTCCGCGAAATCCCGCACCTGGAGCATCGTTCGTGTTGACCCGCCGGGCGCTGCTGTCCCGGATGGCAGGAGTCGGGGCCGCTCTTTCCGGCATCCGTATCCCGTCCCCGGTGCTGCACTCGGCGTTGGCGCGACCCGGCCGTCCCACGGCAGCGCAGCGGGCATGGCAGGATCTCGAACTCGGCATGTTCGTCCACTTCGCCCCCAACACCTGGCAGGAGAAGGAGTACGACGACCTCTCGCTCGCTCCGTCGGCCGTCATGCAGAAAGTCGACACCGAGCAATGGGTGGATACGGCGGAGGCACTCGGGGCCCGCTACATCGTGCTCGTGGCGAAGCATGCGGGCGGATTCTGTCTCTGGCAGACCGATACGACCGACTACAGCATCAAGCGCTCACCCTGGAAGGGCGGCCGCGGAGACATCATGGCGGCGCTCGCCGATGCCTGCGGCCGGCGCGGGCTGCAGCTCGGCGTGTACCTCTCGCCGCGCGACGACCGCCACGGCGCCGGTCTCTCGGGAAAGTGCGCGACGCCCGAGGCGCAGGCTGCGTACAACGAGCTGTATCGCCGCCAGCTCACCGAGCTCCTGTCGCACTATGGGCCGATCGTCGAGCTGTGGCTCGACGGCTCGAGCGTCGTCCCCACGGGCGACATCGTCAGGCAATTCGCTCCCGACGCGATGGTGTTTCAGGGGCCCGAGGCGACGATCCGGTGGGTCGGCAACGAGGATGGATTTGCGCCGTATCCGTGCTGGAATGCACTCGCGGAACGAGACGCGAAGACGGGTATCGCGACGGCGCTGCATGGCGACCCCGAAGGGGACGTCTGGATGCCGGTCGAAGTCGACGTCTCGATCCGCCGCCCCAACTGGTTCTGGAGCACGACGGACGCCGGGAACCTGCTCACGCTCGATCAGCTGATCGAGATCTACTACCGCTCCGTCGGTCGCGGGGCGCAGCTGCTGCTCAACATGCCCCCCGACCGCACCGGCCGGATCCCCGAGGCGGACGCGGCTCGCGCGCGCGAATTCGGGGACGAGATCCGGCGACGGTTCGGTACGGCGGTGGGGGAGGGCGCGGTGACCGGACGCCAGCTCGACGTCAGTCTCGGGTCAGCGCACCGCGTCGACCACGTCATCCTACAGGAAGCGATCGGACAGGGCGAGCGCGTGCGGGGCTGGCGCCTCGACGGGTACGCCTGGGAACATTGGCAGCGCCTCGCCACCGGCACGGCCATGGGTCACAAACAGATCGTCCCGATCACTCCGGATGGCTACACGATCCTGCGGCTCACGGTGACCGACGCCCGTGACGAGCCGATCATTCGGCGGCTGGCCGCGTTCAACACCGGGAAGGCGCCGCCCAGGACCTGGGCCGATCAGGCGCAGCTCTGGGCCGACAACGCCGTGGGCCGCTGGAGCGGCGACACGCTCACCCTCGACCTGACGCCCAATGTCCCGACGGCGGGTCAATACGAGCTGCGGCTCCTCGCTCCGGGAAATGCCCGGGTGGAGATTCGCACGCTCGAGCTGTCGATCCGGGGATCGGCGCAACCGACGCTGGCGCGGATGGCGCCAGGCCGCAACAACGCGGCGATCCTGACCATCCCGGAGGCCAACGATCCGGTAACGGTTCGCGTACGGTTGCGTGAAGCGTCGCAGGGCACCGTGCTGCTGCAACGTCTGTGACTTTCCTAATCGGACCCACTGGGTGAACTTGTCTCTCATGCGTCGCTTCCTCCTGTCCTCGCTCCTGCTCGTCGCCTGCCACCCTGCGCCGCAACGCGACGGCACCTCCCCCGGCACACGCGAGCGCCATCTTCCCACGGGCCGGTTGCTGGACCCGGCCGGCGTGACTCGACCCGTAGGCCAGATGCCGCTCGGCATGATCCCGTCTCCTTCAGGGAGCCGGCTGGTCCTGTTGCTGGGCGGATGGCGCGAGCACGGCCTGCAGGTGGTCGACCGGACGGGCAGGGTGCGGCAGACGATTCCTCAGGCCGCGGCGTTCGTCGGGCTCGCCTTCTCGGGACTCGGGACGTCGCTCTACGCCTCGGGTGGGAACACCGACGTGCTGTACCGCTACACCTGGAAGGGGGACAGCGCCCAGCTCGCCGATTCCATCGTCCTTGCCCCGCGCAGCCCGGGGAAGGACGGCACGCATTACCCTGCCGGTCTCGCCCTGTCGACGGACGGGCGCACGCTCTACGTCGCGGAGAATCTCGCCGACTCGCTTGCGGTGATCGATGTCTCGACGGGAGCGGTGGTGCAGCGACTCGCCACCGGCCGGTATCCCTACGGCGTCGCCGTGACCCCAGACGGCTCGGTCCTCGTCACGAACTGGGGCGCCAGTGCGCTGTCGGTGTTCGCGCCTTCCGGAAGCGGCCGGCTGAACCCTGCGACGCTTGTTCCCGCCGGCCGGCACCCGTCGGCGCTGATCCTCAACAAGAATGGGAGCCGGGCATTTATCGCCTCCGGCAGCACCGACCGGATCACCGTCCTCGATACGCGTTCACACGCCGTCCTGGCGACGCTGTTCGATCCCCCGCCATCGGGTCCCGATGAGGGTACGACCCCTAACGCCCTCGTGCTGTCGGACGATGGTACGCGCCTCTTCGCCGCCGAGGCGGATGCCAACGCCGTCGCGGTGTTCGATCTGAAGCCGGCGACGGCCGATGTGCCGCAGGCGAGCGGCGACGACCGGCTCGTGGGACGCATTCCCGTGGGCTGGTATCCTACCGCGCTCACCGCGCTCCACGACACATTGCTCGTCGCCAATGGGAAGGGCGCCGGCACGGGGCCGAACCCCGCCGGCCCGCAGCCCGGCCAGGCGCAGGTCCGGCATGGCGGCGATCCCGATACGAGCTACACCCTGGGACAGATTCGCGGCACCATGTCGATCATTCCCGCCGCGCGCGGCGGACTCGATCTGCCGGCCCTCACGGCGCGCGTCGCCCGGGCGAACGGCTGGGACAGCACGCACGCCGCGGGTCCCGCCTACCCGCCGTTCACCCACGTGATCTACATCCTCAAGGAGAATCGGACCTACGATCAGGTGCTCGGCGATTTGCCGTCCGCCGACGGCGACACGTCGCTGGTCCTGTTCGGCCGGTCCGTCTCCCCCAACCATCACGCGCTGGCGGAGCGATTCGGGATCTTCGATCGCTTCTTCGTCAACGCCGAGGTGAGCGCGGACGGGCACAACTGGTCGATGGCGGGATATGCCACCGACTACACGCAGAAGACGACGCCGGCGAATTACGACGGCGGCGGCCGCACCTACGACTACGAGGGCCAGAATCGCAACCAGATTCCCGCGGAAGACGTCGCCGAGCCCGCCCAGGGATACCTCTGGGACCTGGCCCGCCGCGCGGGGATCAGCTTCGCCAATTTCGGCGAGTTTTCGGTCGAGGAGGACGAGCCGGGAGGCGGCAAGCATTACCGCGCGACAAAGCCCTTCCTCGCCGCGCACACGGATCCCCGCTATCCGGCGTTCGACATGGCCATCCCCGACCAGCGCCGCATGGATGTGTGGCTCGATGCGTTCCATGGATGGGTAACGCAGGGGACGATGCCCGCGCTGCAGATCCTTCATCTGCCCTGCGATCACACCGCGGGCGCGACGGCCGGGATGCGCACGCCGCGGGCGATGGTGGCGGACAACGATCTGGCGCTGGGTCGGCTGGTCGACGCGCTGTCGCACAGCCCGTTCTGGAAGAACACCGTCGTGTTCGTGATGGAAGACGACGCCCAGAACGGGCCCGATCACGTCGACTCGCACCGCTCGCCGCTGCTCGTGATCTCGGCGTATGGCAAGGGCGGCGTCTTCCATCGGTTCGCCAACACCACCGACGCGCTGCTCACGATGGAAGAGATCCTGAAGCTCGATGCCTTGTCGCAGTACGACCATTACGGCCATCCGCTGCGGGACATCTGGCGTGACACGCCGGACTCGGCGCCCTATGTCGCAATGACTCCCGCGGTGGCGCTGAGCGAGCAGAACACCGCGGGGACGCGGGCGGCGCGAGCTTCGCGCCGGCTCGACTTCCGGGTGGTGGATGCCGCCGACATGGACGCGTTCAACCGCGTCCTGTGGATGGCGGTGAAGGGGGAGCAGGTGCCGTATCCGGGCACGCACCGGATGTCGGCGCTCGAGGCACGTCGCTCGCATTGATCCCCGAGTCGACTGCTACGCTACTCCGAGAAACGTGTAGGCCTCGTTGAGCGAGCGGAACACACCGACCTGCTTCGTGCTCTTCCCTTCGAGCCGGCGGTACGTTTCATACATGCGTCCCAGACCGAACGCCTCGTCGGTAATCGCGACGATGGCGAACTTGGAGGGCGCTGCGGGGACGTCCATCGATGCGGACAGCTCGGCCAGGGCACGCATGTTGTCGACGGACCGCAGGTCGATCTGCTCGACCTCCCGCATGTCCATCAGCTCGTTGTAACCGCTGACGTCCGGCCGCGACCACACGTCGCGCTGGTAAGTGAAGACGTCTTCGCCGGTCAGGATGCCGCGGCCGGTCGCCGTCACGAGCCGACGAGCATGATCGATGGTGACCTCGATCGGCATGGAGCCGAATCTATCCCGTGAACCCACAGCTCGTCATCCTCGCCGCCGGACTCGGTAGCCGGTATGGCGGACTGAAGCAGCTCGACCCCGTCGGTCCGGGCGGCGCCGCGCTGATGGACTACAGCGTGTACGACGCGCTCCGATCGGGATTCGGCGAGGTCGTGTTCGTCATCCGGCCCGACATGTCTCGGGCTTTCGACGAGTTCGCCCGCGCCCGGTTTGGGACGCGAGTCCCCTGGCGCACGGCGCTGCAGCGGCTGGACGACGTGCCCCCGGGGGTGGTGGTGCCCGCGGGCCGCACGAAGCCGTGGGGCACGACGCACGCCGTGCTCGCCGCCCGGGCGGAGATCCACGGGGCCTTCGGCGTGCTCAACGCCGACGATTTCTACGGCGCACGGGCGTTGGCCACCGTGGCGGAATTCCTGAAAACCGAAACGGAGCCGAAGACCCATGCGCTCGCCGGGTACAAGCTCGGGGATACCCGCTCCGCCAGCGGTCCGGTGAATCGCGCCGTCTGTCGCATCGGCCCGGATCGATCGCTCGAGACGATCGAGGAGGTGAAAGGGCTCGCAATGGCCCCCGACGGCAGTTTCTCCGGGGTCGGCGAATCGGGACCGATGCGCCTCGCGGGCGACACGATCGTGTCGATGAACCTGTGGGCGTTTCAGCCCACGGCGCTCGACACGCTGCGCGATGGTCTCGCCCGGTTCTTCGCGGACCCCGCCCCGGACGAGAGTCTCCTCCCCACCGTGCTGCGGGCCGCCATTGCCCGGCGCGAGGCCAAAGTCCGCGTGCTCAAGTCGAACGGCCGGTGGTTCGGCATTACCCACCCGGCGGATCGCGCGGTGGTGGTCGCCGCCATCCGGCGCTTGGTGAACGAAGGACGGTACCCGGAGCGGTTGTGGGATTGACCGACGCACGAGCCATTGCGGGCCGGTTCGCGGTAGCGGGCGACGTGCGCTCGGTCATGTCGCTCCCCGGTGGGCACATCAACGACTCGTACCGGGTCGATCTGGGCGGGTCAGGGGAGGGCTCGAGCTTCCTGTTGCAGCGCCTCAACCCACACGTATTCCCGCGGCCCGACCACGTCATGGAGAACGTTACCCGGGTGACGCGTCACATCGCGCGCCAGGGCGGGCCTACGCTCACGCTCATGCCGACGACCGACGGGCGCGATTGGCTGGTGGACGGCGATGGCGGTGTATGGCGACTGTTTCGCTGGGTCCCCGATTCGGTAGTGCATGTGCGCGCCGAGTCGCCGGCGGCGTGTGACGCCTGCGGAAAGGCATTCGGCGAGTTTCTCCGGTTGGTCGGGAACTACGATGGTCCGCCCTTGCACGAGACGATTCCCGGATTCCACGACACTCGAGCGCGCTTCGCGCAGCTCGATGCGGCGCTGCGCACGGCGGCGTCCCAGCGGCTCGCGGACGCCGAGGCGGAGGTCGGGGCAACGCTGGCGGAACGGTCGGTCGGCGAGCTGCTGCCGGCCCGCTTCGCCTCGGGAGCGCTGCCCACCCGCATCGTCCACAACGACGCCAAGATCTCCAACGTCTTGTTCGACCGGTCCAGCGGCGCGGCGTTATGCGTCGTCGATCTCGATACCGTGATGCCGGGGTCGCCGCTCGCCGACTTCGGTGACCTGGTGCGCTCCTGCGTCAGCCCGGCGGCGGAGGACGAGCGCGACCTGTCCCTTGTGGGCGTCGATCCGGCCCGATTCGAATCGCTGGTCCGCGGGTTCCTGCAGGGGAGCGGCGACCTGCTATCGAATGCGGAGCGGGAGCTGCTCGTCTTGTCGGGCCGCTGGATCACGCTGGAGCAGTGCGTGCGGTTTCTGACGGACTATCTCGACGGCGACCGCTACTACCGGGTGTCGTATCCGGCACACAACCTCGTGCGGGCGCGAGCGCAGCTGGCGTTGTACCGGTCGCTCACGGAGCACGAGCCGGGGCTGGCGAAGTGGGTTGCCCGCTCCTAGCCTTCTCACCGACCTCCCTCCCGGACCTCCCCGACATGGCGCAATCGGATCGCACCACTGCGCTGAACCGCATGCACATGGCCGTCAAGGAGCTGACCGGCCAGCTCGTACTGATCAGCGGCCATCCACCAGAGGGTCTTCAGGATCTCAAGAGCGCGGTGGACGACGTGCGGTTGCGCTTGTGGGCGGTCCTCATGGAGGCCACCTCCTCGGGCGAGCGTGATTTCGGGGAGCGCTTTCGGTTGCGTCGAGCCGCGGAGATCCTGCAGGGAATCCTGGGTGATGCCGCAGCGGGTCGTCTCCGGCTGAGCTCCAAGGAGGCGGCGGAGCTCGGCGTGGTGGCGCGCGAGCTCGGCCGGCGAGTGACGGGGGCCCAGTAGTCGGTATCGGTCCAGCCATGCGCGTATTCGGAACACACGACGAAATGACCCAGGTGCAGCTCGCCAAGGTGGCGGAGCGGGCGCGGAAGGTCGCCCTGATGGCGGACGGCCATGTGGGATATGTGATGCCGATCGGCGGCGTGGCGGCCTACGACAACGCCGTGTCGGTCGTAGGCGTGGGCTTCGACATCGCCTGCGGCAACGCAGCGATCCGGACCGATCGCACTCTGACCGACGTGGCGGCCGCGCTCCCATCCCTCGCGGACGAGATCGCCGCGACGGTCTCCTTTGGCGTCGGCCGGAAGAACCGCGCCGGAGACGCGCCGACCGACCACCCGCTGTTCGAGGACGCGGCGTGGCAGGCGGTGCCGCCCAAGCACCGGCAGGCGCTCCATACCAAGGCGCGCCAGCAGCTGGGGACCGTCGGCAGCGGCAATCACTACGTCGACGTGTTCGCCGACGAGACGGGCGCGATCTGGGTCGGCGTGCACTTCGGCAGCCGCGGCTTCGGTCACACCGTGGCGTCGAACTTCCTGGCGCTGGGGCAGGGCGCGCAGTGGGGCGAGCGGGTGCCCGAGACCGAGGTGCTGTTGCCGCTCGACCAGAGCCTGGGGCACGACTACTGGCAGCTGATGGAGCTGGCGGGCCGCTACGCCTACGCCGGCCGCGAGTGGGTGGCGCGCAAAGTGGTGGCTCTGCTCGGCGGCCGGGAGCTCGAGCTGGTGCACAACCATCACAACTTCGCCTGGAAGGAGACGCATGACGGCGAAGCGCTGGTGGTGGTCCGCAAGGGGGCGACGCCGGCGTTCCCCGGTCAGCTCGGGTTCATCGGGGGTTCGATGGGCGACGACGCCGTGATCGTGCGCGGCACTGAGTCGCAGGATCCCGCGGTGCAGGAGACGCAAGCGGCGGCGCTCTTCTCGACCGTCCACGGCGCGGGCCGGGTGATGAGCCGGACCGCCGCTGCCGGGAAGCGGAATCGCAAGACCGGCAAGATGATCTCGGAGGGGAAGGTGAGCCCCGCGATGATGCAGGAATGGGTTGCGAAGAAGGGTGTGCTGCTCCGTGGCGGCGGGTTGGATGAGAGCCCGCACGTATACCGCCGGCTTCCGGACGTATTGGCGGCGCAGGGCGGCACGATCGAGGTGCTGCACACGCTGCGGCCGCTCGTCGTCGTCATGGCCGGTGCGGACGAGTTCGACCCGTACAAGGATTGACTGCAGGAATCGATGAGTTACGCGGCTGGGCTCGCGGTCATTTTCCGGAACTCCCGAATCAAGCGCCGCTGCGCGGTCGCATCCTTCGCCGCCACGAAGATCGTGTCGTCCCCCGCGATCGTGCCCACGATGTCGGGCCAGGCGAGCCGGTCGAGCGCCAGCCCCACCGCGCTCGCTTCACCGGGCGGCGTGTGCAACACGATGAGCGACTCTCCCGCCGACTCGACGCCGATCACGTCCTCGGCCACGCGCCGGCGGTCGGGGTCGGCCGAGCGCGCGGCGCCGGACGGGGGGCGCTGATAGGCGCCGCCTGATTTCACGAGTCGCAGCGTTGCGATGTCGCGGCTCACCGACGACTGCGTCACCTGCCACCCGTCGGCCCGGAGTGCCTCGGCCAGCTCTTCCTGCGTGCGAATCGCCCGCGTGCTGATCAGCTCCAGCACCTTGAGCAGCCGTTTGCGGCGCTCGGAGCTCACCGGACGCGGCTCCCCGCGAGGCGGGCCAACGCCTGGTCGAACCGCCGGCGCGCGCGCGCGCTCCACGCGCGCCGCGCCTTGAGCCGCGACCGCACGGCCGGCAGGCCCAGCGCTCCGATTCCACCCACGCTGCGCCGCCGGGCGACGAGCGTCGCCGTCGAGGGCACGGGAAACCGCACGCCGCGTTTGTGCTCCGCCGCGACCGCCCGGTACGCCGCCCGGAACGGCTCCCCCGCTTCGACGCGGCGCAACACTTCGTCGGTCACCAGTGGATCGCCCGCGAGCGCCGCTGCGGCGCGGGCCCGGTTCACCTCGAGCCGCGGAATCGCCTGGGCCAGCATGGCGAGCATCTCGCGCGTGCGATCGAGACCCTTGAAGAGCGGCTCCTTCAACAACTGAAAGTCGCGATGGTAGCCGCTGCCGAGCTTCGACTTGAGCTGCATGACGGTCACGAGGTCGGCGTCGAGCGCGGCGGCGCGCGCCCGCGTCAGCTCGAACAGATCGGGGTTGCGTTTGTGCGGCATGAGGCTCGACCCGGTCGCCAGCTCGGGCGGCAGCACGAGCAATCCGTACTCCTCCCCCGAATACGCCACCGCATCGGCGGCGAGCTTGCCGGCTTCGTGGCCCAGCTCCGCGCACCAGGCGAGCACCGCCGCTTCGAGCTTGCCGCGTGAGTTCTGCACCAGCGCGACGTTGTGCTCGGGCGCGGCGAACCCCAGGACTCGGGCGGCCACGGCGCGCTGCAGCGCCAACGGCACGCCGTATCCCGCGGCGCTGCCGAGCGGGCAGCGATCCACTCGCGCCCACAGGGCTGGGAGCGATTCGAGGGTATCGAGCAGTCCTTCAGCGAATGCCGCGGCCCAGAGCCCTGCGGAGGACGGCATCGCCCGCCGCTGATGCGTGTAGCCGGGCCACAGCGCATCGCCGTTCGCCTGGGCGAAGTCCGTCAGCGCCAGGACCAGTCCCGCGGCGGCATCGTGCACGTCGAGCAGGGCCGCCTTGAGGTACAGCCGGAGGTCGCAGGCGATCTGATCGTTGCGCGACCGGCCGGTGTGCAGCCGCTCCCCCGTCTTGCCGAGCCGGCGCGTGAGCCAGTCCTCGACGGCGGTGTGCGCATCCTCGTGCTGCGGGCCGATCTTCAGCTGGCCGTGCCGGACCGCCGCGAGCCCCGCCTTGAGGCCCGCGCGCAGCCGCTTGTACTCATCGGGCGACAACAGCTTCGACGCCTTCAGCTCCTCGACGTGTCCGAGGCTGCCGAGCACATCCCAGGGGAGCAGTCGCGCATCCCAGTGACGGTCGTCGCCCACCGTATAGGAGAGCATCAGCTCGTCGACGTTCCGGCCGGGCGGAGACCACAGCGTGCGCGGCTTCACGCGAGGTACTCCATCGCCAGCCGCGTATAGAAGTCGCGCGCCGCGCTGATCTCATCGACCCGCACCCACTCGTCCGGCGTGTGGCTGTTGCGGCTCGTGCCGGGCCCGCACTTGATTGCATCGCGGTCCCGCAGAAACACCCAGTCGGAGCAGGTCGGGGAGCCGAAAGTCTTCGCCTCGGGGCGGACACGCCGAGCGGCGGCGAGGAGTGTCGAGCCGGCGGGCGTCTCGCACGGCACGAGACGATCCGACGTCACCACGACGTCGCTCTCCAGGGCCTGCCGCAGGGCGTCGGCGAGATCGCCGTGCGGCCATGCCGGCGTGCTGCGGACGTCGAGCACGGCCCGGGCACTCGGGGGAGTGACGTTCCGGCCCACCCCCGCGTCGAGCATCGTCGGCGTGATCGTGGGGAATCCGAGCACTGGATGCCTGCGGTCGCGCGCGATCTCGCGCAGCACGACGAGATCCCGGGCCAGCACCAGCGTCGCGTTGACGAACCCGTCGCCACCCCCGCTGGGCTCGGCGTAGCCGGCGTGGCGTTGTTCCCCCCGCGCGACCAGGTCCACCATCATCAGGCCGCGCTGCGCCACGGCGATGTCGAGATTCGTCGGCTCCCCCACCACCGCCGCTGCGATCTCTCCGGCCGAGGCCAGCGCCTGCGGCATCGAGGTATAGCGCGTCTCCTCACCGTGACCCAGGATGATGAGCAGCCGGCCTGAGGGCGGGCCACCCCGCTCGGCGGTGTCCTGTGCCGCCGCCAGCATCGCAGCGACGGAGGCCTTGGCGTCGCTCGACCCGCGGCCGTACAACCGTCCCTCTTCGATCACGGGGGTGAATGGGTCGCGGGTCCAACCGTCGCCCGGCGGTACGACGTCGAGATGAGTAATGAGGGCCAGCGTGGGGCCGGTGCGCTTCCCCCGCACCTCGACCTTCACCCCGGTGGCGTCCCGCACGACGTCGAGCCCCGCGGCGCGCGCCGACTCCTCGGCGAATTGCGCCACCGCCTCCTCGTCGCCACTCACCGAAGGAATGGCGACGAGATCGCGGAGCAGCAGGACTTCAGTCGAGCTCGGCCTCAAGCTCCACCGGCTCCTTGCGACCAACGATCATCGTGCCGCACCCGACACCCGTGAACACCTCGAGCAACAACGAGTCGGCGGCCCGTCCGTCGATGATGTGGGTCCGCTCAACGCCGTGCGTCGCGGCCCGGATGCACGCCTCGACCTTGGGCCGCATCCCGCCCACGAGCGCGCCCGTGGCCATCAGCTCGGCGAGATCGCCGGGATCGGCGAACGTCACGAGCGTCGCGGGGTCGTTCCGGTCGCGCAGC
>DATJJY010000105.1:0-43207 GCA_035491895.1 Gemmatimonadales bacterium
CGTTTCCCGAGCCGCAGCTCGACGATACGGCGGCGTACCAGGGATACGAGACGCGGGTGTATCGCGACTCGCGGCGCAACGCGCTCCAGGTCTATCTCAATCGGCGCACCGGCCGCGTTGTACACCTGTGGGCCGATGCCGCCGACGAGAGCGTCGGCTTCACGGCGCGCGATTCGGCGGGGCACCCCGCCATGGTGACGTGGGGCGGGAACGCAGTCGTCTCGGCGTCCCAGGACACTCGCTCCCTGAGCTACACACTCGAGGCTCCCTCACCCGTCACGATCGGCCTCTTCCTGCTCGGCTCGATGCGGGTGGAACGGGACCTCCAGTACGCCGCGCGTGACACACTGCCATTCGAAGCGACGCCGTTTCCGCGCCCTGAGCTCGATTCGTTGATCGCGAACCTGTCGCGGCTGCCGCCGGCGGAACGGACGCGCCACCTCGCCCTGCTCAATGCCCGGAGCGTGGATGACCTGCGCAAGCGGCTCACGCCGTCGCTGTATCGCATGCCGGCGACGCGGGTCACCGTGCAGATCGCGCAGCCGAGCTTCGACGCGAGAACCCACCTGTGGTTGACCATCGAGGGTGATCCCGGCGTGACGGCGACGCTCACGCGGTCGACCGTCACACTGCGCCGCGCGCGCGGCGTGGTCCGGTTCCGCGTCCGCATCACGACCGATGCCGCGGCGCTGACGCCGCTCGGCCGCGCCGCGATCTTCAACGACGACTTCCGCCGCTTCTACGACGCCGTGCGGGCGGACGGCACTCACCCGGAGCGGTTCCGCCGGCTGGAGCGTGAAGTGCGGGGCATCGAGGTGCTCTGCTACCGGGAAAAGCTGATGGCGGGGCTCCCCAACTTCGCGACGTACTTCGGGCGCGACATGCTGATGACGGTGCTGTTGATGCGGCCGGTGTGGGACGCGAGCATGCCGGAGCACGCCATCGCCGCCGCGCTGCGCAAGCTCTCACCCGAGGGCGCGGTGAGTCACGAGGAGGCGCTCGGCGGCCAGGCGATCCGCGAACACGCCGCGGAGTACAACCGGCTCGTCGCGGCCGGCAAGCCGGCAGAGGCGCGGGCCGTGCTCCGCGACCTCCAGGCGGTGCGCGAGAATTACATCATGGTGGACGCCAACTACCAGCTTCCGGTGGTGGAGGCGGGATACTTGAGCGACGCGCGCATACCGACCGAGCGGCGGCGGAAGTTCCTGCTCGAAGAAGGTCATCTCGCGAAGCTCGTCGCCAACCTCGCCTACGTCGCCCGCCACACGGCGGCCTACGCCGCCGATCCCGTCGCGACCAACCTCGTGAGCTTCCCGCGCAGCGAGGACGGCCGCTGGATCTCGGCGAGCTGGCGCGACAGCCGAGACGGTTACGGCGGCGGCCGGTTCGCCTACGACGTGAACGCGCTCTGGGTGCCCAACGCTCTCGCGGGCATCGGCACCATTCTCGACGCTATCCGGCAGCTCGGTATCACCCCCAAGGCGCTCGACTCACTCGCTCCAGCAATCCGGGATTCCGCGCTGGCAGCGTTGGTCGTTGACCGTGGGGCGCTCGAACGGGCGGTGATCACCTGGAATGAGGCGGTGCGACACTTCCAGGTGGCACTTGGTCCGGAAGAAGTCACCGCGAAGCTGGAAGCCAAACTCCACTCGCTCCCTGCCGCGGAGCAGAGCTACTGGGACGGCGTGCTCGCCGCGGTGGCCCCGGTGCGGCAGACCGACACGCTGCGCTTTCTTGCCGTCTCACTCGACTCGGGCGGTCACCCGATTCCGATCGTGAACACCGATCCGGCGATGCGGCTGCTGATCGTGCGGCTCAACGGTGCGGAAGTGCGGGCGCAAGTGGAGCCGATGCTGCGCCCGTATCCGATCGGGCTGTTCGTCGACGGACTGGGACCGGTCACTGCCAACGATGCGTACGCGTCGGCGGAGGTCCGGGACGCGTTCCGTCACGACGCGTACCATTCGCCCACCGTCGTCTGGGGCAGGGACGTGAACGAGCTGCTCGCCGGACTCGCCGGGCAGCTCGCCGGCGTACGGGAAGGCCCCGACACGGCGTGGATCGCCGCTGCGCTGCACCGTGTCAACGATGCCGTCGACCGCTCGGGGCTGCGTCACGCGGAGTTGTGGAGCTACGGAATCGAGAATGGACAGCTGGTGCCGCAGCGGTATGGAAGCAGCTCGGATGTACAGTTGTGGAGTCTGACCGACCTGGCGGTGCAATTCCTCCTCAACCAACCAAGGCCATGACCTCACTCCACCTGTTCGACCTGCTGGTGATCGCCGCCTATTTCTGCATCCTCCTGGGAATAGGCTACTGGGCCGCGAAACGCGAAAAGAACGTCAGCGCCGACTACTTCCTGGCGAGCCGGGATGTGGGCTGGTTCGCGGTCGGCGCGAGCCTCTTCGCCTCGAACATCGGCAGCGAGCACCTCGTGGGGCTCGCGGGGACGGGCGCGGCGAGCGGGATGGCGGTGGGCCATTTCGAGTGGCTGGCGTGCCTCATCCTGCTGCTGCTCGGCTGGCTGTTCGCGCCGTTCTATCTGCGCAGCGGCGTCTACACGATGCCCGAGTTTCTGGAGCGCCGCTTCAACCCCGCCTCGCGCACGTACTTCACCTGGGTCTCGATCGTCGGCTACGTCCTCACGAAGATCAGCGTCACCCTGTATGCGGGCGGCGTCGTGATGCGCGCGGTGACGGGGTGGAACATCTATACGAGCGCCATCGTCCTGATCGTGATCACCGGGTTGTACACCGTGCTCGGCGGCCTGCGGGCGGTGATCTACACCGAGGTGATGCAGGCGGTGGTGCTGATCATCGGCTCGGCGACGCTTGCGATTCTCGGGCTGCAGGCCGTGGGCGGCTGGTCCGGGCTCGAGGCGAAGGTGCCGGCGGACTTCTTCTCCATGTGGAAGCCGGTGAACCATCCCAATTTCCCGTGGACGGGGATCGTGTTCGGCGCCCCGATCCTCGGCATCTGGTACTGGTGCACCGACCAGCACATCGTGCAGCGGGTACTCGCGGCGAAAGGGATAACCGAAGCACGACGAGGTACGATCTTCGCCGGCTTCCTGAAGATCCTGCCGGTGTTCATCTTCGTGCTCCCCGGCATCATCGCGACCGCGCTGTATGCGGACGTTCGCGGGGGCGCTGCCGACACGGCGTACCCCTCGCTCGTCACGCGGCTGCTCCCCGCGGGATTCAAGGGGCTGGTGCTCGCGGGAATGCTGGCGGCGCTGATGAGCTCGCTCGCGTCGGCGTTCAACTCCTGCTCCACACTGCTCACCTGGGATGTGTACCGGAAGTGGCGTCCCAGCGCGAGCGAGGCTCAGCTCGTGAAGGTCGGACGCGGAACGACGGTGATCCTGGTATTCCTCGGGCTCGCCTGGATCCCGTTCATGAAGTACATCTCGCCCCAGATCTACATCTATCTGCAGAGCGTCCAGGCGTACATCGCGCCGCCGGTAGCGGCGTGCTTCCTCCTGGGGATCCTCTATCCGCGGCTGAACGGCAGCGGCGCCATCACGTCGCTCGGCGTGGGCTTCGTGCTGGGTGCGCTGCGGCTCATCCTCGAGCTCGACAAGGCGCATCTCACGCCGGGGTCGACGGCGATGTGGTTCGCGTCGATCAACTTCCTGCACTTCGCGGCGCTGCTCTTCGTGCTGTGCGCGCTGGTACTCGTGGGCGTGAGCCTCGCGACGCCGCCGCCCGCGCCGGAGCGCGTGGCGGATCTCACGTATCAGACGGCCAAGCCGGCGGCAAAAGACAAGGCATCGCCGGGAGAGCGCAACGTGACGGTCGCGCTATCGGTGCTGCTGGTGGCGACGATCGGGGTCTTGTGGATCATCTTTAGATAGTCTTCACGCGCCTCACCCTAATCCCTCTCTTTCGTCCGCGAGAGGGCCCTCACCCCCTGTCCCCCTCTCCGTTCCGGAGAGGGGGGACTAATTCCGAGGTTCGTTCGCCCTCTCCCGCAGGGAGAGGGGCCAGGGGGTGAGGACTCTCTCCACCGGAGAGGGGGACTCACAGCACGGTGTGGCTCGCGAGGTCGACGGTGACGCTATCGATCGCCGGCGCCGGGGGAATGCTCGCGACCGGATGGAACGCGATGCGCAGCTGTTTCGCACTCGCCGTGATCCGCAGGTACCCAAAGTGCATATGGTCGAATGTGCTGAGGACGAGCCGCGTGGCCGGGACGGCCGGTTTCACGTCGAGGTAGCTGACGTTCGCGCCCGGCGCCGGTTCCGACGGCGTCACGCCCCCGCGCGACTGGATCATCGGGACCACGTTGTGGCCGCCGTCGCCGCACACCACGAACGGTACCGTGAAGGCTTTGCCGCCGAAGCTCACGCTGCGCGTATAGCGCTGATAGTTGTGGGCATGGCCCGACAGAAACGCGTGCGGGTACACTCCCTGGGCCCGGCAGATCGTGTCGATCTCGCGCAGCATCGTCGAGCTCGAGCTGTGGTTGCCGCCGGTCCCACCCGAGTGGGGAGGTGGGGCATACGTGAAGGGCGGGTGGTGCGTGGCGATCAGCAGCGCCCCGCTGTACTGCTCCGCTTTCACGCGCTGCAGCTGGGCGGTCAGGTAGGCGAGCTGGAAGTCTGGGACACCCTTCCATTTTCCCTTTTCACTCGAGATCAGGCCGGGATCTTCCAGGGCGTTGCTGAAGAGGCCGATGATGCGGACGAACGGCGCGTCGAAGGTGAAATACACCCCCGGCTGCGTCATCGCGGTGCGGTGCAGCGACGCCGCTTCCTGGGTGACGACCGGGTGCGTCGCGCAGAAGTTGCGGGTGAAGATCACGAGCGGCGTCTTCGTCGCGGGCGTCTTCGGGATCACGAACGAATCGTGGTTCCCCGGGATGGCGACGATCGGCGCGGGGTAGTTGCGGAACGGCTCGTAGAACTGGTCGTAGTAGTACTGCGATTCGCCGAAGTCGTAGACGACGTCGCCGAGGTGGAAGCAGAAGGCGGGGCGGTTGTCCGGCGCCGCGGTGTGGAAGTCGTTGGTGAGATGATCCGCCACACTGATCTCGTTGCCGAACTTTTTCACGTTCGAGGCCCCGGTGTCGCCGGCGCAATGGAATACGATCTGGCCGGCGTCGCCGATGGCCTTGATGACGTCCGCGCCGTGGGCGCCAAGCGCCGTTTCCAGGGTATAGAGATCCCCGGGCTTCCCCCGTGCCGCTTTGAAACCGACGACGTCCTTGGTGAGGAGCTTCTGGATCTGCTTGTAGAGCTGGCTGTCCGAGGGGTGCGGGATCGTGAAGACGGTGGGATCGGGTGTGGGCACGCCTTCGGAGAACACCGGCTCGCCGAAGAGTGGCTGGACGAGTGGCGTGTTTGCGTTTCGCGGCATGGAAACCTCGCTGAGACGTCAGACATCAGACGTCAGACATCAGACGTCAGCAATGCGTCGCTAGCTGCGACCGATGGCCGATGGCCGATAGCAGTATCTGATATCTGACGTCTGATGTCTGATGTCTCTATTAGCTTCTAGACCATAGCCGCGAAGGAGCGGTCACATGCATATGGAGCGGGTCGTTCTCCTGGGATTCGCGCTGGTGGCGTGCAAAGGTGGCGGAAGCGGCGGCGGTGGTGGCGGCGGCACCTCTGGAGGTGAGCCGGGCGTCCGAGTCGTCGACATGGTCCCGGCAACGCTCTCGGGCGAAACCAACCAGGACGCCGAGCCGTTCCTCGCGGTCCATCCCACGAACCGCGGCATCATGGTCGCCTCGGTGTTCACGCCGAACCCCGCGGGGTCGTCGAGCACCACGGCGCCGATCTACGTCAGCTCCGACACCGGCAAGACGTGGGCGCTGCGCGCCACGGTGCCGAGCGCCGTTCAGACTGCCGACATGACCGAAGCGTTCGACGGGGGGAACGGCGATCTCTTCGCCGGGATCCTGCAGTCGACGGGCTCGCTCTCATTGAACGAGTTGATCACGCACGACGTCCTCTCCAGCACGCCGCTGACTGTCCAGGCGTCGCGCGCCAACGTCGACCAGCCGTTTACGCGGGTGGCGACGGTCGGCGCGGCGGACCGGGTCTACATCGGGATGAACGATTTCAACGCTTCGCCCGCGGATCGTACGGCGACGGTGGACATCTCGCTCAATGGCGGCACCGCTTACACGTCGTCGCGCATCGAGGGGCGCGGCACGGGCTCGGCGGGCCAGAACGGCCCCTCGATCCGGCCGAGTGTCGCGCCGGACCATACGGTGTACGTCGCCTATTTCGGGTGGCGCAGCTTCACCGGCAATGTCGCGACGAGCGACGTCGTCGTGGTGCGCGACGACAGCGGAGCGACCCGCGGGACGAAGTTCCGCGATCTCGTGGACCCGGGGGACCATCTCCCCGGCCGCATCGTCGCCCACAACGTTGCGATCCCCTTCTCGAACTCGCCGACATTGGGCCAGGAGCGCATCGGCTCGACGCTGTCGGTCGCCGTCGATCCCAACAACAGCGCGACGGTGTACCTGGCCTGGGCCGACCGGGTGGGGAACGGCGACATCTACACGATCCATCTGCGGCGCTCCACCGATCGCGGCGTCACCTGGAGCAGCGATCTGCGCACCATCACGAACGCCACCAACGCGAGCCTCGCGGTGGCGGACAACGGCACGGTCGGTTTTCTGTATCAGCAGGTCACGGGCAGCGGGGCCACCAGCCGGTGGGAGAATCGCTTCGAGCGTTCCAAGAACGGCTTCACCACGGACAGCGTGATCGTCCTGTCGACGGGGTCCGCCGATTCCCCGACGCCGCAGTTCCTTCCTTATCTAGGGGACTACACCGGCCTCGTGGCGGTAGGGGCGGAGTTTCGCGGCGTCTTTTCCGCCAACAACACTCCCGACCGGAGCGCCTTCCCGCAGGGAGTAGTGTACCAACGGGTGGCGGATTTCACCGCCCATACGTTGGGCGACGGGTCCGGCGGGACGGTCGCGGTATCGATAGATCCCTTCTACTTCAGCGTACCGGTGCTGCCATGAGACGACTCGCTCTGCTCCTCCTGGCGACGGTGACCCCGACGCACGCCGCTTGCGCGCAGCAACCGGCGGTGGCGACGGCGCGACGTTCCAATATCGTGTTCACGGGGACGGTGACCCGGGTCGGCGCCGCGTCGTTTGCGGGCGTGACGCCGACGGCGAAGACGCTCGTCGTCCGCGTGGACGACGTCTTGGACAAGCCGGCCGGGCTGCGGCTCGTGGTGGGGGACTCGGTGACGGTCGAGCCGCTCGATAGCACCCTCAAGAGCGGCTCCCGGGCCACATTCTATACGACGGGGTGGGTGTTCGGGCAGGGCGTCGCGGTTCGGGAGGTAGCACATGAGACGTTGCCGGGGCAGGGCACGCTCGCAGCGCGGCGCGATTCCTTCCTGCAGCTCAAGCGTCAGGTGACGGACTCGACGCTCGCCGAGCGGGTGCGCGCCGCCGACATGATCGTAACGGGGCGGGTCGATTCGATTCGCGCCGCCACCCTCATGACCCAGCTGCACCGGCGTATCACCGAGCACAACCCCGATTGGCAGGAGGCGGTCATCACGGTGGATTCGATGATCAAGGGACCGGCGAGCGCGCGCGTCGTGGTGCGGTTCCCGGGCTCGCTCGATATCGCCTGGCACCGGCTGCCGAAGTTCACGGCGGGCCAAACGGGGACATTCCTGTTGCACAAGGACACTATGTCGGGCGCGCCGCATGCTATGATGGCGGGAAGACAGGTGACGGCCTATATCGCCCCTGCCGCGACGGATATTCTGTCAGCGGCCGACGCGGCGCGGGTGCGCGCGCTCGTCCATCCGTAATCAGGCATTCTCAGGGGTGGGGGTGGTGGAGCGGTTGAGGGAGCGGTACGCACTAGACTAGCGCGCCAGACACGCCCCCAGTCCCGCCGTTAGACGTCTTCGCTGATCAGGACCGCAGCGCCTTCTCGGGTGTCATCTCCACCTTGATCAGCAGGGGCTTGGCCGTCTCCGCCTTCGGCAGCGTGACCGTCAGCACCCCGAAATTATAGGTCGCCTTGATCTTGTTGGGATCGATCGAGGTGGACAGTGTGAACGACCGCTCGAAGGGACCATACGTCCGCTCATAGCGGTGCAACTTCTCGGTCTGCTCTTCGGCCACCTGCTCCTTCGTGCCTTTGATCGTCAGCAGGTTGGCCTCCACCGAGATCTTCACGTCTTCAGGCCGCACCCCCGGCACTTCCGCCACCAGGCGTATCTCATTGGCCTCTTCGAAAATATCCACCGGCGGCTGCCAGGTCGTGGCCGTCGCCGTCTCGGCTCCGGGCCACTCGAACGTGCGGAGCGGCGTGTTGAAATTCCCGGCCATCCGGTGCTCCAGCTGATGCAGCAGATCCGCTACGGGATCCCGCTGCAGGGCATTGCGTGTGTACATATCGAGCTCCTTCACTACTACTACGTAAGCCTGCGTGACTACGGACCCTGTACGCCTGGACGCCTACACGTCTAGACGTCTGTACGTCTGCCGTTCAGTACATCCCGCCCATGCCACCGCCGCCCGGCATCGGGGGTGTCTTTTCCTTGTCCTTCTTCTCCACGATGACGCACTCGGTGGTGAGCAGCAGCCCGGCGATGGACGCGGCGTTCTGCAGGGCGGTGCGGGTCACCTTGGTCGGATCGATCACGCCCGCCGCCACCAGATCCTCGTACTCGTCGGTCTGGGCGTTGTAGCCGTAGGTCAGCTTGGACGACTCCTTCACTTTCCCCACGACGATCGCGCCTTCGGCGCCGGCGTTCTGGGCGATCATGCGAATCGGCTCCTCGAGCGAGCGCCGCACGATTTCGACACCGGTCTCCTCATCCTCGTCGGCGCCCCGGAACTTGTCGAGCACCTTCTGACACGAGAGCAGCGCGACTCCGCCGCCCGTCACGATGCCCTCTTCGACCGCGGCGCGGGTCGCATGCAGCGCGTCCTCGACCCGGGCCTTCTTCTCCTTCATCTCGGTCTCGGTGGCCGCTCCGACGTTGATGATGGCCACCCCTCCCGCGAGCTTGGCGAGCCGCTCCTGCAGCTTCTCCTTGTCGTAGTCCGACGTCGACTTCTCGATCGCGGCGCGGATCTGCGCGATGCGACCCTGGATGTCGGGCTGCTTGCCCTTGCCGCCGATGAGGGTCGTGTTGTCCTTGTCCACCACGATGCGCTTGAAGTGGCCGAGATCGGCGAGCCCGGTGTTCTCGAGCTTGAAGCCCAGCTCCTCGGAGATCACCTTGCCGGCGGCCAATGTCGTAATGTCGGTCAGCAGCTCCTTGCGCCGGTCCCCGAAGCCGGGGGCCTTCACGGCGCACACCTTGAGGGTGCCGCGCAGCTTGTTGACCACCAGCGTCGCCAGCGCCTCACCCTCGATGTCCTCGGCGATGATGAGCAGCGGTTTGCCCGATTGCACCACCTTCTCGAGCAGCGGGAGCAGGTCCTTCATCACGGCGATCTTCTTCTCGTGCACCAGGACGTAGACATCCTCGAGCGCGACTTCCATCTTCTCCGGATCGGTGATGAAATAGGGCGACAGGTAGCCGCGATCGAACTGCATCCCGTCCACCGTCTCGAGCGTGGTTTCGAGGCCCTTCGCCTCTTCCACCGTGATGACGCCATCCTTGCCGACCTTGTCCATCGCGTCGGCGATCTTGTCACCGATCTCCTTGTCGCCATTGGCGGAGATGGCGCCGACCTGGGCGATATCCTTCCGGCCCCTGGTGGGCACGGAGATCTTCTTCAGCTCTTCCACGACCAGCTCGACCGCCTTGTCGATGCCGCGCTTGAGCGACATCGGATTGGCGCCCGCGGTGACCGACTTCAGGCCTTCGCGGAAGATCGCCTGCGCGAGCACCGTCGCGGTGGTCGTGCCGTCGCCGGCGATATCGGAGGTCTTGGTCGCCACCTCTTTCACCATCTGGGCGCCCATGTTCTCGATCTCGTCCTCGAGCTCGATTTCCTTGGCCACGGTGACGCCGTCCTTGGTCACGGTCGGGGCGCCGAATTTCTTGTCGATCACGACGTTGCGACCCTTGGGACCGAGGGTGACCTTCACCGCCTCAGCCAGCTGGTCCACGCCGCGCTTCAGGCGCGACCGGGCCTCCGTGTTGAATTCCAGATACTTGGCAGCCATTTGATCCCCCGCTCAGCTGAGCTTGGCGATGACGTCGGCTTCTTTGATCAGGATGATCTCTTCGTCGTCCAGCTCGACCTGCGAGCCGGTGTATTTCCCGTAGACGACCCGGTCCCCGACCTGCAGCTCCATCGGGACTCGCTCGCCCTTTTCCATCCGGCCTGGTCCGACGGCGATGACCTCGCCCTGGATCGGCTTTTCCTTGGCCGTATCGGGGATATAGAGCCCGCCCCGCATCTCCCCGGCCTCTTCTATCGGTCGGATCGCCACGCGATCGGCGAGTGGGAGGATTTTCAGCCGTTTCTTGGTTGCGGTCGTCATGGCACTCAGCTCCAGCGTGTGTGAATTAACTACTTGTAGTTGTATCTTGTCAGAGTATACGCTGGTTTACTTAACTTGTCAAGTCGATATCACATATGATTTTTTAGTTAACTAATAACAATTAAGTAAGAGATTGCCCCAAAAGGAGCAGGTCGGATGACAGACTCTTCGCATTCCGCGCAGCAGCGCCTGGCACACGAGGTTCGGGAATACCTCGCGGACCGGCTGGACGGCGCTCGAGACCTCTATCTCCTCGCTCTGGCGCTGGGCGTGCGCGAGGGCGGGGCGTCGCTGTTCGGCCGGATGATCCGTGAAGCCCGGATTCATTTCACCGCGGTCATCGAAGAGTGCCGCATCGCCGGCCTCGACACGAGCGCGATCGCCGTGATGCTCGGCAGCAGGAAAGAGGAGCTGGTGGACAGCGTCAGGCCCGAGATCTGGGAACACCTGGAGCGGCTCATCGCCCAACGGGCGCGCGGTCAGGCAGGGTGAGCACCCGCAGCACAGAAAAACGCCCCGCTCAAGAGCAACTGAGCGGGGCGTTCTGTTTCAGTCGGCCTTAGTCAGCGCGACTCGCTGCCTTCTGCTGAGCGTCTTTCCGAATCAGCGCGTAGCCCACGTTGTTGAAGTTGTAGACCGCGAGCTCGCGGAACAGCTGTTGCGCCTTATCCTTCTCGCCTCCGCCCGCGAGGGCGACGGCGTATTGGTACTTGATGTAGGGGTCGTTGAGGTTGCCCATCGCGAAGTGGCCAGCGGCTTCCGCGAAGTTGCCCTGGTACAGCGCGATGTACCCCTTCAGCTCGTGTACCGGCTCCAGCTTGCGCGGATTCGCGTCCGGCGTCACCGCCACGCCCACCCGGTCGATTGCCCGAGCGGCCGTGGTGTAGTCACCCTGCCGTGCGGCGACCCAAGCGTCGAAGTAGGCGATGTTCGCCTCCTGGCTCCGCCGGAACGCCGCGGTGCCGACCTGGTCCGCTTGCTGCAACAGCAATTGCGTGCGCTGTTTGAGCGCGTCCACCGCGGCCGGGAAATCGCCGGTGTGGATCGCGATGACGGCGATGTCCGTCAGCGCGGCGATCTTCACGCCGCGGGGCTCGGGCACTCCCATCGTGTCGATCCCTGCCACCAGCCGGTTGAGCTCGGCGATGGCCGCCTTGGGCTCGCCGGCATACACGCTGACATAGGCCCGGAAGGGGCTGAAGCCGGCTTGCTCGTTGGCGCGACCCAGCGCGATCGCCGAATCGTAGTCGGCGCGCGCCGCGGCGAAATTGCCGGCGAAGGAGTTGACGTGCCCGCGCTGCTGCAGGAGCGACGCGTCGGTGGGGGCGAGCTCATGGCCGCGGGTGTACTCGGCGCGGGCCCGCTCGAGATTGTTCTGTGCCCGGTACACATCACCCAGGAGATCGTGGACGAACGGCTCGTTGGGCGCGAGTGCCGCGGCGCGCTGCATCTGCTCCAGCGACTTGGCGAAGTCCTTCGGCTCACCGAACAGATACGAGTTGCCGAGATCGGTGTGGGCGGTCAGCAGGCGCGGAGCCAGGCTCACCGCTTTCATGATGGCGACGCGGGCGTCCGTGTTCTGGTTGAGCGCTCCCTGCACGCCGCCGAGCACGAGATAGGCGCGCGGGCTGTCGGGGTACTTCGCGACGAGCTGCTGCGCCAGCACCAGCTGGCCGTTGATGTCGTTGCTCGCGCCCAGGCGCGCGATCTGGATCAGGATCCGCTCGGCGTCCGTCACACCGGTGACGTGCCGCTCGGCGAGTGCCAGGTTGGTGTTGAACTCCGCGAGCGAGTTGCCCGTGGTGGCGACGTTGAGATACCCGATGGCAAAATTCGAATCAGCGGCAACGGCCGCCTTGAAGTGGGCGTTGGCGTCGATCGTGCGCCCCAGGTCGAGCTCGCGCTGGCCCTGCAGGAAGTGATTGCGCGCGGCGACCGAGGCCGTCGTGACGGGAAGCGTCATGATACCGCTGGTCACGGAGTCGAGGGCGCGGAGATCACGAGCGTGCGCCTGCGAGTGCGCGGCAGCGGGGGTCAGCAAGAGAACGGCGGCGCCGACAGCTGCGAGCGCGCCATAGCGACTATACATCGTTGGCTCCTGGCAAGAAGAGATGCGAAGCAGGGAGGGCGGTGGTACCGCCCTCTCCGCTCCGAAACCACAGTGAGGCCTTAGTTGCTCGAGGCGATCTTGTGGAAGGTCGAGTTCGAGACCTCGTAGGCCGCGACCATCGGCGTTCCATCCACTACCTTCGTCAGGCTTCTCAGCACCTGCGGATAGGTGTCGCGGCTATAGGTCTCCGCGTCCTCTTTCCGATCCCACAGACTGATGGCAACCGCTGCGGAGCCGTCCGGGGCGACGAATGAGATCTCGTCCTTGAAGCCGGTCTGCTTCCGCAGCAGAGGCAGGACGTCCTTCTCGAGCGTCTGGGTAAACTCACGGGCCGTGTTGGCCTTCAGATTGATCGAGACGTTGCGTGCGTACATGCTCCAACTCCTTGGTGATTCCTGGATGAACTGATGGTTAAGCACTACTGGTTTACTGAATACCACAGTATGGTGGTTTACTTGACTTGTCAAGTACAGATTGTAAATTGATAGAGTTGATTCGTTTAGTTAACTAAAATGTGTTAATGGAGTCAAGCCCCGCAGGAGGAGCCTGGTGGACGTCCCCATCGTCATTCGGAGCCGGTTGGAGGAATTGGGTCTGGAGCAACGCGACCTGGCCCGTGCCGCCGGCGTGACCGAATCCTATGTCTCGCAGCTCCTGACCCGGAAAAAGGCGCCTCCGGCACCGAGCCGCACCGACATCTATGACCGGATGGACCGGTTCCTGAAGCTGCCCAGCGGGGAGCTCGCCCGGCTGGCGGGCCTGCAGCGCAAGGAACAGTTGAAGCGGGAATTGGGAGACGAGCCCGTTCCCCTGTTCCACCAGGTTCGGGAGCTGGTGCTGCGCAAGTGCGATTCCGCGAAGCAGCCGCACGTGCGCGCGATCTTCGAGCAGCAGCCATTCGGCGAGCTGGAACGGCTCGTCACCCAGAAGCTCCAGGACGTGGTCAAGCGTGTGGCGAAAGACGAGCTGCAGAATGACTACTGGCTCCGCATGGTCGCGCAGCTCTCGGGCAAGAGCTACGAAGAGATGCGGGTCATCGTGCTCGAGTTCCTCGACACCGATGTCTTCCACCTGTCCGCCGAGAGCTGCGTCGCGTTCCTCGATCCGCTGATCCAATCCTGGGACATCGACCTGGCGACGTTCAGCCTCGAGATCGCCTTGAACCACGACGTCGTTCCCGGGCGAGCGAAACGTTTCGAGTTCGTCGAGCGGCAGGCCGGAGAGCCGGAGCCCGGACTGCTGAAGTTTCTCCAGGATCCCACCTTGAGCGGATCGGCGAGCCCCGAGGAGGTCGAGTTCCTCAAGCGGCTGACGTTCGCCGGCAAACGGCCGACGCCGCTCTTCTACTATCGCGCCCTGCAGAGCTTGCGGGACCCGCTGCACTTCAGTCTGTCGTAGGCCGGGAGGTGGTAGCGATGACGCGGACCGTTGTGCTGTTGGGATTATCACGCCTATCCGGGCACTCGCCTTCGAGCTATCTTCATGGCCGGCTCACGGACCATTGCCGTACTTACTGCGAGCTCGCCCTTCCAGGCGTCCTGTCCCCCCATATCCATCGGAATTCGATGCGCCGTCAGACGCTCATCTGACTACTGGTGCGCTTGCGCGCTCCGTTTCACCACTCCCTCGAGGATTTCCACAGTGAATGTCACCCGAAGACTACTCGCAGTGCCGGCGTTGCTGTGCATCGGAGCCAGCGCCGTTCTGGCGCAGGGCCAGTCGTTGCCGACGTCGCAACCCGCGCTGATCACGATCATTCGTGAGCAGGTGAAGATGGGTCGTGCGGCCGAACACGAGCGCATCGAGGCGGGATGGCCCGCGGCGTTCGCGAAGGCCAAGTCCACGACTTACTACCTCGCCATGACCTCCCTCACGGGCGCGGGCGAAGCCTGGTTCCTCACGCCGTATGCGAACAACGCCGCGATCGCGGCGGACATGAAGCAGCAGTCCTCCGACACCGTACTGGCCGCCGAGCTGGCACGGTTGTCCCGCGCGGACGCCGAGATGTTGACCGACTGGACCAGTATTCAAGCGATGGCCCGGCCCGATCTCAGCCACGGCACGTTCCCCGACCTCGCCAAAGTGCGTTTCTGGGAAGTCACCACGTTCCGCGTACGGCCGGGGCACCAGACGGACTTCGAGGCGGCGGCCAAAGTCTATGGCGCGTCGGCCGAGCGGGCGGCGCCCGGCTACAGCTACCGCGTCTACCAGGTCACGGCGGGGATGCCTGAGCCGACCTACCTGGTTTTCTCCACGGTGGAATCGTACGGGCAGTTCGACGATATGGTCGCGAACGGCCAAAAGACGATGCAGGGCCTGACGACCGACGAGACGGCCACGATGCAGAAATTCTCGACCGAGGCTCTGGTGGGCTCGGAGACGAATCGCTTCGCGCTCAATCCAACGATGAGCTACGTGGCGGCAGCGACTCGCGCCACGGATCTCTCGTTCTGGGCGCCCAAGCGGCCGGCGCGCCGGCCGTAAGCAGTTTCTGGCTTTTGAGATCTCTCTCTATCCAAGGAGTATTATGCGTCGCACGATTCTATGCACGGCTGCCGTTCTCGCATGTATCACAGCGTCCGCTACGGCACAGCAGGCAGCACCGCACGCCGGCCACGGTATCAAGCTGGCCGACGTCGCGGGGACATGGGACTCGAAGACGATGGGTCCCAAGGACAGCGTGCTCGCCACGACCGTGTTGGCGGCCACCGCCGACGGCAAGGGCTGGACGATGACATTCCCCACGGGCGACCCGGTCGCGGTGCGCGTGGTCAGCTCGGCCGGCGACAGCGTCGTCACCGAGGCGGGTCCGTTTGCGAGCCGCGTGCGGCAGGGGCAGACGGTGACGCTGCTGCATAGCGTCAGCCACTACAAGGGCAACGAGATGTGGGGGACGTCGACGGCGCAGTACTCGACGGGTGACACCCTCACCTTCAAGGTCACGGCGAAGCGCCGGCCGTAATTACGGCAGCAGACCTGGGCGAAACCCAACGAACCCGCGGGCAAACAGTACTCCCGCGGGTTCGTTACAACAGCGTCAGTCACGATCGATTAGTCTTCAGTACCAGCAGTTCACCATGTCATTCAGCTGATCGGCAGGCGCATCATGGCAACCATGGAGATATCGGAGCAGGAGCTCGAACAGTTCGAGATGGCGGTCGCCATCGCCTGTGTGCGGAAGTCGGAGACACGTCTGGAGCGTCAACGCCCGACGAAGGTCGATCCCGCGGCGCAGGCGGTCCCGCCCTGCTTCAACAGCCCGGAAGGCATGCTCGTGATTTCGTTCGATCGCAGCTGGTATCCCTATCTGTGCAACAGCGGTGGGGAGGATGCCGTTCCGGCCCGGTGGTACATCCCGAAGGCCAGCCGGGTGATCGCGGCGATCGCGGGCGCGCTGCAAACGCCGATGCAGCGCTCGATCAGCTACGTCCCGGGGAGCCGGATCTTCCTGGACTCGGCAGGCGGTCGACGCCGGCCCGAGGGCAAAGCGGAGATTGCGGTGCTCGGGTGGAACCTGCCGCGGAAGAGTGCGCTGCTGCCGCAGCGCAGCCTCACCGCCTGACGACCTAGACTACCGCGGGAAGCGGACCAGCTTCCTGGCGCGCTCGTCCCACAGGGCGAGCCGGACGCAGCGAATGCTCTCCCACAGCGTCAGCGTGGTGACCTTCTGCAGCTCGGGGACGGAGCCGAGCGCTTCCTGGAGCCGGTAGTTCGGGATGCGGGGGTTGAGGTGGTGGACGTGGTGCAGGCCGATGTTCCCGGTGGCCCACTGTAGGAGGCGCGGCAACCGGTAGTACGAGCTCCCCGCCAGCGCGGCGTCGTCGTACACCCAGCGCTCGTCATGCTCCCAGTAGGTCGGCTCGAATTGATGCTGTACGTAGAACAGCCACACGCCGATCGACGCCGAAACCGCCATGAGCGGCACGTAGACGAGCAGGAACTGCCCGAATCCGATCAACAGCCCCATTGCCACGATGAAGACCGCGAGCCCGACGTCGGTCCAGAGGATGCTCCTCCGCTCACGGGTCCAGTCGCGCGGCACGATGGTCGGCATGCGATGGCGGATGAAGAACTGCAGCACCGCGCCGATGCCGAACAGCACGGCGGGATGGCGGTACACCCGGTACTTGAAGCGCCCCCAGCGCGACAGCGCGAGGTACTCGTCCACGGTCAGCGTATCGATGTCGCCGAAGCCGCGGTGCTCCAGGTTGCCGGACGTGGCGTGGTGGATTGCGTGCACTTTTTTCCAGTAGTGGTACGGCGTCAGGCTGATCACGCCGATGATCGAGCCCACGATGTCCGACGCGCGGGTCGACCGGAAAAAGGCGCCGTGGCCGCAGTCGTGCTGGAAGATGAAGAGCCGGACGAGGAGGAACGCCGTCGGCACGGCGAGCAGCAGGGTGAGCCAGTAGCCCACGCCAAGACTCAGGTACATGAGGGCCCAGGCACCGGCGAACAGCAGGCCGGTACTGGCAAGCTGCCAGACGCTCTTACGGGTGTCGGGATTCTTGAAGGCCGCGAGACGGGCGCTCCAATTGGCGTTCATCCGGGCCTGCCTTTGTGGTCGTAAAGGTGCTGCCCCTTAACCTAGCCTGTTAATCTAACCTGTTTTGGGCAACTCCGTGCGAGCCATCACGTTGGACTCGAGGTCAGACCGCTTCCTTACTCGAGCGGGATACGATCCTTGTTCTGGGCGAGCCACTGCGCGAAGGTCTGCAGCTCCGGGTCGAGCGTCCGAGTGAACTGCAGATTGCGCGCGCCGGTGTACTCCCGCTCGAAGTCGCGCTTGAATTGGAACATGTTCCCCACGTCGTCGGCGCCAGGGAAGCCGAAGCTGCGAAAGACGTCGGGCGACACGTCGTTGTAGCGCACCTCCTGCCCCAACGCCTTGGTCAGCGCGGTCGCCATCTGGGCGCCGGTGAGATGCTCGCCCGCGATGCCGACGGTCTTTCCGATGAGCTCCTTGCCCCGCTGGAAGATCCCGTAGGCGCACTTGCCGATGTCTTCGGCGGCGATCCCCGGCAGCTTCTTGTCCCCTATCGGGAATGTGATCGCCAGCTTGCCGTCGGGGCCCTTCTTGGGGCCCGAGCCGGAGTAGATCATGTTGTCCCAGTAGAACGACGTCAGCAGGAACGTCGTCGGCACGCCGAGCTCGGTGAAGGCGTCGTTCGCCTCGGCTTTACCGTCGAAGTGCGCCACCTTGTACTTGCCTTGCAGCGTGGGCATGCGGTTGTCGCTCAGAGGGATGTACTTCCGGGTGTCCTCGAAGGTGGACCAGATGACATGCTGCAGGCGCGCGTGGTGCGCCGCCTGGGCCATGGCGCGGGCCTCGGCGATTTCCTGCTCGGCCGACATGTGGGCCCAGAAGAAGGTGACGCAATAGGCGCCATACGCGCCGGCGAACGCCCGCTTGAGGCTCTCGAGATCGTCTACGTCGGCGGCGACGACCTCGGCGCCCAGCGCCGCGAGGGCGCGCGCCTTGTCGGACTTGGGATCGCGCGTCAGGGCACGGGCAGTGAAAGGACCGGATTTGTCGCGCATGATGGCGCGCACCAGGCCGCCTCCCTGGGCGCCGGTGGCGCCGACCACGGCGATGATCTTCTTCTCAGGCATTGCGATTTCTCCTGGTGCGCGGGTTCCTGTCGAAGCCTAGAGACCAGAGGTTGAGTCAGACAAGGGGCAGGTCGGATGCAGGTGCTGAGTGAGAAAGCCAGACAGCGCACCTGGCTGTCTGGCAATTCCGCACGGCTCGTTCAATGACTCGTTGCCAGCCCCAGCTACTTCTCCAGGATCTCTTCGATCTGACCGATCTTCTGTTGCACCTGGCCTTGTGCCTTCTGGACCTTGCCTTCGGCTTCCAGATCGTCATCCCCTGTGAGTTTTCCGGCCGCTTCTTTGACAGCGCCCTTCACCTGGTTGAGCTCGCCCTTCATCTGATTGCTCTTGCTCGGTTCCATTGGGGGCCTCTCTACACTTGAATGGGCGTATTCGCAGCTACCAAGTCTGCCCCGTCCTGCGCGAACGAGCGGCGCGGATCTCGGAGCATGCAGGCAAGCTACGGGACGCTCCAGCGAGCGATATCGGTCGGCCGGTCGGACTGCGAGTTAGCTCCGAAGGACGGCGGAGGCTCAAGGCCCGTTATGGGCGAATCGCCCCCTCGCGTCTGGCAACGACATCGATCGAATCGTACACCGCCCGGCGAAGTCCCTGCTTCGGAAGAATCACCGGTCCGAGCTCGAGGTAGGAGTCCCGGGCGGCGTCGTACACCGGCCAGCGCGGCAAACGTCCCGCATTCGGCGGCCCGTTCGGGTCTCCACTCGCCGCGAACGAGACCCAGTAATCGCTCATCGCATCGGCGAGCGTCGAGTCGTAGGTGGTGTGGCCGGCAATCGGCTGCAGCGGGCGGAACCGTCCGAACACGAAGGTGATCTCCGCGCTGTGATACGCCCCCATCCGCTGGCTCACGCTGTCGTCGCCCACCCGGGTGAATTGATACAGATACGCGTGGTTGCCACCGGCGGTCACGAGTCGAGCAATCGCCCGCGAGGGCGCGCCGACCCATTGGTCTCCGTCGTCCCCCTCATTGGCGTTGGTACCGACGATCACCGAAACGGGATGGGCGCCACGGCGTGCGAGAGCGGAATCCACCGGCAGCGGAATCACCCATCCGTCTATTACAGGTCTCGTTTCCCAGGGCACGGGCGGCCTTCCTCCCGGAAGAGAATCGCGCGACATCCGCACCGCGGCGAGCAATGTGTCGGCACTCAGCGCGCGAAGCCGGGCGAGCGCTTCGCTCCCATTGCCCGTCACATCGAGCAGGCCGGCCAGCCGCACGCCAGCCGCCTCGGCGGAATCACGCCGCTCCAGGCCACCGAGTCCGGTGCCGCTCTCCAGGATCCCCCGGTTGAACAACCCTTTCGCCAGCGGGGACGCCAGCAGCACGCCGACGCTCGTTCCTCCGGCCGATTCGCCGAAGATCGTCACGCGACGGGGATCACCGCCGAACTGACTGATGTTGCGTCGCACCCACTGGAGCGCCGCGATTTGATCGAGCAGCCCGTAGTTCCCGGAAGCGCCGTGCGGTGACTCGGCGGCAAGACCGGGATGCGCGAAGAAGCCCAGGGCTCCCAGTCGATAGTTGAGCGTGACCACGACCGCGCCCTTCTCCGCCAAACGGGCGCCGTTGTGGCGTTCCTCACCGCCGAAACCGGCGAAGAATCCGCCGCCATGGATCCAGACCATCACCGGTCGCCGCGGAGCCGTAGCGCCGACTTTCGTGGTCCACACGTTGAGATAGAGACAGTCCTCCGAGACCCCGGCCGGAAACGGGTCGATGTCGTCCCAGACGTGCACCTGCATGCAGTTGTGGCTCAGCCGCTTGGCCTCACGTATTCCTTTCCAGTGCGCGGCCTTCTGCGGTGGCCGCCAGCGGAGCGGGCCGACTGGAGGCGCGGCGTAGGGAATGCCCCAGAAGACCGCCACTCCCGATGCGGAATCGATCGTGCCTTCGAGTGCACCGGCAGCGACCGTCACGCGGGGCGGGACTTGCGCCGACAGAGTCGCGGAGGTGATGGCGACGAAGAAGACCGCCGACATGAAGGATGGCATAGTCCTTCGGATATAAGACAGGGGCCCCCCACACGGGAGGCCCCCTCGTTACATCCTTGCTGTCGTCGCCGATTCAGGGAACGAAGACCTGCTCCCAGCTGAACACCGCAGGAGACGCGGGATCGATCGTGAGCCGCAGATAATCGATCGGCGTCGCGTCGGTTGTGGCCTCGATGCTCCTGTCCACGACTATCTGGGTGAGATTCGCCGGCGGCGTGACGCCGTAGAACGTGCTGAACCACGGCACCCCGGCGTCCACCCGGTAGTTGTGGAAGTCTCCCACCACCATCAGGACGGGGCGCCCGAACTGCGCCGCCAGAGCGGCCACTCGCGTCACGAAGCCGGTAAAGGCGTCGAAGGGAACGCCCGCGTCGCGGTCCGGCTGATTCCACATATCCGCCTGGAAAAACAGGACCACTCCCTTGGCCTGCTCTTCGTTGGCAATCTCGAAGGTGCGGTCCAGCCATTTGAGATTGGCTTGGTCGCGGGCGGCCCATTCGGCCTCGCGCGAGGCGGTCTCCGCCGCGGTCTCACCCGGGCCGGGCGGGACGACGCGGTCACCGAACCACGGGGCGCGGCCGTTGTTCGAGCCGATGATATGGAAGACGGAAAACACCGCGTTCGCGGCCATCCACTCCTGATTCTCCGGATAACCCTGCTGCGCCTTGATGCGCAGCTGCTGCCCGCCCAGGGTGTAGCCCGGATTGCCGAAGAACAATTGCCGGACCTTGGCGAGCCGATCGAGCGGATTGTAGCCGCCGTTGTTGAGGCGGTGGCAGTCGGTCCACTCGTTGTCGCCGATCGCATAGACCAGCGGATCGCTGAAGGTCGTGAAGGCCGAGGCGATCGTCTGGAAGTACTCGTCGGAGCACACCGAGCTGCCCGACTTGATATCGCCCACGTGGATGACCCGCTCGACCGCCGGGTCGGCGTTGATGGCGCTGATCAGCGTCGGAAACCTGTCGGTGGCCGTGGCGAACGGCAGGTAGGGGACGTCGCCGATTACCGCATAAGTCACCGGGCGGTTGGTGTCGTCGTGCTGCAGGCCGGCAGAGATGGCTGGGGTGGTCGATTTCGCGACGTCGTTCGAGCAGCTCGTGCTCAGTGTGCCGAGGGCGAGCGCCAGCCAGAGGGGTGAAACGTTACGCTGCATCGTGTGTCTCCGGGTGGAGGGTGGTTCAGGGCAGTCCCGGAGACATTGGACTCGCTACGCAACGACCTGGTCAACGCTCCGTTGCGGATGCGTCACAAGCGCCAACATGAAATTCGTATATTCCCGCCGATGATGACGCAGTACGAGGAGCTGGTGGAGGCGCTCGCCACGAGCTACCGCCTGGAGCGCACGCTCGGCGCGGGGGGGATGGCGACGGTCCACCTCGCCCAGGACCTGAAGCATCGCCGCCGCGTGGCGGTCAAGGTGGTCCGCCCCGAGCTGTCGACGTCAGTCGGCAGCGAGCGGTTCCTGCGCGAGATCGAGATCGCGGCGTCACTCAATCACCCCAACATCCTCGCGGTGCACGACTCGGGGAAAGCCGCCGGCGTGCTGTACTACGTCATGCCGTACGTGGAGGGGGAGTCGCTGCGCGCCCGGCTGCGGCGCGAGCAGCAGCTGCCGCTGGAGGACGCCCTGCAGGTCACGCGGGAAGTGGCCGACGCGCTGGACTACGCGCACCAGCGGGGCGTGATCCATCGCGACATCAAACCCGAGAATATCCTGCTGCAAGCGGGCCATGCCGTAGTGGCGGACTTCGGGATCGCGCGGGTGAGCGCGGCGGCCCGGGAACAGGAGCGGGGGACCGCGCGAACGGCACTCACCGAGCCCGGCGCGCAGATCGGGACGCCGGATTACATGAGTCCCGAGCAGGTGATGGGAGAGGCGGAGATCGACGGCCGGTCCGATCAATACGCGCTGGCCTGCGTGCTGTACGAGATGCTGGCGGGGCGCCCGCCGTTCGGCGGGACGACGGTCGAAAGCGTGATGATGCGGCATCTGACGGTTGATGCGCCGCGCGTCACGGATCTCGCACCCGCGGTCCCGAAGCCGGTGGCGGCAGCTCTGAGTCGGGCGCTGGCCAAAGCGCCGGCCGACCGGTTCAGCGACATGCCCGCGTTCGTCGCGGCCCTGTCGGCCCCCGAGGCCCCGATGGGCGCGCCGCCGCCCGCGCAGCTCACCTCGTTCATCGGACGCGAGCGCGAGACTGCGGCCGCCCTCGAGCTGCTCCAGGACACGCGGCTGCTCACCCTCACGGGTGTCGGCGGCAGCGGCAAGACGCGTCTCGCGCTCGAGGTGGCGAGCCGTGTGGGCGCGCAGTACCCCGACGGGGTGGCGTGGGTCGAGCTCGCCCCGCTGTCCAACCCCGAGCTCGTCCCTCACCACGTGGCCGACGCGCTCGGCGTGCGGCGGGACGGCATCCGGGCGGCCGGCGACGCCCTGCTCGAGGCGCTGCGCGACTGGGAAGCGCTCCTGGTGTTGGACAATTGCGAGCATCTGGTCGAGGCGTGCGCCCGCCTGGCGGAGGCGCTGCTCAAGGGCTGTCCCCGGCTCCGCATCATGGCCACGAGCCGCGAGGCGTTGGGGATCTCGGGCGAGCGTGCCTGGCCGGTACCGCCGCTCGCGATTCCCGCCGCAGCGGACGGCGAGCCGATCACCCGTGCGGTGGCCGCTCAAAGCGAGGCGATCCGGCTGTTCGTCGAGCGGACGCAGGCGGTGCGGCCGTCGTTCGAGCTCGTGGACGGCAACGTGGCGGCGATCGCGCGCATCGTCCGGCGTCTCGATGGACTGCCGCTGGCCATCGAGCTGGCCGCCGCACGCGCCCGCATCCTCGATCCGCAACAGATCGCCACGCGGCTCGACGACGTGTTCGGGCTGCTCTCCTCGACCAGCCGGGACACGCCGCCGCGTCACCGCACATTGCGCAGCACGATCGAGTGGAGCCACGACCTGCTCACCGAGCCGGAGCGGATCCTGTTCCGGCGACTGGCGGTGTTCGCCGGCGGATTTACGCTCGATGCGGCGGAGGCGGTGGCGGCGCTGCCCGACGTACTCGACCTGCTGAGCAGTCTCGTCGACAAGTCGCTCGTCACGATCGAGACCGAGGCGCTCGAAGCGCGCTACCGCATGTTGGAGACGATGCGCCAGTTTGCGCGCGAGCGCCTGCAGGAGGCGGGCGAGGCGGAGGAGCTGGGCCGCCGCCATGCGCAGTTCTTCCTGGCACGCGCGGAGACGGCGGAGCCGTTTCTCTCGAACCAGACGGAGGGGTGGCAGGAACGGCTGGTCGAGGATCTGGGCAACCTGCGGGCCGCGGCCGACTGGTTCGAGCAGGATGGCGACGCCGTGGCGGCGGCGCTGCGGCTGGCCGCCGCGCTGCATTGGTTCTGGTTTGGGCTGGGGCATTACCGCGAGGCGCGGCGCCGCCTCGAGGCGGCGCTCCAGCGGAGCGGCACCGGGCGGACGCTGGAGCGGGGACGCGCGCTCGCCTCGCTCGCGACCTACATGGCGCTGCAGGGTGATACGGTGGCGCTGCGTTCCGTCGCCCAGGAGAGCGTGGAGATCCTGCGGGAGACGGCCGGCGTCTCCGTGGATCTCGTTTGCGCGCTGGTGGGATTCGGGCAGTCGTTTCTGTTCGAGGGTGACCTGGAAGGCGCGGAGCGTGTGGCGGCGGAAGCCCTCGCCATGTCGCGCACGGTGCGGCCGCGCTACTGGATCACCTATGCGCTGTACTGGCTTGGCCGCGTGGCCCAGGCCCGCGGCGACATCGCCGCGGCGCGGGCGGCATTCGACGAAGGCGTCACCCTCGGTCTCGAGGACGGCTACAACCAGCCGATCGCGCACCTCGGCACGATGCGGGGCCGGCTGGCCCTCGCCGAAGGGGACACGGCGGAAGCGCTGGGCTGGTTCGCGGTCGCGCTGCCGGCGCTCAAGCAGCTGAAGAACCACTGGTCCTCGATCATCCTGGTGGAAGATCTCGCCCGGATCGCCGCGGAGCGGGGCGAGGCCGAGCGGGCGGCGCGGTTGCTCGGCGCGGTGGCCAATTTGCGCGAGGAGGCTGGGGCCGCACCGTTACCGCTCGAGCGTGAGGCGATGGAGCGTGTCGCCGCGTCGGTCCGCGCCGCTATCGGACCGGCGGCATACGTGGCGGCGTTCCAGGCGGGGCAAGCGCTGAGCCTGACCGAGGCCCTCGACTTCGCCACGACGATGGTGGGTGAGCCGGCGCGGGTGGGGGAACCGCGTCCGGCGAGCGCACCGCTCTTGGTGGTCAACGCGCTCGGGGCGCTCGAGATCGCGGTGGACGGTGCGCCACTTCCGAGTGAGGCGTGGCGCTCCACCGAGGCGCGCGACCTCTTGATCTATCTGGTGAGTCACCCGGCCGGACGCACGCGCGAGGAGATCGGGCGCGCGCTCTGGCCGAAGGCGTCGGCGATCCACATCAAGATCCATCTCCACTTGACCCTGCATCATCTGCGGCGGACGCTGGGCCGGCCGGACTGGATCGTGTTCGAGGAGGGGCGCTACCGCGTCAACCCGCGGTTCCGGGTGGAGGTCCACGGCCTCAGGGGGTGAGGGCCTCGCGCTGCAGGTCGGCCAGCATCAGATCTCGCAGCGCACCGACGGCCTTGCCTCTGATGTTCAGTATTCCGCCCGGCATGTTGTCGAACCGGTAACGCCGGAGGATGACCAGGTAGCTCGCCGGCCGGCCGTCACGCCCAACGCCATCGACGATGCAGGTCAGGTCGACCGCGGCCTCGAAATAGTGATCGGCGTAGATCTGCTTGGCCGCGACGAGGGTCATGCCGGGGAGCTCGGGCGGTGTGAAGACGACCTGGTGCGTGACGCTGAGAATCGGCCGCAGGTGGGGGAGCACGTCTTCGGACCAGAACAGGATCTCGCTGGCGTCGGCCAGCGCGGCGCGCGGGTACGACGCGAGGTAGCGCTGCAGCGACGGCACGGTCTGATAGACGTAGGGTGACTCGGCGAGCAGTGCCGCGAACGCATCGCTCGCGTGGACGGTGCCGCGGTCGTCGTAGATCGCCAGCGCCGAGTCGCCGCGGGCGCGGTAGTCGGTCACGTATTCGACGAGGCGGCGACGCCCGTACGCGCTGAGCTGCGCCACGAGATCGGGCGCCGACCAGTTGGTTTCGGCGTGGATCCGCTGCATGTCCGTGGCGGGGAGCTTGACGACGCAATCGCCGGGCTTGCAGTCCTTCATTTCGTTCGCGTCGCGCTGGCTGATCGTGAACGCCTGAACGTCCGCGGGCGTAGCCGGGGTGCTGAAGAGACCGAACCGGCTGCGGGTCGGTGTGCGCAGCCAATTCTTCGCATCGCGCACGCGGGCGACATACGCCGCGCGCGACACGGCGACGGTGGTAATCCCGAACACGGCGATGTCGCGTCGTTCCCGGGTGTCGAGCACCTTCACGACCGCCTCACCGCGGGTCGCGGCGGCGAGCTGATCCGGAGTCAGTGCGATGCTTTCGCGGAGGAAGCGCACCAGCGCGGCCGGCGGCTCGGGGGTTTGCGGCGCCTGTATCAGCGACAGGCCGAGCGAGCAGATGACGATCGAGGGACCAGGGATCATCACCTTCAAATAACCCGGGAATGGGGCGAAGGCGAGAGATTGGACGTATGCTTGCACCCAGGATGACACCCAGCTCCGGACGCGATGGGACACGGGGCGTCGCGGCGCTCGCCAGTTACCTGTCGGCGCTGGATCTGCGCGACATCGCCGGGCACGCCGGGAGCCCGCCCGGCCCCCGGATGGAAATCTTTCCCGCCGCCGTTCTCTTCGCTGACCTGGCCGGCTTTACCGCGCTGGCCGAGGCGCTGAGCGCCCAGGGCCCGAGAGGCGCCGAAGAGCTCTCCCGCATCATCGACACGCATTTCGGCAGGCTCACCGATGTCGTGCTCGCCGCGGGGGGCGACATCCTCGTGTTCGCGGGCGATGCCGCTCTGGCGGCGTGGCCCGCCGCGGAGGGCGCGGATCTCGTCGCGGCCGTCACGGCAGCGGCCGCGTGCGGCCTGCGCCTCCAGGAAGCGGCCGATTTCCCTCCGGGTTCCCCCTCTCCCGAAGAGCCTGCCCCGAGCGGAGCGAGGGGGAGAGGAGGCCAGGGGGTGAGGCTGCGCATGCGCGTCACGATCGGCATGGGCCCGCTCGCTCACCTGCGCACGGGCGGCCTGGCCGGACGCTGGCTGTCACTGGCGCACGGCGCGCCGATCGCGCAGGCCACCGCCATCGACCGGCTGGCCCGCGAAGGCGACGTCGTCCTCTCCCGCGCAGCAGCCGAATTGCTCGGTGCGCTCGCTCGGGGAACGCCGCTCGAGGGAGGCGCGCTGCGGCTCGACCGTGTCCGATCTCCGGTCGCGGCACCAACCCCACAGCCGATGGCGATCGCTCCCGCCCAGGCCGACGACCTCCGAGCGCTCGTCCCCGAAGTCATCGCCGCCCGCGTGGACGCCGGGCTGGGCGAATGGCTCGGCGAGTTTCGCCGCGTCACGATGGTGTTCTGCGGCCTCGGCGCCGTCGATCCCGGGACTGCCGAAGCCCTGAGCGGGATCCAGGACGCCGTGACGGCGTTGCAGCAGGAGGTGGAGCGCTTCGAGGGGACCGTGTATCAGCTCCTCACCGACGACAAAGGCACGAGCCTCGTCGCCGCCTTCGGCCTGCCCCCCCGCGCCCACGAGGACGACGCTGCGCGCGGCACGCTCGCAGCACTCGCGATGCACGCCGCGCTGCTCGGTCGCGGTCTCACTCCATCCGTCGGGATCGCCACCGGCCTCCTTTACTGCGGGGTCTACGGCACGGCCCGGCGGCGGCAATACACCGTCGCCGGCCCGCCGGTGAACCTCGCCGCGCGATTGATGCAGCACGCTGCCGGATCGTTGCTGTGCGATGGTGTGACCGAGGAGCGGGCGCGGCGTCACCAGGGACTGCGCTTTACCCCCCTGGCCCCGCTCCGCGTGAAGGGCCGCGAGCATCCGGTCGTCGTCCATCGGCCGTCGGCGGAGCAGGGCGGAGCGCCCGCGACCAGCGCGGCCGGAGGCGAAGACCGGCTGCGCGGCCGGGAGCGAGAATGCGCGGCGCTCGACACGGCGGTGGAGGCGCTGGTGACCCAGCGCGAGGGTGGCGTCATCCTGATCGAAGGCGAGCCCGGCATCGGGAAGTCCCGCCTGATCGAATATCTCGGCGCCACGGTGACCCGTCGCCAGGTGCGCCGACTCGTCTGCGCGGCGGACGATATCGAGAAGTCGACCGCGTATCACGCCTGGTTGCGGCCGCTGCGATCGCTCGCCGGCACCGACCCAACGCTCCTGTCCACTCGGCTGGGCCTGCGACCGGAGCAGGCTCCGCTACTGCCGCTGCTCGGGGACCTGCTAGGCCTGAAGCTCAGCGGCAACGAGCTGATCGACGCCATGACTGACGAAGTGCGCGCCGCGAATGTCCGCAACCTCCTGCTTGCCGCCCTGGCTCACCTGGGAGATACCGGGCCCGTCGTCGTGACGATCGAGGATGCCCAGTGGCTCGATTCGTCCTCGTGGGCACTGCTGCTCGCCGCTGCCCGCACGATCCCGACGTTGCTCTTCGTGGTGACGAGCCGTCCGTTCGACAACCCGCCCGCGGACTTCGTCGCCCTCGCCGGCCTGGCGGGCGAGCAACGCTACCGGCTCGCCCCGCTCGCGCCCGAGGCGGTGGATCAGCTGCTCCGGGACCGACTCGGCGTGCGCTCCGTCCCCGCCCCGGTCCAGGCCCTGGTCTCGGACCGTGCCGCCGGCAATCCGTTCTTCAGTGAGGAGCTGGCGTATGCCCTGCGGGACTACGGGCTGATCACGGTGGCCGACGGCCGCTGCGAGCTGGCCGATTCGACACGCGAGCTCAGCCCAGCGTTCGCCGAGGCACTCGCCGCGCGCGGTCTGCCGCCGACGCTGCAGGGGGTCGTCACCAGCCGCATCGACCGATTGTCCCAGACGGAGCAGTTCGCGGTGAAGGTGGCCAGCGTCATCGGGCGGACATTCCCGGTCGCGATGCTGCGCGACGTCTTTCCCATTCCCATCAGCGAGGCGGAGCTCGGCGCCGCGCTGGTTACGCTGCAGCGTCTCGATCTCATTCACGCCGAGGACGGCGACGCCGGCTCGCGCTGCACGTTCCGCCACGCGATCACCCAGCAGGTCGCCTACGATCTGATTCTCTACGCGCAGCGACGCGACCTCCACGGAGCCGTGGGCACCTGGCTCGAGACGCGGCATGAGGCGGATCTCGATCCGGTGCTGCCGCTGCTCGCGTTCCATTGGCGCCGAGCCGAGGTGACGCCCAAGGCGGTCCACTATCTGGACCGGGCGGGCGAGCAGGCATTTCGGAGCTACGCCAACGCGGAAGCGGTCGGTTTCCTGCGCGATGCCCTGTCGCTCGGGTCCGACGCAAGCCCGAGCTTGCGGCGGCGCTGGGAGCTGCATGCGGGCCGGGCCTGTGTGAACTGGTCCCGCTACGATGAAGGCGAGGTGCATCTACGCCGCGGGTTGGCGCTCTCCGGCGTGCCGATGCCGCGCGGCACCGCAACCCTCGTGAGCGGTCTGGCCGCGCAGGCCGCCCGCCAGGTGATGCACCGGCTGCTGCCGCGGCGGTTCGTCGGGCGGCACGCGTCGCAGCGCGACGTGCTGCTCAGTGCGGCCCATGCGCATGAAGCACTGGTGGAAGTCTTCTACTTGCGCGACGCGAACCTGGCCTGCCTCCACAGCGCGATGCGCGGGCTCAATCTCGCGGAGCTCGCGGGGCCGTCTGCCGAGCTGGCGCGCGGGTACGCCACTGTGGGCGCGATCCTCGGCTTCATCCCGTTGCCGAAACAGGCCGATGCCTACTGCCGCCGCGCGCTCGAGACCGCCCGTGCCTCGGGCGACGTGCCCGCCACGATCTGGACCGCGCTCAGTGTGGGCGCCTACAAGCTCGGTGTCGCCGCGTGGGGAGAGGCGCGGGCCCTCTTCGATCTCGTCACGACCGAAAGCGAGCGCCTGGGCGATGCGCGCCGCTGGGACGACGGCACTCAGTTCCTCATCGATTTCCATTTCCTGCAGGGGCGGTTCGAGACCAGTCTCGACCTCGCCGGCCGCTTGTATCGATCGGCGACACGGCGCAACGATCCGCGGGGACAGGCGAGCGCCGTCTACCGTCGCGTGCTCTGCCTCCACGTTCTCGGGCAGGACGCCCAGGCCGCCGCCGCGGCGGAAGAGCTGGCCGCGCTCCGCTGGAACGCCGGCACCGTGCACGGGGACCTGCCGCTCCGCACCGCGCGGGCGCTGACCGGTATGCGGGCCGGCGACCAGGCAGGCGCCGAGCGGGCGGCGCTCGAGGCGGCGGCGCTGCTCGAAAAACTGATGCCGGCCTACCACGGCTACGTGTTCGACGCGGCGGGGACGGCCGACGTGCTGATCCAGCTCCTGGAGCGTCCCGGCGCCATGGCGGGGCCGGCCGGCGCCGAGCGGACGCGGGCGCTGCGACACGCGATGGGCGCCCTGCGCCGGCTCGCCCGCGTCTTCCCGATCGCCAGACCGTGGCTGGCGCTGCTCAAGGGGCGGGCGCAACGACTGCACGGACATCGCGACGCGGCGATCGCGCAGTGGCGGGCGGCAATCGCGCTCGGCGAGCGATTCGAAATGCCCTACCCGACGGCGCTCGCCCACAGAGAGCTCGGGACCGAGCCCCCGCCATGACCGCACGAATCGACGCGGCATTGGCCCGCATGGATGCCCGTCTCGAGCCTTTGCCCGAGCTGCGCCGCCGCGTGTTCGCATGGCTCGGGCGGCTGTCGCCCAGCGCCGATCCCGTGGACTATTTCCGCCAGCCGCGGACGCTGCCGATCCTCGACCTTCCCGAATGGGTGGGCCAACGCCTCGGCGCCGGAGTCGATGCCGCATTCTACGACGATCTCACCTATTCGACGATCGCCGGCTATTGCCACATTCGATTGCTGGACGACGTCATGGACGGCGAACCGGCGAGCGATCCGACGTTGTTGCCGGCCACCGGATTCTTTCATGCGGAGTTCCAGCAGACCTACGCCACATACTTCGGGTCGCAGCACCCTTTCTGGGAGTGGTTCACATCGCTCTGGTACGGTACGGTGCAGGCGACCATCATCGATGCCGGCCTCCAGACCATCACCCTCCGGCAGTTCCAGGACATCACCGCGCTCAAGGTGAGCCCGGCGAAGATCCCCATCGTCGCGACGTGCCTGCGGCACCGGCGGCCCGACGCGATTCCCGCCCGGCTCGACTTGTGCGACCGGCTGGGCTGCCTGGCGCAGATGACCGACGACCTGTTCGACTGGCAGGATGACCTGGAGCACTCCGGACGCACCACCTACTTCCTGTCGGAAGCCCAACGCCTGCGGAATCCCGGGGAGCCGCTCGCGGCCTGGATCCTCCGGGAAGGGTTCGCCTGGGGCGTCGAGACGGTCCAGTCGTGGTACGACGCGTTGCGCGACGATGCGGAGGCCCTGGGCGGCGAGGGTCTCAGGCGACATCTCAACGAAGCGGCGGCGGCCCTCACCGACCGCGCGGCGCAGTTGATTCCGGGTTACCGCGCGCTCGCTTCTCTGGCCGGCGTGTGGCCGGGATGAGTTGACACGCGGAGTGCGGCGGGTACGTTCACGCCCGTTCCCGCAATAGCCGTCTCTCGGACACACCTTGGAGGGATATCATGGCGATGAAATTCGAGGATCTGGTCAGCAGGGTCGTGAAGGACCCGAAGTTCCGTGATGGGCTCAAGGCGGATCCCGCCAAGACGCTGGATTCGGTCGGCGTCAAAGCCACGCCGGAGCTGGTGCAGTCGCTCCAGTCCCTGGACTGGAACTCCATCCACAAGGTGAACGACAACTACAGGGCGGCGTCGGGCATCTCGACTTGAGCGTCTGCCACGCAGCGGTGGTCGAGATCCCACGGGGGGATTTCGCCCAGCATCTGTTGAGCAACGGATTTTGGCTGAATGTGACGGTGCTGGGCGACCTGTGCTGGGCGATCGCCTACGTCTTGATCATCGTGCAGTGCTTTCGGCAGCGCACTTACGGGCTGCCGCTCGTGGCCATCGCGATGAATTTCACCTGGGAGCTGCAGTACAGTCTGGTGCAACCGCCGCGCTGTGACGACGGCAGCGTCGATATGGTGAAAGCCGCGATGATCCTGGCGTGGGCGGCGCTCGATGCCGTCATCGTCTTTCAGTTGTTCCGGTGGGGCCGGGCGCAGCAGGCCATCGACGAGATCCAGAAGCATTTTCCGCTCATCGTAGCGGGATCGCTGCTCCTGGCGGCGGCCGGGAACCTCGCGTTCGCGCGCTTCCACCCCGATGAGGCCGCCCCCTTGAGCGGGTTGATCATCAATTTCGTGATGAGCCTGCTGTTCATCTTCTTGCTGTTCGCCCGGCCCGCGTTACAAGGAATCGGCTGGGGGGCCTCGTTGTTTCGCGTGGCCGGCAACAGCGTGATCTTCATCGCCAACATCTTCCTGCTACAGGCCAACAAGCCGAGCATGCGCGGCTTCGTCATGTTCTTGTTCGTGGGGACCGCGATTTTCGACGTCATTTACCTGACGCTGCTGCACGCCCGGCGCTCCGCCCTCCGGACCGGAGCCGTGGCCACCGCCTGAATCGGCTGCGGCCAGCGCACCGCCCAGGCTCCAGAGCGCGAGCGCCGTCGTCAACAGGCGGGCCTGCTCTTCGAACAGCGCCGGTTGGAGACGACGGGTGCGCGCGATCAGCGCTGCGTAGCTCGAGGTGGTGAAGCAGCCGCGCACCCTCAGGGTCGGGTGTGGTGTCCAATCGCCGCTCGTCGTGGACGCGACGAAGCGCGGGATGTCGCCGCCGCGGAGTGCCTGGCGCTCGGATCGCTCGATCGCCGCGAGCGCCCGCGGCTGTATAGGCCGGAGCAGCGAGTCGGGCGCCACGGCGCCTCCCGCTGTCAGCGCCGCCCTGTAGGTCTGGGTGTGGCGCAGTATCACGCGGACTTGCTGCCGGCGGAACGCCCGGAGCGGCCCGGCGGCGCCGACCAGCTCGTCCCGCCGCGCGCACAGCACCGCTGCCGCACTACGGAATCCGCTCACCAGGCGCTCGGCGAACGCCGCCGGCGAGATGATCTCGCCGCCGATCCGCACCACGTTCTCCCGCAGCGGCACCGCTGCTCCGGCGAACCGTTGCGCCAGGGTGGCGCCGAAGCCGCTCACGTCGTAGCTGCCCCCGTCGGGGCCGCGGATCCACGACGGCACGAGCCCGGTAGCGAGCAACGACCGCGTTTCACCGGGCCAGCGCGGCTGCAGCAGCGTCTCCAGGTCCACGATGACGGGATACTCGCCGTGCGCGATCACGTTGCCGCAGTGCAGGTCGGTGGCGTCGAGCAGCCCGGCGAGCGCGATCAACGCCCCCGCGCGCTCGTAGTAGCGGCCCGCTGCCGAGCGGTCGGGGCACGGCTGGTGCGCGACGAACTCCATCCACCCATAGCCACGCCGGCGTACGACGCGCGGCGCGAGCAGCTCGAGGCCTGCCGCCGACCGGTTCCACCACTGCAGCAGCCGTTCGAACGCCGCTTCGAGTCCCACCGGGCGCGGCTTGTAGACGACGCGCAGCCCCGACGCGAAGCGCACCACGGCAACCGTGCGCCCGCCGTCGTGCGGGTCGGAGAACCCGCTCTGCACCTCGCGGACGCGGCCGGCGGGGCGGCCGCCGCCCAGCGACGCCTCGATCTCGTGGCGGTCCCGCGCGAGTCGCCGGAACAGCTCCTGCGCCCGGGGCGTCATGACACCAGGCCCACTTGACGCAGCAGGGTTTGGAATTGGGGAAGGGGGCGGAGCGGAGCCCAGGTGGGGCGAACGCCGAGCCAGGCCAGCTCCGCGGCGCGCTGCTGGCGCGCGAGCTCCAGCTGGGCGAGCGCGTCCACCGGCTGCCGCAACGCCAAGTGCACCTGGGCCAGCAGGGCCCGGGACACGTAGCGCGCGCCGGCCATCGCCTCGAGCTCCGCCAGCAATCGCAGGCCGTCGTCGCGGCGATCCACAGCAGTGGCATACGCGGCTCCCAGCGCCGCGAGCGACTCGGCGTTCCGCCCCGCGGCAACGCTCGCGGCTTCGAGCACCGGCACGGCGTCGGCCGGATTCGGCGTCTCGAGCAGCGCCAGGCCGAGGAAGTGCCGGGCAAGCCCGAACCCGGGATCGAGCTCGAGCACGCCCTGGCAGGTCGCGATGGCCTCCTGTGAAAGACCTTCGAGGTATTGCAGCAGTCCGACGGTCGTGGCGGCGACGAGCGACATGGGGTCGCGTTGCAGCGCCTCTTCCAGCCGATCGCGTCCCTCGGCGAACCGTCCCAGCGGCAGCAGGCAGTTCACCGCGTAGCGGTGCAGGACCGTCGGGTTGCCGGGCGCGAGCGACAGGGCGCGCCGGAAATCGGCCTCGGCGCCGGCCCAGTCCCAGTCGTACACCGCCCGCACCGACCCCAGTACGGCCTGCGCTTCGGCGTTCTCCCGGCCGGGTGTCATCGCGCGCGCCGCCGCGCGCCGGGCCTGGGGCATCGCCTCGTCGGGTGCCACCGCTCCGTAGACGGGCAGCACGAACCAGGCGTCGGCCAGGCCGGCCGCCGCGAGGGCGAAGCCGGGCTCGCGGGCCAGCGCGGCTTCGTAGGATGCGATCGCACGTTGCAGGTCGGCGGCGGTGCGGCGGTTCGCAAAATGGCGGCCGCGCAGGTACGCCCGGTACGCCTCGAGATCGCTGGTGCCGGGGGCCACGACGGGGGCACCGCTGCCCTCCACGTGGGGCAACAGCCGGGCCACCACGCGCCGGGCGATCTCGTCCTGCACCGCGAACACATCGGTCAGCGCCCGGTCGTAGCGCTCGCTCCACAGCTGGAATCCGTTCTCGACGTTCGTGAGCGTGACGGAGATCCGCAGCTGGTCGCCGGCCACGCGCACGCTGCCCTCGAGGACGCTGCGCACGTGGAGTCGCTGTCCGACTTCACGCACGTCCAGCTGTTGTCCCTTGAATGCGGCTGCCGACGTGCGGGAAGCGACCCGCAACGAGCCGATCCGCATGAGGGCATCGAGCAGCTCCTCGGCGATCCCTTCGCACAGGTATTCCTGGTCCCGCTCGCGGCTCAGGTCGCTGAACGGCAGTACCGCGATCGAGTCCACCGCGTTCGGGCTGGGGGCCCGTGCCGCCCCCGGCGATTCGAGCGCCGCCACGAACTCGTCCGGGGTGTCGAATCGCTCGGGCGGCGTCTTGCTCAAGGCCCGACCGAGCGCCTGCTCGATGGCCGGGGTGACCTCGGGTCGAATCGTCGCAATGGGCGGCAGCGGCTCGGTTGCGTGCCGTGCCAGGATCGCCAGCGCGGTGCGCCCGGTGAATGGCGGTTGACCGGTGAGCATTTCGACCACGACGCAGGCCAGCGAATAGACGTCGCTGCGACCGTCCGCCGTGCCGCCGGCCTGCTCGGGGCTCATGTAGATCGGCGTGCCGATGCTCACGCCCGGCTGGGTGAGGTTGGGCGTGCCCGCCTGCTCGATGGCGGTCGCGATGCCGAAATCCGCGACCACGGCCGCGTCGCCCGTGAGCATGATGTTCTCGGGCTTCACGTCGCGATGCACCACCCCCTGCGCGTGGGCGTAGGTCAGCGCAGCTCCTACCTGCCGGGCGATCCGCAGCGTCGCCGCGATGGAGAGACGCCCCTCGCGATTCAGGCGGGCGCGGAGCGAGTCTCCTTCGATGAACGGCATGATATAGTAGAGGACCGAATCCGCGGTTCCCGAGGCCAGCAGGGGCAGGATGTTCGGGTGGGAGAGGCGGGCCGCGATGCGGATCTCGCGCAGGAACCGCTCGGCGCCGAGCTCGGTGGCGAGCTCCGAATGCATCACCTTGATGGCGACCTGCCGGTCGTGCTTGTGCTCCCGCGCGAGGTACACGGTGGCCATGCCGCCGCGGCCCACCTCACGCTCGATCTCGTAGTCCGGCGCGAGGGCCTGGCGGAGGAGCCGCATACGATCGGTCACCCAGCAAAGTTCCCGGGCGCGAGGTCGATGCGCCAGCGCCGGTGCCGCCGGACGCTTGGCAAACAGCCTTCGAACGGGGTTGCGTGACGGACTGCGGCCCCGGCAAGCTTGAATACGCGCAAAGGAGCAATTGTGTGGCCAGGATGACTGAACGGCTCACCGCAGCGTTCCGGTACGCCGCGCAGCTGCACGCCACACAGCTTCGCAAAGGCACCCCCGTCCCCTACATCGCCCACCTCATGGCCGTGGCCGCCATCGTCCTGGAGCATGGCGGCAGGGAGAATCAGGTCATCGCCGCGCTGCTGCACGATGCGATCGAAGACCACCCCCGAAACGGTGCGACACGGCAGGAGATCCGCGAACAGTTCGGGCCGGAGGTCCTGGCGATGGTCGAGGACTGTACGGATGCGGACACTCACCCGAAACCGCCGTGGCAAGATCGCAAGGAGCGCTACATCGCTCGCCTGCCTGGTACCTCTCGCGAAGCCAAGCTTGTCTCGCTCGCCGACAAGGTGCACAACGCCCGGACCATCCTGAACGACTTCATCCAGGTCGGGGACGAGCTGTGGGACCGGTTCATGGGGGCGAAAGACGGGACCCTCTGGTACTATCGGACCCTCGCGGACGTGTACACGCGTGAATACCCAGGACCGCTGGCAGAGGAGCTGGAGAGCGTGGTGAGCGAGTTGGAGCGAGTCGCCCGGGGATCGTGAAGGGATGGCTGGAGTCGCCGGCGCACGCCATCTTAACCGGCAGATGACCCAGAAGCTGCTCGCAGCGGCACTGGCCTGCGCCGCCCTGGTCCGTCCCGTGTGGGCCCAATGTCCGGACGGCACGCCGCCGCCCTGCCGCGGCGCCGGGCGGACGAACGCCCCACCGGGCAACAGTATCGCCGTACTCACGTTCGATAATCTGTCCCGGGACACCGGCCAGACCTATCTCGCCGAGGGGTTGGCCAACGACATCAGCACCCAGCTGGGGCAGATCGAGCGGCTCACCGTCACGTCGCGCACCATGGTGCGCCGCCTGCCGAACATCACCGCGCTGACGCCACAGGCGATGGGGCGCGCGCTCGCCGCAGCGTACCTGGTGAGCGGCGGGGTACAGGGCGGCCCGAACCGCGTCCACGTTTCCGTGGAGCTGCTCAGGGCCGCGACCGGGCAGGCTGTGTGGGCGAGCCAGTTCGACCGCACCACGGCGGACCTGCTCGCGATCCAGCAGGAGATCGCCGCGAGCGTGGCGGCCAGTGTCGCGGGCCGGCTGCTCCCGCAGGAGCGCGCGGCGCTTGGCCAACGCTCTGCCAGCAACGGAGAGGCGTACGACCACTTGTTGCGCGGCGACTTCCTGCTGCGGCAGCGTACGAAAGAGGGCGCGGAACGCGCGCTCACGGAGTACGAGGCGGCCGTCCGGCTCGACCCGGGTTCGGCGCGCGCCCGCGCCAGCGTCGGGGAGGTGCTGGGCCTGTGCGCAGACTGGTATTGGCGCTGCCGTGGGCTGGGCAATGACTCGCTGGTTGCGCTGGCCCGGGCGGCCGTGGACAGTGCGCTCGCCCGCGACTCGCTGTCCGCCGAGGCCTACGCGGCCCGTGCCGGGATCGAGTATGACCTCGACCACGCGCGCGGCCTCGTGGACGTGGAACGCGCGATCGCCTTGCAGCCCCGCAACGCGCGCTTCCACCACCAGCGCGGCTGGATACTGGCGGAAGACCTCCGGTTCGACGAGGCCATACGGGAGTATCGCCGCGCGCTGACCCTCGATCCGGCCCTCGCCGCGACCTACGAGCACCTGGCCAGGATCGCGACCATCCAGCGCCGGTTCGATGACGCCCTGGCCGACCTCGACAGCGCCATTCGGCTCGAGCCGGAGATGACCGTCGTGTATGCCCGGCGCGCTATGCTGCGCGCGTGGCTCGGGGACAAGGCCGGCATGCGGGCCGATGTCGCAGCCCTCCGCGGGCGCGGTGCGGGACCAGACTTGGATCGCTACCTTGCCGGTCTCGAAGCGCTCGCCGCTGCCGCCACCGGAGATACCGCCGCAGCCGGTGCGCGGCTCGATTCGCTTCGTGCCGCGGGAGGTGCAGCGGAGATCGCGTCGGCGACCGAGGGGACGGTGGCGACGGCGATCCGCATCGGTCGCGGCAACGGCTTCCTCGCGAGCCTGCCGCCGAACTTCACGATCGAGCCGTTCTGGGCCGCCTACCCCTGGTATGATCCGGTGCGAGCCGATCCGCGGTTTCAGGCGGGTCTGGAGCGGTGGCGGCAGGGCGTGCGCTGAGGCGCTCGGTTTCGGCGCCGACCAGCGGCGCGACTCCGCTGTCGCTCGGGTCGGTGCTGCGAGCCGTCGTCAGCCATCGCGGTGTGCAAATCGCCGTCGCCGCGTGGGTCGCCGGCTACCTCGTCGTGCTGCGGCTCGCGCACGGGTCGCTGCCGTTCGACCGTCCGGCGGTCGCCCACCTGCCGTTCGCTTCCCAGCTGGCTGCGCCCACCATCGGCATGATCGAGATCTTCGGGCTGATGGTGTTGGTCTTCCTGCTGACCCGCAAGCGCGTCATTCCGGACATGGCCGCTCGCGCTCCCGAAGGCCGCATCGCGTTGCGTGAAACGGTCCTGGTCCTCGGCTACGCCGCGCTCGGTCAGGCCGGCGGCTGGATCGTCGGTCCGGCGCTCGGGTCCCTCCCCTTCAGTTTCCACCTGTACGGCACCCTCTACGGCACGACGCTGACGCAAACGCCGGCCGATGTCTGGATCTGGGCGTTGTACAACTTCGTGGTCTTCGCCGTGGCGCCATACTTCTACTTCCGGCGCCGCTATTCGAACACCGAGCTCAACCTTCGTTCGGTCGACCGCACGAACGACCTGCGGCTGATTCTCATCGTCATGGCGATCGAATCCGCCTTCGAGCTGAGCGTGTTCGGCGGCATCTTCCGGCTGAGCCCGCATCAGGTCCTGCTCGGCGCGCCGCTCAGTTTCGCGGTCTTCTTCATCGGGACGGTATTGCCGACGATGGTCTTGATCTATGCGATCCTGCTGCCGCGCTACCTCAAGCTGACGCGGTCGGCGATCAGCACTGTGCTGCTCGGCGGACTGACGTATGCGGCGATGCATATCGTCGAAGGGTGGTCGGCGTTCGATTCGTCACGGGACATAGCTCTCTCGCTGCTGTTCGTGCTGCTCAGCTACGTCGGGCCCGGGATGTTCAAGAGCGTCCTGACGCTGCGCACGGGCAACACCTGGGTGCACGCGCTCGGCTACCACGCCGTCGCGCCGCACGTGGTCGCTGACACGCCGCTCGTGGTGAAGATCTTCGGGGTCCCGTGAAACGAAAAGGCCGGGACTAGCCCGGCCTACGTGCGCTGCGAAACGGAACCGGCTGGCCGAAGTTCTTTAGGAGTGCGCCCTGGGCCAGCGGCCCGCCTGTGCATCTACCTGCAGCCGTTTCTGTCCAGCGAGGGTGTATTCGTAGTCCTTCTCCCAGACCAATGCCAACCGTTCTCCCGTCGCGTGATCGAAGACTTGCGTTACGTAATGCGAGTCCACCGTCCGGTGTACCGCACTCGCCAGCGATTCCTCCGGTTCGAGGACTGTCCGCGCCACGATCATCATCCCCTCCCCAGACGAAGTGAAGAACTTGACTCAAAGATGGCGGGAGAGTCACTACGGGTGCTACGAATCGAAGGAGCTAATTCTCTGGGTGCAGGGGAGGACACGGTGGGGGACGGTAGGAGACGGTAGGGGACGGTGGGGACGGTAGGGGACGGTAGGAGACGGGTCGCGTCGTACGCCTGCAGCAGGATCGGAGGGGAGACGGAGGTATGGCCAAGCAGAGCGCCGGGCTACTGATGTTTCGCGTGCGGAGCAGTCGGCTGGAGGTGTTCCTCGCGCACATGGGGGGACCGTTCTGGGCGAGCAAGGACCAGGGGGCGTGGTCGATTCCCAAGGGGGAATTCGCGGAGGGTGAAGCGCCGCTCGCGGCCGCGCAACGGGAATTCGCCGAGGAGACGGGGTGCCGTGCCGGCGGCCCGTTCATTCCGTTGACGCCGATTACCCAACGCGGCGGCAAGCGGGTGTACGCCTGGGCCGTGGAGGGCGATTGCGATCCCGCGCAGCTCTCCAGCAATACATTCTCGATGGAATGGCCGCCGAAGTCCGGGAGGCAGCAGGAGTTCCCCGAAGTAGATCGGGCCGGGTGGTTCGCGATCCCCGAGGCGCTGGAGAAGATCCTGTCCGGCCAGCGGGACCTGGTTGTGGAGTTGGCGAGGATCCGGGGCTTGTGAACCGGCGGCCTGGCCCGTTTTTTCGCGGCTGAGAGCCGCGACTCGGCTAACTGTCGCTGAGAGCGACCTGAGACGGCTCGCGCGTCACCATCGGTGATAGGTAGCCGAGCCGCGACTCTCAGTCGCGCGTAACCTGTCGATTCTGAGGTCCTCGATCGTCGCTTCAGTGAACGAACTACCCGGAGACCAGATCATGAACGCCGTACTCCGCACTGCCCTCGTCGCCGCGGCCGTAGTAATCGCGGGCTGCCGCACCCAGGCTCCCCCGACGCCGCCGGCCCAGGCTCCGGCCGTCGGCCACCGCGCCCTAATCCACGGGATGCAGCTGTACTACGAGGTGTCCGGCGCCGGCGATCCGTTGATCGTGCTGCACGGCGCCTACATGAACATCCCCGCCATGGGCGAGATCATTCCCGGGCTCGCCCAGACCCACCGGGTCTATGCGCTCGAGCTGCAGGGCCACGGCCGCACCACCGACATCGACCGTCCCATCACGTATCCCAACCTGGCGGACGACGTGGCGGCCTTCATGGACTCCGTGGGCCTCCAGAAAGCCGACGTCTTTGGCTATTCGATGGGTGCCGCCACCGGGCTGCAGCTCGCCATCCGCCACCCGGAAAAGGTGAACAAGCTGGTGTCGGCGTCGGGCGGCTACGATGCCCGCGGCTGGCAGCCGGCGTTTACCGCCATGATCCCGCAGATGAAGGTCCAGATGTTCGTCAACATGCCGTTCGCGGCGGAGTACAAGAAGCTCGCCGCCAATCCCAACGGCTTTCCCGCGCTGGTCGCGAAGCTGATTCAGCTCGAGAAGGAGCCGATGGCGTGGGAAGCCGACGTGCGGAAGCTCGTGACTCCTGTTCTCATCATCACCGGCGATGCCGACGTTGCGACGCTCGAGCATTCGGTCGCGCTGTTCCGGCTGCTGGGCGGGGGTGGCATGGGCGACATGGGGCAGCCGCTGCCGGCGTCGCGGCTCGCCGTCCTGCCGGCGACGTCACACACCGCGGTGATCACCCAGGTCGACCTGCTGCTGGGTTTCATCAATCCGTTCTTGAAGGGGGTGACGCCGAGATCGTTCTTCCAGCCGGATTCCAGCGCTCGATGATTGGTCCTCACCCCCTGACCCCCTCTCCGCCATGCGGAGAGGGGGAACGAGGTGCAAGATCTCCTACTTGGTTCCCCCTCTCCCGAAGGGGAGAGGAGGACAGGGGGTGAGGACTGAACCGCATTGCGGAGAGGGGGTCCCTAAACGACTTCCTCCCGTCGTCGCGGCTGTCAGCCGCGACTCGAGTCGAGACCGTCCTCCACAAAGGCCTTCAGGCGGGCGGCCGCCGCGTTCCACTGGGCCGCGACGTGGTCCAGGTACTGCCGGGCGATCTCGAGCCGTTTGGCATCGAGCGAGAAGACACGCTCGCGCCCGTGCCAGTCGTCGCGCACCAGGCCGACACGTTCCAAGGCGTCGAGATGGCGCGTGATCGCCTGGCGGGTGACGCCGGTGCCTTCGCTCAGGCGGGAGATCGAGAGCGGGCCAGCGGCGGAGAGGCGGCCGAGCAGCCCGAGCCGCGTCGTGTCGCCGAGGGCGGCGAACACGGGCGCGGCGTCGGGGAGCTTGCTCGCCGCTCTTGCGCGGCTAGGCGACATACGCGGCGAGCTTCTTCGTCTGTCCCGCCCAGCCCTTGTCGTTCATGCGGTACGCCTCGGCGCGGCGCGCGAGCGGGATGCGGTCGAATCCCGACTCGACGATCGTGACCGCGGTGCTCTTGCCGTCCGCGATCTCGTCGAGCCGGAATTCGACCAGGGTCCGAGGCTCGGCCGAGTAGTCGACCTTCGGGTCGAGGGCATAGGGGTGCCAGCGGTAGGAGAAGTAGTGTTCCGGCTCGATGCGCTCTACGCTCAAGTCGAGCGTCAGCGGCTCGCCTTTGATGGTGATGCGGCCGCGCACCGTGGCGCCCGCGGCGAACTCGCCGTCGAGCTGGATGCCGAACCAGGTTTCGAACTCCCGCGCGGTCGAGACGGCGCGCCACACGCGGGAGCGGGGGGCGTTGACCTCGACCCGCGTCTCGATGCGATCGGTGACGGGTTTGTCGGTGGCCTGCTGTGCTTGAGCGGTCATGGGTTCTGCTCACCTTTCGTGTTGGGCAAGCACCAGAAGCTCTGGATGCTGCACAGTTTGTCGAGCATCGGTTGGTACTGCTTGGTCAGCGCTGCCCGTTCCGTGATCCCGAGGGCCTGGACGATGTATCCGTGGTGGCCGTGCAGGATCAGGAACGGGTCCGTCCCTCCGGGCGTAGTTCCACCGATGTCCGCGTTGGAGACGTCGGGAGCGTAATACATGACGTGAGGATAATTGCTCGTCATCACGTCCTCGCCGGCGTCCGGGTTGCTGTACGTGCGGAGTACCGGGGAGAGCATATAGGCGATGCCGGCGCGCTCGGGCGCCTTGTAGAATCCCGCTGTGGTGCGCTGCTGGATGATGCGCTTGAGCTCGGGCGCCGGCGTCCCTTTGGCTTGCAGCGCTGCCGCGTCGAGGAATATGCGCAGCTGCGCTTTGGCTCCCGCGGCGTCGAAGGCGATCGGGTAGAGAATGTCGCTGCGGTACGCGGTGAGGGGCCACGATCCGCGGAATGCATCGTCGCCGGTCCGTGCCACGAGGGCATGGAATCCATTGGTTCCCGCTCGCGCGATCTCGAAGCCGGTGGCGGGGTTCAGCACGTAGACGGTGGCCTCGGCCTGGAGGTGGGCCGGCAGAGCGCTCAGCGCCAGCTCGATCTCGAGATCGCGCGGGAGCGGTTCCAGCCTGGAGGCCGACGTGGGAGTGTGACGCTCTTGTGTGCTCCCCAGGATGGAGAACAGCAGCCCGGCAATTCCCACGATTGCCGGCAGCGGTCGAAGAGTGGTGCTACGCATACGGTTCAAGCCTCTCGGGTTGTATGTTATGCAACATTAACGTTGCATATCATACAATGGTTCCCGGGAATATGCAACTGGAGTGTTGCACGTTCCTGACCAAGCCTTGAGGTCCTTCGCCTCCTGCATGGATAGCACCGAGTGTGCTGCGCTTGTGAGCCCCTCAACCAGGGGGCCTTGAGGTCCTTCGCCTCCCGCATGAATTCCTGGGATCGTCACTGGGCTCTCTGCAGTGCGGTCGGCTCAGGATGACACGTTTTTTTCATCGCGACGGTACTTGCCGCCGTTTCAGGTTGCACGCACGTTATCCGCATCCTCATTCGCGAGCGTTCCATGTCATTCCGCGTTGCCCGGATCGTCTTCCTTAGTGTGATGTCGCCGGCGCTTGGTCCGGCGCTGCAGGCGCAGGCGGCGGGCCAGTGGGCCTGCCGGGCAGACAGCCTCGCCGGATTCAACTGCGCACACTACTACAACGGCACCGTCACGCTGACATCCGAATTGACGGGATCCGTCCACCAGACGCACAAGGTGGTGGCGACGGTCAGCGGCGGGCGAGTAATCTGCCGGGTATCGGGGAGCGATGTAGCGGAGTTCGAGGCGCCGGGGATGGTGGCGGTGGTGCACGAGGCGACGCTGGTGGTCGGCGGTGGGTACAGCATCAGTATCTGGTGCCCGGAGGAAGCGGGAGCCCGCCCGAACCGCCGGGACGAGCCGCAGATCAAGATCGAGGGCAAAAGCGCGGCGACGTACGCGACGCTGGAAGGCAAGGACAGCTACGAGAATCCCGAGGCGGATGCCGCCAATGGGATCTCGGGGACGGTGACGGTCACCTGGACGCTGCGGCGGTCCTAGGCGCCGTGCG
>DATJJY010000106.1:0-9203 GCA_035491895.1 Gemmatimonadales bacterium
ACGTGCTGTTCGTGGCGATCCTGCTGCGGGTCATCGGCTCGTGGCTCGGGGCATTTCAATACTCGCCATGGATGCGACCGGTCTACTGGCTCACCGACTGGATCGTCGTGCCGATTCGGCGACTCCTGCCGCCCATCGGCATGTTCGACTTCAGCCCGCTCGTGGCGCTGCTGTTGCTGTGGGTGTTGAAGCAGTTCGTGTATCGGATACTCCTGTAGAGACGCTGTCAGCTGTCGGCACCAGCTATCAGCTATCAACTTGAAACCAGTCGCGCGCGTGCAGATGCAGGTAGTTCCACGAGCCGGTGTCACAGAGGTCGCGGGCCGGCATGGGGACGGAGTGCGCGTGAGGGTCGCCGCGCCTCCGGTGGATGGGGCGGCGAACGAGGAGCTTGTGCGGTTCATTGCGAAGCGGCTGGGCGTGGCGCGTACAGCGGTGACGGTGGCGCGCGGACACGCGGCACGACGTAAGACCGTGGTGATCGAGGGGCTTTCGACCGAAGCTGCGCTCAGGCGACTCCTGGAGACCACGTGAGATTGCTTAAGACGCTCGTCAGCTTTGTCGTCGCGACGTTGGTCGGCGTGCTGGGGAATCAGCTGTTCGGTGCGTTCGGGATGGTGCTGGGATTCGTCGCAGGTGGCGTTGCTGCCTGGTGGGTGGCCCGCAGAATTACTGACGGCTGACGGCTGACGGCTGATCGCTGGTCTTGAACACCCGGAACAGGTAGAAGAGCGACGGCACGAGGACGAGCGCGCCGACGACGAGCGCCGCGAGCACGAGGCGCAGCGTGGCGACAGGTGCAGCGGCCGATTCAATCGTCAGGTCGGGCGGGACGACGTAGGGATACTGGCTCCACGCCCATCCCCAGAGGACGAGAGACACCTGCAGCATTGCGGCGAGACGCGCGAGCGCGTAGCGACGCCGCCACAACGCCCCGAGCGCGCTGAGCGCCACCACTCCGGTGGTGAGCTGAAACGGCAGCGCCCAGCTCGAACCGACCAACCCGTGCCGCAGCAACGGCGCCGTGGGACCGGCCGCGACGAGCGCCGCGAGTGCGGCGGCGCCCACTCCGATCCCCGCCATGAGCGCCCGGCGGCGAAAATCCTCGCGCAGCGGACCGTCCGGCGTTTCGAGCGTGAGATAGGTCGCCGCGAGAAACGCGAAACAGGCAAGGGTGAACACCCCCACCGCCAGCGGGAACGGGGCGAGCCAGGGTGAGACGTACTGCGCGGCGAAATCCGTCCCGGTGGGAGCTGTGCCGACCGCGCCAGCCGCCACGGCGCCGAGCGCCGTGCCGAGCAGCAGCGGCGTCACGAGGCTGGCGACCGCGAACACGCGGCCCCAGCGCCGCTGTACCGCGTCGCGATCCCCGCCGTACCCGCGAAATGCGAATGCCGAGCCGCGCAGCACGATCCCGATGAGGACGCCGGTGAGCGGCAGGTTGAGCGGGACCACGATGCGTGCGAACGCCCGAGGGAAGCAGGTAAAAAGGAGGACGATGGCGAGAATCAACCACACGTGGTTCGCCTCCCATACCGGCCCGATGGCGTGCGCCACCAGCTGTCGCTGTGCTTCTTTTCGGGGACCGCGTGCCAGGAGGTCCCAGACGCCACCGCCGAAATCCGCGCCACCCAGGAGGACATAGGCGTTGAGCGCCACGACGAGTGTTCCGGCCAGCAGCGCCGCCGCGCTCATCCGCCGGTACTCCGGTGCTCTCCGGTGTGCATCGGACTCGTGACGATCTGTCGCGAGAGCAGCACCGTGACGACGACGGCCAGGAAGACGTAGATCAGGGCGAACACGCCGGTGCGCCACAATTGACCGGGCATCGGCGTCACCGCGTCGGCGGTCCGCAGCACGCCGTAGATGATCCAGGGTTGCCGGCCCAGCTCGGTCACCATCCACCCGGTTTCGATCGCGATGAATCCCAATGGGGCGCCGATCACGACCGCGCGCAGGAAGGCCGTGTGCGTGGCGATTTCGGTTCGCCGCCGGGCGAGCCACGCCGCCCACAATCCCACGATCGCCATGTAGGTCCCGCAGGCGACCATCACATCGAACGAGAGGTGCACGGCCGGAAGACTGGGCCAGAGGTCTCGCGGCACCGAATCGAGGCCTCGGACCGTAGCGTCCGGATCGCGAAAGGCGAGGAGGGACAGGGCGTACGGCAGCTCGATACCGAAGCGCGTGCGTCGCGCGTCGGCGTCGGGCCACCCGCCCAGCGTGACCGGCGCGCCGCTCCGCGTCGCGAACAGCGCTTCCATGGCGGCGAGCTTCGCGGGCTGGTGCCGCGCCACGGTGGTGGCGGCGTAATCGCCCGAAATCGGCTGCAGCATGGCCGCCGGCGCACCGACGAGCAGGGCGATCGTCAGCGCGTAGCGGTGAAACGGCGCCCGGCGGCCGCGCAGGATCAGGAACGCGTGGATCCCCGCGACCGCGAAACCCGTCGCCGCATACGCCGCCAGCGTCATGTGCAGCACCTGCGCCGGCGCCGCGGCATTCAGCATCGCGGCGAGTGGGCGAACGTTCACCGCCTCCCCATTCACCAGATCGAATCCGGTCGGGGTGTTCATCCAGGCGTTGGCCGTCACGACGAACACACCGGAGAGGGCGCCGCTCACGGCAACCATGACGCCGGCGAAGCGGTGCGCCCGCGGCGAGACGCGCTCCCACCCATACAGATAGACGCCCAGGAAGATGGCTTCGGTGAAGAACGCGAACCCTTCGAGCGAAAACGGCATCCCGATGATGGCGCCGGCGAACCGCATGAAGGTCGGCCACAGGAGGCCGAGCTCGAAGGAGAGGACCGTTCCCGACACGGCACCGACGGCGAAGAGAATTGCCGTGCCGCGGGCCCAGCGCTTGGCCAGATCGAGATAGATCGGATCGCCCGTCCGCCGCCAGCGCCGCTCGGCCGTCACCATCATCACCGGCAGCGCGATCCCCACCACCGCGAAGATGATGTGGAACGCGAGCGACATCCCCATCTGGAACCGCGCCGCCAGCAGGTCGGACACGGGTCGTTACCCGCCGAGCTGGGCCAGACGGTCCTTGAGACGTTGGAACATCGGGAATTGCGCGACGAGACGCCGCAACACCGCTTTTGCGGAATCGGGCTGGTCGAGAGACACGTAGGTGTCGGCCGTGAGCATGCCGACTCGTACGACCAGACGCGGATTGTCCGGCGCCGGGTGCAGCGCGGCGAGCGCGGCGAGGGCCCCCTTCGCATCCTGGCGGTCGCGCAGCTGAGATTCGATGTGGATCAGCTGCACCGTCGTGTCGCCCGGTGAGCGCCGCGCCAGCTCGTCGAGCAACGCCGCCGCATCCGCCGATTGGTGCCGCGCGCGATCGACCAGCGCCTGCTCGTACAGTCCGGCCGTGAGCAGGCGCGCGATGTCGGTCGTATCCCCGCTGCGCAGACCGGGACCGCCGGCGAACGAATAGACGAGCTCCCCGCCATGCTCCGCGGTCTCGAACACGGCGTAGCAGCCGTACAACCCCACGAGGCCCGACAGGACGAGGGCCCAGCGGCGCCACGCCGGCCGCCGGGCGAGGACGAGTGCCACGACCTCGAGTCCGGCGACGACGAGGAACACCGTGCGGGTCGTGTGTCCCCAATCCTCGTGCTCGCGCACCGCGGCCGCGACGCCCGGGATCCGCTCGACGACGTCGTGCGCGTCGGTCCCCGACGATACGGCCAGCACGGCCGCGACCGTGCCGAGCAGCAGCAGGGTGGTGGCCGCGGGGTCGGTGAACGGCACCTTGCCGGTGAAGGCAATCCACCGCAATGCCACACCGACGAGCAGCAGCGCGACGACGAAGTGGACGATCTGTGGATGGAACGGGCCGAGGTTTGGCATGGGCTGATAATATCACTACATTTGTGATCGACAATTGTCGTCGTGGCGATTTGCGGCTATTGCGGCCACGTAAAACATCCCGCTAAAACGCCTGCCCGTGTGGCGGCCGTCCGCACCGGGCGTTTTTCATTTCGTGCCGAACTGCACGGGGAGATCGACCCTGGCTACTCTCCGCACCCTCATCGACGACAATCGCGTCCACCTGTTCGATGGCGCGATGGGGACGATGTTGTACGCCAAGGGGTTCTTTCTCAACGTCTGCTACGACGAGCTGGTGTTGAAGCAGCCGCGCCTCGTGCAGGACGTGCACGAGGAGTACGTCCGCGCCGGCGCCGAGATCCTCGAGACCAACACCTTCGGCGCCAACCCCGTGAAGCTCGGCACTTATGGCCTCGCGGAGCAGACGGGCCGCATCAACCAGGTCGCCGCCGAGCTCGCCCGCAAGGCGGCGGGGGACCGGGCCAGCGTCGTGGGAGCCATCGGACCCCTGGGCCTCAGAATCGAGCCGTTCGGCCCCACCTCCGCCGATGAGGCGAAACGCTACTTCCGGGCGCAGGTGGACGGGTTGCTCCAGGGCGGGGTCGACGGATTCGTACTCGAGACGTTCAGCGACACGGACGAGTTGCACGCCGCGCTGCGCGCCGTGCGCGACGCCTGCGACCTCCCGGTCGTGGCGCAGATGACGATCGGCACCGACGGGCTGACCGCCTACGGCACGGCGCCGGAGGACTTCACGCGCACCCTCGCGGCATGGGGGGCGGACGTCATCGGCGTGAACTGCTCCGTGGGACCCGCCGGCATCCTGGACGCCGTGGAGCGGATGGCCAAGGCGACCGACCGCCCGCTCTCGGCGCAACCCAACGCCGGTCTCCCCAAGGACGTCGGCGATCGCAAGATCTATCTCGCGAGCCCGGAGTACGTGGCGAGCTACGCCCGGCGGCTCGTCGAAGCGGGAGCGCGGTTCGTGGGCGGGTGCTGCGGCTCGACGCCGGAGCACATCAAGAAGATGCGGGATTACCTGGCGAGCGTGGCTCCGCGAACCTCCGCGGTCGTCGTCTCACGTGACGACATTCGCCCGGCCGCCGGGGTCACGCCCGTGCCGCTGGCCGAGCGCAGTCGTTGGGGCCGGAAACTCGCCGCCGGGGAGTTCGTGACGTCGGTCGAGATCGTCCCCCCCAAAGGCGTCGATCCGTCACCGATGCTGGAGCAGTGCCGGGCCCTCAAGGCGGCGGGCATCGACGCCGTAAACGTGCCGGATGGACCGCGCGCACAGAGCCGCATGGGCGTGCTGCCGAGCGCGCTGCTGATCGAGCGCGCGACGGAGATCGAGACGGTGATTCATTATTGCTGCCGCGATCGCAACCTGCTGGGAATGCTGTCCGACATCCTGGGCGCCGCGGCGGCGGGGCTGCGCAACATCCTCGTGATCACGGGCGACCCGCCGAAGATGGGGCCCTACCCCGATTCGACCGCGGTCTTCGACATCGACTCGATCGGGCTCACGAACCTCGTCTACCGGCTGAACCACGGGCTCGACCCGGGCAACAACCCGATCGGCGGAGCCACGAAATGGGTGATTGGCGTCGGGGTGAACCCGGCGGCGGTGGACGTCGACCGCGAGCTGTCACGGTTCCACTGGAAGGTGGACGCCGGAGCGGAGTTCGCGGTCACGCAGCCGGTGTTCGATCCGCGCCAGCTGGAGTCGTTTCTCGAGCGCGTCGCATCCTACCGCATTCCGGTGGTGGCCGGGATCTGGCCGCTGCTCTCGCTGCGCAACGCCGAATTCCTGGCGAACGAAGTGCCCGGCGTGGCGGTGCCCGAAGCAGTGCTCGCCCGCATGCGCTCCGCGCAGGAGAAGGGGAAGGAGGCGGCGCTCGCCGAAGGGGTGCAGATCGCGCGCGAGATGCTGGCGCGCGTCCGGCCGCTGGTGCAGGGGGTGCAGGTCAGCGCGCCGTTCGGGCGCGTGGAGGTGGCGCTCGACGTGCTGCGATAAGCGTGACTGGTGGCCAGTGGCCAGTGGTCGGTGTTCACCAGCCACTCGCCACTGGCCACAGGCCACTGCTCTCAGAAGCTCAGCTCGAAACCAAGTCGCGCCTGACGCGGCAGGCCATACAGCGTCTGCGGCCCGCGGAACCGATCGTAGAACGCGGTCAGCGCCTTGGTCTGCTCGTCCGTCGTGTAGACGCCATCCCCGTTGCCGAACCGGGATTCCACCTGGCGCAGCACGACGCAGTCCACCGGACCCGCGGTCGTGCCCGTCCAGGTGTCGCAGCCTGGCATGAGATCGATCGCCCCACCCGACAACAGGTGGCCGTTGGCCTGTGCCTCGATCCGCAGCCCCGAGAATTCCGGGCTCAGGACGTTCGTCTGGAACAGCGCGTTCACGACGTCCCCGGTCTCGGAATACAACCCGACCACATTCTTGAAGTTGAACAGATTGCGAACGTCGGCGAACGCCGTGACGTCCGCCCGTCCGACCCGGAACCCCTTGTTCACGCGCAGGTCGACGAGCTTCGTCCACGGCATCACCGACGAGTTGATCGGTTCGGCGGAATTCGCGACCAGGCCGAAAATCGTCCGCGGCGCCGTTGCCCCCGCGCCGGAATTGAGGAGCCGGGTGTAGGGCAACCCGCTCACCGCGTGGAACGTCGCGAACAGGCCGACGTTCCCGAAGATCTGGCCCAGCACCCTGTCCTTGTTCCACCCCGCCGGCACGTTCAGAGTCAACGCGCCGACGAAGTTATGCTGCCGGTTGTCATCAGTCGGAAGCGGCTGCTCGGGCGGCGGCACCTGATCGCCCGTGACCTGGTTGATCTGCCGCGCCGACGTCCGCAGGTAGGAGAACGGATCGGAGCCGGTGCTCCTGGCCACCTGGAACGTGTAGCTCCCCGCAAAGTCGAGCCAGCTGCCAATGCGCTTATCCAGCTTGAAGTCGATGCCGCGCGCGTAGCCGAAGTCGGCGGTGGTCAGCACGTCCACATTCAACGTCGAGCCGGGATTGGCGGGATCGTCGTACGGCTTGATCCGGTACGCCAGGTCCGACGTGAAATTCTTGTTGTAGGCCGACACGTCCAGCACCAGGTCTGAATTGAACGCGTGCCGCGCCCCGAACTCGAACTGGATCGTCTTGCCGAACCCGACATCCCGTCCGAACGCGTCGTTCGTGTTCGTGAACGACAGGTCGTTGTTCGTCCCCGACAGCATCGTCACGAAGTCCGGCGTCTGCACCTGGTGCGAGTAGGACAACCGGAAGTCGGTTTTTTCCGTGATCGGGAACGACACCCGCAGGCGCGGGCTGAGCGTGTGGTGCGTCTGCGCCGGCGTGAACACCGCGGCGAGCGAGGCCTGGTAGGCCGCGTCGTCCGTCGCCGCCCCGGTCTGCCACGCCGGGTTCGAGAAGATGCGCCCCGGCGTCGTGGGGAACAGCGCCTTCGTGTTCATGTAGTCGTAGCGCGCGCCGAGCTCGAGCACGACGTCGCCCAGGTCGAGCCGGTCCGCCGCCCACGCGGCGCCGGTCACCGGATGTGCCACGAACGCGCTCATGAAGATCTGGCTGAGGAACCCGGCGGTCCAATACGCCAGGTCGGTCTGCTTCGCTTCGACTCCGAAATTGAACCGGTGGAACCGGTTCGCCTGCCAGTCAACCTGTGCGAACTCGCGGTAGCGAGTCTCACGGTACAGCGCCGCCCCGGCTGCCGAGAACCCGGCGGTGGGAAATGCCGTAATCGTGTTCGACCCGTTCAGGCCGTACGGGTTGATGCGGTACGGCTGCACGTTGCTGAGGTCGGTCTGGTTGAGGTACGGCACGCGCAGCCCACTGTTGGTGCGCATGTTCCGGATGATCTGGTCGGAGATCGGAAACGGCATCCGGTCCACACCGGCGAACCGCAGCGGCGAGAAGTCGATCCCCAGCGCCGGACTGCGCGTGTTCAACTCGTCCTGCGGATCGAGCGGTGCGGTGATGCTGTCGTTCTGTCCCCAGCTCAGGTTGACGTTCAGGGCCAGCTCTCGCTCGGCGCTCTTGAAGAACGAATGGTTCAGGTTCAGGACCGCGAGCCGCTGCCAGGCGTGATACCCGCTGTACAGCGCCGGGTCGCCGACCAGGGCGCCGGGCGAAAACCGTCCTTGCTGCCCGCTGGCTAGTCCCGTCAGCGCGATACTCGACCCCGCGCCGTACGAATAGGACAGCTTGCCCTGCGACTGGATGTTGTCGCTCCAACTCATCGGCAGGCGAATGCCCTGGCAGTCAAAGCCGAGATTCTTCGCGGGATCGCAGCTGCCGCCGAACTGCACGAAGTTCGGCACCGCCACCGACGCGCCCGCCCCATTGGTGACCGTCGTGTCGATGCCCCCCAGGACGTACGTGGGGATCTTGTCCTGCCCGCTCGCGCCGAATGCCGAGACCTGTCCCTGCACCACGCCGGAGACGAAAAAGCGGAGGTTGGGCACAGCCGGGATCGGTCCGCCGAGCGAGCCTTCGAAGCGATTGAACCCGACACTGAGCGAGTTGCCGAACGGCTCGTCGGTCTGATAGTTGAGCCCGCCTTCGAGCTTCGAGCCGCCCGCTTTGGTCGTGAACGACACAACGCCCGATTGCGCGTCGCCGAACTCGACCCCCATCGCACCCGTCGTGACGGACGCCTCTTCCACGGCGTTCGTGCCGACGGTGATCGCTTGCCCGCCGGTCTGCTGGCTACGCACCGGCGCGCCGTCGATGTACACGTTCTGCTCGCCGGGGCGGCCGCCGCGGATCGACACGCCGAGCGCCGATCCGGACTCCACCACGCCCGGTTGCAGCGCGATGACGTCGCGCACGTCGTCAACGGGGAGCGAGTTGATCGTCTCGCCCGAGACGATCGACTTCGACGCGACTTGGTCACGCGGCACGATCGGATTGGAGGCGGCGGTCACCGTCACGCTCGCCACGGCGACCGCGGAGGGGGAGAGCCGGACGTTCACGGTGATCGTCTGACCACCGAGCACGCGGACGTTCTGGATCTCGGACGGGGCGTACCCGATGAACTGCGCGCGCAGCGTGAAGCTGCCCACCGGGACGTTGTTGAGGAAGTAATAGCCCTTCGCGTCGGTCACCGCGCCGAACGAGGTCCCCACGATGACGACCTGGGCGTTCGCCAGCGCGCCGCCCGCGGCATCCGACACCGAGCCCTCGACCTTTCCCGTCGTCTGCTGCGCGGCGAGCGGCAGCGCCGCGAGCGAAAGGGCGAGGAGTTGACCGAAGACCGTTCTCACACGATACGTCATGGCAAGCGTCCTCCTGGGAATGGGGATGCGATCCGCCCCTCGAACAGCCGAGGCCAGTAAGGCGACGCTAGCGAACCGGGC
>DATJJY010000107.1:0-12970 GCA_035491895.1 Gemmatimonadales bacterium
CTGCCGGCCCGTCCGAGGAAGAACCGCACCAGCGTTCCTGCGAGCGGCGCGCGACCCGCGAACTTGTTCGAGGTCCAGGTGCCGGCCACGATCGGGCCACCGGCGGCTCGTGGGGATACGAAGCCGTAGCCGTTGAGGCGCTGGGCCGCCGCTCCGGGGGCGAATCCGAGCGACACGGTGGCCGTCGAGACGAACGGGATCCCACGAAGCTCGTACGCGATCCGCGGATCGAGCGGCGCGATCAACTCCGCGGCGGCGGGAGCGGGGAGCGCGAGAATCACGCGATCGGACGTAATCGTGGAGCCGTCGGCGACCCGGACCCGGTACGCCGCTCCCGACCGCTCGATGCCCAAGACCGGCGCGTCCAGCCGGAGCCGTTCCGGCGGTAACCGCCGGGCGAGGACCTCGACCAGCTCACCCAGACCGCCGCCCAACGTGATGAAGCCGCTTGGGCCCTGCGGATGGGTCCGCAGGACGCTGCGACGTGCCATGGCTCGCAACACGCTTCCCTCGGTCCGCTCGAGCTCCGCGAGGATGGGGAATGTGGCGGCGAGCGACAGCTGCTCACCGTCGCCCGCATAGATCCCGGAGAGCAGCGGCTCGATCAGCCAATCGTACGCCTCTCGACCGAAGCGCCGCCGCGCGAACGCTGCGATGCTCTCATCGCCCTCCGCAGGACGCGACGGCAGCAGCGCCTCGAGCCCCGCCCGGGCCCGTCCCAGCAGCGAGAGTGTCTTCGTGGTGAGCAGTGGGAGAATACGCGTGGGGACGAGGCCGGTGAGGCCCTCGGGCAGACGGTGCAGCCTGTCGCCGCGACGCACGAACGTCCCGCGGTGAGCGGGGTCCGTCGTGCACAGGCGCCCCTCGAGCCCGAGCTGCCGCACGAGCCCCACCCCGTCCGGCTTGGCGGCGAGGAAACAATCGGGTCCTCCCTCGATGGTGAACCCTCCGACGCGCTCAGTGACGATCTTGCCGCCGAGCCGCGGGCTTGCTTCACACAGGAGGAAGGAAGCCCCGGCATCGGCGAGCCGGCGCGCCGCCGCCAGACCGGTGATGCCCCCGCCGATGACGACGACCCGCGCGGACGTCGATTCGCTCATACCCACCCCCGCGCCCGGGCGGCTTCGCTCACCGTCTCCGCGAGCCCGGCGATCATCGCCGGGTGATCGTTGACCATCTCGATGCGCTCGAGCCGCACCCCCATGCCGCGGGCATGCTCCCGCAGCTCGATGTCCACGTCATAGAGCACCTCGACGTGCTCACACGTGAACCCGACCGGCGCGACGAGCACGGTGCGGTGTCCCGCCGCGGCGAGCGCGTCCACGGCCTGGCGCGCGTCCGGTCCGAGCCACGGCTCGCCCGTTCGTCCCGCCGACTGGTACGCAAAGCGATGTTCGCGTCCGGGCTCGCTCCCCAGCCGCTCGACGACCGCCCGCACCGTCTCGGCGAGCTGCGTGGGATACGGATCGCTCGATTCGAGGATGCGCTGCGGGAGACTGTGCGCAGTGAAGAGCAGCGGCACGGTGGCACGCTCGGCTGCACGGAACCGGGTCAGTGCCGCCGTGATCCGGTCCACCAGGGCAGCGAGCAGCCCGGGGAGGAGATGCCACTCACGGATCGGCGCCACCTCCAGGCCGGCGCGGTGCTCGTCCACCTTCGAGAAGTAGAGATCGATGCTCATGCGGGAGTAGTGCGGGGCCATCACGACACCGACCACGCGATCGATCCGCTGCGCGCGGAGGGTGGTGAGCGCTTCCGCGATGCGCGGTTGCCAGTGTCGCATCCCGACCACGCTCGAGAATCGCCGGCCGTTGCCGGACAGGGCCGACTGGAGTGCGCTCGCCTGGGCCTCGGTCTTCTCCAGGATCGGGGAGCGGCCGCCGATCGCGGCGTAACGCGCTTTCACCTCGGCGACGACGTGGGCCGGCGTCGGGCGGTGACCGCGGACATCGAGGAGGTAGGGCTCCACCTCGTCGAGCGAGCTTGGGCCCCCGTAGGCCATGACGAGCACACCGACCGGGTGCGCCACGCGTCAGGCCGTGAGCTCGTGGACCAGGTCCACGACGGCGCGGACATGGTCGACCGGCGTCGCCGGCAACACCCCGTGGCCCAGGTTGAAGATGTGGCCCGCATCGTCCCCGGCGCGCCGCAAGACGTCGCGCACCTTGCCGCGCAGCTCCGCCAGTGGAGCGAACAGGGCGACGGGGTCGAGGTTGCCCTGGACCGCGTGATGCACGCCGATCCGCGCGCGCGCGACGTCCAGCGGTACGCGCCAGTCGACCCCGATGACGTCGCCACCGGCGTCGCGCATCAGCTCGAGCAGCGACCCGGTCTCGACGCCGAAATGAATCAGCGGCACGCCGAGGCTGCGGAGGCGATCGAACAGCTGTCGGGAATAGGGCGCGACATAACGGCTGTAATCGTCGGGACTCAAGGCCCCCGCCCAGCTGTCGAACAGCTGGAGCGCCTGTGCGCCGGCTTCGACTTGTGCGGCGAGATAATCGCCCAGCACGGTGACGAGCCGCCGCATCAGTTCGTGCCACGTCGCCGGCGCCTCGTACATCAGGCGCTTCGCGGTCACGAAGTGGCGGGAGGATCCCCCCTCGATGGCATAGCAGGCCACGGTGAACGGCGCTCCCGCGAAACCGATGAGCGGCGTGTCGTCGTCGAGCTGGCGGCGCACGCGGCGCACCGTCTCGAGCACCGGCGCCAGCGCGTCTCGCACGTCCACCGGCGCGAGGTGGGCGACATCGGCCGCACCGCGGACGGGGTTCCTGATGACGGGGCCTTCGCCGTTCACGAATGCGAGGTCGAGTCCCATCGGGACGAGCGGCAGCAGAATGTCGGCGAAGAGGATGGCGGCATCGACGCCAAGGCGGCGCACCGGCTGGAGCGTGACCTCGGCGGCGAGTTCGGGCGTGGCGCAGATCTCGAGCAGCGTGTGCCGCTCGCGCACGGCGCGGTACTCGGGGAGGTAGCGCCCGGCCTGCCGCATGAACCACACGGGCGTGTGGGGAACGGGTTGCCGGCGCGCAGCGGCCAGAAGCGCGCTCGTCTCGACGGCCGTCACAGCCACCGCTGGAGGGCCTCGACCCCCGGCTGGTAGATGCCCGTGTGAAGCGGCGTGTCGCGCTCGGTGTAGGGGCGCCCGGCGGTGCTGCGCAGGTCGGTGACGAGCCGGGAGAAGCGCAACAGGTCGCGCGTTTCGTAGACCACGACGAATTCCTGGTCCTGCAGGCCGGTGGAGTACAGCAACAGCTGCGTGATGTCCTCGTACTGCTTTCCGATCCGAATGTGCTCCATCATCATGTCGCGCCGCGCGTCACGATCGTGCTGATACCACGCCGCCGTCTTGGTGAAGGGATACATGACGAGATACGGCTGGCGCTCGGGCGTAAATGGATCGATTTCCTGGCGCGACCGCGTCTTCGTGTACTGCGAGGACTGGGTGAAGCCCCAGAGCGCCGTGTTCAGGACGGCGTGCGCGCGCAACGGCGCCAGCGACTCGGCGAACCGGGCGAAGAAGCGCGCCGGGATCTCGAGGTCGTCGCCGGCGATGGCGGACCAGATGAGCAGATCGCTCGCCGCTTCCACCCCGAACACCTGGTAGCAATGCAGCGCGTCCACCTCCGCGCGCAGCGACTCGATCCAGCGGCACAGGCCACGGTGGCGCTCGACGGGAGGCGCGGCCCAGTGCCGCTCCGTGAACCCGACGAGGGCGAAGTGGTTGAATGTCTGTGGAGTGGCTTCGGGCATCGGAGGTCCTCTAGCGCTCGCGCAGCCAGCGCGCGGCGTCCTTGGCGTGATACGTGATGATGAGATCGGCCCCAGCCCGGTGAATCCCCGTGAGGATCTCCAGCACCGCGCGCCGCTCCTCGAGCCAGCCGCGCTCGGCCGCAGCCTTCACCATCGCGTACTCGCCGCTCACGTTGTACGCGGCCAGCACTACGTCGGGGAACCGCTCGCGCGTGGCGCGCACGACGTCGAGGTAGGGCAACGCCGGCTTGACCATCAGCAGGTCGGCGCCCTCGTCGACGTCGATCGCGCTCTCGCGCACCGCCTCCCGGGCATTGGCGACGTCCATCTGGTGGCTCTGGCGATCGCCCTGCTTCGGGGCGCCCTGCGCGGCGTCGCGAAACGGTCCATACAGGGCGGAGGCGTACTTGGCGGAGTAGGAGAGAATCGGGAGGTTCGAGAAGCAGGCGCCGTCGAGCGCCTTGCGAATTCCCGCCACCATGCCGTCGAGCATCGCCGAGGGCGCCACGATGTCCGCCCCCGCCTCGGCGTGCGAGACAGCGATGCGCGCCAGGACCGCCACACTCTCGTCGTTCAGCACGTAGTCGTCGGGGAGGTGAGCGTTCTGCGCGAGCCCGGCGGAGCCGTTGAGCAGCCCGCAGTGGCCGTGGTCGGTGTACTCGCAGAGGCACACGTCGGTGATCACGACGAGATCGGGGAGCGCGCCCTTCAGCTCCCGCACCGCCCGCTGCACGACACCTTCGGAATCGTAGCTGCCGCTCCCTGCCGCGTCTTTCGCGGCGGGGATGCCGAAGAGCAGCACCGCCCCGAGCCCCAAGCTTGCGGCGTCACGCGCCTCACGCACGACGTCCCGCACCGGCCATTGCGAGATACCGGGCATCGAGGCGATGGGCCGAGCCTCGGTGGCGGCGTCGGTCACGAACAGCGGATAGATCAACCGGCCCGGGTCGAGGCGCGTCTCGCGCACCAGCCGCCGCAGTGCCGCGCTCGATCGGAGTCGCCGCGGTCGGGTGATCATGCCGGCTTCCTCGACGCCGCCCGGTCCCGCACGCCCTCCTCGAGAGCGGCTACCAATCCCGGGATTGAGTGCTCGGCGGGCTCGAGGTGCACGGTGAGGCCGAGGGCACGGGCGGCCGACGCGGTGACGGGGCCGATGCACGCCACGTACGCTCCCCCCAACACGCGGACCGCGCGCGCGCCGAGTAACGCGAAGAAATTCTCGACGGTGGATGGGCTCGTAAATGTGGCGACGTCCACCCCCCGCTCGAGCTCCTGCATTCCCACAGGATCAACGGTGGCCGGGAGGGTCTCGTACACGATGACCTCGTCGACGATGGCGCCGCGCCGCGTCAGCTCGATCGCCAGCTCCTCGCGCCCCTGTGCGGCACGGGGGACGAGCACGCGACAGCCCTCGACCGGCGTGAGCTCGCGCCCCAGCTGCTCCCCGAGGAATTGCGACGGGATGAAGTCGACGCGGGCGCCGCGTGCGCCGAGTGTCTGGGCCGTTCCCGGGCCGACGGCGGCCACCCGGAGCCGATCCGGGAGATGGGCGCCGCGCGCCAGCAACCGATCGAACACGACGTCGACGGCGTTGGAGCTCGGGAACGTGATCCAGTCGTACGCCTCGAGGGTGTCGATCGCGCGGTCGAGTCCCGAGAGATCTGCGACAGGGCGGACCTCGATCGTGGGGAAGAGAATTGGGCGCGCTCCCCGTGCCGCCAGCGCCTTGGCGAGCGCTTCGGCCTGATCGCGCGGGCGGGTGACGAGCACCCGAGACCCGAGGAGTCCGTTCACAGGAGGTCCCGCGCGCCGCGTTGGATCGCCTGCCCGGCGAGTCGCCGGGCCAGCTCGAGCGGCTCGCCCTTCGGGCCCGATCCCGCTACGCGGACGACCTGCGTTCCATCGAGCGCGGCGATCAGCCCGGTCAGCCGCAGCGTCCTGTGCTCGTTGGAAACTTCGGCCAGGGCGGCGATTGGAGCGGCGCAGCCACCACCCAGCCTCGCGAGGAAGCCCCGTTCCGCGTCGGTGGTGGCGCGCGCATCCGGGTCGTCGAGCGCCGCGAGCAGCTCACGCGTCGGCTGATCGCCGGCGCGGCACTGCACCGCCAGCGCTCCCTGTCCGGGAGCGGGGAGCATCACCTCGAAGGGGAGGTATTCGGTGATCGCCGCACCCAGTCCGAGGCGTTCCACTCCCGCCGCCGCGATCACGATGCCGTCGTATTCGCCGTCCTGTGCTTTGCGGACCCGTGTATCGACGTTGCCCCGCAGCGGGCGTAGGCCCAAGTCGGGGCGCACGGCGCGGAGCTGGGCGATGCGTCGGGTGCTGGACGTCCCGACCGTCGCGCCCGGCGGCAGCGAGCCGAGCGTGTGCTTGCCGCGGGCGACCAGCACGTCGCGCGGGTCGCTGCGCATGCACACCGCCGCGACGATCAGGTCGGCCGGCTGCTCGATCGGCAGATCCTTCAGCGAATGGACGGCGAAGTCGATGGCGCCGGCGCGCAGCGCCTCCTCCAACGCCTCGGTGAAGACGCCCTTGCCGCCGATTTCGGGAAGCGGCCGATCGAGCACGCGGTCGCCTTCCGTAGTGAGCGGGATCTCAGCGCTCGCGACGCCGTGCAGGAGCAGCGCCTCCCGAATGAGGGTCGTCTGCCAGCGCGCGAGGGGGGAGCGTCGCGTACCGCCGCGCAGGACCCGCGTCGCCGTGGTCATCCGGCGTCGAGCCCGAAGAGAGCGCGCGCGATATCAGGATCGTCGACAGTGGGCAGCCGGCGCGTCGGCTCGTGCAGCAGCTTGTTGACGAGCGACCTGGAGAACTCGTCGAGCAGGGCGACGAGCGCCGGCGACGTGGGACCGAGGCGCCGCAGCGCCCGCGCGACCTCGCGCTGGCGGATCGCCTCTCCCCGCGCCCGGATTTCGAGCAGCAGTGGGCGGACGGTCTGATGGCGGGCCCAGGCGTCGAAGCGTTCGACTTCCTGCTCGACGATCGCCAGGGCGGCGGGAACCTCCTGGCGACGCACCTCCAGGTTTCCCGCGAGGCGCTGCTGCAGCGCGTCGAGATCGTACAGCTCGCAGCCTGGCAGGTCGCGCACCTCCGGCTCGACGTCCCGCGGAACGGCGATGTCGACGAAGATGCGCCGCCGCGCGGGGCCACCGGCGATGGCGCCACGGACGAGGTCGCAGCTCACGACGGCGTGCGGCGCGCCGGTCGAGCAAATGATGGCGTCGGCCCGGGCGACGGCGTCCGGAAGCTCGTGCCACCCGAGCGCCGCCGCGTCGCAGTGCCGCGCCAGCTCCTGCGCGTGGTCGGCGGTGCGGCTGATCACCGTCAGGTGGGCCGTCGCCCGGCGCAACGACTGGCCGGCGAGGCGCCCCATCTTCCCCGTACCGACGAGCAACACCGACAAGCGATCGAGCGGTCCCGCGACGTCCCGCAGCAGCCGGATTGCCTCCGAGCTGACGCTGGTGGGGAGATGGCTGATGCCCGTCTCCGCGCGAGCGCGCCGCCCCGCCTGCGTGGCGGCGCGGAACGCGGCGGTGAGCACCGGACCCGCCGTCCCCGCATCCTCGGCGATCCGGAGCGCCGCCGCCACCTGCCCCTGGATCTCCGATTCGCCGAGCACCATCGAATCGAGCCCGGCGGCGACGCGGCAGAGGCGGCGCACGGCGTCGACGCCCGTCTCCTGGTAGGTGTGCGGCTGCAGCGCTGCCGCTGACACGCCGGCGATCCCCGCCAGCAGCTCGAGCAGCGCGTCGGACGCCGCGACGGGCGCCGCGTACACCTCGGTGCGATTACAGGTGGAGAGAATCGCGAGCTCGCCGAACGGTGTACCCGCAGCCCGCGACGCGTGCAGCACGCGCCGCTGTGCGACGGGCCCCAACGCGAGCCGCTCCCGCAGCGCGACAGAAGCCGTCCGGTGGTTGATCCCGGTGCATGCCAGCGGCATGCGGTCAGCTTACGCCGCGTGTGCGCCGCGGAGAATCCGCAAGCCTACGGCCGTAGAACTACGGAGGGAGCAGCCGCGTCAGACGCGGCGGACGCCGACCTCGTCGAGGTGGTCCAACAGGTCGGCGGGATCCTGGTATACGCGGTAGGCGCCGGCCCGCTCCAGCTCGTCCTGGCCGTAGCCGCCGGAGAGGAGACCGATGGAGAGCGCGCGGGCGCGCCGCGCCGCGAGCAGATCCCACACGCTGTCGCCCACCACGACCGCATCGGTGACGGGGACGCCGAGCCGCTCGACGGCGGCGATGAACAGATCGGGATCGGGTTTGGCGTGCGCGACCTGGTCGCGCGTGACGATCGGGACGCTCGCCGGGACGCCGAGCAATTCGAGTGCGGGGCGGGCGCTCTGCATCCACCCGCTCGTTGCGATGGCCCAGGGGACGCCGACATCGGACAGGTGACGCAATAGCTCGCGCGCTCCGGGCAGCGGGCGGACCGCTCCGGAGATGCGGCGATAGGCTTCGGCATGGTACCGCTTCATCTGATCGGCCTGCTCGGCCGATACCTGCCGCCCCGTCTCGCGCAACAGCGCGTCGATCAGCAGCCCGCCGCTCATGCCGATGCGGCGGTGAATGCGCCATACCGAAAGCTCCACGCCCACGCGCTCCAGCGCCTCGCGCCAGGCGAGGACGTGCTCGTAGACGCTGTCGACCAGTGTGCCGTCGAGATCGAAAACGAATGCAGGAGCACCGCTCACGAGTGATGCCCGCCGAAGCGTCGCCCGAGAATCACCTTGGCGAGGAGGCGGTCTGTGGCCGGAGTAAGTCCCAAGCCGACGCCGGCGTTGAATTCCCAATCGGGGCCGAAGTCGAGGTCCACCGCGGGAAAGAGCTGCTGCTCGCTCTTGTCGAGCGGCGCAAAATCACTGAGTGGGCCGAACGCCCCGTAGTACTCGAGCGCCACCGTGACGCGCGGCGTCACGTCGAGCGATACGAGGGCGTTGGGCGAGAAGTCGAACCCCTGGCCGGCGTCCGGTCCTCGCAACGAGCGCTCGAGCACGGGATTGAGGGAGATGTAGGCGCGGCCAATGCGGCGATCGACGATCGGTCGGATCTCCCAGGTCCAGGTGTCCGCCGAATAGGCCCGGCGTTGATATCCGATTTCCTGCGACAGGCTCACGCCTACCGGCCAATGCCAGCGTTCCGGTACACTCACGCGGGGCCGGATGTGGTTCCCCACCCACTGCCAGCCGACCCGTGCATCGGCGCTCGTAAAGAGGTATACGCCGACCTCGAGCCACTCGCTAAACCCGTGCGTGATCTCGATCGTTTCGTGCACGGCATGACGGCTGGACAGCACGCCGCTCGTCGTGTCGCTCGAGCTGCGGAAGGTGTAGTTGCTGTGCAGCTCGACCATCGTAGCGCCGCGCGGCACCAGTTCGGCGCCGTACACCTGGATCTCGTAATTGTCCTGGGCCCGTACGGGACGAGCCGCCGCCAGGACACCGATGAGGCACAGCACGACAGCGCGCATGACGCAAGATAAGGCTCCCTGGGGCCGTTCCAACGCTCCAGTCCGGGTGTCATCCGCCACCGGATGATGTAGACGCGTTGGAACGGTCCTGGCCCGGCAGCGTGGAAGCATGCAATTTGCCCGTCCATGTTACGCGCCACCTACCACCTTACGTGCGACTCGAAAGCGGATGCCGCGGCCAAGGCGCGGGACATCGCGCGCGAGCAGTCCGTCGAAGTTCCCGAGGATACGGCACCCGAGGTCGAAGCCCGTCTCGTCGGCCGGATCGAGACGCTCGAGCCCGATGGCAGCGGGCGGTGGCGCGCCGTGATCGCGTACGACCCGGTGATCGTCGGCGGCGACGTCACGGCGCTTTTCAACCTCCTGTTCGGCAACATCTCGATGAAGCCCGCCCTCCGCCTCGTCGATGTGGCGTTTCCCGAGTCGATGCTCCGGGCCCTTCCCGGTCCGCGCTTCGGGATTCCGGGCATCCGCGACCTCTGCGGCGCACCGGTGCGCCCCCTCGTCTGTACGGCGACCAAACCGCTCGGGCTCGACGCCCGCGCGCTGGCCGAGCTGTGCTATCGATTCGCCCGCGCCGGCGCCGACATCGTCAAGGACGATCACAACCTCGCCGACCAGCCGTCGGCGCCGTTCCGCGAGCGGGTGGAGCGGTGTCAGGAGGCGGTGGAACGCGCCAACCGGGAGACGGGGGGGCGGGCGCTTTACTTCCCGAACGTCACGGGAACGCTGACCGGCTTTGCCGACCGGCTCGAGCTGGCGGCGCGGGCCGGTTGCCGCGGCGTCCTCGTGAATCTGTTGCCCCAGGGTGTCGACGCGGCGCGTGCGATCGGCGAGCGCGGCCTCGTCGTGCTGGCGCACCCGACAATGACCGGCGCGTTTTTCGGGACTGACCACGGCATCGCCGCGGACGTGCTGTACGGAGTCCTCTACCGCATCGTCGGCTCGGATGGAGTGATTTACACGAACGTCGCTGGGCGATTCAGCTATTTCACGCTCGAGCTGTGCCAGGCGATCAACCGGCGGCTGCGTGCGCCGCTCGGGCCTGTGCGCGCGGCCTTTCCCGTGCCCGGGGGCGGCATCGATGCCGCGCGCATCGCGCACTGGATGGATCTCTACGGCAACGACACGATGTTCCTGATCGGCTCGAGCCTCTTGCGCGCGCCCGATCTCGAAGCGGCGACGCGCCGAGTGGTCGAGCAGGTACAGAAGGTCGGGTAGCCGTCAACCGCTGGCGCCGGTGTAGCGTTTCAGCGCGGTGCGCCACAAGAGCCGGGCGAACACAAACGCCGCCGCGCCGACCCCCGCCGCTCCCAACGCGGTGACCGGCGAAATTCGACCGGTGAGCGCTGAGGCGGGAACCGTCGTCGCCCAGGCGATCGGCAGGAGATAGACGAAGACGAACCGCAGCGCCCCCGGATACGCCGACACGGGATAGCGCGCCCCTTCGTAGACCGCGTCGAACAACACCGACAGATTCTCGACCGCGACGAACCAGAAGGCGAGGCTCATCAGCGCGACCCAGATGGCGTAGACCACGACCGCCGCCGCCGCGAGGGCCACGAGAAACGCCCCCGATTGCCAGATCGTGGGGACGTGGCCAAGCCGCGCGAGCGCGTAGCCGGAGAGCGCGAGGCCGAGCACGATGTCGGTCAGGCGCCACAGGTCGAGCCGCCGGAACGACACGAAGAGCTGGGCGTCCGCGGGCTTGACGAGGACGAGATCGAGCGCGCCGCTCTTCACGTCCTCGGCGAGCTGCCCGATTCCGGGCCGCAACACCGCTTCGATGACTCCCGTGAGGGCGTTGAAGACGCCGAGTAGCACGACCACTTCCCAGTATTCCCAGCCGCCCAGACGCGTGGTGTGCCGGAAGAACAACGCGAGCGTCAGGAGCGCCGTTGCGATCCAGAAGGCCGTGGCGAGCACGCTGGCGATGAAGTTCGCCCGGTACTGGAGCTCCTCCACGGCGTTAAGTCGCACCAGACTCGCGAGCAGCGCGGGCCAGCGGGGTCGGCGCATCGTCATCCTCCCACGGCGCCGTAGCGCAGCAATCCGCGTTGCCAGGCGAGGCGGCATGCACCGTACCAGACGGCGAGCCAGAACGCCTGGGCCGCGAACCCCAGCAGCAGGGCCGGGGCCCCGGTCACGGCGCCGGTCAGGACTTCCACCGGAAACGCGAGCATCGGCCGGAACCAGAGGACCGCCGCGAGATGGGCGATCGGCGGCGGCAGGAGGGCCAACGGTGCGATGCGGCCGGCGAGAAACATGGCGATGCCGGCGTGCAGCTCCATGATGGCGGTGGCGCGCGTGGTCCAGAAGGCGAGGAGCCCCGTCGTGAAGCTGATGAGGAACCGCAACCCCGCGGCCAGGACTACGGCCAGTGCGGTCAGCGCCCAGCGGGCGGGATCGAGTGGGAGACGCACGGCCGGCCAGATCGCGGCAGCGATGAGCCAGACGAGCAGGATGATGGTCCCGCTGCGCGCTTTGTAGGCGAGGTTGTCGGCGGTCGCTTCGTGCGCGGGATGCAGCGGGCGCGCCAGCCGGAAGTTCAGCTCCCCCTCCCGGATCCAGCGGTCCAGGTACCACGAGTCCCAGGCGATGGTGAGCTGATTGACGAGCATCATCGCGAAGAAATAGCGGGCGAAATCGGCGCGGGCGTACCCCGCCACGTCTCCGGCGCCCGCGATCGCCCACCAGATGCCGAGCGCGATGGCCGGTTCCGTCACGCCCCAGAGCACCCACAAGAGGATCGCCGCGCGATACTGGAGATCGATGAGCCACGCGTTGCGGATCAAGGCCCCGTAGCGGCGCGCCCACGCTGCCGCCTGCGTCACGCCGGCTCCTCCGCTTCGGCGAACGCCAGCCGGATCACCTCCTCGATTGGTGGATCTTCGATCGAGAGGTCGGCCACGGGGAGTCCGGCGAGCAGACGCGCACTCGTCGCGGCGGCGGCTTCGCGCGGGACGTCGAGAATCGCGTGGGGGAACCGGTAGCTCGTGACGGCGCCGAACGTCGCCAGCGACTCCGCGCTGACCGGCGCGCCCAGCACCAGCTCGAACCGCTTGGTCGGGGCGATGCGCGCCACCAGCGCCTCGAGGGCACCATCGTACAAGAGGCGTCCCCGGTTGATCATGATGACGCGCGATGCCAGGGCGGTGACGTCCTGCATGTAGTGGGACGTCAGCAGAATCGTGGCGCCGTGACGGTCCCGGTAGCCGCTGAGAAAACGCCGAATCGCATCCTGCGCGCTGACGTCGAGGCCGAGCGTCGGCTCGTCGAGAAACAGAATTGGCGGCCGGTGCAGCAGGGCAGCGGCCAGCTCGCACTTCATCCGCTCGCCGAGCGAGAGCTGGCGAACCGGCTTGTCGACGACGGCGGCGAGTCCCAGGAGATCGACCAGCTCCGAGCGGCGCTCGCGGAAATCCCCCTCGGCGATGTCGTAGATCGCGCGGTTCAGGAGGAACGTCTCCTCCGCGGGGAGATCCCACACGAGCTGCTGACGGTTGCCGAGCACCAGGGCGATGCGGCGCTTGAACGCCGCGCCGCCCGACCAAGGCTCGAACCCCGCCACGCGCACCTGCCCACTCGTGGGGTAGAGCAGGCCGGCGAGCATCTTCAGCGTGGTCGTCTTGCCGGCGCCGTTGGGCCCGAGAAAGGCGACGATCTCGCCGGGCTCGATCTCGAAGCCGACCTCGCGCACCGCCTGGACCTCGCGGTAGCGGGGGCGGAAGAGCGCCCGGAC
>DATJJY010000108.1:0-7344 GCA_035491895.1 Gemmatimonadales bacterium
CCGGGTCCCGATGCTGTTCCTCCAGGGCGATCGCGACGAGTTCGCGGAGCTGATCCTCTTGCGCCAGGTCTTGCGCAAGGTCGGTCCGCGGGCGACGCTGCATCTCGTGAACGGCGGGGATCACTCGTTCAGCGTTCCCAAAAAGTCGGGGCGCACTCCCGAGGAAGTCTTCGCCGAGCTGGCGACCACCATTGCCGCATGGATCACGACGAGCACTGGAGCACCGGGCGAATGAGCTACTGGATCCTCAAGACCGAGCCGTCCACCTACAGCTTCGACGATCTCGTGAAACAGAAGACCGCGGTGTGGGACGGCGTGAAGAATCCGCTCGCGCTGAAGCACCTGCGGGGGATGCAGCCGGGCGACGAGGTGCTGATCTACCACACGGGTGATGAAAAAGCCGCCGTGGGAATGGCGCGTGTGGCCCGCGCCGCCTACCCGGATCCAAAGCTGAAGGACCCGAAGCTCGTCGTCGTCGATCTCAAGGCCGGCGCGAAACTCGCGGCGCCTGTTTCGCTCGCGACGATCAAGGCCGATCCCGTCTTCAAGGACCTGGCGCTCGTGCGCATGGGCCGGCTCTCCGTCGTGCCCGCCACGGTCACGCAATGGCAGCGACTGCTGCGACTCGGAGGAATGCCGTCATGACTCTGCGACCGGTGTGGGCGCTCGCGCTGACTGCCGTCCTGGCCTCGGGGTTGTCCGCCCAGCGCGGCACCCGGAAACCGGCGCCAACGCGTGCGGCGCCGCTGCCGGCCGACTCGCTCAACAACATCAAGTTCCGCAACATCGGCCCCTCGGTGGGCGGCGGGCGTGTGACGGCGGTCGCCGGAGTTTCCGGCCAGCCGAACGTCTACTATGTCGGGGCCGCGGCGGGCGGCGTCTGGAAGACGACCGACGGCGGCAATTCCTGGGAGGCGGTATTCGCGGACCAGCCGACCGCATCGATCGGCGCCATCGCACTCGCCCCTTCGAACCCGAACCTCGTCTGGGTGGGAACGGGCGAGGCGAACATCCGCAACGACATCGTGAACGGCCACGGCGTCTTCTTCTCCCCCGATGCCGGCAAGACCTGGAGATTCATGGGCCTGCCGGGCGTGGGCCAGATCGCGCGCATCGTGATCGATCCGCACGACCCCGATATCGTGTTCGTCGCCGCCATCGGGCACGCCTGGACCGCGAACCCCGAGCGTGGCGTGTTCCGCAGCGCTGACGGCGGCAAGACCTGGCAGAAGGTGCTGTTCGTCAACGACACGACCGGCGCGTCGGACCTCGTCATGGTCCCGGGCAATTCGCGCGTGTTGTTCGCCGGAATGTGGCAGGTGGTGCGCCATCCGTGGGGACTCGTCTCAGGCGGAGCCGGGAGCGGCGTCTATCGCTCGACTGACGGCGGCATGACGTGGGACCGGCTCGCCACCGGACTGCCGCGGGGACCGTGGGGACGGATCGCCGTGGCCGTCGGGCCCACCAATCCGCGGCACGTCTACGCGCTCGTCGAGGCGAAGCAGGGTCTGCTGTGGGACTCGCAGGACCAGGGCGACCACTGGACGCGCGTCTCCGACAATCATGCCCTGTCGGCCCGCCCGTTTTATTTCTCGCTGATGCACGTCTCTCCGGTCGACGATAAGAGACTGTTCTTCTCGTCGTATCAGCTGCTCCAGTCCGACGACGGCGGCAAGACGACCCGCATCATCGATCGCCCGGTGCACGTCGACCATCACGCGTTGTGGATCGATCCCGCCAATCCCGACCGGATGGTGCAGGGGAACGACGGCGGGGCGTATGTGACCCAGGATGCGGGGAAGAGCTGGACCTGGTTCAACAACCTGCCGATCGAGCAGTTCTACATGGTCGCCGCGGACAACAACGTGCCGTACAACCTGTGCGGCGGCCTGCAGGACAACAACGCGTGGTGTGGTGCCTCGAGCGGTCCGTCGGGCTCCCTCAACGGCTCCGAGTGGTTCACCGTCACCGGCGGCGACGGCGAGTACGCCGTACCGGCGCCCAGCGATTCCACCATCGTGTACGCCGAATCGCAGAACGGCAGCCTGCAGCGGATCGACCTCCATTCGGGACTGACTCGCCCGGTGCGCCCCTACGTTCCCGGCGTCTCGGACCGCGCGGCGGCTGATCTCCTCTACCGGTTCAACTGGACGACGCCGGTCGAGGTGTCGCGCACCGACGCCAACACCGTCTACATCGGCGCGAACGTCGTCTTCAAGAGCACCAACGGTGGCGAGCACTGGGAGGTGATCAGCCCCGATCTCACCCGCAACGACAAGACCAAACAGCGCACCAGCGGCGGGCCGATCAACGACGACATCTCGGGCGCCGAGACGTACAACACGATTCTCACAATCGATGTGGCGCCCACCGATTCGAGCGTGATCTGGACCGGCACCGACGACGGCCTGGTACAGGTGACCCGGGACGGGGGAAAGAATTGGACCAACGTGGCGGGGCACTTCCCCGGTCTCGCGCCAGACGCCGAGGGCCGAATTTACCAGATCGGCGTTTCCCCCGCCGCGGCAGGCAGCGCCTATCTGGCGGTCGACCGGCACCAGTTCGACGACAACCGACCCTACGTCTATAAGACGGTGGACTTCGGCAAGACCTGGATCGACATCGCTGCAGGATTGCCGCAGGACGCCTCCGCCCGGGTGGTGCGCGAGGATCCCAACCGCGCCGGTCTCCTGGTGCTCGGGACGGATGCCGCGCTGTGGCTGTCCGGCGATGCCGGCGCGACGTGGCGGCCCCTCAAGGCCGGGTTCCCGACCGCGCCCGTCTATGACCTGAAATTCATCCAGCGCTCGCACGATCTCGTGGTCGCGACCCACGGACTGGGCCTCTTCGTGCTCGACAACATCACGGCCCTCGAGGAGCTCGGGCCCGATGTCGCTGCACAGGGCGTACACCTCTTCAGTCCGCTGCCGGCCCTGATCCGCGTGCGCCCGCGGCGCACCGTCGTCGCCCCGACCCGCTTCACGACGCCGAACGCGCCCGCCGGCGCGATGATCGACTACTACCTGAAGACCGCGCTCGATACGAGCGGGCCGCCGGACTCGGTGGCGCGTACCGAAGGCTCCCGCCGCCGTCCCGGAGTGATCGTGACGGTGACCGACGTGCACGGCGACACCGTGACCGTCGACTCGAGCGCTCCGGGGAAGCAAGGCGTGAATCGCTTCGTGTGGAACCTGCGCTACGCCGCTCCGCCGCGTCTGGCGTTCGAGCGCGTCCCGGAGCCCGGCGAGGAAGAGAACCCGTTCCGCAACGCCGGCGGCCCGCGCGTCATCCCGGGCACCTATACGGTCACGATCGCCGCGGCCGGGAAAACCGCGACGCGACCCGTCGTGGTACAACCGGACCCGTTCGTGCACGCGGACTCAGCGGCATTCGTCGCCCAATTGCGGGCGGCGCTCGAGCTGCGCAACGAAACGACCGCGCTGAACACGATGCTCAATCGCATCGCGAGCCTCCAGAACCAGCTGCAGAACGTCCAGCAGGCGCTGCGTGGGGCGGGACTCGACACGACGGTGACCGCCCCGGTGTCGCGCGAAGCTCGCGCGCTGGGCCGGAAGCTCAAGGACTTGAAGGACTCGCTCTACAACTCGGACGTGCAGCGCGACGGCGGCCAGGACGACGTGCACTACCTGAGCCGCTTCCAGGACCGGATGCAGCGATTGGGAGGGGGAGCGGCGTTCGCCTACGCTCAGCCGCCCGGCGAGCAGGTGATGGCCGAATGGAAGGTGCTGCGGCCGCTGCTCGATGCGTACCTGGCGCGGTTCAACGGCATGCTGGAAACAGACGTGCCGCAGTTCAACAAAGTCGCCCAGGATCACCAGACGCCGACGATCGTCGGCGGGCCCGCGGTGCGGATCCTCCCGATCGCGGCGGGCGGCGGCGTTACATCGCGCTGAAGCGGTCGAGAAACGCCTGCTCGTCCGCGGTCAGGCTCGTCGCACCCCGCGTCTGGAGCTTGGCGAGCACCCGCTCGGCCTCCTCGCGATTGACGGGATGGAGCTGCTCGAGGCGGATCTGTTTCCATCGCTCCGCCGCGCCCGGTTTGGGAGCGGGAGCGCGAGCCGGCTGCACCGGACGCAGCCGGTCCTCAGTGGTGCGGACGCCGGTGAAGCGCAGCACCAGCCATCCCCCCACGAAGCCGCCCAGGTGAGCGAAATGGGCGACGTTGCCGAGGTTGAGACCGCCGAGGAAGAGCGACACGAGCGTCATGATGATGATCAGCGTCCGCGCCTCCACCGGCACGATGCCCCAGATCAAGAGCTGCGCGCGCGGCCAGAGGCGGGCAAACCCGAGCAGCACGCCGTATACCCCGGCTGAGGCACCGAGCAGCCCGACGTTGGGGCTCATGATCATCGACGTGAACGCGCCGAACAGCCCGCTCACGAAATACAGGGTGAGAAACCTGCCGCCGCCGATCCGGTCTTCCACGCGCGGTCCGAAGAAGAACAGGCTCAGCATGTTGAAGAAGATGTGCCCGAAGTCGGCGTGCAGGAACATGTAGGTGAGGAGGGTCCACGGCCGCAGCAGCAGCAACACGGGCACGAACTCGAATGCCCGCATCTGCTCCGGGAACTGCTGTTGCAGCATGTACACCGCGATGTTCGCGATGATGATCAGCCCGACCCACTTCGTGATCATGGCAGGGAAGGCTACACGCCCCGCGCGCTATATTGAAGTCATGGCAGGGAAGATCGAGCAGATGGAGAATCCCCTCGGCTTGCTGCGCGTGGGCTACGCCAAGCCGCTGCTCGAGGTGCAGGCGCGCCAGTGGTCCGCCGGCACCGTCATGGATCGGCCGCAGCAGATCGTCGAAGAAACACCGGTCGTGATCGTCTACAATGCGATTCCGCACGTGGTGATGATGGCCACGCCCGCGGACCTCGAGGATTTCGTCCTCGGCTTCAGCATCACGGAAGAACTGATTCGCGCGCCGTCCGACCTGCATGCCGTGAACGTGGTCCGCTACGGGCAGGGGATCGAGGTGCAGGCGACGGTCGACGAAGCGTGCGAAGCGGTCGTCGCGTCCCGGGCCCGCCGGTTGTCGGGCCGTACCGGCTGCGGCATCTGCGGTACCGACAGCATCGACGCCGTGATGAAGTCGCCGCACTCGGTCCGCCCCGGGCGGCCGGTGCGCCCGGCGGCGATCGAGGCCGCGCTCGCGGCGCTCGCCGCCCGGCAGCCGCTCAACGCGCTCTCGGGCGCGGTGCATGCGGCGGCGTGGGTGGGCGTGGACGGCACCGTTGACGAGGTGCGCGAGGACGTGGGCCGGCACAACGCCCTGGACAAGCTGATCGGCGCCCTGCTGCGCCGCGGCGTGGACCCCGAGAGGGGGTTTATTCTGGTGACGAGCCGCGCCAGCTTCGAGATGGTGCAGAAGGCGGCGGTGTTTGGAGCGCCCCTGCTCGCGGCCATTTCGGGACCCACCGGACTTGCTGTGCGCGTCGCCGAGCAGTCAGGAATGACGCTGGTTGGGTTTGCGCGGGCTGATCGGCTGACGACCTACACCCACCCTGAACGCGTGGCGACCTAGCCCCTCGCCCCTGGGCGTCCACTCGGCGGCTCGGTCGCTGGGCGTCTGCTTTGGACGTACTGCCACCCAAAGCGCCCCTTGATGCAAAGATTCCCGCGTGTCACGTCGTGGTCGAGCGGCGAGGTGACCTTCACGATTTCGTTGTCCTGCACGTGCAGCTCGAGGTTGCACCCCACGCCGCAATAGGGACACACGGTGCGCGTCACCGTCTGCCGCGATTCGTCCCATGTGCCGGCCGCCCGGCGCTCATACTCGCTCTTGAACATCAGGGCTCCGGTCGGACAGACGGCGATGCAGTTGCCGCAGTACACGCACGCCGACTGGGGCAGCTCCACCGCGAACTCGGTCGAGATGCGGGCGTCGAAGCCGCGGCCCGCCACGGCGATCGCGAAGGTGTTCTGATAGTCCGTGCCGCACGCCTCGACGCACTTGTAGCACAGGATGCACTTCGCGTAGTCCCGCGTATACAGCTCGTTGTCCACCTTGGTCGGCTGCCCCACGGTGGCGCGATGCCCGACGTCGGGCGGAGTGTGGTGCCCCGTCGGGAGGCCGTCGCGATCGATCGCGGCAGTGGCGGGCGGACCGTAGCGATCGACGTCGGCGCGGTACTCCGCGATCCAGTCGGCGACGAGCGGCGTGGTCGAGAGATCGACCGACGACCCCAGGAACTCGAGCACCATCTTGCGGCTGTGTTTCACCCGGTCGGTGTCGGTCTTCACGACCATCCCGGGCTCCACCTTGCGCGAGCACGACGGGACGAGGACCCGCGAGCCCTCCACCTCAACGACGCAGACGCGGCACACGTTGACCGGATGCAACGTCTCGATGTAGCACAGCGTCGGGATCGTCGTGCCCTGCTGCCGGCAGGCGTCGTAAATCGTCGTCCCTTCCGGGACCTTCACCGCTGTGCCGTCGATCGTGAGCTCGACGGCGCGTGGTGGCGGGGAGAGCTGGACGAACTGGCTCATGCGGTCGCCTCGTCGAAGAGCCGCAGTCGCTTTACCGCGGACTCGACCACGCTGTAGGCCGTCTGCCCGAGACCGCAGATCGACGCGTCCTTCATGGCGACGCCGATCTCTTCCAACAGGGCGAGCTCCCCCTGCACGCCGCCGCGCGGTTGCTTGTGCAGCAGCCGGTGCAGCGCCTCCTCCTGCCGCACTGTCCCGACGCGGCAGGGGACGCATTGTCCGCACGACTCGTCCCGGAAAAACGCGGCGATGCGCAGCACGATGTCCGCTATATCGACGGTGTCGTCGAACAACATCACGACGCCAGAGCCGAGCGTCGCCTGGGCGGCGCGCGCCCCCTCGAACGTCAGTGCGATATCCAGCTCGTCGGGCCGCAGGAAGACCCCGGCCGCGCCCCCGAGGAGGATCGCTTTGAGCGTCCGGCCCCGCGTGACCCCTCCCGCCAGCTCGATGAGCTGCCGCAGCGTGGCGCCGAACGCCACTTCGTACACACCCGGCTTCGCGACGGCGCCCGACAGGCAGAACAGCCGGGTGCCGGTCGAGTCCTTGGTCCCGATGGCGGCGTACGCCGGACCGCCGATGCGCAGGATCTCGAGCACGTTGACGAGGGTTTCGACGTTGTTGACGACGGTGGGTTTTCCGAACAACCCGGCCTGGACGGGGAAGGGGGGCTTGTTGCGCGGCTCGCCGCGCAGCCCCTCGACGGAGTTGAAGATCGCCGTCTCCTCCCCGCAGATGTAGGCGCCGCCCCCTTTGCGGATTTCGATGTCGAACGCCTGCCCTCGTCCCATCACGTCGGGTCCGAGCAGCCCGCGCTCGGTGGCGGCA
>DATJJY010000109.1:0-11694 GCA_035491895.1 Gemmatimonadales bacterium
CGATGGCACGGCGGGCATCGAAGCGGCGTTCGTGCGCTTCGACAACCTCGGCAATTCGCCGTGGGCCAACGTGAAGGTGGGGAAATTCGAGCTGGACAACCTGTATTCCGAGAAGCGCATCACCTGGCTTTCGAACAACGGCGGCTTTCTCTACGCGTACCACTATCTGCCGGCCGGCTCCTCCAACAACTTCGGCATGGGGGACAACCAGATCGGTGCGGAATTCTCCGGCCACTCGATCAATAGCTACTCGCGCTACAGCTTGGCGCTCCTGACGACCGACGATGGCGAGGCCGGCCTGCCGGGCGGCAAGAGCATGGACGCCATGTTCACACTGAGCCAGGCCTGGGCGCTGGGGAAAGGGTTGGGCCCGCAACGCGTCGGCGTGTTCGGCTATCTGGGCCACCGCCCGACGGTGGAGCAGACGAGCTTCGGCAATCCGATTCCCGGCGACGCGACGGACAACGTGTCGTTCTCCCGGTTCGGCGCGACGGCGCAGATCTGGCTGGGCAACCTGGAGCTGCTCCCGATGTTCTCGCACGCGCAGGACAATGCGGCGCTGGGTGGCGGGACGCAGAATCCCGCCTGGAACACGGCCATGCTCGAAGCGCACTACGTCGCCGCCACGCGGCTCATGATTCAGGGGCGCTACGAGCAGGTGCGGATGTCCAAGCAGGGTGACCCCGCGACCCCGAAGACGCTCGGCAACGCCGACGCCTTCGTCGTGGGGGTCCGTGCCTATCCCTTCATGTTCAGCCGCGACGGGATGGCGTTTCACGGCGAATTTGCGATGACCAAGACGATCGGCACCGTGCCGCTGAGCGGTGACGGCGTCGGTGCGGACCCATTGACCCCGGGCACGGCGGTGTGGAGCCGCAGCGTGTTCCTCGGCTTCGACTTCGCGTTCTAGGAGGAGGCCCGATGAAACCGCAATTGGGATGGCTGGCAATCGCCTCGTGTTGGGGAGCGCTCCTCGTCGTGGCCCCGCGCCCCGGGGAGGCGCAGCAAACGCGTGTCGGCACAGTCACCGGCCGTGCCGCCGCCGGCCAGAAGCTCTACGGCCGCTACTGCACGGGCTGTCACGGGCCCGACGGGGACGGCCAGGGCGAGAACGCCATGTGGATCGATCCAAAGCCGCGGGATTTCACCGCCGCAACGTTCAAGTGTCGCTCGACGGTGTCGGGGAATCTGCCCACCGACCTGGATCTGTACAATTCCGTGACCCGCGGCTTCGTCACCACAAACATGCCACCGTGGGTCGCATTGACCCCGCAGAACCGTGTCGACCTCGTCGCGTATATCAAGACCTTCTCCCGGCGCTGGCAGGGGGGGACGGCGGCGACGCCGATCACGATCCCGCCCGAGCCGGCACCCACAGCCGAGGGGATCCTCCACGGACGCCAGCTGTTTCAGCATCTCGAATGCTGGAAATGCCACGGCCCGGCGGGACACGGCGATGGGCCTTCGGCCTCGACGCTGACGGACAGCAAGGACAACCCCATCCGCCCGTACAACTTCTCCACCGGGTCGCGATTCAAGTGCGGTACCACCAACCAGGATCTGTACCGGATCTTCATGACCGGCCTCGACGGCACGCCGATGCCGTCGTTCGCCGACAACCTCAAGCCGGAGGAAGCGTGGGATCTCGTGCACTTCCTGCGCACGCTCCAGCCGTTGCGGACTCCGGAGGCCGCGATCTGGAACGCCTGGACGATTTCTCATCCGGAGCAGATCAAACCCATCGGGCCGGAAGGCCAGTGAGGGAGCAGCCATGCGCACACCATCCATCGTCCTGCTCGCCGGAGCCGCGCTCTTTCCCGCGGCGTTGACCGGCCCGGCCGCGCCGGCGCCACGCGCCGCCGGTGCGGTGAGCGGCACCGTGACGTTCACCGGAACGCCGCCCAAGATGAAGCCGATCGACATGAGCAAGGAGCCGTCGTGCGCGAGCCAGCACGCGACGCCTGTGACGACACAGAACGTCGTGACGGGGCCCGGGAACTCGCTGCAATACGTCGTGGTCTACGTGTCCGCCGGCGACCCGGGCGGCGCACCGGCGACGGAAACCGTGCGCTACGACCAGAAAGGGTGCCAGTATCTGCCGCACGTCGCCGTCCTGGAAGCGAACCAGCCGCTCGAGATCTACAACGACGACCAGACCTCACATAACATCCATCCCCTCGCGACGACCAACGCGGAGTGGAACAAGTCCCAACCCCCCGGGGCGCCGCCGATTCACACGAGTTACGCGAAGCCCGAGTTCATCCCGGTCAAGTGCAACGTGCACCCGTGGATGCATGGCTACTTCGCGGTGCTCGCCACCGCGCGGCACGCGGTGAGCGGCTCCGACGGCAAGTTCAACCTCACAGGGCTGCCACCCGGGAAGTACACACTCACGGCGTGGCACGAGAAGTTCGGCACCCAGACGCAGGATGTGACCATCACGGGCAGCGAGACGGCGACCGCGAACTTCGTGTTCAAGGCCACCCCCTACTGAGCGGAGGCGGGTCGATGGGCAAACTGCTGGCCGGGCTGATCACCGTGATAACGCTCGTGTCGGCGGTGATCTTCGCGCGGCACATCTGGTGGATGCCCCCGGACATTTCCGTCCTGGGCGCTGGGATCGATCGCCAGATGGGCGAAACGATGTTGAGCGCTGGGGCGCTGTTCGTCGTGGCGCAGCTCGTACTGGCGTTCTTCATCTGGCGCTTCGCCGATCGCGGCGACACGCGGCCCATCAAGACGTTTCCCGGGGGGGTGGCGCCGCTGGTGGTGCTGGCCGTCGTCCTCGTGGGCGCCGAGGTGCTGGCACTCACGCTCGTGGGTTCCAAGGTGTGGGCGGGGATCTATCAGGCCCCGCCCGACCCCAGGGCGCTGCATATCGACGTGCAGGCCGAGCAGTTCGCCTTCTATTTTCGCTATGCGGGCGCGGATAGGGCGTTCGGGGCCACGCATCCGAACTTGATCGACGATGGGAACGGCAACTTCTTCGGCCTCGACCCGGCCAACGACACGACGGCGCGCGACGACATCGTGTCCGCGTCGCTCGTGATCCCCGTCAATCAGCCGATTCTGCTCACCATGCACGCCAAGGATGTCGGACACGCATTCTACGTCCCGGAACTTCGCATTCAGCAGGACTTCGTGCCGGGGCTCGACATCCCGCTGCAGTTCACGGCGACCAAGACAGGGAAATACGAGATCGTCTGCACCCAGCTGTGCGGGCTGGGGCACTACAACATGCGGGCCTACCTGGAAGTGAAGGGCCCGGACGAATTCGCCCAATGGCTGAAGGACCAGGCGGCCCAACAATGACCCACAACGTGGCGACTCCCGCGGCCGCGCACCATCACGCACCGCCCCGGACGTTCCTGCGCAAGTACGTCTTCAGCGTCGATCACAAAGTGATCGGCAAGCAGTACCTCGGCCTGGCGCTGGTGGCGGTGTGTACCGGAATGTTCCTCTCCTGGCTGATGCGCCTGCATCTCGCCTCTCCCGAGCTCCCGATCCCCGGCCTCTCAAAGCTGTCGCCCAACGGCGCACCGGGCGGCGTCATGACGCCCGAGTACTACCTCTCGCTCATGACGATGCACGGCACGATCATGGTGTTCTTCGTGCTGACGACGGCCCCGTTCGCCGGGTTCGGTAACTTCGTGCTCCCCTTGCAAGTGGGCGCCGAAGACATGGCGTTCCCGCGCATCAACATGATGTCGTTCTGGGTCACGTTCGTGGCGTTCGTGGTGCTGATCGCCGCGTTCTTCATCCCAGACGGGCCGCCCCTCTCGGGATGGACGGCCTACGCGCCACTCAGCGCCGTCGGCAAGGATGCCGGCCCCGGCCAGGGACTCGGTCAGACGCTGTGGGCGGTTTCCATCGCGCTGTTCTGCATCGGGCAGCTGCTCGGCGCGCTTAATTTCATCACGACAACGCTCGATCTCCGCACCAAGGGGATGTCGCTCTCCCGCCTCCCCTACGCCACCTGGGCGTGGTTCATCACCTCGGTGATCGGGCTGATTGCGTTCTCGGTGCTCCTGCCCGCCTGCATCCTGCTCATTCTGGATCGTGTCGCCGGGACGAGCTTCTTCATCCCCGCCGGGCTCGTGATCAGCGACCGCCTGCAAGCCCACTCGGGCGGGTCGCCGCTGTTGTGGCAGCACCTCTTCTGGTTCTTCGGACATCCCGAGGTGTACATCGCGATCCTGCCGGGCTTCGGCATCATTTCGCAGGTGCTCCCCGCCTTCGCGCGCAAGCCGCTGCTCGGGCCCCGCGTGTTCATCGCCTGCCTCGCCGCCATCGCGTTGTTGAGCTACACGGTGTGGGGCCACCACATGTTTCTGAGCGGCATGAACCCCTTTTCGGCGACCCTGTTCTCGGTGCCGACGCTGATCATCACGATCCCGGCCACGATCGTGACCCTGCTCTGGATCGGAACGCTCTACGGCTCGAAGTTGCGCTTCACCACGGCGGCGCTGTTCTGCCTCGGCTTCGCCTCGGTGTTCGTGAGCGGCGGGATCAGCGGCTTCTTCCTAGCCCAGCCGTCGATCGACGTCTACCTGCACGGCACCTACTTCGTCGTGGCACACTTCCACTTTGTGATGGGCGTGGCGGCGATGTTCGGCATCTTCGCCGGCACGTATTACTGGTTCCCCAAGATGTTCGGGCGGATGATGAACGAGACACTCGGCAAGGTGCATTTCGCCCTGACCTTCATCGGGGTCTATTGCATCTTCATGCCGATGCACTACCTCGGCCTACACGGCGATGTGCGCCGCTACTCGGCGTTCACCGACGAGTACATGAAGGGGGACATTCCGTTGCACCGCTTTATTACCGTCGCGGCCCTCTTCACCGGCGCCGTGCAGCTCATCTTCCTCGTGAATCTCATCTACAGCCGGTTCAAGGGCTCCAAGGCGACGGACAACCCGTGGCAATCCACGACGCTCGAGTGGGCCACCACGTCGCCCCCGCCGTTCGACAACTTCGGCGGCCACCCCCCCGTGGTGTACCGCGGACCCAATGAATACGGGACCCCGTCGGCGGCCGGCGACTACACTCCGCAGACGACCCCCTAACCGATGTTTCCAATGCGATCCGTCCCGGTCGAGCGCGTGAGTCCGGCGCCGGCGCGAACCGGTGTCTGGGTCGGCGTGCTCGCCATCTCGATGACATTCGCGGCCATCACGAGCGCGATGGTCGCGCGCGCCGGCGCCACGCCCGATTGGCAACCGTTCCGCCTCCCGGTGATTCTGTACGTGAACACGGTACTCCTCATGCTGAGCAGCGGGACGCTCGAATCAGCTCGCTCCCGCCTGGCGCAGCCGGAGCCTCGGGCAATCGGGGGAACTGCCGCTCAATGGCTGCTGCTGACGTTGGGCCTGGGCCTCCTGTTCATCGCCGGGCAGCTGCTCGCCTGGCGGGCCCTCGCCCGGCAAGGGTTGTTTCTCTCCACGGCACCGAGCAGTGCGTTCTTTTACCTCTTCACGGCACTGCACGGCCTTCACCTCCTCGGCGGGGTCGCCGCCCTGGCGTACGCGCTGCGCCGCGTACGCATGCTCGGTGCGGCGGCGGGAGACACCCTGGGCGCCGCAGCACTGTACTGGCATTTCATGACGTGTCTGTGGGTGTGTTTGCTGCTCCTTCTGACGATCCGCCTCTAACGTACGCGATCGGAGCCCGAGTGACGCACGCCGCCTCGACCCTCGAGCCATCACCGTTCGGTATCCAGTCGAAGAAGCTGGCGATCTGGCTGTTCATCATGGCCGACGCCGCCACCTTCGGCGCCATCCTCTTCGCATACGGCTATTTGCGGATCGGCACACCCGACTGGAGTCGGCCCTTCGCCTTGACCCCCACCATCCTGAACGCGGCCCTGATGACGCTCGAGCTGCTCTCGAGCAGCGTCACGATGCTGCTGGCGGTTTCGGCCGCCCAGTCCGGGCGCACCGCCGTCGGGGTCCGCTGGCTCGGCGTGACCGCCTTGCTGGGCACGGTGTTCGCCGCGCTCCACCTGCGCGAATGGTTCGCGATGTTCCACGGGGGATGGAGCGTCTCCCACAATCCCATGAACGGGCCCGCCCAGTTCGGCGCGACGTTCTTCGGGATCACGGGATTACACCTCTTGCATGTGATCACCGGCGTCGCGGCGATTCTCGTCATCGCCGCCGGGTTCCGGCGCGGACGGTTCACCGCCGGTCACGTCGAGACGACCGGACTGTACTGGCACTTCGTCGACCTGGTGTGGATGTTTGTATTCCCGATGGTGTACCTGATGAACGCCCGCTGACGGGAGGATCATGATGACGACAGAATCGGCTTCCCGCCCCAGCGCTCGGACGTACCTGGTCGTGTGGGTGGCCCTGGTGGCGATCGTCGTGGTGGAAATCCTGCTGACCTACGCGCACCTGAGCCCCGGCACCCAGCTCGCGGCCCTTCTATCGCTCGCGCTGGTCGAAGCCGGAATCGCCCTCGCGTACTTCATGCACCTGCGCTACGAGCGGACGGTATTGTTCTGGAGTCTCATCCCGGGCCTGGTGTTCGCCCTGCTGATGCTCGACCAGATCTGGCCCGACGCGCTCCGCCTCATCACACTCCGACACGGTCCGTGAGCGGGACCATGGCGGGTCTGATGGGCTCCCTGATGCTGGGGATGCTCATTCTGATGGTTCCGGCGTTCGCGATCTGCGTCGCAGTGGGGATGATGCTCTACCGGCGCCGGCGAGAGGAGTAGGAAGGAGGACCGTCCTCGCCGCCCACGAGCAGCCAGCGGCCGACGATCGCAATCGCCAGGATTCCGAGCACGGCACCCATCACGGTCATGTTGCCTCCGCACGAAGGGTGAATCAGGCAGCACTACCGGACTGCATCATTCAAGACCGGGTCCCCAAAAGCAAGTGTGTTGCGCTCCCGTTACAGCCCCTGTGCGAGTAGTGTTCTCCACATTCTTCATGGAGGATTGATGTTTCGACGGACTTACGCTCTGGCAATCGTGCTGGCTTTGACGGCATGTGGAAAGGACAACAAACCGCCCCAACAGGCGGCCGCGACGAACCCGCTACTCAATCCCCAGTCTCAGGCCTTACAGGCCAAGGCGCCGGAGACATTCAACGCGCGGTTCGAAACGAGCGCTGGCGCGTTCACCGTCCAGGTCACACGCGCCTGGGCTCCGGTCGGCGCCGACCGGTTCTACAACCTCGTGAAGAACGGGTTCTTCGACGGCACGCGCTTCTTCCGCGTCGTGCCGGGCTTCGTCGTGCAGTTTGGGCTCAGCGGCGACCCCGCTATCTCGGCGCGCTGGCATCTGGCGTCGATACCCGACGATCCCGTTCAGCAGCACAACACCCGCGGCACGATCACGTTCGCCACGGCGGGACCCAACACCCGGACCACGCAACTGTTCATCAACTACGCCGACAATCTGAACCTCGATGGCATGGGGTTCTCGCCCTTCGGCAACGTGGTCGATGGGATGGGCGTGGTCGACAGGATCTACGCAGGCTACGGGGAACGCCCCGATCAGGGGCTGATCGAAGGCCGGGGAACCGCTTACCTCGCATCTCAATTCCCCAAGCTCGACTCGATCGCCAAGGCGACGATCGTCACCCCGTAAACCGGGACCAGGGCGGCGGCATCCCATCCCAGACGCACAAACCTGGGAGGATTGTATGCCCGTTGCCCTGCTTCGCCCCTTCTTCCGACTGCTCCCCCTGTCCGCCACGCTGGCGGTCGCCGCGGGGGGGTGGGCTGTCATCACGCTGGACGACCTCCCCGACGCCATCGCGGCGGGCAAGCCGGTCAACCTGACGTTCACCGTGCGCCAGCACGGCCACACGCCGCTCGACAATCTGCGCCCATCGATCGATGCGTCCCAGGCGGGCGGCGCGCATATCCGCGCCGAGGCCGTCCCGGCTGGAGAAAAGGGTCATTACCGCTCGACCCTCACCCTCCCGGATACGGGGCAATGGCGCTTGACGATCAATTCGGGCTTCGGATCGAGCCACGTCGACCTGGATCCGATCGCCGTCACAGGCCCCGGGCAAACGGGACCGGTCTACGCTCAGGGAGAGCGCGGCCGGCGGTTGTTCGTCGCCAAGGGATGCGTAACGTGCCACCTGCACGGCGCCGTAGCGGGAAGCGGGGTGGTGCAGGTCGGACCGGAGCTGACCGCGCTGCGGCTCCCAGCCGACTTTCTCGAGAAGTTCCTCGCCGATCCGACGATTCTCCCGCCGGCGCAACGGTCGAACGGCGGGATGCCGACCCTCGACCTCAAGCCGGCCGAGATCACCGCGCTCGTGGCATTCCTGAGCGGAGCGGAAACCGCCGTCAGGGCGAGGCCTTGATCTCCACCCCGAGCGCGCCGGCGTTCTTCGTCGCCCAGCTCGCGCTGATCGTGGACAGATTGACGCCCCACTCGGCGAACAGGTCGGCGGCCGTGCTCTCGGTCGACGGCTGCTCGTCGATTTCGGTGAAGCCGGCGCCCGGGGTGACGGCGACCACGTTGCTATTGACACCATATACGCCGTAGGCCACGTCGTTGGGATTCGCGAACGGGGCGAGCGGCACCGCGAGCGTGGTCACCGCGTCGGCGGCGTTGGAGGCGGTCTGCACGATCGCGCCGGAGCCGTTGGTGCCGCCGGCATCCACCCCGCTCCACTGCGACACGATCCACTGACAGTCGGAGAGGGTGACGCTCGACGTGATCGTGATCGGGCCGCTGCCCGGTGACGCGCTCATGGCACGGAAGATCGTGATGCGCTTTTTGGGCGTGCCCACCACGTCGTAGGTGGTGGTCGCCACCACGTCCCAGCTCGCCATGCCGCCACCGGAGAGCGTCGGCACCGGCGCCGCCGCGGTCGCGTTGTGCGTGGTGACCGCGACGGTGACCAGCGTGTTAGGGACCGGCGCGATCGAGGCGGTGGTATAGATCTTCACGTTGTTCACGTCGTTCCCCGACGAGAGCAGCGTATGCGTGATCGCCCCGCCGCTCGGTGCCGTTACCGTCACGGTAGCGGTCTGCGCAATCGCGACGTCGTTGGCCGTGGCTGACACGGTCTTGTCTTCCGAGATGGTGGAGCTGAGGGTCCCGGAGGCCACGCCAATCGAGTTCGTGGTCGTGGCGGGCTGCGTCAGCGTGTTCCCGCTTCCCGTGGCTGCGAGGACGATCGTCGCACCACTGACGGGGTTCCCAAAGCCGTCCTTCGCCGTGACCCGAATCGTCGAGGTCTCGCTCCCGGGGGCGATGCTCGTGGGCGCGGCACTGACCGCAGACGTGGCTGCAGAGACCGCCCCTGCGGTCACCGTCACCGCGGCTGTTTGCGTGATCGACACGCCGTCGGCGGTGGCCGAGATCGTCTTCAGCTCCGCCTTGTTGGACGACAGTGTGCCGGTCGCCACGCCGTTGGCATCGGTCGGGCCGGTGGGCTGCACCAGGATGTTCTGCGTGCCGGTGGACGCCAGCACCACGTTCGCTCCGCTGACGGGATCACCATTGCTGTTGTGGACCGTCACCGTGATCGTCGCAAGCCCCGAGCCGGCGGTGATCGATGCCTGGTCGACGCCGACGCTCGACTGTGATCCGGAAACCGACGCAGGGGTAACCGTGACGCTAGCCGTCTGTGTGACTCCGCTGCCGTTGATCGTCGCCGAGACGGTCTTCGTCTCCGCCACCGACGAGCCAAGCGACCCCGTCGCCACGCCGTTCGCGTTCGTCGCGCCGATGGGCTGAACCAGCGTATTCCCCGTACCCGTCGCGGCGAGCACGACCGTCGCGCCGCTGATCGGATTGCCGTGCGTATCCTTCGCCGTCACGGTGATCGCGGAGGTGCCGTTGCCGGCCTGGATCGTCCCGGGCGACACCCCCAAGGTCGATTGATCGGCCGACACGCTGCCGGGCGTCACCGTCACCACGCCGGTCTGCGTCAACGCGACGCCATCGACGGTGGCCGAGACGGTCTTCGCCTCGGACACGGTCGAGCTGAGCGTTCCCGACGCCACGCCATTGGCGTCGGTGACGCCCGCCGGCTGGGTGAGCGTGGTGCCCGTCCCCGTCGCGCCGAGGACGACCGTCGCGCCGCTGATGGGATTGCCGCTGCCGTCCTTGGCGGTGACCGTGATCGACGCGTTGCCCCCGTCTGCCGAGATCGACGCCGGCGTGGCGTCGAGCGTGGATTGGGAGGCCGAGACGCCCCCGGCCGTCACGCTCACCGACGCGGTCTGGTTCAATGCGATGCCGTTCGCCGTCGCCGAGATCGTCTTCGCCTCGGCCATGGAGGAGCTCAGCGTGCCGGTGGCCACGCCGCTCGCGTTGGTGTTCGTCGCCGGCTGCGTGAGGGTATTGCCGCTGCCGCTGGCCGCCAGCACTACCGTGGCGTTGCTGATCGGCTGCCCGCTGCCGTTCTTGACGGTGACGGTGATCGTCGCCGTCCCGCTGCCGACCGGGATCGAGGTCGGCGCAGCCGCCACGGTCGAAAGCGTCGCGGACACCGGGCTGGGGTTGACGGTGACGGTCACCGTCTTGGTAATCGACGTGCCGTTCGCCGTCGCCGACACGACTCTCGCTCCCGCGACGGTCGAGGTCAACGTGCCGGTCGCAACCCCATTCGCATCGGTCAGCGCGACCGGCTGCGTCAGCACGTTGCCGCTGCCGGTTGCCGACAGGATGACGGCGGCTCCGGCGAGCCCGTGATTGCCGGCGTCCTTGACGGTAGCGGTAATGACCGAGCTGCCCACGCCCGCCGTGAACGACGTCGGGTTGGCGGCGAGCGTCGACTTGGCCGAGGACGGCGTCGTGACGACGACGTTGACGGTCTGATCGATCGCGGTGCCGTTCGCGATGGCCGAAACGGTCTTCGTTTCCGCGACGGTAGAGCTGAGGGTGCCGGTAGCGATTCCTTTCGCGTCCGACAGCGCGGTCGGCTGCGTCAGGGTGTTGCCGCTGCCGGTCGCCTGCAGGGTGACGGTGGCGCCGCTCACCGGGTGACCGGTCGCGTCGTTCACCGTCACCGTGATGGTCGCTGTCCCCGTTCCCACTACGATGTAGCCCTGGCCGGTTGCGACCTTCGACTTCCGCGCGGACGCGGTCGCCGTGACCACCACAGACGCAGTCTGGGCGACCGCGATGCCGTTCACCGTTGCCGAGACGCTCTTGGTCTCGGTGACGGTCGAGCTGAGGGTTCCGGTCGCGACGCCGTTGGCGTCGGTGTAGGCGGCGGGTTGCGTCAGCGTGTTGCCCGTGCCGGTCGCCGCGAGGGTCACGAACGCCCCGGCGACCGGATTGCCGTTCCCATCCTTCGCCGTGACCGTGATGGTCGACGCCTGGCCCTTCAAGACCGTCGTGGGAGCGGCGGCGACGCTTGATTGCGCACCCGACACTCCGCCCGGCCCATCATGGCAGGAGGCGCTGCCCGCGTCGGTGAACGTCTGCCCGGGGATCGGGAAGAACTGCCAGTCGTAGCCGCCGTCTTTCAGGGTGAACTTCGTCACGCCGTACGCTGAGACATGCACGACGCTGTTGGGCGCGATGTTCTGGGGTAGACCGGTGCTCTCCCCGCCGGTTCCGACAATGAACGCGCGAATGCCGTGGTCGGAGTCCACGACCCCGTCCGGCGTCATCGGCAGAAACCGTTCGTACTGATGCTGGTGACCATTGATCACGACGTCGACACCTGCGGCGTACATCCGGTCCCAGAGGATCTTGCGGGC
>DATJJY010000110.1:0-3123 GCA_035491895.1 Gemmatimonadales bacterium
TCCTGCGATCGGCGCTGTCGGTGGCCTGGTCGGCGGTGGGGCGCGTATCCCAGTGAGCGAGGTACAGGATCCGCTCGGCCGCCTGCGGCTGGAATCGGGCGAAGAAGTTCCGCAGGTGAATCGTCTTGCCCGAGGCCATGCGATGCTGAATATCCTGCACCCAGACGGTGTCGGCGCGTGTCTTGAGCTGCGCCAGGATCCAGTCACCGGTCTGCTCGTGCGGCGGGGTCCCCGGCACGCGATACCCGAACTGCACCTGCCGCTGCAGGTACCCGTAGGCCTTGGCACCGTCGAACTCGCGGACCGGCGGCTTGGCCCGCGCACCACACGCCAGGGCGGCGACGCCGACCGCCGCCGCCACCATCCCCACCATCCCCCCCATCCCCCGGAATCGCCGGCTCATCGAATCTGCCCCACGTTGGTGTTGAGCTGCACGAATGCCGTCAGGGTGAGCTGTGAGACCTTGCGGTTGACCTGCCGCTCGTCGTCGAGGTCGTACGCCACCTGCAATCCCGCGCTGAGGCTGGGAGGGAAACTGGTGTCGAGCGTCAACTGGCCCTCACTGTGACGGCTGTCGACGTACGGGACGCAGGCGCCCTGCCCCGCCGACTGGAGGCAGGTGGCGTTGAGCGCGTAGGAATATCGCGCCGTGGTCCGGATCGACGTCTTCAGCTTCAGGATCGCCGGCGGCGGCCGCCAGGCGAAAGATACGCTCGCGTTGCGCTGGTTGTGGGTGGTGCGGTAGGTGTTGCCGGCCGTGATTTGATCGGACACGAGCCGGGTCGCGTCGAACGACGTCAGCACCCCCTTGGCCCAGGAGGCGGTGACGCTGGGCGACACGCTGTGATCCTTGCTGAACGACGACGCGAATCCCGCGGTGCTGCCTCCGGCGAGGCTCGACTGCGTGTTGGTGACGTCATGGTGGCGCACCGACAGCTGTGCGGTGAGCCCCGACAGGATGCGCCCCAGGCTCGAGCGCGAGGGCGACACCGTCCAGCTGAGCGTGCCCGACGGCCACTCGCGCGACGCGGTCGTGATCGGCACGAGCTGGGTCACCCGCAGGATCAGCGTTTGGCCGTTCGTTTGCTGGTACAACCCCGTCACGCGGAACCCGAGCGGCAGGCCCATCGTGGTCGTGGCCCGGGTCGTGGCGGTGTTCGTCGCCGATGTCGCCAGCGCGCCCTGCTGTATCAGGAACCCGCCGAATCCCACTAGGGCGAACTGGTATCCGAGCGACGGCGCCGCGGCGACGCCGCTGAAGGTCGACGTGCGGTCGCGGCTGTAGGCGACGTCGATCAGCGTCACCTTCCGCAGCCACCGCGTTACGCGGGACGAATCGCCGAAGATGCCGCGCCCGAGACGTCCGACGTCGAGCTGCGTGCCGAGCTCCGCGTGCTGGCTGTTGCTGAACGATGTGGGCAGGTGAAAGGCGCCCACACTGTCCCCGAAATCGCGTATCGGGGTGCGGCCGTTCGGGTCGCGGATGAGGATGAAGCTGGTGGCGAGCGCCGCGCGCGGCCGCAGCCAGGGGAAGAGGTTCGGCGTCAGCGCCGAGAACGTCCCGATCGTGCGCTGCGATTCGAAGCCGACGTCGGTCCCGAACAGCGAGCGGCGCGCCAGTCCGGCCACACGGGCGATCGTCGTCGAGTCGCCGTAATCCCGCAGATCGCGCTGCGAGGCGAGATCGGCCTGCAACGCCAGGCCCGGCAGCGGGCCGAGACCGAGCGAGGCGCTGTTGCGCCACGCCCGGGAGAGCGACAGCGCCGGGATGATGTTGCGGTCGCCGGAATCGGCCACCGGAACACGGAACACCGAGCGCGACGCCGTGCTGCTCGTCAGCGTCGAGCGCAGGCGAATCGACGTCGGGGAGAGCCGCAGCCGCGAATGCTCCAGCCCGTCGGCAAAGGCGCTCTTGCCGATGAAGGGCGGGAGCTTGCGCACCAGGTTCACGAGGAAGCGCGGCGCCGCGGGAATCGTCGTGCTCCCGGGCTGCAGCGAGTAATCCACGCTGCCGGACCAGGTGCGCGACCTCGCCTGGTCGAGATTCGAGCGGTCGTCGCCCTTGAAGTAGGTCGCCGTGAACGACAGCGGATCGGCCAGCCAATGCGCCATGCCGTGGCGGGCGCGCCGGCTGCGGCGCAGCGAGAAGGTGTAGCTGGTGGCGGTGGACAACGGGGTCCTGAGCCCCGCCAGCGCGTCCCCTGGAAGATCGGTTCCCGAGAGGAAGATCGGGGCACTGGTCGCGCCGGCGTACTGGATGACGAGCGGCGCGGCGAGCCCCCACGACGCCGGGAGGAACCGTTCCAGGTGGAGCGTCGAGGCGAGGTTGAACCCGTTGGTCGTCTGGTACGTCGGCGCCTCGCCGAGCTGGCGGAAATTGCCGTCGCGGCGCGACACGTCGAGCGTGACGTCCGCCAGATTGGACGCCGTGAGCGCGACGTCCAGCGCGGCGGCGGTCCCCGCCGTCTGCACGACGTCCGAGAGCCGGATGTCGTCCACCCAGACCTCCGCCTGATCGATGAACGTCGTCGACCGGACGCGCAGGATCCCCGTCGCCAGCTCCTGCACCGCGGCGAGGTTGGGGGGCGACACACCCGGATCCTTCACGTGGACGACGTACGGGCCGTCGCACATGACGTAGGCGGTATCGTTGGGAACGACTGTGCTGTCGGGGCAGCCGGGATAGACATGCGGTGCCTGCCCCGCCAGCCACGCCTGCTGGATCTGCGCCCGCAGGGCGATCCACCGGTCCAGCTGCATCACTACCTCCGGCTCCCACGAGCTGGTCCGCGCCGGCGTGTGGTAGAGGTAGAAGTTGTCGACGTCCTTGCCGACCTTCAGGTAGAACTCGAGGTCGCCGTCCTCCCACCCCGGCCCGCGCCCACGCGCCCACACGCGAAGCTGGCGATACCCCAGGAAATTCTTGTCCCCTTCCGACCCGAACCGCGTGAACGCCTCGGCGCGCTGCCCCGGCACGAGGCCCGTCGCGAGGATCCGCAGCGACTGCTCGTTCACCTGCGTCACGCCGAGCTGCAGCCCCGCGTCCTGGCGTGCGGCCTCGTTCACGACGCCCGGCGGCGGGGTGTAGCCGAGATCGCGGTTCTGGGTGCTCACGACCGATGC
>DATJJY010000111.1:0-30123 GCA_035491895.1 Gemmatimonadales bacterium
CCCACATCGACGACTTCGTCATGGGCGACAATGTCTGGCGGCACGAAAACGAGTGGCCCCTCGCGCGGCAGCGCCTCACGAACTTCTACGTGTCATCGGGCGGGCACGCGCAGACGAGCGGCGGCGACGGCGTGCTCGACAGCGTGCCGCCGAGTGCCGGCGCGCCGGCCGACACGTTCACCTACGATCCGGCCGACCCCACGCCGTACCTCATCGACTCGCGCGAGCTCGAGGAATCGCTCAACGAGGACTACACCGAGCTCAACGCCACGCGGCGCGACGCGCTGGTGTTCACGTCACAGCCGTTGACCAGGGCCCTCGAGGTCACCGGTGAGATGACAGCGCAGCTCTGGGCGGCGAGTGATCGGCTGGACACCGACTGGACCGTCATGCTGCTCGACGTGTGGCCGGACGGGCACGCCGAGCGGGTGCAGGATGGGCTCGTGCGGGCGCGCTTCCGAAAGGGGATGGACCGGGAAGTGCCGCTCGTGCGGGGGCAGGTCGAGCGCTACGACATCGACCTGTGGTTCACGTCGATGGTCTTTCCGGCTGGCCACCGGCTGCGCGTGAGCATCGCGTCGGCGCTATTCCCCAAGTACGACCGCAACTTGAACACCGGCGGCAATAACGAGCGGGATACGACGTTCGTGGTAGCGCACCAGCGTGTGCTGCACGACGCGGCGCACCCGTCGCACGTGGTGCTCCCGGTGATACCGCGCTAGTCCTCACCCCTGACCACTCGCCCTGCGGGTCCTCACCGGAGAGGGGGCCAGCGAGTGAGGACTAGCGGAGAGGTGGTCAGGAGGTGAGGACTCTCACCGCCGGATGGGCGCGCTCCACTGGAACGTGCCCCACTCCATCACGAGCCGTCCGGCCGGTTCGACGCGAATGGTGAACCGCTCGACGTTCGCCGGCAGCGAATCCACCGTCATGGGCCGGCGCGCGACGTCCTGGTCGGCTCGGTACTCCGTGCCCCACTGGCCGGACTGGCCGTTGATGATGAGCGAGACGCCGCCCCTGGTCGGGAGCGTCCATAGTGTATACGTCCCCGGATGCAGCGGAACGCCGGCGAGCACGATCGGCGCCGAAGTGGAGAGCTGCGTCGCGGCGTTGGCGCCGGTGCGCCACACCTGGTCGTAGGGGAGCAAGTCACCGACCAGCGTCCTCCCGCGCCGCGCTGGGCGGCCATAGTCGACGGTTACCTCGGCGCCCGCCACTGTAGCGCGGGCGGTGTCACGCGGGCTGAGCGACGTTGCCAGGCCCGTGCGTTTCTCCTCGGCCGCGAATCGCGCCGCGATGGCATCGATATCCGGGACGTCGGTGATGCGCCGGACTTCCTGCTTGTACGTCGTTCCCTGCCCCGAATAGGAGGCCAGTCGGCCGTGCGCGTCCAGGCGCGCGGTGCCGGTGCCCGCAAGCCCGGTGCTGCTGATCGCGTAGGAGCCGTCGGGGTTGCGCTCGATATCCGCGTACCCCACGTGGCCTTCGTCCCAGCCTTCAAAGAAATACTGGCCGATGCGCGCGCGCGTGGTATCCGGCTGCCGGCGCGCCGCGTCGAGCAGCAGCTCCCAGGTCGCGTACACGTACGCGTTCCACGGAACGGTCTCGGCGTAGCTCTTCTTGTATGCGAACGACCGCGTGCCCGCCGACGTGGTGCGGGTGAACGCCGTGACCGTGTCGATGAACGTCGCGGTATGGTGGAGATGCCGACCGTCGGGTGCCCCGTTCGGGATGTCGGTGTCCATCGACCAGTGCGTGATGACACCGTTCGCACCCAGCTCGGCTTCCCAGTGCCGGCGGGTCACCTCAGGGGAGCGGCCGATCGCGTCGCCGATGATGCGATGGCCGGTCCGGGTCACGCGCTCCACCGATGTCGTATCGTTACCAAGGACGGCCACGAATCCGTAGGTCTCCGACCGCGTGCATGCCCCGAGCACCAGCAGCAGGGCCAGTCGTGCGTGAACAGAACTTTTTGGCATCAAGACCTCGACTGGTGGTGTCTGTAGGCTAAGTCTACGGTGGCGACAGCACACGTCAGGAAGGTGTGAACGGGGCTCTGCAACCTGAAGGGCGTCCCATGTATCCCTTCTAAGGTCGACCTGAAGGGTCTCTTATGCCGGAAGCCCACGAGCAGCATCTCGAAGGTCGCTCGGTGTGTCGAACCATTACTTGGGGCGGCCTGCGAGCGTTCGAGGCGGTTTACCAGCCATACGCGTCGCTCGCGACGCACGAGCATTCCACTCCCTTCTTCACGTACGTGCTCCGCGGAGAGTATCTCGAGCGGACGCACGGCTTGCAGCGCGAGTGTCGCCGTGGCGCGGTGATCTTTCACCCTCCCTGCGAGGCGCACGACAATGCGGTCGGACCTCGCGGGACGATGTCGCTGAACGTCGAGATCACTCCCGAGCTGTGGGATGAGCTGGCGGTCGGCGACATGGTCCCGGGGCGGGTGCTCTCGGGAGATGTGGAGTGGTTGGCGGCCGCCGTCTGGCGGGAGTTCCATCGGGAGGACGCGGCGAGAGCACTCGCCCTGGACGAGGCCGTGGCGCTGCTGTGCTCATCACTGCGGGCCGATCAGCGATGCCAGAGGTCCCCTTCGGCCCGGCGGCTCGCCGCGAGCGCCGAGTACATCAGCCAGCACTTGACGCCGACCCCGCGGCTCGCTGAAGTGGCGCACGTCGCCGGGGTACATCCCATGCACCTCGCCCGGCTCTTCCGGAAGCGATTCGGATATTCGATGGGTGAGTTCGTCCGCCGGCGGAGAATCGCCTGGGCCTGCGGTCAGCTCGCCGGCTCGGATGCGACCATCGCCGCCATCGCCCTGGCTGCCGGCTTCGCCGACCAGGCCCACTTCACCCGAACCTTTCGCCGCATTACCAGTTGCACCCCGCGCTGGTATCGCCAGCACCTGACATAGGCTTCTGGCATTCAAGACAGCTGTCGCCGTCGGTGCGACGTTTCTTGGCATGATCATCTCACTCGTTGCCCTGCTGATCCAGCAGAACCCGGCGCAACCGTGGATCACCGAGACGCTGCACTCCCGCACCCTGGGGGAGCGGACGATTTACGTGGCGCTCCCCGATGAGTACGCCGAGGGGACCAAGGCGTTTCCCGTCCTCGTCTGCCTCGACGCTAATGACACGCCGATGTTCCGGTTGTGGATCGCGCAAGCCGCGTACGTGGCGGACAACGACCGCGGTGTGCCGCCCGTCATCGTGGTGGGAATCGTCAACGGCTCCGACCGGCTCCATGACATGACCCCAACGCCGATCGGATCATCCATCGCCGAATTCAAGACTGGCGGCGGCGCCGATGCCTTCGCGGACTTCATCATCAATGAGGTGCTGCCGCTTGTGCGCCGGAAGTACCGGACCCTGCCGACGACAGTGATCACCGGCCATTCCGCCGGCGGGCTGTTCTCGCTCTACGCCGCGGCAGCGCGCCCGGGAGCGTTCCAGGGCACCGTCGCGACCAGCCCCGCGCTGTGGTACAACGACGCGCTGCCGGCCCGCGAGTTCGCCGACGCGATCGCGAAGGCGGCCGCCCCGCAGCGCATCTGGGCGGCGAGCGGCGGCGTGGGTGAGGAGGACATCGACTCGACGACGCAGCAGTTCTATCACCGCCTCGATTCGATCCGCCCCAATACAGTCGCGGTCGGCTATCAGCGCTATCCCGACCAGACCCACCAGATGACTGCGCTCGCGTTCGCCGACGGGTGGCGTTTCGTGTTCGAGCGGATGTCGATCCGGCACATCCCGTTCCAAACGTTGGCATCGACCGCGGACTCCGCCGCGATCGCCGACGCGCTGGATGCGTCGGAGCGGACCTACTCGGCGGCGGCGCGGGAACTGCGCATGCCGGAACAGCTCCCGGAGGACATGGTCAACAGCTTCGGCTACCGATTATTGAGCCGGGGCAAGACCTGGTGGGCGTTGCGGCTATTCCGGCAGAACGTGGACCGGTATCCCGGGTCGGTGAACGTCTACGACAGCTACGCCGACGGGCTCGTCGCGGCTGGAGATACGGCAGGAGCCATCGCGCGGCTGCGCCAGGCGGTGGCAGTCGGGCGCCGCACGGGCGCCCCGGTCGCCCAGGAGACGCGCGACAAGCTCGCGCGGTTGACTGCAGCCCGGTCTCATCGGTGAGACGCGGGCGCTACTTCCTGAGGTACGCGTCCGTCTTATTCAGCCAGTCCTCGCGCGGCGGGTGGAAAACGTCCACGTCGAGCGTATCCTCGAGCGCGTGCGCTTCGTGAGGCACGTTGCCCGGCAGGTGCAGCACTTCACCGGCGCGCACCACAACTTCCTCTTTCCCGTCGTCGCCGATGAGAAACCGGAGCGCGCCTTCCAGGATGTAGGTGAATTGCTCGTTCGGGTGAGAGTGCCTCGCGACGACGCAGCCCTTCTTGAGATACACCTGGGCGAGCATCACCTGGTCGCCGGTGATCAGGCGGCGCCCCAGCTTCTCGTGCAGCTCCTCGCGCGGCAGCTGATCCCAGCGATACCACGTGGCGGTGCGGTTGGCGCTCATGCCCCAATGCTACCGCCCGCCCACGACGGCGTCAAAAATTGATCAGGATGAAGCGCGTGCCCCCTTCCAGATCACGGCCGCGTCATAGCCGTGGATCGTCCGGACGACGTCGGAGTTCCAGCCCTCGAGGCCACGCATCGCCAACGGCCGCAGGGCCCGCAGGTCAATCACTTCATGACCCGTGGCCCCGTCGTTCGAAAGCACGCGTGTGAGGCGTTGGTCGCCGGCTCGGAATTCGTCGAACTCATCACTCGAGACAGAGGTAAAGCTCCGCCCTGGGCCGAGAACGGCCTGACGAGAACCTGGACCAGGGAGGACGAGGATGTGGAAGGCGCGACCCCCGCTCATGGCGGCCACTTCATCCGTCATCGAGCCGACATCGAAGATGTTGACATAGTTGGCGCCGCGGATCATGTGATTGTAGCCGAATTTCAGCATGACCCGGGGGGACCAGCCCCCCTCCTCTCTTAGCAACGCTGCAAGGTTATTCCGCATCCATTGCGCGCGGCGGTCCGAGGAAGCCCACGCGCCGGCCACCGCGTTGATGGCCATCGATTCCTCGAGCGTGCGCAGGATAGTGTCACTGTCACGATCCGGGTTGGGCCAGGCGGCGCGGACGGCCGACACCACGGCCGGACCTTGCGAAAAGACAAACGGCTGTTGCCGCGCCCAGGCATTCGTGGACGCCTCCTTCAGACGCGCAAAAGACTCTCGTGCGCGCGGCGGGACCCTGGGCTCGAGCCTGGAGATCAAATAGCGATCGCTGAAAATCTCACGGTCGAATCCCCAAAGAACTCGGCCTTTCCTGGGCGCGGCATTGATGACCGCCGCGAGGAATTGCGCCTCCTCACGCAGATACATGGGGCTCCAGGTATCGGGGGCGGCGAAAAAGTCCAGAATCCCCTGGAGGCCATTGCGCCGCGCCGCGGCCTCGATGTCCTGCGCGATAATTGGGGACAGCTCGATGGCCATTCGGCTGTAGCCCGATCCACGAAGCGCATTGAAGAGGGCTGCTGAGAGCTGGGCGGTTTCTCGGACTCCGTGTTCTTCGCCGATCAGCGTGAAGCGGGCATCCCGCGCTTCCTGGACGAGCCAGTCCCAGCCGGACCCCTTGGGACCGTCGCTCATCGTGAGGGGCAGCCTGTTTCCCTTAAGAGCCTCGAGAAGGGGCGCTTGCGGATTGCTGGGAGTCTGGGGCTTTCGAGGTGGCGCGGCGCCCCGCCCGGAACCGCGCGTGCGCCCAAGCAAGAACAACCCGCCTGCGAAGAGTAGATCGCGCCTATTCATCGTCATACCCATGCTCCCTGTTCATGCTTGCGGCACTGCCTGGTTTTCCGGGACTGCACGCTCGGCGTGCTCCGACCTCGGATAGCGCAAGCCGGCAAAAGGTTGGGGGGCGGGTACGACGCTGCTGCGCTAGGCGGAGGCCGGAGACGCCTCAGCCTACGACGTCCGGGCGATCACGCACCGTCATGATCGTGGCCAGCATGGTAGCCGATCAACGCGGCCAGGGGACCTCACTCTCCCTCCAAAACCGACAGGATATTGCCGGCGGGATCCTTGAACCAGGCGATCGCCGGGCCACTGCCGCCGCGCGCGACACCCCGCGCATCGGTCTTGAGGTCGGGAAGGTTGTAGCTCTCGAACCGGACGCCGCGCTTGCCGAGATCGTCCACCGCCGCGTCGATGTTGGTTACCGGGAAATTGAGGATGGTGTAGGTGGCCGGGGTGTGATTGGCCTTGGGATACACCAGGACCGTGCCACCCCCGCCGAGGTGCAGGTGCAGCATCCCGTGGGCCTCCGTGACCTTGAGGCCTAGGGTCCCGGCATAAAACGACTTGGCCTTCGTGATGTCGTTCACCGAAAAACCGGAGAAGGCCTTCGAATCGGTCAACATTCGTCGATCTCCTTTCATACCGCGGCCCTCGCCGCGCCATATGCCTCCCTTAGACCCCGGCCGCAGGAAAACGTATCTCAGAGCGGGACCAAGCCCGTCCTGATGCCGAGCGATACCGCTTCAGTACGGGAGGATACACCGAGCTTCTCGAGTACGGACGCCAGGTGGTACTTCACGGTGTGCGTGGAGAGGTCGAGCAACGCGGCGATCTCCTTGTTGCTCAAGCCCCGCGCGACGAGCCGCAAGACCTCCAGCTCCCGTCCCGTCAGGGCAGCGCCCTCCTGCGGGAGCGTCGCCGGGGCCGCGGTCGCGACCACGCGCTCGCCCAGGACCAGGTCGGCATCCGCGGCCGCAGCCACCAACACGATGTCGGGGTCGGCGCGCAGCAGCGCGGCCAGCCGGCGCCGGGTGACCGGGTCGGAGACGTCGAGATGGACCCGCAGCTTCACACGAGGCCCGAGAACAACAGCTCGACATCTTCCACCGGCACCGCCAGCGCCAGCCCCGAAACGACCATGGCCGCGACGCCAATCACACGTCCCTCGGCGTCGGCCAACGGGCCACCGGAATTACCCGGCGCGAGGCGCACGTCTGCCTGAACCCAGGGAAGCGATCCCTTGCCGTTCAGACCAAGGCCGCGCGGCAGTGGACCGACCGCCTGGAACACGCCCGCGCTGACCGCGTCCACCATGCCGAATGGGTGGCCGACGGCGACCACGAGAGAGCCAGGACGCATAGTGTTCGGATCGCCGGGACGAGCCACGGGCAGCTCGTCGCCGGCTCCCGCTGCGTGCACGATAGCCAGGTCCCGATCCGTGTCCCGCCGAATCACCGCGCCGCTCACGGTCCGACGATCGGGCGTCACGACGGTGACGCGCTTACGGGACACGACGTGCGCACTGGTGACGAACAGGTCGGGCCGCCCCCACGCGAAGCCGGCGCCCCCCGAGCCGCGCCCCCCCTCGATGATCTGAACCACGCTGGCGCGGAGGAGGTCGGCCGCGGTACTGAGGAAGGCGACGCTCACGGTCGGCGCGGCCGTTCGCCGATGACGAGATCGGCGGTCTGGGGCCGACCCCCACGGACCAGGTCGAGCCGCACCGTCTTGCCGACGACCTCGCCTCCCAACAGGTCGAGCAGCTGGTCGAAACCCTCGAGCTTCTTGCCATCGATCGCCACGATGACGTCGCCGAGCAGGAGCCCGGCCTTGGCAGCGGGTGTATCCGGCTCGAGCGACAACAGCAGTAGACCGCCCTCGAGGTTCAGCTGCCGCCGGGCCGCCAGATCGAAGCGCACCGGTTGCATCGCCGCTCCGATCCAGCCGCGGGCGACGTAGCCGCGCTCCAGCAGCTGTGTCAGGACTCGGTTGACCGTCGCGACCGGAATCGTCGTGGCCAGAGGCCGACTCAGGCCTCCCGAGTTGACGCCGTGCACCAGCCCCGACGTATCGACGAGCGGGCCGCCGCCGAAGCCCGGGTAAATGTCCAAGTCGGACTGGAGCCAGCGGTCGATTTCCCCGCCCTTCCAGGAGCGCCATTTTCCGCCGGTCGCGCTGACCGCGCCGAACGCCGCGCGCGGACCGCCGTCGTCGAGCCGCGCCAGCGCCAGCACCAGGTGCCCCGGCCGCAGCGTGCCGGGATCGCCGAGCGATGCCACGGGAAGCGAGCCCGGCGCGATGCGGAGGACCGCGAGGTCGGTGCCGCGGTCGCGCCCGGCGAGCGTGGCCGGGATGCGCTTGCCGTTCGGGAGGGTGACGGTGATATCGTCATCGCGCCGGACCGTGCCTTCGGTCGTGACCACCACGCCGTCGCGCCAATGGATGCCGGTGGAGGGCAGGCGCGGCCGCGCGTGCACGGCGACGAGCGCGGCGCCGGCGGCTGCGACCGCGTCGGCCAGCTGCTCGGAGAGGGTCGTGAGAGATTTGAGGTCGCCTGACATCGTCGTATCGCCTTTCGAGAAGTGTGTCGATCTTCTCGAACCATGTCATGACACGCTGCCCCGCACCATCAGCCGTTTGGGCAGGGTGGCGTGAGCGGGCGCCCGGGTGGGCGGGTTACTCCCCCGCGGATTCGGCTCCATACTAAGCGCTCGCACCGACGTTGCTGAGGGGACGTATCACCCGGAGGCTCTGATGGTCTTGTTGCTCGTACTGCTGGGCACCCTCTCGGCGCAGAGCGCCGCCGACACTGTCTACGACCGCGTGATTCTCGGCGGACGCGTGATGGATCCGGCCTCCAACCTCGATGCGGTCCGCAGTATCGGGCTCCAGGGCGGACGCATCGCCGTCATCACGACGCTCGCCTTGCGCGGCCGGGACACCATCGACGCGCGCGGCCTCGTCGTCGCCCCCGGCTTCATCGACCTGCACGCGCATGGAGAGACGCCCGAGACCTATCGGTTCTATGCGTTGGACGGCGTGACGACGGCGCTCGAGCTCGAGCTTGGCACGTCGGACGTCCCTGCCTGGTACCGCGAGCGCAGTGCCGGTGAGCCCATCAACTACGGCGTCAGCATCGGCCACATCAAAGTCCGGATGGCGGTGATGCACGATTCCGGTACCAGAATGCCGGTGGGCGACGGAGCCTATCGCGCCGCGTCGCCGGCACAGATTGGCGAGATCGCGCAACGCATTGAGACCGGGCTCCGCGAGGGCGGCGTCGACATCGGCGCCGGGTTTCCCTACACCCCGGCGGCAACCCGCGATGAGCTGTTGGCCGTGTTCCGTGTCGCCGCGAAGACGAAGACGCCGGTCCACGTGCACATTGTCCCTGGCGTCGCCGGTCTGAAGGCAGCGCTTTCGCTCGCTGAAGAAACCGGTGCTCCCTTGCACGTCGTGCACATCAACAGTGCGGGCCTTGCCGAGACGCCTGCGATGCTCGAGATGATCACAGCAGCGCGAGCTCAGGGACGCGACGTGACGACGGAGGCGTACCCGTATGACGCCGGGATGACGGAGATTCAGTCCGCGACCATCCAGGACGTTTACAAAACCGCTCCCGATGCGCGCCTCGCCGAGCTGGAGTGGCCGCCTACGGGCGAACGGTTGAATCGCGAGAGCTTCGAGCGCTACAGCCGGATCGGCGGGCCGGTCGTGATCCATACCAACACGGAGGAAATGGTCGCCGTGGCGATAATCAGCCCACTGACCATCATTGCGAGCGACGCCTACTGGCAGAACGGCATGGGGCATCCCCGGACTACGGGAACCTTTGCAAGGGTGCTGGGACGCTACGTCCGCGAGGCCCACTCCCTCTCGTTGATGGACGCAATCCGGAAAATGACGCTGATGCCGGCGCAGCGACTCGAGGCCCGAGTTCCGGCGATGCGGCAAAAGGGACGCCTGCGGGTCGGCGCCGACGCGGACATTACGATCTTCGACCCGCTGACGGTGCTGGATCGCTCGACGTACCGGGAGCCGTCGTTGCCGCCCGCTGGCATTCAGCACGTGATCGTGAACGGGGTGTCCGTAGTCTCAAACGGGCGGACCGTCGAGGGCATCGCGCCGGGAAAGGCGGTCCGGGGGGAGGCACCACGATGACCGATCCGCGCGACCCGTCGCGCCGCGACTTCCTGGCCGCGTCGGCGATCGGGCTCATCGGGCTCACCGGCGGCTCGATGAGTTCTCCGGATGGTGATCTGCTTTACGTCGGGACGTATACCGAGAGCACTCAGTCGGAGGGCCTCTATCTCGTCCGCATGGACCGCCGCTCCGGGCAACTGCGGCGAGTGGGCTCCGTGGCCGCCGGGGCGAACCCGTCATTCCTCGCGCTTCACCCCCACGGGCGTGTACTCTACTCCGTCAACGAGCTCGAGAAGTACCAGGATAAGCCGACCGGCGCGGTCAGCGCTTTCGCAATCGCCTGGGATACCGGCGCGCTCACCCGACTGAACGAGCAGCCGTCGGAAGGCGGCGCGCCGTGCTTCGTGAGCGTGGACCGTGGCGGCCAGGTTGCCCTCGTCGCCAACTACGCCGGGGGCAGCGTCGCGCTGCTGCCGATCGAGGCGAATGGAGCACTCGCCCCGGCCGCGAGCGTGGTTCAGCACACGGGAAAAGGACCGAACGCGGAACGTCAGGAAGCGCCGCATGCCCACTGCATCCTTTCCGATCCCTCCAACCGCTTCGCGCTCGCCGCAGACTTGGGCGCCGACCGGGTGTTCGTCTACCGTCTCGACGTGGGCGGCAAATCGCTGCGCCACGTCGAGGGCGGCGACGCCGTGATGCGTCCCGGATCGGGCCCCCGCCACATCGCCTTCCACCCGACGCTGCCGCTGGTATTCGTCGCCAATGAGCTCGATTCCACGGTGGCCACGCTGCGCTTCGACGCCGAGCGCGGCGTGCTGTCCCCGCAGGGCACTCGTTCGACCCTCCCGGCCGGGTGGACCGGCACGAATTACCCGGCCGACATTCACGTCGCGGCGTCGGGGCGCGCCCTGTACGTGTCGAACCGCGGCCACGACAGTATCGCCGTGTTCTCCGTGGCGGAATCGACCGGTGCGCTCGCGCTCGACCAGGTCGTCCCCACCGAGGGCAATTGGCCGCGCAATTTCAGCCTGCATCCGACCGGACGGTGGCTGCTCGTCGCCAATCAGCGCTCCGACTCGGTCGTCGTGTTCGGGTGCGATCCGCAGAACGGCAGGTTGACGCCCACGCGCCAGCGGATCGCGATACCCAGCCCGGTCTGCGTGCGGTTCCTGGCGCCGCCGCGACCACATTGACTTCACTCATCGCTCTGGACCGCCCATGCAACGTCTCGTCTCGCTCGCGCTGCTGCTCGCTTCGCTCTCCGTCCCGGTCACCGCGCACAGCCAGGAGTCGCGCGTCCTCGTCTTCTCCAAGACCGCCGGATACCGGCACAGCTCCATCGGAGTCGGGCTCGCCGCCATCCGGAAGCTCGGACAGGAGAACGGATTCGCCGTCGACGCGACCGAAGACGCCGCGGTCTTCACCTCGAAGAACCTGGGGCGATACCGCGCCGTCGTCTTTCTGAACACCACCGGCGACGTGCTGGACGCCGCGCAACAGGACGATTTCGAGCGCTACATCCAGGCCGGCGGTGGCTACGTGGGAATTCATTCCGCGACGGACACGGAGTACGACTGGCCGTGGTACGGCAGGCTCGCCGGCGCCTGGTTCAACGGCCATCCGGGCAATCCCAATGTGCGCAAAGGCACCTTCCGGGTGCTCGACAAGAGCCACCCGGCCACGCAAGGACTGCCCGATCGCTGGGATCGCGAAGACGAGTTCTACAACTTCAAGTCGATCGATCCGACGATCCACGTGCTCATCGACATCGACGAGACGAGCTACGCCGGCGGCACCAATGGCGCGCACCATCCCATGAGCTGGTATCACGACTTCGATGGTGGACGCGCGTTCTACACGAACATGGGGCACACCGAGGCGACCTTCTCCGACACCCTCTTCCTGCGGCACCTGCTCGGCGGACTGCGCTACGCGATGGGCACGGGCCCGATCGACTTCAACCGCGCCCGGCCGGAGGAGAACCGCTTCACGAAGATCGTCCTCGCCGAGAATCTGGACGAACCGGTCGAGCTCGCCGTCCTTCCCGGCGAGCGGGTGTTGTTCATCGAGCGGCACGGATACGTCAATCTCTACACGCCGGCGACCGGTCGCGTGACGCGGATCGCGACGATCCCCGTGAGCACCAGATACGCGGACAGCAGTCAGGCGGAGGACGGCCTGCTCGGGCTCGCCGCCGATCCCGGCTTCGCGACGAACGGCTGGATCTACCTGTACTACTCTCCGGCCGGACCCGAGCCGAAAAACGTGCTCGCTCGCTATCAGATGAAGGGGGATTCGCTCGACGTCGCTTCGCGCACGATTCTGCTCGAGGTCGGAACGCAGCGCCTCCAGTGCTGCCACACCGGAGGCTCCATCGCCTTCGACGCCAAGGGAAACCTCTATGTCTCCACCGGCGACAACTCGAATCCCTTCGCCAGTGGCTACGCACCGATCGACGAACGGCTGGGCCGGATGCCCTGGGACGCCCAGAAATCGTCGAGCAACACCAATGATTTGCGCGGCAAGATCCTCCGTATCCACCCTCAGCCGGACGGCACGTACACCATCCCGGAAGGCAATCTGTTCCCGCCGGGGACCGCGCAGACGCGTCCGGAGATCTACACGATGGGCCACCGCAACCCATATCGCATCACGGTGGACTCGCATACCGGATTCCTCTACTGGGGCGAGGTCGGTCCCGACGCGAATGTGGACTCCGTCGGACGTGGCCCGCGCGGATATGACGAGATCGATCAGGCGCGCAGCGCCGGCAACTATGGCTGGCCGTATTTCGTCGGCAACAACCAGGCGTACTACAAGACGACGGTCGTGGATTCAGTGACCGTGGTGGCGGGAGCGCAGTTCGATCCGGCGCACCCGGTCAACCGCTCGCCCAACAATACCGGCCTGACCGATCTGCCCCCGGCGCGCGGCGCGTACATCTGGTATCCGTACGCCCCATCGCCGGAGTTCCCGATCGTCGGCAGCGGAGGACGCGCCGCCGCGGCGGGTCCGGTCTTCCACCGCGACGACTTCTGCGACGCGGCCAGACCGTTTCCGCAGTACTACGACGGCAAGCTGTTCATTTACGAATTCATGCGCCATTGGATCATGGCGGTGACCATGGATCCGAAGGGCGACTTCGTTTCCATGGAGCGCTTCATGTCGAACACGAACTTCAGCGCTCCGATCGAGATGGAGTTCGCCCCGAGCGGAGATCTGTACCTCCTCGAGTACGGCACCGCCTGGTTCCAGGGCAACCCGGACGCCCGCCTCGTCCGCATCGAGTACAATGCAGGCAACCGCAAGCCAATCGTCGCGGCCGCGGTCGATCAACCCGCCGGCGCGCTGCCGCTGCGCGTCAAGCTTTCCTCAGCGGGCACCATGGACCTGGACGAGGACTCGCTGCGATACGTGTGGACTATCACCCGGCGAGACGGTTCCGTGGTGCAGCGGCTGACCCAACCCGACCCGTCGTTCACGTTCACCCGGCCGGGGACGTACGTGGCGTCGCTCACGGTGACCGACGCGCAGGGCGCGTCCTCCAACGCCGCCGTGCAGGTCGTCGCCGGCAACGAGCCGCCCAACGTCGATATCGATCTCGTCGGCAGCAACACGTCGTTCTTCTTCCCGGGCGTTCCAGTGCGTTATCAGGTGCGCGTGACGGATCGTGAGGACGGCTCACTGCGCAGTGGAAAGATCCCGGCGGGCCGAGTGAGTGTCAGCGCGCAGCACCTGAAGGAATGGGGTGCGGCGAGCGCGAGCGCGCAGGCGACGGGGAGAAGACTGATCGAAGCAAATGACTGCCTCTCCTGCCACCAGTTCACCAGGAAATCGATCGGCCCCGCCTACGTGGACGTCGCACGCAGGTATCACGACGACAGCACGGCGACCGCGCGTCTCGCCCGCAAGGTCCGCGAAGGAGGATCCGGCGTCTGGGGCCAGGTGGCAATGCCCGCGCACCCTGCCCTGACGGACGAACAGGCCACCGCAATGCTCGCGTACATCCTGAGTCTCGCGGATGCCAAGACGGCCGGGCCTTCGCTCCCCGTCCGCGGCGCCTACGTGCCGCCGGCCGGGTCCGCTGATGCGCCCAAAGGCGCCCTGATGCTGCGCGCCGAGTACACCGATCGTGGCGCGAACGGGATGCCCGCGATCTCGCAGGAGAAGACGCTGGTGCTCCGCTCGCCCGTCGTGGTGGTCGCGAGCGGGGAGCTCTCGGACGGTGTCTCAAAGCAGAGCGTAGCGGAGCTGCCGGTCGAGATCACCGTCGTGAGCCGGTCGGGCGGGTCCGTCGCCTTGAAGCAGCTCGATCTGACCGGCGTCGGCGCAGTGACGTTCTCCGTGGTGTCGCCGGCACAGTATCAGGCGAGCGGCGGGAAGATCGAGGTGCACGTCGATTCGGCGGCCGGTCCGTTGCTCGGCGTGAGCGAGCTGATTCGGCCGACCGCCGACTCGGCGGCCCCGCCGGCACAGCTTCGCACGGTGCTGCGGCCGACTGCGGCACTGCACGACGTGTATCTGGTGTTCCGCAACCCCGATGCGAAGGGCGATGGATTCATGTTCGGACTGTTGACGGCAACCTTCGAAACCCTTCCTTGACCACCTCCGTTCAGTCACACGATCTCCGGCGGGTCATCGGACTCGCCGGCGGAACGGCGCTGATCGTCGGTATCACGATCGGCAGCGGGATCTTCCGCACACCCCCCACCATCGCCGGGCTCGTCCCCAATCCGCTCGTCATCATGGGACTCTGGACGGCCTTCGGTCTGATCAGCATCTGCGGCGCGCTCGCGCTGGCGGAGCTCTCCACGATGCTGCCGCGCGCGGGCGGCGTGTACGTGTTCTTGCGCGAGGCATACGGCGATGCCGCCGCGTTCGTCTTCGGCTGGCTGTATGTGCTGGTCACGACACCCACCGCCGTTGCCTCGCTGGCCACCGTCTTCGCGGAATTCCTGCTCAACCTGCTCGGCATTCCGACGGTGGCGACCACCGTACAGCTGATCGCGATCTGCGCCATCACGGCCCTTACGTTCGCCAACGTGCTCGGGGCGCGAGTCGGCGCGGCCGTAAGCGAAGTGACCACCCTCGTGAAGGTGACCGCGCTGGCGGCGATCATCCTCGGCGCGTTTCTCTTGGGGCACGGCAGTCTTTCCCACATCACCGCGGGCGGCGTCGTGCAGGGCAGCGGGTTGGCCCGCGCGGTCGCCTCGGTCATCTGGGCCTACGACGGCTGGATCGCCGTCAGCATGATCGCGGGCGAGGTCGTGGCACCCGAGCGACTGATGAAGCGGATCATCATCATCGGGATGCTCGTCATCGTCACGCTGTATGTCGGCGCGAACCTGGCATACCTGTACATGATGCCGGTCGACGTCATGGCGCAGCAAAAGGAAGCCATCGCGCGGACGGTCATGACGGAGATCGCAGGACCCGCCGCCGGCGTCGTCGTGCTGCTCGCGATCATGACGAGCGTCTTCGGCGCACTCAACGGCAACCTGCTCGCCAAGCCGCGCGTCCCCTACGCGATGGCGCGCGACGGCCTGATTTTCTCCTTTCTCGGAAACACCCATCCGCGCTGGGCCACGCCGTGGGCGGCGCTCGTGATCCAGGGGGCCGTCGCGATCATCATGGTCCTCGTCCTCAAGGATTTCGATACGCTCACGACCTATTTCGTGGTCGTCGAGTGGGCGGCCCTGATCTTCGCCGTCGGCGCGGTGTTCGTGCTGCGACGGAAGATGGCTGAGGCGCCGAGGCCCTTCCGCACGCCTGCCTATCCGTGGGTGCCGCTCCTGTTCATCGTTGGCACCCTCGGTGGTCTGTCGGCCATCGTCTGGGGACAGATCCAGGTCGGCAACTATACGCCGATCTACGGTCTGGGCATCGCGGTGGCGGGGTTCCCCGTTCATCACCTGTGGAAACGATTGCAGAGGAGCTCGTGAGAAACGCCATCGTGACCGACAAGGCGCCCAAGCCGGTTGGTCCCTATTCGCAAGCGATCATCGAGGGAGATTTCATTTTTGTTGCCGGACAGGGGCCCATCAACCCGCTGACCAACACGCTGGAGCTGGGGACCGCGCGGTCGGAAACGCAGCGGGTGTTCGAGAACCTGCGGGCGATTCTCCAGGCGGCGGGCTCATCGCTCGATGACGTCATCAAGTGCAACGTGTATCTGCGCGACATCAACGATTTCGCGGCGATGAACGAGGTGTACGGAACGTTCTTCACGGCGCCGTTTCCGGCGCGCACCACGATCCAGGCGGGCGCGCTGCCGGGCGGCATCGCCGTCGAGATCGAGTGCATCGCGAAGAAGGCTCGCTAGTGGACGCGCTCGACCTCGACACCCCTGCCCTCTACGTCGATCTCGACGTCCTCGAGCGCAACATCGCCCGGATGCAGCAGCAGTGCCGCGCGTGGGGCGTCGCGCTGCGGCCGCACGTGAAGACCCACAAGATCGCAGAGATTGCCCAGATGCAGCTCGATGCCGGGGCGATCGGGATCACGGTCGCCAAAGTGGGCGAGGCGGAGGTGTTGCCCGGCGACGATGTGCTGGTCGCCTACCCTCTCGTGAAAGCGAAGCTGCCGCGTTTGCGGGAGCTGGCGAAGCGACGACGCGTGAAGGTGGCGGTCGATTCGGTCGATGTCGCTCGTGACCTCCAGGGGATCGCAACGCTGGTGGAGATCGATGTCGGCGTGGGCCGCTGTGGGGCGCAGTCACCCGAACAGGCGGTCGAGATCGCACAGGCGTGCTCGGATTTCCAGGGGATTTTCTACTGGCCGTCGTGGCTCGACGAGGCGGGCTTCCAGGCCGCGAGCGTCAGGGTCGACGCCGTCCTCGATGCGCTCTCCCGGGCGGGCTTCGAGGCGAAGATCGTCTCCGGAGGTTCGACGCCCGGTGCCGCGAAGACGCCGCTGATTCCGCGGACGACCGAGATCCGGCCCGGGACCTACGTCTTCTATGACGCGAGCGGCATCGAGGCGAAGATCTGCGTCGAGGCAGACTGTGCGCTCCGCGTGCTCACCACGGTCGTCAGCACCGCGGTGCCGGGCCAGTGCGTGATCGACGCCGGGTCAAAGACGTTTTCGAGCGATCCAACGGTCGGTGCCGGAACGTTCGGCCACTTCGTCGGGCGCCCCTGGACCATGCGCAAACTGAATGAGGAGCACGGCTACGTGGAGATCCAAGAGCCACCGCGCGTTGGAGAGAAAGTCTGGGTGGTGCCGAGCCACTGTTGCACGACGGTCAACCTGCACGACGAAATCTCGTACGGCCGCGGGGGCCGAGTGGAAGGAAGCTGGAAGGTCGCGGCACGTGGGAAGGTACGTTAGGCCTTCGCTTGGTTGAGGGCGATCGCCTGGCGAACGAGCGCCTTGAAGGCGGACGCATCAACTCTTTCTCCTTCGCGGATGTCGATCGCGCGGCGGACGTTTCCATTGAGACTCGAATTGAAGAGACGGGCTGGATCCTTCAGGAACGCGCCCTTGGCGAAGGTCAGCTTCACCGCCTTCTTGTAGGATTCGCCGGTGCAGATGATGCCGTCGTGCGACCAGACCGGATTCATCCACTTCCACTCCTCGACGACGTCCCGGTCGGCTTGCTTGATGAGCGTGCGCATTCTGCTCAGGGTTTCCCCGCGCCAGTCCCCGAGCTCGGCGATTCGTTTCGAGATGAGCTCGGCGGCCGACCGGCCCTGGCTCCCGCCCGACTTTTTCATGTTCTCTCCGCCGCGAACTGCTTTGCGTACTCGGCGTTCAGTCGCCGCCAGCCATCGAACTTCATCGCCTCGGGGCCGACGATGCGGCCGATGGGAGTTCCGCGCAGCAGGTGATCGAGCACATCGAGACAAATATGCCACCCGGCAGCACCCATTGCGATGTAGCGGCGATCGATGTTGGCCCACAGCGTCAGGCGCGTCCCGCCATCAACGGCTTCGAGTCGCCACCGCATGTCGAAGCCACCCCAGTTGTACTCCAGCACGTTGGGCGCGTCGGCTCGCGTTACTGTGGTGTCGGTCACATGCAGCGCGGGCGCTCCCACCGTGGTGAGCTTCACCGTGGCTCCAGCTGTCCCCAGGCTCCTATCGGCGTCGAAGGGCGCGGCTCGGCGGGGCACTTAGTCCAGGACCGCGACCGTAACCCCGACGCCGGGGAACGAATCCATTCCTGCGAGCTCCGAACCGACCTGCGACAGGGCAACCGTTTTTCCCAACAGTTTCTCCGGATGCAGCCGTCCCCTGGTGATCAACTCCAGCATCCCGGCGTATTCCCTCGCCTGCAGCCCGTGCGTCCCCCGGATTTCGAGCTCCCGCGCGATCACCTGACTCATGGGCACGGGCGGCTCGCTCTGATCGGCGAGGAGCAGCCCGACCTGGATGTGCCGGCCCCGCTTCCTTAGTGAAAGGATCGAACTATGGCAGGTGGCGGGGCTGCCGAGGGCATCGATCGAGACCTGGGCGCCGCCCCCCGTCAATTCCCGGATCGCTCCCGCCACATCCGCCGTCGCTTTCGCATCGATGACGATTTCGGCGCCGCAGGAGCGGGCCAGCTCGAGCTTGTCGCGAGCGATGTCGACGCCGATCACGCGCGCAGCGAGGGCCCGCGCGATCAACGTCGCCGAGAGGCCCACGCCGCCGCAGCCGTGCACGGCCACCCATTCGCCGGACTGCGTGCGGCCCTGCCCCACAACGGCGCGGTACGCCGTCGCGAAGCGGCACCCCAGGAGCGCGGCGGTCGTGAAGGTCATGTCATCGGGGAGGCGCACCAGGTTCACGTCGGCGTACGGGAGGGCGACGTAGTCGGCGAACGTGCCCCAGCCGGTGAAGCCCGGCTGGTAGTAGCGATCGCAGATCTGCTCGTCGCCCGCACGGCAGCGCTCGCACGTGCCGCATCCCATCGAGAAGGGGACGGTGATCCGGTCGCCCTTTTCCCATTTGCGTACGTCCTTGCCCGTCTCGATCACGGTGCCGGCAAACTCGTGTCCCGGGACGTGCGGCACTCTCACGTCGGCGTCGTGGCCTTTCCATCCGTGCCAATCGGACCGGCAGAGGCCGGAGGCTCCCACTTTGACGACGACGCCATCGGGCGTCGGCATGGGATCAGGGACGTCGACCAGACGCAGCGGACCTTCGAATGTGTCGTAGCGCACTGCTTTCATGTCACCGGCCTTGCTCGCGGTGCTCATGGACGGCGCGCCAGCAGTACCAGGCGGCTACCGTCCGGTACGGCCGAAACCGTTCGCCCAGGGCTTCCAGCCGCTTGGGGCTAGGGAGCTTGCGGAGACCGTAGGCGAGCGCGTAGCCAAGCCGAACACCGTAATCGCCGACCGGCCAGACATCCAACCGGCGCAGCTGGAAAATCAGAAACATCTCCGCCGTCCAGCGACCGATGCCCCGCACCATAGAGAGGCTCGCGATGATGTCCTCGTCCGAGCGCCGGCCGATGCCCCACAGGGGAACCGTCCCATCCGTCACCTTTGCGGCAAGATCGCGGAGCGAGGCAACCTTGCTCCGCGAGAGTCCTGCGGTGCGTAGCCGTCGCGGGTGCATGGCCAGGACCGCTTCCGGCCCTGGTCTCCCGTCGAACAGCGCGATGAAACGCCCGTGGATCGCGGCCGCCGCGGCACCAGCCAGCTGCTGGTAATGGATGCTCTCGGCGAGCGCAGCAAAGTGGGTCCTGCCCGTCTGCGGGAGCCGAAACTGGCCGGTCCGCTTCATGAGATCAGCCATGACTCCATCACGGCGGGCGACTGCCTCGGCCGCGACCCTGAACGTGGTCTTCCAGCTCCGTGGCATCCGAACGCTTCTTCCCCTCACCAACAGCCGCCGTCCGGTCCCCACGACGCGGCGAGGACATTCAGGATCAGACGACCGGCGGTTACGCAGGTCACGCCGTTCGCCGCGTCGAACGACGGCGCCACCTCCACGAGGTCCATGCCGACGACGCGGTGCCGCCGCGCTACGGCGCGCAACAGCGGCGCGACCTGGTGAAAGCGTAATCCCCCTGGCGTCGGGGCCATCACCGCCGGCATCTCCGCCGGATCGAGACCGTCCGCGTCGATGGTGAGGTACACGGCGCGACCCTCGGGGATCGTGGCAAGCACGGCATCCCTGCCCTCGAGGTGGAAGCGCTCGGCCGTGACGAGGTGCGACCCGTAAGCACGCGCGGCGTCCACTTCCCCCCGCCGGGCGCTTCCCACGGCGCGCAGGCCCACCTGCGTCATGCCCGCCACCGCCGGCGTGGTGCTCGCCCAGCGCAACGGACTGCTGTAGCCGCGGCGGACCCCGTCGACTTCCTCGCGCCAGTCCAGGTGCGCGTCGATCTGCAGGACGTGCACCGGCTCGCCCAGCGCATCCAGGGCGTCGAGCACCGGGATCGTCACACCGTGGTCGCCGCCGAGGAGCACCACCTGGGCCCGTTGCCGCCAGAGCCGGCGCAGGTACCCGGTGACGGACGCCGCGTACTCGTCGTAGGAGCCGTCGCTCCACGCGGCGTTACCGACATCGAGATGTCGCGACGGGAGCACCGATGTGAGATCGGTTCCGGTGTCGAAGTCCCAGTTGCCGCTCGCATAACAGAACCGGGAGGAATGCGAACGAATGGCGTCCGGGGCGCGTGCCTGATCGTTCGGTTGCGGGTCGCGCGGATAAGGCTCGCTCCGCGGTATCCCCAGTATGGCGACGTCCGCTTCCCACTCCGCCGGGTTCGTGACGACGGGCCAGTCGAGAAACTGACGCACGGGAACGGCGGTGGGCTGGAGTGTCATCTCACGCCTCAAGTCGCCTGCAGAGACCGGGGCGCGGGGCGCCCGGTGTCGATCCAGAGCCAGAGTCCCGCGGCGATCAGGGCGAGGACCGCGCCCGTCGCGAACACCACGGTCCAGCTGTACATCGACGACAGCGCGGCGATGATCGGCGTCGCGACCACGCCGCCGAGATTGCCCCCCGTGTTGAGCAGGCCGGTGGCCGCCATGGTGTCGTCCGGCGCTCGGCGCATCGTCGCTCCCCAGTACGAGCCCTCCGTCACTTCGACGCAGGCGAACCCGAGGCACAGCGCCGCCACTGCCCAATACGGGCTCGCCGCTCTGACCGTGAGGTACAGAAACACGGCCGAGGTCGGCAACGCAACCAGGGGCACCACGCGCATCCCGCGTCGGTCGCCGAAGCGCGCGCGGAGGCGATCGGCCAGCCACCCGCCCGCCCCCGCGGCCACGCCCGCCGCCGCCGCCGGCAGGGCGGCGAGCGCGCCGCTCTCCAGTACGCCCATGTGCCGCGCCTGGACGAGATAGAGGAAGCTCCAGAACGTCACGAGGTAGAACACGTAGTTCATGATGAAGTACGAAACCGTGAGCAGCAGGATGGGCGGATCAGCGAGCAGGCGCCGGAGACGCTGCGCGCTCACGGCCGGACCGGGCGCTGCGGGCGGGTTCCCCGCCAGCTCGCGCTGCTCGTTCGCCCGTACGCCCGAGTGGTCGACCGGGCGGTCGCGGGCGTATAGGTGCCAGAGCACCACCAGCGCGAGCGACGGAACGCTCGTGACGACGAGCGCCCAGCGCCAGCCGTGCGCCTCCATGAGCCACGCCACTAGGGGCGGGGTCGCCGCCGCCCCCGACCAGAGACCGGTCACCACGAGCGCCTGCGCCGACGCCCAGGCGCCCATCGGGAACCACGACCGGATCATGCCGGCGCCCACGGGGAAGAGCGCGGCCTGTGCTACGCCGAGCAGCGACCGCGCCGCGAGCAGTCCCAGAAAGAGGGCACTCCCGGTAGCGAGCGCCGGGGCGATCGCGGTGACGACACTGGCCACCACGGTCGCGAGGCCGATGACGCTCAGCATGCGGCGACCGCCGAGCCACTGCCCGACGAGCGCGCCCGGAAGCTGGAACACCGTGTAGGTAAAGAGGAATGCGGTGAACAACCAGCCGACCTGGACCTGGGTCAGACCCAGCTCCGGCATCATCCGTTGCGCGGCGACGGCGACGCTGGTGCGTTGCACGTATCCCGTGAATGCGAAGCCGATGATCAGCGCGAGCAGCACCCGGCGGACGCGGAAGCCGCGCGTCACCGGGACCCGGAATCGCTCGTCCTCGCCGTTCATCGAGCCATGCTACGCGCGCGTGGCGGCTTGCGCCATGCGCCCGTCCCCGCAATACTTGCCTGCAGCGCGCCCGACAGGGCGCCTCCCACCCGCGGCAAGGGAAGCACTCCCACCTGTTGCAGGTCTGAAGCGCGGTGCGTTGCACCTTCTTTCAGCCTGATTGCTCAGCGGGTCCAGGCGGCTCTTGAAAGGAGGCGCTATGTCCGCTGTGAGAGATCTTCCTGCCCGTCCCTCGCTCGACTCCCTTCGCAAGCAGGCGAAAAAACTTGCCCGCGACGCCGCCGCCGGAAACGGCGACGCCATCGCTCGCGTGCACGCGCAATTGCCGCGGCAGACGCTGCCGCTCTCGAACCGGGATGCCCAGCTCGTCATCGCCCGCGAATACGGATTTTCCGGCTGGCCGGATCTGAAAGCCGAGGTAGCGAAACGCCTCGGCGGTGGGCTCGAGTGGGCGGCCTCGCAGGCGCGAGTCGCGATTCACAACCAGAACGACGAGCGGCTGCGGGCGCTCTTGGCAGAGTACCCCGCGTTGATCTCGTGGCGCGACGAGCGTGACCAGACGCTGCTGGACTTCACCACATCCTACGCGATGGACTGCTCCGATCCGGAGCGCGAGCGCACCTACAACCGCCCGGTGGCTGCCGAGAGACTGATCGACGTGGGCGCGACTGTTGCCCGCAAGACCTGGGAGCACGTGATCCGGACGGGCGCAGCGGGAATGCTACACCTGTTCGCGCGAAAAAACGCGTTGCCGCGAACGCTGGCCGTGCTCGCCGCGCTCGGCGACGATGCCGCCGTTCGCGCGCGACTCGAGGAGAAGGGGGAGCGCGACAACGAAGACGGGCTTGATGAGCAAATTGTGATCAGCCGCGCGGTGATGAGCGCGTGCCGTTTCAAGCACACAGCCGTCGCGCTGCGGCTCCTCGAGCGGTCGATCGAGCTCGATCCGGATCTGGGTCGTCGTATCGATCGCTGGCAGAGCCGGCAGGCGTTCGTCGAGTTCCTGATTCAGCATCCGGGCGGCCTGTGGCAGGAACCCGAGCGTACGCCGTGGGAGACATTCGTCATCCTGCAGCTGTTGAGCGCGCGGAACCGCAACGATCTCCCCGCGTTCCGCCGCTGGCTCGAGGACGAACCGTGGGTACTCCAACCCTCGTTCATTCGCGTCCAGGAGGGGTTGATCATGCAGGCCTGCTATATGAAGGATCGCGAAGCGTTCATCGTGACGCTGCTCGAGCGCGATCCGGCGCTACTCCATGCCGAGCCTCCACCGCCGTCGTCGTCCATCGTCCAAGCGCTCTCGTACGGCAATGCGCACCTCGTTCCACTACTCACGCGCATCTGGCCGCTGCCGGACGACCTGCCGCATGCGGCGGGCGTCGGCGACGCCGCCCGAGTGGCGCGGTGGTTCGACACCGCCGGCCAACCGGTCCTGGGACCGCTCGGGCACCATTACCCTGGCAGCGATCCGCAATTTCCTCGTGACGACCTCGGATGGGGACCTCCGACCGCGCAGCAAACTCTGGACATCGCGCTCGCCTGGGCCGTGCTGAATCGACACTTTGAGATCGCATCGTTTCTCCTCGAGCGCGGCGGCGACATCAACACCACCTGGGCCACGCACGAGCCGGCGAGCATCCTGCATGAAGCGGCGATCCAGGGAAACGAGGACGCCGTGCGATTTCTCATCGATCACGGTGCGGATCTCACGATCAAGGACTACCGCTATCGCTCCAACGCCGAGGGATGGGCGCGTTACGGGTCCCACGACGAACCGATGGCGGATCTGCTGGCCGCGGCCGCCGCGCGCCGCAGTCGGGAGCGCTAGCGGTTCCGGCAGAATGACGCCAGCGTCAGGTATGGCAACTACCCAGGGACTGATCTCCGAACGATTCCCTCGATCGGCGAAGTACCACCCCGAGTGGATCAGCGCCAGCGTCAGTGGCGGAGCGAACGCACTGTGGCTGACGGAATGGCTTGCCTCCGCGCTGGATCTGCGGCCCGGAATGCGCGTGTTGGACCTTGGCTGTGGGCGGGCTGCGTCATCGATCTTCCTGCACCGGGAGTTTGGCGTGCAGGTCTGGGCGACTGATTTGTGGTTTAGTGTCGCTGAACGCCTGCAGCGTATTCGGGATGCCGGCGTGGAGAGCGGCGTGTTTCCGATCCATGCGGATGCCCGCTCACTGCCATTCGCCCCGGAGTTCTTTGATGCGGTGGTGTGCATCGACTCCTATCCCTACTTCGGCACGGACGATCTGTACCTGGGTACCCTGGCGCGCTTCGCAAAGCCGGGCGCCCAGATTGCAATCGTTGGGGCCGGGCTGATGCGAGAGATCGAGGGTTCAGTACCCGACCATCTCAGCGCGTGGTGGACTCCAGACCTCTGGTGCCTGCACTCCGCGGACTGGTGGCGGCGACACTGGGAACGGCCGGGCATTGTCGCAGTCGTGGTGGCCGACACGATGCCGGACGGTTGGCAGCTCTGGAGGGACTGGCACAACGCGATCGCGCCGGACAATACCGTGGAGATCAAGGCCGTGGAAAGCGACGCCGGCAGGTATCTCGGCTATATCCGTGTCGTTGGTCGCCGGCTGGCTGGTGCACCGCTTGAAGAACCCATCTTGTCGGTGACCACACAGTACGTGCGGAAGCCGTTGCTGCGCGACGAATCCACTTCGTCACGGGAGCAGGCCGATGGCCGCAGCATCTAGTCGAGAGCGCGTGCGCACGGTGGTATTGGTGGTGTTGGGGCTGGCGTTCTTCGCCGCCGCGATCGTTCCTGTCGTAAACAGCATCCTGCAGGCGCCGCGTTGTACCGCCGGGCCGATGTTGAACGCCGTGCTGGCGACGCTGGGGGTGTTCGTGTTTCTGGCGGCATGGAACCCCCCCGCGCATCGCAGTCTCATCCTGTTCGCTGCGTGGTCGAGCTTTGCCCATGCCGCGATCATGCTGGTGATGTCGTTCGAGGTGCCCGCCCAGCGCGAGGTGCTGTTGATCTCTGCGGCTGTGACTGGTCTCGGTGGGGTCCTTCTCATGGTCGTCACGCCGTCCAGAAACGATCAGGCGAGCGTCGCGGTCCCCTTGAAGGACGTCTAGAGGAAGACACCGAGGAAGACACCGAGGAAGGCGCGTGGGGTTGCTCGGGAGTGTGTCCGTGACCCATGCGAGTGTCTCGATCGCCCCCTGCAACGCCGGCATTCTGTCCGATTGACGCGAGCCCAACCCTCGGCACCTTTCCGAGCATGTCGCCCACTCGACGCGAAGCCCTCGCCCAACTCGCCGCCCTCACCGCCATCGCCGCGCTGCCGCGCTCGGCCTGGACTCTGGCAGACCCCGACCCGCTGGCCGGCACCATCGCCGACTATCAGGCAGGTCTCCATCGCGGCGTTTGGAGCGCCGCCGAGGTGACCGCGCTCGCGCTGGAACGCTGTCGGGTGGACGGCAAACGATGGCACGCCATTGACGCGCTCGCCGACACCGCCCTCGCGGAGGCGCGTGCCGCCGACCTGCGCCGGCGTGCGGGTCAGTCGCGCGGACACCTGGACGGCGTCCCCCTCTTCGCCAAGGCGATCTACGACGTGAACGGTCTCCCGACCACCGGGTCGAGTGCGGAGTGGGCTCGGCTCTTCCCGGACCCGGTGCGGCGCGACGCCATCGAGGTGGCGCGGCTCCGCGACGCCGGCGCGATCGTACTCGGGAAGACCGCCGCCGACGACTTCGCCTATCGCGGCAGCGGCACCAGCAGCTACACCGGCCAGGTCATCAATCCGCACGACCCCACCGGCACCCGCTCGCCGGGCGGATCCAGCGCCGGCTCGGCGGTCGTCGTCGCGACCGGGATGGCGTTCGCGGGGCTCGGCACCGACGACGGCGGCTCGAACCGCATTCCGGCACAGTTCACCGGAGTCGTGGGCGTGAAGCCGAGCTTCGGGCTGGTCCCGCGTACCGGCGTCATCCCGACCTGGCCCTACCTCGACACCCACGGGGCGCTGGCGCGGTCCGTGGCCGACGTGGCGCTGGCCCTCGCCGTCCTCGCCGGCGCCGACCCGTCGGATCCGCTGGCTCTCACCGGCGCCTGGGATGGGGCGCCGCTCGCGGCGTTCAGGGACGACGCGCTTGCCGGAGTACGCCTGGGACTGGTCGCGGGGAACATCCCGCGCGCCAAGATGACGGCCGAAGCGCTGGCCATGTGGGACCGCGCGGTGAGCGACCTGATCGCCGCGGGTGCCTCGGTCGAGCTCTTCGCCAGCCCGGTCGTCGCCACCAATTACCGGGACGCCTTTGCGGCCGCCGCGACTGCGCGGGGGGACGTGCCGGTGAATGACAATTCGCCCGCGCCTACCGCCAACGCGCTCTATCGCTATTTCGCCGGACGGAGCGACGACCCGCGTCGGGACGTGCGCCGCGGCTACCCGGCCTATCGCGCCTTCTATGACGTGCTGCCGAAAACCTTCGAGGAGTGCGAGCCGCTGCTGGAGCAACCCATGGAGCATGACCCGGCGGGGCAGTCGTTCGCGCGCTCCCGCGCTACGGTCGTCGCCGGCCTGGTGCAGGCGATGCGAGCGGCGGGCGTCGCCGCGATGGTCTGGCCGACGTTGCCCACCAGCGCCCCGCGCCTCGGCGATCCTCCGCCCGACATCCCTACCACACTCTCCTATAACAACTGGCTTGGGCTCCCGGAGGTGTCGGTCCCGGCGGGACTCGGCGCGGACAGGATGCCGGCCCTCAACCTGTCGGTCGTCGGCTTCCCGGGCGAGGACGCGCGGGTACTGGCGCTGGCCCGCGCGTACGAGCGGCAATCGCGGCGCTTTGTCCCACCGCCGCGACAACCCTGACAGGATAGGGGCACTGGACCCAGGACTCCACCCGAAAGTTCTCAGGCTAGGGACCGTCACCGCGCACCGCATCTCCGAAAGCCCGTCCCGACAGCGTGATAACCAGCCGGACCGCACCCCGTTGGGAGACTGTGAAGTGAAGGGCCAACTGCGGAGTCTCGACCGACGTGAAGATTCCGCGGTCTTGGTAGACGAAGGCTCGCTCCCACAACTGATGCACCGTTCCTTCACCGTCCACGGCAAGCCGCGAGGAGTCGGCGCGCACGGTGATGGAGTCGGAACCGATTCGGTACGTGCCGACGAGAAGGCCGAGTTCGTTTTCAGGAGGCACCCTCTCGGACTGCCGTGTCTCCGGGAGCTTGAGCAGTGCACGCGCGATCCGATGGGCCAAGTGGCCGTCGTAAAGATGGCCGGCGTCCAGGTTTGTCAGCACGACGACTGTGACGTCCGCGTCCGGGTAGTAGCCGACAAACCCGGTGAAGCCGGTGATGCCTCCGCCGTGGAATATCTCCTCGTGCCCCTCGAGCGCTGAAAGGAAGAGCCCGAACCCATAGCCGATACGGCGCCCATCGGCGAGCGCACCGGGCGACGTCATCAACGCGTAGGAATTGCGGCTGATGACTCCCGCACTGGCCAGTGCATGCGTCCACTTCACAAGATCTGTTGCCGTGGAGCAGAGGCTGCCGCCGCCCTTGGGCGGGGCGAGGCTGATATACGAAGCGTTCTGCAGCTGATCGCCCGCCAGCGAATAACCGCGCGCTCTGTGTCGGACGAGACCTGCGTCGTCACACGCTCTCGTGCGCCCAAGACCCAGGGGCCGCAACACTGTGTCACGCAGGTAGGCGCCGTATGGCTGACCCGTCACGTGCTCTATCGCCATGGCGAGTAGGTAATAGGCGGAGTTGTTGTACAGAAAGTTCGTTCCCGGCTCGAAATCCGTCGGCTCGTCCTGGAATACGGCGAGCAGTTCTTCATCGGTCAGGTCGAGGCGCTCCTTGGGAGAGAAGGCCGGAACCTCGGTGAAGCCCCGCAGACCGGACGTGTGGTTCAACAGCTGCCGGATCGTGACGTGATGACCGTGGGCGTGGAATTGAGGAACGTACGCCGTGATATCGTCATCGAGGCCGATCCGTCGCTGCTCGACCAAACGGAGAATCGTGGCGGCCGTGAACTGCTTGGTGATCGAGCCGATGCGGTATACGGTCTCTGTCGTGGCGGGAACGTCATTCTCGACATCAGCCAGGCCGTAGCTTTTCGCGATGAGGAGGTGAGTGCCACGCGCAACGGCGAGCGCCAGGCTCGGGAGTCGATCCACCCGCAGTGCGGTCGCGGCGAGGGAGTCGACGATGGCAACGAACGGCGTGTCTACAGCAGCAGCTGCTTGCGCTGCGATGGCTATTCGCGCCCTCATCGGACCGACCAGTGCAGCAGCACCCGTTCCCCTATTCGCCGATTCCGGGCTGGCAAGTGCGGCGAAAGCCAGGGCTAGGAGACTCCTTCGTCTTGGTCGATTCACGCTCCATGCTCCGGTGCGTAGGGAATGGAACGCGCATAAGCTGCGTGGTGCGGCGGCCGCCATCAAGACAGACCGCTTCCCTGCGTCGCAGAGCGGGGAGATGTGAACACTGTTTTGTCGAGCACGAGGGACAGATGGAGTTCTCAGCGACGGTGTTGGGTCAAGGACGGGCGCCTATTTGAGTGTCGCTCCCACGAGCCCCGCCACGGCTGCCAGCGTCGTCTGCGCCGCGTTCAGGCCGAGCCGAAAGTCCGGGTCGGTGTAGGTGGAGTAGCGGTCCGTCGGCTGATGCCAGTTGGTGTCCCACCCCGAACCGATTTGCGTGCCGCGCTCGTCTTCCCGCAGGCTGATCGCCGCGACGAGGTCCTGAAACGGCGCGGAATCGGTGTTCGTCATGTGCGGGCCGACGCTCGCCGGATAGTCGGTCGCGTACTGCTCGTTCGCCGCCTCGAATAGCCACGCGAGCCGCTGGGCCGCGTCGGCAAACTTCGCACGCGACTGAAACTCGATATTTACGTCGGCTTCCGGCCGCTGGTCGGGACCGAGCGTCCCGTCCGCGCGCGGCATGCCGTGATCGAACAGCATCATGTCGTGCTGGATCATGCCGAGCCACGTCGGCTCGGGATAGCGACCCGAGCCCGCGGGCTCCTCCCTGCCCTGCAGCGCCTGGCGCTGCTCGACATAGGCGCGCGCGCCGTTCAGCCCCGTCTCTTCGTTATTCCACAGTGCGAAGCGGATCGATCGATCAGTGATCACGTCGGGCGCCGCGAAGATGCGGGCCAGCTCCAGCACGAGCGCGGTGCCGGAGCCGTCGTCGTTCGCCGCCTCGCCCCAGCCGATGCCGTCCATGTGCGCGCCCACGATGTACATCTCGTTCGGATGCGTGGTCCCGATCTTCGTGCAGTACACCTCCTGGCGTCGCCCCGGCGTGCTCGGCTCGGCGTCGAGCGCGCGCAGCGTCCCATCAGGCTGACGCAGCGAGTCGCTGTTGACACCGGTGCGGGCCCGCAGACCGCGAGAGCGGCCACCACCCACCGCGCGCGTCGTATCGCGCGCGGGCCGCACCCCCGTAGCAGCGAGAGGAGTTGGCGGCTGATAGTCGTAGGTGAGCCGTGAGACGACGCTGCAACCGTAGCTCTTGAGCTGCTGCTCGATCCAGTCGACGGCGGCGCGGTTTCGCGCCGTGCCCTGGCGGCGGTCACCGAACCGGGTGAGGCCCTTGAGCGTCGCCTTGTAGTGCTCGAGATCGAGGCGCGCGACGAGCGCGGCGACGGGATCGGGCGCCGTCTTCGTTGTGTCCTGGGACGCGACGGGAGACGCGAGAGCGATCAGGAGAACAATGGCGAGATACATGGGGTGGCCGGTCACGGGGCTTCCAAGATACGCTCAGGCGGGCTGGCACGCGGGGGTTCACGGCCGGATCGTGAAAAGCTCCGAGTCGTTGATGTAGAGGGTGTAGGCGTACGTCCGGGGGTCGTCGGCCAGCCTGAAACGCAAGGCGCAACATCACGTTCGCCGATCAGGCTCCAACCGTGAGAGGACTTCCGAGAATCAGCGCGCCTCGCTTGCGAGCCGTGCCATGCGTGCCTTCACGTCGCGCACTGCCGGCTGCAGCACGGGATCGGCGTCCCTCCAGAGATCGACGAATCGCCCGTAGTACCGCAGCGCATTGGCCCGATCGCCTCGCGCTTCGAACAGCTCGCCCAACCGGCGCAGGCTCGGAGCGAG
>DATJJY010000112.1:0-6931 GCA_035491895.1 Gemmatimonadales bacterium
GCTCCGCCAGCGTCGACCGCGAGTACGCCGCAGCACCGGTCCCGCCTGGGTGTCGTCATCTTGGTCGCAGCCATCGCCGTGTTGGCGCTTGGAGCCGGACTGCTATGGCGCCGCTCGTTGGGCTCCACATCGGGGGGCGCGGCGTCGGTAGCCGTGCTCCCGTTCGTAGACCTCAGTCCCGACCGGTCGAGCGCGTACCTCGGCGACGGCATGGCCGAGACGATCATCAATGCCCTCGCGAACGTCCCTGGCCTCAACGTGGCGGCGCGAACTTCGGCGTTTTCATTTCGCGACAAGGCCGAGGATGTGCGGGAAATCGGGAGGCAACTGGGTGTAGCGACGGTGCTCGAGGGGAGCGTGCAGCGCTCGGGGACACATCTGCGGGTGACGGCGCAGCTGATCAAGACTTCCGACGGGCTGCACCTCTGGTCGCACAGCTTCGATCGCGATGTGGCGGACATCTTCGCGGTTCAGGACGAGGTCGCTCGGGCGGTTGTCGCGGCTTTGCCGGGGAGAACCAATGCGCCAGCGCCAGCGCATAGCCGCGCAGCCCGGAACCCGGCGGCCTACGAGTTCTATCTCCAGGGTCTGTTCTCCTGGAACCGACGGACCGAAGCCGATCTGCGGCAGGCGATCCGGTTCTTCGAACAGGCGATCGCGCAGGACTCGACCTATGCCGAGGCATGGGTCGGTCTGGCTGACGCGCATGTGCTGCTGCCGTTCTACAGCAGTTTCATCCCGACTCGCGAAGAGGTTCCCAAGGCGGAAGCAGCGGCGCGCCGCGCGCTGGCACTCGACCCACATCTCGGGCCAGCCCACGCGGCGCTGGCGTACGCCGTGATGAACTATGACTGGGACTGGTCACAGGCCGACAGCGAGTTCCGGCAGGCGATCACGTACAGCCCTGGGGACGCGACGGCGCACAAATGGTACGTCGACCTGCTCTTGATCGAAGGACGTCGTGATGATGCGTTCCGTGAAGTTCAGCGCGCGGTGGAGCTGGACCCCCTCTCCCCCAACGTCCTCGTGATCCTGGGTGAGTGGTATTGGGACTCGGGCAAGGACTCAGAGGCGGTGGCGCAGCTGGACAAGGCGCTCGCCATCAACCCCGAGCACCCGCTGGCGCTCGAATACGAGATGCGCCACGCCTGGAATCTGGGGAACGTCGAGCAGTTCTTTGCGTTGCGGCAACGTCTCGAGGTTATTCCTCCGCGCGTACCGCCAACGACAGACGAGTTGCGGCGGGCGTACGCCCGCGGCGGCAGGAAAGGCGTACTCCGCGCCCTCCTGGCGGCGCCCGGCGCTCGGCCGACCGACCGCGCCCGCTGGGCCGGCGATCTGGGCGACGTGGACGCTGCATTCGCCGAGCTCGGACGGGCCGCCGAGGAACGCGACATCCGTCTGCCATACGTCACAAGCTGGCGCGACTACAGCCTGCTCTGGGCCGACCCCAGGTTCGTGGCGCTCTTGGCGCGAATGGGTCTACGCTGGAGTCCGAAGGACGGGCCCAGCGTGGCGGCACCACCGACCACGCCGTAACTTGGCGCGACCACCCGATTGTGGACCCGAACCGTGAGAGCTTCCCTGATGCGCCACTCCCTGCTGTGCTGGCTATTTGCCGTCGCGTCGCTCCCGACCTTCGCCCGGGCGCAGACGACGTCCGTGGATACGACGCTCAATAAGCTCACTGCCGCCGAACGGGCCGCGGGATGGCGCCTGCTGTTCGATGGCCGCACCACCGACGGGTGGCGCGGCTTCAAGCTCAACGCGATGCCCGATGGATGGAAAGTCGTGGACGGTGCGCTCACGCGCGTCGCCGCGGCCGGCGACATTCTCACGACCCAGAAGTTCAAGAACTTCGAGCTCGACCTCGAGTGGAAGATCTCCGAGGGCGGGAACAGCGGCATCTTCTATCGCGGCAGCGAGGACGAGGACGCGATCTACTGGACGGCGCCCGAGATGCAGGTGCTGGACGACGCCCACCACGAGGACGGCAAGTCGCGCCTCACGTCGGCCGGCGCCGACTACGCCCTGTACGAGGCGCCCGCGGGGATCGTGAAGCCGGCGGGGCAGTGGAACCAGGTGCGCCTCATCGTGAATGGCCGGCACGTCGAGCACTGGCTGAACGGCGTGCGGATGCTGCAATACGAGCTGTACAGCCCCGACTGGGAGATGCGCGTGCGGGACAGCAAGTTCGCCGCGCATCCCAAGTACGGGCGCAACGCGGAAGGGTACATCGGGCTGCAGGACCACGGGGATTGGGTGGCGTTCCGGAATATCAAGATTCACGTGTTGCCATAGGGAGCTGTCAGCCGTCAGCGGGACACACACCTCTACCCGGAGTGGCATGGTGAGTACGCGCGCTAAGCTCTCGGTGATGATGTTCCTGCAGTTCTTCATCTGGGGTGCCTGGTATACGACCATCGCCGTCTTCATGACCGGCCACGGCATGGGGACACTCACCTTCTGGCCGTATACCGTGAACCCGATCGCCGCTATCGTGGCGCCGTTCTTCCTCGGACTCATCGCCGACCGCTACTTTGCGACAGAGAAAGTGCTGGGGACGCTGCACGTGCTCGGCGGCATCATCATGTTCATCGTGCCGCGGTTTACCGGGTCTCCCACGGTATTCATCATCCTGCTGTTGCTCTACAACCTCTGCTACATGCCGACCCTCGGCCTCGCGAACAGCCTGGCGTTCCATCACATCCAGGATCAGGAGAAGCAGTTCCCGCTGATCCGGGTGTTCGGCACGATCGGATGGATCATCGCAGGCCTGTTCATCAGTTACGTGCTCGGACCGGTGCTCGGGGTCGTCGCCGAAGGGACCGAATGGCCGATCTACACGACGGCCACCGCCAGCCTTCTGCTGGGACTTTACGCCTTCACGCTGCCGCACACCCCACCGCCCGGTGTGGGCAAGCAGGTGTCGGTGCGCAGCATCATCGGGCTCGACGCATTGGCACAGCTCGGCGATCGCTCGTTCTACGTGTTCATCGTCGCGTCATTCCTGTTGTGCATTCCGCTCGCCGCCTACTACAACTTCACCCAGCTCTACCTGGGGAGCGCCAACGTCACAAAGATCGCGGCGGTCCAGACGCTCGGGCAGATATCGGAAACCGGGTTCATGCTGCTCATGCCGTTGATGTTCCTGCGCCTGGGCGTGAAGAAGATGCTGATGGTGGGCATGGCCGCCTGGGTGTTGCGATACGCGCTCTTCTCCGTTGCCGCCCCCAACGCCATCATCGGCCTCATCGTCATCGGCATTCTGCTCCACGGCGTGTGCTACGACTTCTTCTTCGTAACCGGCCAGATCTACGTCGACAAGCGATCCACCCCGGCGATCCGGGGCCAGGCCCAGGGATTCCTGGTGTTGGTGACATACGGCCTCGGGATGTTCATCGGCGCGCAGGTCGCGGGCCGAGTCTACAACCGCTTCCTCGGTTCCGCAGCCAGTCTCACATTGGATCAGTGGCGCAGTTTCTGGATCCTGCCGGCGGCATTCGCGGCGGTGGTGCTGGTGTTCTTCGCGGTGATGTTCCGGCCGAACAACACGAAAGCGTAGGGAAGAGGCGTAGGGGTAACGACGTAAGGAGAAAGACGTATGGCGCGGAAGCGCATCTCGAGAAGGCGGTTCGTGGGAGACGTCGCAGCGGGTGCGGCGTTCACGATCGTGCCGCGGCACGTGCTCGGCCGGGGATACCGGGCGCCATCCGACAAACTCCACATCGCCTGCATCGGGTGTGGCGGCAAAGGCCGCTCCGACATCGACGGCGTCGCGAGCGAGAACATCTACGCCCTGTGCGACGTCGACTGGCACATGGCGTTGGACGCCTTTCAGCACTACCCGCAGGCGAAGCGCTACCGCGATTACCGCGAGATGCTCGACAAGGAGGGCAAGAACATCGACGCGGTGACCGTCTCGATCCCCGATCACTCCCACGCCGCCGCGGGGCTCGCCGCGATGAAGCTCGGCAAGCATGCGTTCATCCAGAAGCCGCTCGCCCGTACGCTCGGTGAGGTGCGGGCACTGGAGCAGGCGGCGCGCCGCTTCAAGGTGGCGACCCAGATGGGCAACCAGGGACACACGCACGAGGGGACGCGTCTCATCCGGGAATGGGTCGAGGCGGGGGCGATCGGGACGGTGCGCGAGGTGCACTTCTGGACCAACCGCCCCTGGTGGCCGCAGGGGATCGAACGGCCGCTCGAGGAGTTCTACGTCCCGGAGTGGCTCGATTGGAATCTCTGGCTGGGGCCTGCCGCGGAGCGTCCCTACAATCCGGCCTATGCCCCCTTCAAGTGGCGCGGCTGGTGGGATTTCGGGACCGGCTCGCTGGGCGACATGGCGTGCCACATCATGGATGCGTCGTTCTGGACACTCGGTCTCGGGTATCCCACCCGGATCGAGCCGGAGTCGACGCCGCGGTTCAAGGAAACCGCACCCGCGACGTCGCGCATCACCTACTTTTTTCCCGCAAAGGGCAGCCGGCCCGAAGTGAAGGTCGTCTGGCAGGACGGCGCGCTCTACCCGCCGCGACCGCCGGAGATTGCGGAGGACGCGGCGTGGCCACCCGACGATGGCGGCGGCCAGCTGTGGATCGGCTCGAGCGGCAAGCTCATTGCCGGCACCTATGCCGACGATCCGACGCTGCTCGACACGGCGAAGATGGCGGACGTCACGGCGCACCCGGTGCCGCAGAAGTATCCACGCTCGACGGGGGTGTACGCCGAGTGGATTACGGCGTGCAAAGGCGGCGCTCCTGCGGGTTCGGCGTTCGACACCTATTCCGGCCCGTTCACGGAGATGGTGATGCTCGGCTGTCTCGCGGTTCGCATGGGTCGCACGCTGGAGATCGATCCCGCCAGCGGCGCGGTGACGAACGTCCAGGTGCCGCAGGAGCTGATCACGCCAGCCTATCGCGCCGGGTGGACGTTGTAGACGGGCCATGACCTCCACGCCACTGCGGACCGGCAGGATCACGAGCGAGTTCGGCGCCAAGCCGCGCGACGACGAGCTCGACCTCTATGGGCTGACGCACCCGGGGAAGGTGCGAGCCGAGAACCAGGACCACTTCCTGCTGTGCACGGTGCACCCGCAGGCCGTCATTCATGCGACGAGTCTCCCCGATCCCGACAAGCTGGAGGCGCGCGGGCAGCGACTCGCGACCGTGATGCTCGTAGCGGACGGCGTCGGGGGCAGCGCCGCCGGTCGGGAGGCCAGCCAGCTCGCGGCCGAAACGATCATGCGGTACGTGACGTCCACGTTGCGCAGCTACCCCGCCATGGGCTCGCAGCAAGACGAGGAATTCCTCAACGCACTGCGCACGGCCGCGCTGGAGGCGAACGCGGCCGTGCGCACCGCGGCGGCGGAGCGCGCCCAGGCGACCGGACGGCTCTCCTCGAAGAGCATGGCGACCACGCTGACACTCGCACTGGCGGTGTGGCCCTGGCTGTACGTCGTGCAGGTCGGGGACAGCCGCTGCTACTACTTCCGGGACGGACAGCTGCAGCAACTGACGCGCGACCAGACGATGGCCCAGGACCTCGTCGACAAGGGTGCCCTTCCCGCCGATCGGGCGGCGCAGTCCCCTTTCAGTCATGTGCTTGCGAGCTCGATCGGAGGCCCGGAGACTACACCAGAAGTAACGCGAGTCGATCTTTCCCGGAGCGGCTGCGTGTTGATGTGCACGGATGGACTGACCAAACACGTCTCAGACTCAGAGATCGGCGCGCACCTCGCAGCCATGCAATCCGCGGAACAGGTCTGCCATGCGTTGCTCGAGCTGGCCCTGGAGCGCGGCGGGAGCGACAACATCACTGTCCTCGCGGGCCGGATTCAGCCGAAGAGGTAGACGCTATCGTCATCCTCGATGAGAGCGCCGTCCGGCGGCTGCTGCACTATCAGGACCTGATTCCCGCCATCGAGCGGGCGCTGTCGGACCTTTCCGGGGGCCGGGTCGTCCAACCGGTGCGCGTCGTCGTGCCCGTCGCCGATCACAAGGGATTCTTCGGCGTCATGCCCGCCTATGCGGGCGCGCTCGGCGCGAAGCTCGTGACGTTCTATCCCGCGAACACCGACGTCCACACCCATCACGCCGTGATTGCATTGTTCAAGCCGGAGACGGGGGAGCCGCTCGCCATCATGGATGGGCGCCTCATCACCGAAATGCGCACCGCTGCGGCGTCGGCAGTCGCCACGCAGCATCTCGCCCGGGCAAACGCGTCCATCCTCGCGATCCTCGGCTCCGGCGTGCAGGCGGGGAGCCACCTCGAGGCCCTGCGGCAGGTGCGACGGTTTTCCGAAGTCCGGGTCTGGAGTCCGCGGAACGCGAAGGCATTTGCCGAGCGCCGCCGGGTGACGGCGGCGCGCTCCGCGGAGGACGCGGTGCGCGGAGCCGACGTCGTCGTCGTGGCGGTGAGCTCCAAGACACCCGTGCTCCAAGGCCAGTGGCTCTCGCCCGGTGCGCATATCAACGCCATCGGCGCCACGCGGCCGGATTGGCGCGAGCTCGACGACGATCTCGTCACGCGGGCTCGCGTGTTCGTCGACTCGCGGGAGGCGGCGACCAAGGAGTCCGGCGATGTCATCGCCGCACGCGAGGTGGTGGGAGAGATCGGCGAAGTGGTTTCGGGAAAGAAACCCGGGCGCAGCAACGCGACGGAGATCACGGTTTTCAAGTCGGTCGGGGTCGCTGTCGAGGACGTGGCGTCCGCCGCCCTGGTGTACGAGCGCCATGCCGCCGGAACCTGAACCGATCCGGCCGATCTCACTGGCGGAGATCCAGCAGGCACGGGAGCGCATCGCGGGCACGATCGTTCGCACCCCCCTCATTCGTCTCGAGCTCGGCCCGGGCGCGCCCGACATCCGGTTGAAGCTCGAGAACCTGCAGCCGATCAACGCATACAAGCTGCGTGGCGCCGCCAACGCCGT
>DATJJY010000113.1:0-8608 GCA_035491895.1 Gemmatimonadales bacterium
TCGGTCTTCGTGTAGTAATCGCGGTCCGGCAGTCCGAGCCCGCCCTGCGCCAGCCAGACGAGGTAGTGGGCGGCATCGTGCGGATCGGCCTCGGGGCCGTAGCGGAACGCGACGTTCACGCCGCGCACCTGGAGCGCCGCGATCTGGGGAATCAGCTGGTCGCGCGTCGCAATCGAGTCGATCCCTGCGAGCCACGGACGGATCGGGTCGATCCCCGCCGCTTCGGCAGCGGTTGAATCCATGCATGACGCGTAGAAGGTGCCGAGTTTGCGCGGTGTGGAGCCGGCAGGCTGCGACGCGCGGTGCGCCGCCGCGTCATCCAGCACCGATCGCACGACCAGCTCGTTGCGGTCGCTCATGTCCCGGGCCACACCGGAGGAGGAGTAAGCCGCGGGGATCGTGTCGTGAGCGATCCATGCGCCGTTGGCGTACTGGAAGAAGTCACTGCAGGCGTTGGCCGTGGTGTCGATCCACAGGCGGTCGACGACCTTGAGCGGCTTCAGGGCGCCCTGCGCCGCGAGCGCGGTGGCGGTGAGCGACAACACGAGGAGGAGCGCTGGACCCACGCGGCGCTCGGGGCGAACGTGTGACATCGGATTGGAGTCTCCCTCGGGGTGATTCGGCGACGGCCGAACGGTTCCAAGCCTATCGTCTCGGGCGCCGAGCGTCAAACCAGGCAATTCAACCACACTTGCGACACCACCTTCCTGAGACTCAAACTTCCCTACCCACTGCTCGGAGCACCTGTGCGCTACTCGATACCCGCCGCCGCCCTCGCCCTCGCCATCGCCCTCCCGCGGCCCGCATCCGCCCAGGGGCCGCGCTTCGAAATCACGATTCCCGCCGGCGTCCGCAATACGCCGCTCACGGGGCGCGTGTACGTCTTCATCAGCTCGAAACAGAACGAAGAACCCCGCCTCGGCGACCACGGGGAAAGCAATTGCGTGCCGTTCTACGGGGTGGACGTCGACCAGCTTCCCGCCGGCACCGCGGCGGTGATCGACGGCACCACGCTCGGCTATCCGGTCGCGAGCCTCAAGGACATTCCGGCGGGCGATTACTACGTCCAGGCACTCGTCAGCGTGTACGTCGATTTCCACCGGGCCGACGGACATGTCCTCTGGATGCACGACGACCAGTGGGAGGGACAACAGTTCAACATCTCTCCCGGCAACCTGGTGAGCGACGTCCAGAAGGTGCATCTCGATCCCCAGGCCGGATACACGATCCGCCTGGCCCTCGCGCGCGCGCTGCCGCCGGTCGCGATTCCACCCGACACGAAGTGGGTGAAGCGCATCAAGATTCAGAGCAAGCTGTTGTCGGCGTGGTGGGGCCGGCCCATTTACCTCGGCGCGACGGTGCTGCTGCCGCGCGACTACGACCGCGACACCACGAAGCGCTACCCCACCGTGTACGAGCAGGGACACTTCTCCCTGCGCGCGCCGTTCGGTTTCACCACCGAGCCGAATACCGAGACGGCGGCGCAACGCGCCGCCCGCCAGCTGCGCACTAGCGCCGAGCCCGGGGCCCAGTTCGCGCAATCGTGGCAGGCACCCGGTTTCCCGGGAATGATTGCCGTGACGTTCCAGCACCCCACGCCGTACTTCGACGATTCTTACGCCGTGAACTCGGTGAACAACGGTCCGTACGGCGACGCCATCATGCTCGAGCTGATTCCGTATCTGGAGCAGCACTTCCGCATGATCCGCACGCCCGAGGCGCGGTTCCTCACCGGCGGCTCGACCGGCGGGTGGGAAGCACTGGCGCTGCAGGTGTACCACCCCGACTTCTTCGCGGGGACGTGGGTGCTGTATCCCGATCCGATCGACTTCAGAAGCTACGAGCTGGTGAACATCTACAGCGACACCAACGCCTTCGTGTACCCGGTGGCGGACTGGATGCAGGCGGAGGTTCCCGCCGAGGTCGAGGTGACGGGACAGCCGCGAATCACCGTGCGGCAGGAAAGCCAGTTCGAGGCGGTGCTCGGCAGCCACGCGCGCTCGGGTGAGCAGTTCGCGATCTGGGAGGCGACCTACGGTCCGGTGGGCAAGGACGGATATACCGCCGAGCTGTGGGATCTCGAGACGGGCCACATCAATCGCGAAGTGGCGGAGTACTTCAAGTCACACGGCTTCGATCTGCGCGACTACCTCGAGCGCAACTGGGCGACGCTGGGCCCAAAGCTGCGGGGCAAGATCCACCTATTCGTGGGCGACTACGACACCTTCTATCTGAACCTGGCCGTGTATCGCATGGAGCAGTTCCTGAAGCACGCGACTCCGTCCGCCGACGCCGAGTTCGCCTACGGGCGCCCGATGAAGCCGCACGGGTGGCAGCCCTGGACCAACGCCCAGCTGATTCGCATCATGGCGGCCCAGGCGGCGCGGCACCGCTCTCCTTAACCGCCGCTTGACCGTCGCCCCGGAAATCCCCCCTGGACCTGAACAGGGGGATTTCCGTGGGCGCGAAGCGGCTGGTGATCGCCTTCTTGGCGATCGTGCTCTCTCAGGCGTGCTATCACTGGACGACGGCCAAGCTGGAGCCGAAGCCTGGCGGCTCGGACCAGGTCCGGGTGACGCTCGTGGGCGTCTAGGAACGGTCTTCACACGCCGCCTCTTGTACGGCGGCTCGAAGCCGCCGCTCGGCGCCTGCGGCGACGCGTCTTCAAAGACGTCCGGGCACCGCCATTCATGGCATGTCGCGTCAGCGCCGAGCGCGGACTTCAGGCCGCGAACAAGACGCACCGACCTCCTTCAGAATCCCCTAGGGCTTCCCGAGCTCGATCTTCCCCAGGCGCTGCGTCCCCGAAAGCGCGAGCCAGACGCGGGCGCGCGTCGAGTCGACGGTCATGTTTCGGACGATGGCGCCAGCGGTAGGAATCGCGACCGTCTGCATCTTCTCGGTCGCAGGATCGAAGGCGACGATCGTGTTTTTCCCCGACTCGTCGTACCAGATCCGCCCATCCGTGCCGACGGCGATCCCGTAGGGGCCGCTCCCGCTCCCGCCCGGACTCGCGAACTCTCGCACCTGCCCGCTCGCCGGATCGAGCCGCCCGAGGTAGCCGCGTGCGTAGTCGGTGTACCAGACGATCCCCTTGGGATCGACCTGCAGGCGGCGCGGCCGGGCGCCTGCGTCGGGCAGTGGGAACTCCTTCAGCGCGCCGGTCGCCGCATCGATGTGGCCGATCTTGTTCGTCCCCAGCTCCGCCATCCAGATCGAGCCGTCGGGCGCGGCGACGAGACCATAGGGCAGCGAGTGGTCAGTCGGTAGATGGAAGATCTCGGCTTTGCCCGTCGCCGGATCGAGCCGGGCGTAGAGGTTCGCGCCCTGGACCGTGAACCACAGCATACCGGCGTGAAACAGCGGCGTGTGCGGATCACGCGCCTCGGCCGGGAGCGGGTACTCCTTGATCGCACCGGTTGCCGGATCGAGCCGGCCGATGTTTCCCTTCGCGTTTCCCGTGTACCACACCGCCCCATCAGGCGCGACGACGATGCCGTGCGGCCCCGAGCCGGGGGTCGGGGTCGCGAAGTCGGTCACCGTGCCGGTCGCGGGGTCGAGTCGTCCGATGTAGCTGTTGCGCTGATCCGTATACCACACGATCCCGTCCCGGCTCACCGCCGGATCGTGGGGAAACGCACCCGCCCGGGGCAGCGGGTACTCGACAACGGAAGGCGTTTGTAGGAGGAACAACGACACGATTGTGATCACACGAACATCTCCCGGGAGGTTCTCCCCATCGTTCCCTTGCAGGACGCTGCAACTATTAGAGGTGGTACCGCGTTCATATTTCAGTATGACTGCCGCGTCGAGATTGTCTACCAAAGCTCAGCCACGGATGACGTGGCGGCGCCGGACCGTGCCCCTGAACCTGCAGCTCTTCGCCTCGGACCGGAAACCCGACGCGCGGGGGTTCACACGGGGCGGCCTCGTATCGCTCGTGATACACTCCGCGGTGATCGGCGGCGCGATCTTCGCCACCCTCTCGGCGCGCCAAACTGCCACCAGCACCAGGATCGACACCGCGCTGGTCTTCCTACAGCCACAGGAGACCCAGCGGGAAACGCCGCCGCCGCCGGAGCTGCAAGTTCCCCTCAAGGGATTTCAGACCGTAACGGTCCCGGCGGTCATTCCCTCGGACATCCCTCCCGTGAACTTGCAGGAGCACTTCGACCCCAAGGACTTTTCGGGCGCAGGAGTCGAGGGCGGGACGGCGACGGGGGCGACGCCGAGCGCCAACCAGGTGTACTCGACCGGCGAGGTCGACCAGCTGCCGGCACTCGTTTCGGGGCCGCCCTCGGACCGCGACTATCCGGCGATCTTGCGCCAGGCCGGGATTACGGGCCGCGTGGTGCTCCAGGCGGTGATCGACACGACTGGCCGGGCGGAGCTCGCGTCGATCCAGGTGATTCAGACCGTCAATGCCGGTTTCTCGGAACCCGCCAAACGGTGGATGTCGAAAGCGTTGTTCCGGCCGGCCCGCAGAAACGGCCAGGCGGTGCGCGTGCTCGTTACCCAGGCTCTCGACTTCTCCCTTCCCCGGTAAAGCTCGTTACAACGCTGGGACGACTTCGAACATCCAATTCCTCGACCCCCACACCCGTCGAGGATCTGGTATGCGAATCGTCCGGCGCGCCTGGCTGATCCTTCTTCTTGTAGCTCGCCCCGCGTCCGCGCAGGCCGTCGCCGACGGCCAATGGCTGGTCGAGCGCGGCGACACCCCCGGTCTCGTCCGCCTCACGCTCCGCTACGGCGTCCGTCCCCAAAACGACAGCTGGACGAGCGACGACGTTCCGCTGCGCCAGCTCGAGGGGTTACCGGCTGACGCCTGGCAGGGGAGCGGCGTCGTCGTGCACTTCCGCATAGCGCGCGACGCCGGGACGCTCGCCTGCGACGGCTGGTTCGCCGCCGGGAAGGGATCGGGCCACTTCGAGTACACGCCGAACCCGCAATTCGTGTCTGATCTGGCGCGCCGCGGCATCGGCGCGCCCAGCTCCAGGCAGCAGCTCGAGATGACGATGGCCAACCTCGGCATCGATCTGGTCGACGAGCTGTCCCGTGAAGGGTACGAGCGACCCACGGTCGACGTGCTGGCCCGCATGGCCACGCACGGTGTGGACCTCGAGTACCTGCGGGCGCTGGACAGCGCGAAGTACCGGCTCGGCGATCCAGCGGCCCTCATCCGGATGCGCGACCACGGCGTGGACAGCGAGTTCATCGCCCAGCTCGCCGCCGCGGGCTACAACCACCTTCCCGCCGAACAGCTCGTGCGGGTGCGTGACCACGGCGTGGACGGGGATTTCATCACAGACCTGCAGGATGCGGGATACCGCCCGAGCGACGTCGAGGAGCTGGTCGCTACCCGCGATCACGGCGTGGACGCCCGCTATGCAAAAGAGCTGAAGGATGTCGGACTGCGCGACCTGTCGCTCGCCCAGCTGCGCCGGGCACGGGACCACGGCCTGACGGCGGGATTCGTACGCCGCGCCACGTCGCATGGGTACACGTCGCTGTCCCTGGAAGAGCTGATTCGTCTGCGCGACCGCGGCCTCGACGACTAACGAGCCCCGAGTTTCGCGCCGAGATACGAGACGGTCGCCGAATCGGCGGTCAGCCACGACCGGTGACGCAGGAAGTCGTGGGTCTCGTCGGGGAGCACCAGCTCTTCGTACCGCACCCCCGCGGCGTCGAGGCGGCGCACCAGATCCACCGTCTCGTGGAACCGCACGTTGCGGTCGTCGTCGCCGTGAATCAGCAGCACCGGTGACTTCCAGGTGGCGATCGACGCCACCGGAGACGAGCGCCAGGCGACCGCCCGGGCACTGTCCCGGTCGCCCCGCTCGAACCGCCAGCCAGGCAGCACGAGATCGCCCTCGAGCTGGAACTCCCAGTCGTTGACGCCGTGCAGGTCCACACCGGCGGCGAAGACATCGGAGTTCCGCGCCAACCCGAGCGCCGTCAGAAACCCGCCGTAGGACCCGCCCCAGATCCCGACACGAGCACGGTCCACCTCCGGGAGAGCGGCCAGAAACCGGCCGCCCGCCAGCACATCCTGATACTCCGCCGCGCCCGCCGGCCCCGTGCGGGGCGGATGATGGAAGTCGTGACCGTAGCCGATGCCGAGACGATAGTTCACCGTCAGAACGACGAAGCCTCGACTCGCGAGGTACTGATTCACGGCGTAGGCGTTCGAGTAGTAATCCATGTAGTGCCAGCCCAACAGCATCTGCCGCGGCGGGCCGCCGTGCACGAACACCACGCCCGCATGTTTCCCGGTGATCCCCGGCGTCTCGAACAGCTGACCGTGTATCGGCGTTCCATCCGGCGCACGGAATACGACCTTGCGCGGAACGACGAACGACGCGCTCGGGTAGTCCCGAGGAATGCGGTCGAGACTGAGCAGCTGCGGCGCGCCGCCCGTCGACGGCACGAGGGTCGGGAGCGGCGGTCGCCTGGGGTCGGCCGAGAAGCAAGCGATCTTGCTGCCGTCACCCGTGATCACGGGCATCCATTCGAGTCCCGCGCCCGCCGTCAGCGCCGCGCCATCGGCCCGGTCTACGGAAACGCGAAACAGATGCCGCCGGTCGACGTCGTTCGAGTCGGCGCCGGTGTTGGCGCTGTAGATCACGAAGCGATGATCGGGAGCCACGGCCACGTGCTCTACCATGAATTGGCCCGGCGTGAGCAGCAGCGCCTGGCCCCCGGACGTGGCGATCGAGTAGAGGTGCGGCCAGCCGTCGACATCGGCGAGGAACACGAGCCGGTCGTCCGCTCCCCAGCCGAGGTTCGACTCCCCCGCCGTCTCCGGGTACGACCCGTGCAGCGTGTTGGGACTGCGCCAGATCTCCCGGGCCGCGCCGGACGCGACGTCCGCGACCCAGAGTGCCCAACGGGAGGGGACGTCCACGAGCAGCGGCTCGGGCCGCCCGCCCTCTCCCGGCATCCGCACGAAGGCGATTTGTCGCCCGTCGGGAGACCAGCGGGGCGAGAAATCCCTCCTCGAGGATGGGGCGAGATATCGGATCGGCGCGGTGTCCGACGTGAACACGCCGACGAAGCTGTGATCCCCGCGATCGGATACGAACGCGAGGTGCGACCCGTCGGGTGACCAGGTCAGCGAGCCGTTCTGCCCGCGGGTGAAGAACAGCTGGGCCGCCGGCTTGGAGCTGTAGAGCGACACGGCCCACACTTGGCCGTCGCGCACGAATGCCACGAGGTCGCCGCGCGGCGCGATCGCCGGTGCGTCGCCGTCGGCAAGCACACGCGGCCGCGGCGTCGAATCCCGCGCGCCAGCCGCCACCGACCAGATCTCGACCTTCGGCTGCACCGCCCCCGAGGCGGGATCGGGAGGCAGGTTCCCCTCGGCGGCCCAGTTCGCGTCGTGGTCCCCACCCCGCACGTACACGACCGTCTTTCCATCGGGAGTGAACGCCAGCTGCGTCAGCTCCTGCCCGTCGTCGGTCATGTAGTCCGTGAGACGGCGCGGCGCCCAGTCCGGGGCGGTCGCCGTCCAGACGTTGCGCGCGCCGTGTTCGTTCAGGACCCAGGCGATCGCCGCGCCCGAAGGAGCAGCCACGAGCTCGGAGGGATAGGGGTAGCCGAGCACCTGCGGGAGCGTGAACGGTTGGCTCGCCTGCGCGCGGGCCACCGTGCTTGCGCAGAGCAGGATACCGGTGATCGAAACGGCGTGGCGCTGCATCTCGGGACTCCGCTGGAAGAGTGGGGGGCGGAGCCCTGAACATACATCAGGGGCCGAAGCGCTCCAGTCGATCGCGAAAGGTTCGCGACAGCCTGAGCTTCGCGCCGTCGGCCAGCACGACGATCCAATCGCCGTGCGACCATGGCTTGAGCTCGGCGACGCGCTCCACGTTCACCATCGCGCTCCGGCTCACCCGCACGAAGCGACGCGGATCGAGCCGCTGCTCCAGCCGATCGAGCGTGCACCGCACGCGGAACGTCTCCCGCCCCGCGTGCACCACGACGTAATTGCGCGCCGACTCGAGCCGGTCGACCCGGGACAACGGCAAGAGCACCGAGCGGTCCGCGCCCTGCACGAGCAACCGCTCGAGCCGCTCCGGACGCTCGCGGCGGAGGTCAGTGAGCAGGCGCTCGACCCGTGCTGCATCCTCGCCGTTCTTGTGGCTCGCGATCGCCGCTTTCGCCCGCGCGAGCGCCCGTCCGAACCGCTCGGCGTCGAACGGCTTCATCACGTAGTCCACCGCGTGCACGTCGAACGCACGGACGGCGTAGTCGTCGAAGGCGGTGACGAACACGACGTGCGGCAAGGCGTCCGTGCCCAGCGCCTCGACGACCCCGAACCCGTCGAGACCGGGCATCTGTACGTCGAGAAACAGGAGATCGGGCGTCTCTTCGCGGACCACGTCGACCGCCCGCACGCCGTCCGGCGCTTCGAAGATCCGACCCACGTCGGGATCGGCCGAGACAAACCGGCGCACCTTGGTGCGCGCCGGCCGCTCGTCGTCTACGATCAGCACTTTGAGCTTCACGGCGCCGCGCGATACGGGAGCTCGACAGCGACCCGCAGACCGCCGCCCGTCAGATTGAAAAGCGTCAGCGCCTGGCGGTCTCCATAGAGCTGCTCCAATCT
>DATJJY010000114.1:0-18591 GCA_035491895.1 Gemmatimonadales bacterium
CGATTTCATGAGGAGCAACGGCGCTCTGATGCCGACATCGCGCGTGCGCTGCTCGAGACGATCGACGTACGTGGACACGGCCGGCATCACGTACGCGTTGAGCAGGGTCGTGACGCAGCGCTCGTACTCGCGAAACACCGGCAGCACCTCGTGGCTCGTGACGATCGGGATGTGCGGCAGGACGGCGCGCAGTGCGGCAACGACGCGGCGCTCGTGGGCGGGGTGGCGGAACGCGAACAGGAAGACGACGGCTACCGCTTCGGGTCTCGCCGCCAGCACCGCCGCCACCGTGCGCTCGACTGCTCCGTCGGTGAGCTCGGTGATCACCCCATCGGGTCCCGAGCGCTCGGCGACACCGATGACGTCCTCGCGTCGCACCAGCGGTGGCGGGTGGTCGCTCGCGAGATCGTAGAGGGAGGCGCGGTCCTGGCGGCGCAGCCAGAGGAGATCTTCGAACCCGGCGGTCGTCACGAGGACGGTGCGGCAGCCGCGGCGCTCCAGCAGCGCGTTCGTGGCGATCGTGGTCCCGTGCACGAGCAGCTCGATGGCCCCAGGCGGGAGGGCATCGCAGGCCTGGAACAGCCCGATGGAGGGATCCTCCGGCGTGCTCAGGACCTTGCGGATCTCCAACCCGCCATCGGGCGCCACGGCGACGAGATCGGTGAAGGTGCCGCCGACGTCGACCCCGACTCTCATGAGCGCATCTTGTGCGCTGCCAACCCGCCGATCATGACGAGCGTCGCGATCACCGCGAGCGTCCCCACCCAGTCGCCCCAGCGCACGTAGAGCGGCTGCACGTCGCTCGTGACGAGCTGCCCCGTCACGACGGTGCGCGTTTCCAGCCGGCTTTGATCGGTGGCGCGCCCTAGCGGATCGACGAACTCCGAGACGCCGTCGTTGGCGCCGCGCGCGATGCCCATCCGCGTTTCGATCGCCCGCAAGACCAGATGCGACTCATGCTGGTATGGCGCCGCGGTGCGGCCGAACCAGGAGTCGTTCGTGATATTGACGAGGAAATCCGCTCCCGCGCTGCGATAGCGCCGGGCCAGGCCTTCGAAGGCGGACTCGTAGCACACCATCACACCCGCGCGGCCGAGCGAGGTCTGGAACAAGGGCAGCGAGTCGCCCCGCCCGAACCCTCCCGACCATCGCCCCAGGCCCGGGAGGGCACGGAACCACCCCACCGGCACGAACGGCACGCGCTCGACCACGGGGACGAGGTAGTGTTTTCCATAGACGCCATGGGGCCGCCACTGGCCCAGCGTGTCGAACAACACGGCGGCGTTGTACGTGTCGTAGCCGCCCTGGCGGAAGCGCACGTGAATCGTTCCGGTCAGGACGGGGATGCGGCTCTGGCTCGCGAACGCCCCGATCGCCGCCTGCCAGTCGGGGTGCTCCGTGAGGAAACTCGGTAGCGCCGCTTCGGGCCACACGACGAGGCCGGGGCGGACGCTCGCCGTGGCGGAGCGGGAGAGCCCGAGCAGCAGCGCCACCTCGCTGTCGGCGACCGCCGGGTCCCACTTTTCGTCGAACCCGATATTGGGCTGCACCAGCGTGATCGTGCCGACGGTGCGCAAGGGAAGCGTCCGTTCTCGCCACGCGCCATACCCCCAGGCGACGAGCACCGAGATCGCCACGGGAAGCAGTCGCTTGACGTAGCGACGCACCCCCACTTCACCCTGTCCCGCGATGGCCATTGCGAGCATCACGTTGCACCACACCAGCCACAGCGTCACTCCACGCGCCCCGGCGATGTCGGCCCACTGAACCAGCACCCGCCCATCGGCGAGCGACGTCCCGAGCCCGAGCCATGGAAACGCGACGTCGCCGAGATGGCCGATCGCCCATTCCAGCGCGGTCCAGAGGAGCGGAAACACCAGGGGCAGCGGCAGGCGGGGATAGGCGCTGCGCAAGCGGGTGACGAACCAGAATAACCAACCGGTGAAGACGCCGAGGAGGTAGACGGTGATGGCATAGCCGAGAGCGGCGAAGGGGGTAAAGTGCCACAGCGCCACGACCATCCAGTAGAGCACGAGCGCGTTCGTGAAGAGCCCATAGCGGAATCCCCAGCGCCACGCGGCGTGCGCGTTGGCCTCCGTGTCCAGCAGCAGGAGAACAGGCGGCACGAGCGCGACGAAACTGAGTACCGGCAGGGGGAACGGCGGATAGCATCCCGCGAGCGCGAGGGCGCCGAGCGCGACCAGTAACCAGCCGCGGCGGGAGGAGGGATTCACAACAGGAGGTCGCGGCCTTCGTCGGCGGAGCGGTACACCGCTTCCAGCACACGGTGCAGCAGCAGCTGATCCTTCGGCGGCGGCGCGTTCACTTCCCCACGGATTACGGCGAGAAAGTAAGTCCACTCCGCGCGATACGATTGGATGAACGGCGTTTCCCGTCCACTCGCCCCCGTGGGGGTGACGTCGGTCGGAGCGCCGTGGACTTCCTTGTAGACCCGAAGCGGCGAGATCGCCGCGGTCCCCTTGCGCCCCACCATCTCGAACCAGAACCGCTCGCCGCCGCCGAGGTGGCGCCAGCTCACGGCGACTCCGATCGACAGGCCGTTCTCGCAGACAATCATGGCCATCCCCATCTCTTCGACGGTGTCGCGACCGCCGCCGACGAGCTGGGCGGAGACGCGCTTGGGGATCGGCCAGCCGGCGAGCCACAAACCGAGATCGATCAACGGCAGTCCGAGGTCGAGCATCGCCCCGCCGCCCGCCTCGGCGCGCCGCAGGCGCCAGCCGAGTTGTTGCCGGGCAGCCGAGGGTTGGAAGGTGAACCACCCGCCGCGCAGCATGTCGATCGTCCCCAGCTCGCCGCCGGCGAGAAAGCCGCGCACCGCCTGGACGTCGCTGCGGAACCGGTGGTTCATCGCCACCATGACACGCTTGCCGTAACGCTCCGCGGCCTTCAGGACACGCTCGACACCCTCGACGCTCATGGCAACGGGCCGCTCGCACAGCACGTTGGTCCCCGCAGACAGCGCCGCGACGGCGTGAATTTCGTGGAGGTGATTGGGCGTGCAGACCACTACGACGTCGGGATGCGCGTACCTCAGGACCTCTTCGATGTCGTCGTAGCTCTCGCGGACATCGAAGCGGGCGGCCAGCGCCTGGGCCTTCGACAAGTCGTTGTCGCAGATCGCGGCGATCTCGACACCCGCGATCTTCCGCAGGACCGGGAGGTGCGCCACCTGCGCGACACTCCCCGCCCCCACGACGGCGACGCGGACCGGATCGCTCATCGCCGCCCGCGGCCTGCGGGGAGGCGGTACATGAACCCGACGCGTGCCGAGAACTGCGAGTAGTCGCTCAACAGGGTGCCGCGCAGCTCACCGCTGAGATGCCACGCCGGGGTCAGGGCGACTTCCACGCCAGCGGTGCCGTTGAGGGCCGGCGACACGCCGCTGAGGGCGTCCTGGATGAACGTCCCGTTGATGGCCCGCCCGCTACCCTTCCGGATGTGCACCCCGCCGCCGAGGCCCAGTACCGCAGTCACCGGTCGGCCATCGTTGAAGACGTACTGCAGATCGAGGTCGGCGATGAAATCGGACAGATGCACTCGCCCCACGTCGATCGTGGAGTTCGAATCGGGATCGTTTACCAGTTTGAGCAGCTGCCCGTTGACCCGGGCCACGGCGCGATCGGTGAAGCGCGAGCGCGTGTACGACCCGCCCACGAGCACCCGGACATGGGGTGCCAGGTACCCGGCATCCATGCGCAGGCCCCCGATCATGGCGCCGCGCAGGTCGTGGGTCGCCACCGACCCGAGGTCGACCTCGAATCCCGAGATCTGCAGCTGATCGTACGAGAACGTCGACAACAACCCCTGGGCGGCGAGCGCCGGCGACGCGACGAGCGTCACGCACACGCCGTACACCAGCGCGGCGAAACTCCGCCGGCGGTGCGTTGACCTATCAGTAGAGTCGCTCAACGGTCGTTCCTGGAAAGTAAGTGGTGAGGATGTCGCGATACCGCTGTCCGGCACGGGCGCGCCCGATGGCGCCCCATTGGCAAAACCCGACGCCATGGCCGGCACCGGTGCCCTGCACCACGAGGCGGCTCACCGTGCCGCCGTCCTTCGTCACGAACACGCGAAATGCCGTGCTCTGCAACAGCCGGTCGGCGCCCGGTCGCAGAATCGACCGCACATCCGGCCCGGTGACACGAACGTCGCCGTGGGCGAACACCACTCGCAGCTCCCCCACCCGGCCCGACGACGTGGTGCGCGTCACCTGCACGTCCGTGATGGGTTGCAATCCATCGCCGCTCACCGTCATGACCGCCGGCAGCGTTCGCGTCAATATAGTGCGCAGCGTCCGGCCATCCCACTCCTCGCGCCATTGAAAGTGCGGTGCCAGATCGCAAAACGCGTGACCGCCGCTGCTCGCATCGGACACGGATCGCAGGTACGGCTGTCGTTGGGCAGTGCGAAACACATCCTCGACGGCGGCGGTGCGGCCGCCGCAGCTCGCATGGTAGTACGCGTCGATGATCTTCCCCCGATACTCCACTACCTGCCCCGTCGTGGCGCGCAGCGCCTCCCACACCTGGGCGGTCTCGCCGTCGACACCCGTATACACCTGGTCGCGCGTGTCGGCGGTGGCGTCAAACCCGCTGGCTTCCCAGCGACCCCGGTTGCGCACGGCGAAGGTACGGGCCACGACGGCCTGAGCGAGCAGCGCTTCGCGCTCGTTGGAGCGCCGCGGGCCCATCTCGAGGCCGAGCACCCCCGCGAGATAGCTCTCCAGCGGCAGCCGATTGATGAGGAGCAGTCCGCTGCGATCACGGACCACGTTGATCCGCCCCCGGTAGCGGCGGCCGTTCGCCATCGCGAAGCGCCCTTCGGTCACGTTCACCGCGGACACCCCCAGGTGCCGCTCGGTGCGCGTGCCGTCGGGACGCAGGAAAGTGAACCCGGGGCTCGAGTCCACCGTGATCGTCCAGACGCTCCCCGGGGCGATCGCGCCCACCGGCTGGCCGTTGCCGTCGTCGGTGACGAACAGCTCCCCGTCGCCGCCGAGCCGCACGCTCGCGAGACCGACGGCGAGGCCGACTCGGAGCTCCGGCTCGGGCCCCCCGGTGACGGCGGAGGGTTGGGGATGCGGGCAGCCGAGCACGCCCGCCAGCGCGATGGGCAGCAACCAAGAAAAAGGCGTCCGACGCGGAGCGCGGGACGCCGGAACCGGAAGAGCGACGCGGCCGCTCACGTGAGCGCCACCGCCCGAAAGTCATAGTCGAGGCTGTCGGTCAGCCGGGCCCGGACGAAGCTGCCGGGGCCGGCCCACCCCCCTTCCCCAAGGTAGGTCACCCCGTCGACGTCATCCGCCTGCCAGGGGACGCGTCCGACGTGCGTGGCACCCGTATCGATCGGGTCAGCGAGGCGATCGACGAGCACGGCAACCTCGCGGCCCACGAACCGCGACAGCCGCTCCGCCGAGATCGCGCGCTGCACTTCGAGCAGCTCCTCCAACCGCTCGCGCTTCACGTTCTCGGGAACGTCGTCCGGGTACTCCATGGCGCGTGTGCCGTCCTGCGGCGAGTACGCGAAGGCGCCGAGGCGATCGAACTGAGCTTCCTCCAGGAACGCGAGCAGCTCGCGGTACTCGGCGTCCGTTTCGCCCGGAAATCCGACGAGACAGGTGGTTCGAATAGCGAGGTCCGGAATCGCCGCGCGCAGCCACGCCAGCTTCTCGCGCAGCGTGGCCAGGCGCTCGGGGCGCCGCATCCGCTGGAGCATGCGGTCGGCGGCGTGCTGGATCGGCATGTCGATGTACGGAACGATGCGTGGCTCCCGCGCCATGAGGTCGACGAGACGGTCGGTGATACCCGCGGAATAGACGTAGAGCAGCCGGAACCAGGGCACCGATGTTTCGGCGAGCAACGCCGTCAGGAGGTCCGGGAGCTTCGCGCCGTCCCGACCGAGGTCGCGTCCGTAGTGGCCGAGATCCTGAGCCACGAGATTGATCTCCCGCGCCCCCTGCGCTTCGAGCGCCTGCGCCTCTCGCACCAGCCGCTCGAGCGGCTCGGAGCGGTGTTTCCCGCGCATCAGGGGAATGGCGCAGAATGCGCAGGTATGATCGCAGCCTTCGGAGATCTTGAGGTAGCGTACGTGCGGCTGGTCACCGAGGAACTGGCGCACGCCCGGGTGTCCCGCGACCGGGTCGGCGAGGAGGCCGCGCTTGGCGAGCTCCGGCACGAGGTGGTGCAGGTCCGAGAACCCGAGAAAGAGATCGACCTCCGGCATTTCTGCGGCCAGCTCGTCGCGATAGCGCTGGACCAGGCACCCGACGGCGACGACAGCCTTGACGTCGCCCGACTGCTTGAGCCGGGCGGCCTCGAGAATGGCGTTGATCGATTCCTGCTTCGCGGCATCGATGAAGCCGCAGGTATTGACGAGCACGACGTCGGCCCGCGGCAGGTCGTCCGTCAACACAGCGCCGTGACCGACCAGCTCACCCACCAGCCGCTCGGAATCGACGGTGGCCTTATCGCACCCGAGCGAGATGACGCCCAGTTTCATGCCGCCAAAGCTAGCCGCTCCCGTCCCTGCAACCAACCGCGGCACAGGAGTTTCTAACCGCCATGCGTCCGCGAATCCTGATGGCCCTGCTCTTGTCGTTGTTGTGGGGACGACCGGTCCCGGCGCAAACCCCGCCCCGGCTCGACACGACCGCGCTGCGAGCCTGGCGCGAAGACCTGGCCTTTCTCCGCACCGCGATGCCGGCGCACCACGCGAATCTGTTCCACGTGATGTCGCGATCGCAGTTCGACAGCGCACTCGACGCCATCGCGGCGCGTTTGCCGACGCTGACGCGCCCTCAGGCGATCGTCGAGCTGGAGCGGCTCGCGGCCCTCGTCGGCGATGGACACACCAACGTTTCGCCCTGGCGTGACACGGCGATCGCGTTTCATACCCTGCCCGTGGCGTTCTACTGGTTCAGCGACGGCGTCGCGGTGCGCGCCGCGACCACCAGTCATGCGGATGTCGTCGGGGCGCCCGTCCTCGCGATCGGGGGAGTCACGATCGACTCCGCCATCGCCCGGGTCCGGCCGCTCATCGGCCGCGACAACGAAATGGGCGTGCGCGCATGGGCCCCGGTGTTGCTCGCGATGCCCGAAGTGCTGCAGGCCGTCGGTCTGGCCGCCGACCGGGGACGCGTTGAGCTCGTCGTGGCCCGGAACGGCGAGCGCAGGTCGGTCGTACTGGAACCGGCCGGCCCCTTTCCCATTGCGACGGGCGAAACCGACCGGAGCTGGGCGGCGCGTCCGGGCTGGGTGGACGCGAGAGACCACACCCAGACGCCGCTCTGGCTGAGCGACCCGAACGACACGTACTGGTACCGCTACCTGCCCGACAGCCGCACGCTCTATTGTCAGCTCAACGCCATTCTTCAGAATCCCGGCGATTCCGTGGCCGTCTTTCTGGCTCGGGCAATTGCCACCGCCGACTCGGGCTCCGCCGACCGGTTCGTCCTCGACCTGCGACTGAACGGCGGCGGGAATGGCCAATGGAATCGGGACATCCTGCGGGCGCTGATCAAGTCACGCTACGACGCGCCCGGGCGCCTGCTGGTCGTCACGGGACGGCGCACCTGGTCGGCGGCCGGGATGCTGATCGACGATCTCGAGAACTTCAGCGACGCGGTGTTCATCGGGGAGCCCAGCGCGGCGCGGGGGATCGGGTACGGAGATTCACAGCGGCTGGTGCTGCCCAACAGCCACGTCACGCTGCGCGTGTCGACGCTGTATTGGCAGCTCTGGGACCCGCGCGATACGCGTCCCTGGATCGAACCGGCGGTGTCGGCTGGGCTGACGCTGGCAGATTACGTGGCGGGTCGCGATCCCGCGCTCGCGGCGGCGATCGCCTACCCGCGGTAATTCCCGAAGCGCAGCTCGATACCGAAATCCTGCGTCCGCAGGAAGGCGATCACCTCCTGCAGCTCGTCCTTCGACGGCGCTTGCACCCGCACTTCCTCACCCTGGATCGACGCCTGGGCTTTCTTGAATTTCTTGTCCTTGATCGCTTTGACGATCGCCTTCGATTTGTCCTGCGAAATCCCCTGCGTGAGCTTGATCTCGCGCCGTACCGTGTCTCCCGTCGCGGGCGTGACCTCCCCCAGCTCGAGGTTCTTCACCGGCACGCCGCGCTTGATCAGCTTGCCCTGCAGCACGTCGAACAGCGCCTTCATTTTGAAGTCGTCATCCGCCACGAGCGCCAGGGTCGCCTTGGCACGATCGAAGGCGATCGAGCACTTCGAGCCCTTGAAGTCGTAGCGCTGGGCGACCTCTTTGGTCGCCTGGTTGACGGCGTTGTCGACCTCCTGCAGGTCGGCGCCGGTGGAGATGTCGAAGGAGGCAAGGGACGCCATTGTGTCTCAGGAGAGGAAACTCTCGAGCGCTCTGGCCCGGCTCACATGCCGTAAGCGCGCCAACGCCTTCTCCTTGATCTGGCGGACCCGCTCGCGCGTGATCCCGAGGAGCGAGCCGATCTCTTCCAGCGTCATCGGCTCCTGGCCTTCGAGACCGAAGTAGAGCCGCAGGATTTTCGCCTCCCGCTCCTTGAGCGTCGACAGGACGCCCTCGATCGACTCAGTGAGGGCGTGCTCGAAGATCTCGTCGTCCGGACCGGGGTTCTGGGTGTCGGGGAGGTAGTCGAGCAGCTTGTTGTCTTCGCCCGGCGTCAGCGGCGCATCGAGCGAGAGGTGCGCCTGGGAGATGGAGAGCGTCTTGGCGACCTCTTCCTCCGAAATGTCCATCCCCTCGGCGATCTCCTCGACTGTCGGCTCGCGTCCAAGCTCCTGCAACAGCGACGCCGAGCGCTTGCCGATGCGGTGCAGCGTCCCCGCACGATTGAGCGGCACCCGCACGATGCGCGATTGCTCGGCGAGCGCCTGGAGGATCGCCTGGCGGATCCACCACACCGCGTAGCTGATGAACTTGATGCCCTTGGTCTCGTCGAACTTGTGCGCCGCGCGGATCAGGCCGAGGTTGCCCTCGTTGATCAGGTCCGAGAGCGACACGCCCTGATTCTGATATTTCTTGGCGACGCTGACCACGAAGCGCAGGTTGGAGCGCACCAGCTTGTCGAGCGCCTCGGCGTCACCCCGCTTGATCCGCTGGGCGAGGTCGACCTCATCTTCCCGAGTGATCAGCGGGTACTGGCTGATCTCGCGGAGATACTGGTCGAGCGACCCTTCGTCGAAAGACACCCGTTTAGCCGTGTTCAGGCGCATGCGTCACCCCTGTCCCAATGCGAGTTGGGAGCTCTTGTCCTCAATGAATGAGCGATCCGAGCCGGCTCCAGCGAATGTCCGTCAGCCACGGGAGCGCGTCGTGCGTCCCCCGGTCGTAACTGAAATACACCAGCAGCGTCCGGCCTTTCACGGCGGGCGCATCGACGAAGCCCCAGTAGCGAGAGTCCGACGAATCGTCGCGGTTGTCGCCCAGCACGAAGTACTTCCCGGCCGGCACGAGCAGCGGGCCCCACTCGTCGCGCATCGGATGATAACGACGCAGCTCCTCATCCGAGCGAGCCAGAAAGAACCGGCGCTGCCAATCGAAGTCGGAGCTCGTGACGTCGTTGTCGGGATCGATGCGCTGCACGTACGGCTCGGAGAGCCAGTGGCCATTGACGAGCACATGCCCGTGCCGCATCGCGACCGTGTCGCCGGGCGTGCCGATCACCCGTTTCACGTAGTCCTGGCTGGGATCCCGCGGGTAGGCGAAGACGATGACATCGCCGCGCGCCGGTTGGCGGAACCCGGGCAAGCGCGCTTTGGTGCCAGGAATCTGGGCGCCGTAGAGCGCCTTGTTGACGAACAGAAAATCGCCGGTGAGGAGCGTGTGCGTCATGCTGCCGCTGGCGATCTGGAATGCTTCGAAGAAGAAGGTCTTGATGACGAGGAACAGCACGAGCGCCATGCCGAGCGACCGCATCCAACTGTCGAACCAGCGCGCGAGCGTGGAGCGACGGCGTTCGGGGACGACTGGCCCCCCGGGCGGTATGTCGCCGGGCGCCTGCAGGGGGCCCCCCAAGTCATGCATGCAATTCACTTTACAAAGACGGGGCGCACGGCGCAACCGTCACCGCCCACTCCCGGCGGGCCGCCCAGCGGCGGACCCGGTCGCGAAACAGCTCCGGGGGGTCGGCGTGGCGCACCCGGGCGGCGAGACAGGCGGAGTCACCCTCCCGCTCGACGCGCACCCAGGTCGGTCGCGCGTCCTCCAACGAGGTCAACACCTCGGGATCGATCGACTCCCCCTGGCGCGCGAGGAGGACGAGCAGGCTCTCGTGGGGCACGCGGCGATTCTAGCGAGCTGGAGTGGCGAAAGCGTCATCGGAACAACGCGATCCACATCGCGATTACGCAGGCGTCGACCCAGCCATCAACGTCGCATCATCCGTCGGCGTGTCCAATGAGGATGGCGGGCGCCGTGCGAGCAGCGCGCCATGCCGGCAGCAGGGCTCCAGCGAGCGCCGCCAGGACGAGCAGCAGGGCGTAGCGCAGGAGCGGCATCGGCTCCCAGGGCGGCAGGCCGGCGATGATCGAGGTCAGCGCGCCCCATATCGACATGCCGCACCACAGTCCGAATGCGACGCCAGCGAGGCCGACCCCAATGGCGCGCACGAGTATGAAGCGGAGGATGTCGCGACGTCGTGCACCCACGGCTCGCCGAACCGCCAGATCGTGGGAGAGTGACGCCACCCAGAGCCACATAACTACAAAGGTGCCCAGCGTGGCGATGCCGAGGATGATCCAGCCTTCGACGCCGTACAGCCTCCCGAACCAGCGGACCGGTGCCGCCTCAGCGGTGACGTATGCCGCCTCCCGTTCTTGCGTGACCGCGACTTCAGGACCCAAGGTGGCGCGCAGCGTGCCGCGCACGCCGGCAACGACCTGCGGATCGGGCGGCGCGCGAACCAGGAGATCGACGACCTGAGCCGGATGCTGCAGCACGCTGAGGTAGAGGGCGTCGGGGGGCTCGAGTCCACCCCCGTAGCCCGCGGGCAGCTGGTCGGCGACGACCCCGACCACCGTGTACCAGTCGAACAGCCCATGACCAATTTGCAGCCGGCGACCGACGGCGTGGCCGCCCTCGAAGTTCTCCGCCGCCAGGGAGGCGCTGACGACGGCTACGCGCGGCGCATCGAACGTGTCGCGATCGGTGAGCTCGCGCCCGTCGAGCATGTGCAGATTGAGCAAGCGAAACGTGTCGGCGCTCACGAGAAAGTGCGTTACGAAGGGGAGCCGCCAGGGCACGGCGATCCCGCCCCAGGCGCACCGCCCGCAATCGGTCAGTATGCCGTCGCCCGTCCCGAGACCGAGCTCGGCGCCGGCACTCGTCAGGCTCACGCCACTCATGCCCTGACTCCGCAGGCCGTCGAGCAGGGTCGCGTACGCCCGCCCCCGCTCCGCCGCCGGCCGATCCGGCGCGGTGACCGCGAAGACGATGCCGTCGCCCGCTGGGACTCCCGCCCCACGCTTGAGCACCGCGGCGTGACGGATCAGCAGCGCGGCCGATCCGAGCACCGTGAGCGACACGCCGAGCTGCAATGCCGGAAGCACGAGCTCAAGTGCCCTTCCCTTCCTGCCGCCCAGCGGCGTCCGTCGCCGTTCTCTCGTGGCAGGCAGCGAAACCCCAAAGCAGGTCAGGAGCAGGAGCGCCCCGGATACGGCGAGCGTCACCCAAAGCGTGCCGGCGACCAGCTGTCCCGGCCACGCGGCACCGGCGGCCCGTGCACCGACCAACCCGGCCAGTCCCCCTGCCACCAAAATTGCCGACGCGACGACCGCGCTCTCGCAGCCGGCGGCGAGGAGCAGCACCGATCGCGAGGCACCGACCGCGCGGCGGACCGAGATCTCGTTCGCGCGCGCGGCGCTTCTCGCATCGGCGACGGCAAGCAGGGTGATCGCGGCGACGAGAAAGACACCCCCCGCGATGAGCGCGAGCACGCTGAAGAGCGAGGCGGTGGCGGCCGATCGGAATACCCCTGGAGTCGTCGCCAGGGAGCTGAGGGGAAGCTGGAAATCCGGAGTACGGACCGCGGGTGCGATGAGCCGCGGGCCGAGCGGGAGCGGCCCGCGGTGAAATAGCGCGCTCACCGGTAACAGCGCCGCAAGCGCGACCGTGCCCGTGATCACCAGCAGTGCCGCCGTCACCCAGTGCGCTTTCAACGCCCAGAACGCCGGGGCGCCAATCCGGGTCAGCTGCGAGCGCAGCGGCATCACGAGACTTTGACCCGCCCGCGCTCCGCCGGCGCTTTGTGCCTGGCCGCCGCTTTCAACGCGTCGATCACGACACGGACCGCGGGATTGGTTTCTCGCTCTCGCGACAGGATGTCGATGCCCCAGGGGAGATCGAAACCGGCGATCGGGATGCCGATCGTACCAAGCGGTGGCCGCTCGCTTTGAGAGAGGAAGCCGAGACACCACCCTTTCCCCTGACCCGCCAGCGACCACACCGTGTGCAGCCCGTCGTGCGTGCCGTCGATCCGGGGGGTGAGCCCGATATTCGCCAACGCGGTCATCACCCGATCATAGAGCAGCGGGTGAAAGGCGCGCTCCATAAAGAGGAAGGGCACATCGACAAGGTCGGTGGGCTGTAACTGGCGACGCTCGGCCAGCGGATGGGACGTGCCGATGAGCGCCAGCTGGACGCGATCCTCGACGATGCGTTGCAGCCGGAATCCGTCGCAGTCCTCCAGCTCGACGTACGCGTGGGCGAGACCGAGATCGATATCGCCGCGTTTCAGAGCGGGTAACTGCGTCGGGGACGGCATCTCTTCGATGGCGACGTGCACGTGGGGGTGCCGGGCGGCGCAGTCATTGAGCGCGGTCGTGAGGATCTCACTGGTGACGGCGGTCGCGACGGCGCCGATCACGCAGTGACCCTCCATGCCGCGCCGGGAGCGCATCGCTTCCTGGACCAGTCGTTCGATCGACAGCAGGAGGCCCGGGCAGTCCCCGGCCAGGGTGCTCCCCGCCGCCGTCAGCATCACGCCGCGCGCCGACCGGTCGAGCAGCGAAAGACCGGTGGCGTGCTCCAGCTCCTTCAACTGGCGTGACAGGGCCGGCTGGGTGACCCCGAGCTGCTCGGCGGCGCGGCCGATCGTCTGTGTGGCGGCGACGCCGAGCAGCGCGCGAAGATGCCGGATCTCCAACCCCTGCGGGACTGTCCCCGGCTGGCGCCGGGCAGCCCGCTTGCGCACGGCAGGGACGGACTGAGGCTCGACTTCGACACAGCCGTCCGGGTCCTTGCGCACAACGTCGAACCCCGCCTCCAGCACCGTCCGCACTACGGGACGACGCTCGTTGGCGCGCCAGACGAACCATGCCCGTCCCGTGAGATCGAACCCGTCGAGCGGGACGGCGGTGGTGGCTTCCGGGGGTACCGTGGCGAGCGAGTGCGACACCGGCGTCCACCCGCGGCCGGTCGCCACGGCGACGTGGGTGCCGTGCAGCCCGGTGTCGAGAACGAGCAGGGGTGACTGCAACCCGCTCGCCCGGAGCGCCGCGAGTCCGCGCTCCAGAAGGGACTTCGGGTACCCGTAGTGGGCGAGCACGAGCGGCAGTACGCCGAGCTCGGGAACGGTGAGTCGCGACTTCGTGGCGAGGGGATGTGCGGCGGGTAACAGCGCGAGATCGACGCGCTCCGTCCACAGCGGAGCCGCTGCGAACGGCGACCTGGATTCATCGAAGATGGTCACCGCAATATCGAGCTCACCGCTCGCGAGGTCGTCAATCGCTTCACGGTAGTCGCGTTCCTGCAGCACGAACGTGATTTCGGGATGCTCGCGCCGCAGCACCTCTTCGAGCTTCCCGAGAAAGCCGCGGGCGATCGCGAATCGCAGCGCGCCGACGACGACGCGTCCGCGTCGTCCGGTAGCCGTCGCTTCGGCGCGTTCCAGCGACCAGATGAGGTCCGACAACAACTGGGCGGCTCCGCGCGCGAGCGCCTCGCCGGCGAGCGTCGGCGTGACGCCCTTGGCGTGCCGGTCGAGCAGCGTCACCCCCAGCTCGTGCTCCAGATCACGCACCTGTCGCGAGAGCGCAGGCTGGGCCACGCGCAGCTCCGTCGCCGCGTGGCTCAGGTTGCGCGTTCTGGCGACGGTCGTGAAGTAGCGCAGGTGCCGCAAGTCCAACCCAATGCTCCGTTTCCGCTATACGTCCGGCGTATGCAACCCACAGCGAACGAGTATTGGAATCCGTCCACCCCCCGCCGCTACAATGCCCCCCGCGATGAACACGCTCACACTGCGGGGCAAACGGCCCCTTGGTCATTGGTCCAGGAGAGACGATACGATGGTCGAAGCTGAACCCGCTAGAGGCAACATCGCCGAATCGATGAACCTCGCGGACGTGATTGTCACGCCGGGCGCGTTGCGGACGATGTTCCAGCCGATCGTCCGCTGCCGCGACGGCAGCTGGAGTCTGCACGCGCTCGAGTGTCTCACGCGGGGCCCCAGCGGCTCGCCCTACGCCGAAGCCGGCGTGCTGTTCGCCGCGACCCGCGCCTGCCACCTCGAAGCCAGGATGGATCGCGCCTGCGTCATGACGGCGCTCGAAACCGCCGCCCACTGCGGCATCAAGTCCCCGCTGTTCGTGAACGTCAGCCCCGTCACGCTCATGGTGGACGGGAGCTTCCCCGATTTCCTCGCCACCACCGCGGCCGGGAACGGCGTCGATTGGCGCCGCGTGACCGTGGAAGTGATCGAGCAGGAGCGGGATTGCGACGCAAGAGCGCTCGCTCCTGCGCTGCGGTCACTGCGGGAGCTCGGCGTGCATGTGGCGCTGGACGACTTCGGGACGACCAAAGGGGACGCGCGGCCGCTGGAGTCCTGCCAGTGCCGTCCCGACCTCGTGAAGCTCGACGGGCGCCTGTTCCGTGAAGCCGGCCACAAGGCCTGCACCCGGCAACGACTGGCAGCCGTAGTCGAGCAGGTGCGGCGCGGCGGGCTCGACGTGGTCGCCGAAGGGGTGGAGCGCGAAGGCGATCTGCAGCTCGCCCAGCAGCTCGGCATCGACCTGGTCCAGGGCTTCCACATCTGCCGTCCACTGGCCGGGGAGTTCGCTGCCCGAGCCGAATCGATGTTCGGCCTCGCGGCGTCGGCCTGATCACGATGCCTGAACCCATTGCTATTCGGAGGAAGATCGTGACGCACGCCGGCAGGAAGCCACGAATTCTGATCGTGGACGACTCGCCCACCTATCGACTGTGGCTCGAGATGATGCTCCAGCATCGCTACGAGGTATTCACGGCCGAGGACGGGGAGGCGGCACTGCGCTGCGGTGTGAGCGTGCAACCGGACCTGATCCTCCTGGACGTCGTGATGCCCAAGCTCGACGGACTTTCCGTATGCGAAGCATTGCGCGATCGCCTGGAGACGCGCACCACGCCGATCATCCTCGTGACCTCGCAGAACGAGGAGTGGGATGTCGAGGCGGGATTCACGAGCGGCTGCACCGACTACGTCATGAAGCCCGTCGATCAGCTCGAACTGCTCGCCAAAGTAGAGAGCTGGCTCGACGTCGCGGTCGAGAGAAGCGCCGGCTCGTGATCGGAACTCCCGAGCAGCTGATCGAGCCGGTGCCGGCGCGCCGCGAATCGGGATCGGTCGACGCGGAGTGCGGCCGGGTGTACCTGCACCCCGGCCAGTTCACCGTCGCCATCGCGCCCTGCACCATCACCACGATTCTCGGCTCCTGCGTGGCCGTGTGCCTCTTCGATCCGGTCGCGCGCGTCGGCGGGCTCAACCACTTCCTGCTGCCCCGCGCGCCGGCCAAGAGCACGTCGCTCCGCTTCGGCAATGTGGCTGTGCCGCGTCTCATCGATGCGATGGTGGAATGCGGCGCCGTGCAGCGCCGCCTCCAGGCGAAGGTCATCGGCGGCGCCTGCGTGCTCGACGCGTATCGCGATCACCCCTCGCACGTCGGGCGGCAGAACGTCCTCGCCGCCGTGCAGGCGCTGTTCGAGGCGAGCATCCCCGTCGTGATGACGGACGTCGCAGGCAACCGGGGACGGCGCGTGGTGCTCCACGCGCACACCGGCGACCTCGTCGTCCGGGTGCTCTAGGAGCATGGCCATGGACGCCGAGCTGCAACGCATCGCCGAGGTGTACCGCACCGAATCGGCCGAAAACCTGTCCACGATGGAGCAGGCGCTGCTGGCGTTGGAGCGCAGCGGCCGGTCGGACACCGGCCTCGTGCACGCGGTGTTGCGGGCGGCGCACACCCTCAAGGGCAACAGCGCCACGATGGGACTCGAAGCGGTGGCCCAGGCAGCGCACCAGCTGGAAGACCAGCTGGAGCGGCTGCATGACGGCACCCTCTCCTTCAGCGGAGACCTGATCACCCGCTTCCTCGAGGCGGTCGATGGTCTGCGCCGTCTGCTGCGTGCGGCGCTGGACGCCGAGCCGGTCGTCGCCAGCATCGGCGAGATAACGCCCGAGCCGAAGGGCCCGGCGCGCGACGCGACCCTGCGCGTCAACGTCGGACGGCTCGACACGCTGCTCGACCTGACGGCCGAAATCACGATCGCGCGCGGCCGCCTCGCCCAGCTGGTCGTCCCCGGAAACGCGGTGACCGAATCGGCCGTCGCGACGCTGGGACAGCTGGAGCAGCTGCACGCCGCGGTGCAGGAAGAGGTAATGCGCCTCCGCATGGTGCCCCTCGGTCCGACGCTGCGCGCCTGCCACCGCACCGTGCGGGACCTGGCGCGCAGACAGGGGAAGCAGGTGCAGCTCGTAATCGAGGGACACGACGTCGAAGTCGATACGTCGATCGCCGAGCAGATGCGCGATCCCCTGACCCACATGATCCGCAACGCCGTGGATCACGGCATCGAGCTGCCGCCGGAGCGTGTGACAGCGGGCAAACCCGCGACGGGCACGATCACCCTGCGCGCCCTGCACCGTGCCGGCTCGGTCGTCATCGAGCTGGTGGACGACGGGCGCGGTCTCGACCGCGCTCGCATCGCCGCCAAGGCCGAGGCGTTGGGCGTGGCGACCGGCGCGCTGACGGACGAGCAGCTGCTCGCCCTGATCTTCGAGCCCGGCTTCTCGACCGCCGCGGAAGTGACGGCGGTGTCGGGACGCGGCGTCGGGATGGACATCGTGCGGCGCCACATCCGCGGCCTGCGCGGCACGATCGACACGGCGTCGACCCCGGGCTCGGGCACCCGGTTCACCGTCCAGCTGCCGCTGACGGTCGCGATCATCGACGGCTTCCGCGTGCGCGCCGCGGGCGAGGTCTACGTGCTCCCGCTCGAGGCAGTGGAGGAATGCCTCGACAGCCGGGGAGTGCGGACGCGCCCCGGTGAGACGTCGCAGGACGGCGTCCTGAACCTGCGGGGCGCGCCCGTGCCGTTCGCACGGTTGCGCGATGTGCTCGGGCTGCCAGGCAAGCCGGCGCAGCGGGAGAGCGTCGTCGTCGTTCGCCACGGAGAGCGCCGCGTCGGCCTCGTCGTGGACGTGCTGGAGGGAGACTGCCCGGCGGTCATCAAACCGTTGACCGGCGTGTTGCAACAGCTCCCCGGGATCGCCGGTTCGACGATCCTGGGCGATGGACGTGTCGCTCTGATTCTCGATGTACCCCAACTGATCGGGCTCGCCAGAGAGGCGAGCCGTGCGCGGAGCCACGAGGCGTCGGCCTGAGTGGCGCATTACACACTAGCAACGTCGCCCCAGGCGACGGAGGAGAAGCAATGTTGCGGTCGTTGAAGATCGGCGTTCGGCTGTGGGGACTCACGGGTGGCCTGCTGCTCGCCGCGGTGGTGCTGGCGCTGGTCGGGCTGCAGGGCGCCCGCTCGGTGCAGGAACGGCTCCACGACGCGACGGACGCCGCGCAGTCGGCGATGCGGACGCTCGATGCGACGCGCGCGGCGCAGGTGCACTTCAAGGTCCAGGTACAGGACTGGAAGGACATCCTGCTGCGCGGCAGCGATTCGGCCGCGTTCGACAAGTACCTGAACGGCTTCGCGCAGGAGGAGCGCGCGGTCCAGACGGGGCTCACCGCCATCCGGCAGCAGGTCGTCCAGACGGGCGCCGACACGACGACGCTGGATTCGCTCGTGCGGGCGCACGCCGACCTGGGCCAGCGCTACCGCACGGCCCTGACGCGCTACAACGGCCGCGATCCCAAGTCGGCGCACGTCGTCGACAGCCTCGTCAAAGGGATGGACCGCGCACCTACGGCTGCCTTCGATTCGGTCGTGCAGCAGATCGCAACCGATGGCGAGGGAGATTTGCTGCGTCTCGCCGAACGGGCGAACACCGCCTACGTGCGCATGCGCACGAGCTTCTTCCTGCTGCTCGTGGGGGCGATCGGGCTGGCCGCCGCCGTCGCGACCATGATCATCCGCGGCATCGTGCTCCCGATTCGCCAGGGCGTCGACCTCGCGGAGGCCGTCTCCAGCGGGAACCTGTTGAGCGACATCACGGTCGACGGCAAGGACGAGATCGGGCAGCTGCAGCGGGCGTTGCGCGAGATGGCGTTGCGGCTGCGCGAGACCATGACCCAGGTCCGCGCCGGGGCCGATGCCCTGTCGGCCGCCTCGGGCCAGGTCGCCGCCACCGCCCAGTCCCTCTCCC
>DATJJY010000115.1:0-25138 GCA_035491895.1 Gemmatimonadales bacterium
TCCGCCATGCGCTCGAAGTCGCCGCGCGAGTCGCCCTGGGAGAAGCCCAGCGTGCGGCCCTTCAGCATGTCGCGGGCGCCGACATTCGAGGTCATGATCACGACGGTATTCTTGAAGTCGATCAAGCGGCCGTAGTTGTCCGTCAGATGCCCTTCATCCAGCACCTGCAGCAGGATGTTGAAGACATCGGGATGCGCCTTCTCGATTTCGTCGAGCAGCACCACGGAATACGGTTTGCGCCGCACCGCCTTGGTGAGCGCACCGGAGTCTTCGTATCCCACATATCCCGGCGGGGCTCCGATCAGCCGGCTGACCGAGAACTTCTCCATGTACTCGGACATGTCGACGCGGATCAGGGCCGTCGCATCGGCGAACAGGAACTTCGCCAGCGCCCGGGCCAGCTCGGTCTTGCCGACGCCCGTGGGACCCGAGAACACGAACGAGCCGATCGGCCGCTTGGGATCCTTGAGCCCGGCGCGGCTGCGCCGGATGGCCCGCGAGATCACCGTGATCGCCTCGTCCTGACCCACCACGCTCAGGTGCAGCTCCTCCTCCATCCGCAGGAGGCGGGCGGTTTCGGCCTCCTGGAGGCGGGTCACGGGAATGCCCGTCCAGCGCGAGACGATGAAGGCGACCTGCTCTTCGCTGATGGTGGGGCGCTTCGTCTGCCGCTCGCGCTCCCACTCGTCCTGCTTGCGCCGGATCTCGCTCTGCAGCTCGCGCTCGGAATCACGCAGCGCGGCGGCGCGCTCAAAGTTCTGGTCGCGGACCGCGTTTTCCTTGTCGCGGCTGATTTGCTCGAGGTCGTCCTTCAGCTTGGCGACTTCGGGCGGCGGCACCTGCGTGGCCAGCCGCTCGCGCGCGCCCGCTTCGTCGATCACATCGATCGCCTTGTCGGGCAGGAAGCGGTCCGTGATGTAACGCTCGGAGAGCTTCGCCGCCGCATCGAGTGTGTCGTCGGGAATCACGACGCGGTGATGATCCTCGTAGCGCTTGCGTAGTCCCTTCAGGATCTCGATCGTCTCCTCGACGGTCGGCGGATCGACGATCACCGTCTGGAAGCGGCGCTCCAGGGCGCCGTCCTTCTCGATGTACTTGCGGTATTCGTTGAGCGTCGAGGCGCCGACGCACTGCAGCTCGCCGCGCGCCAGGGCCGGTTTCAGCATGTTGGAGGCATCGACCGCGCCTTCGGCGGCCCCCGCCCCCACCAGCGTGTGCAGCTCGTCGATGAAGAGGATGATGTTGCGGTTCTGGGCGATCTCGTTGATGACCGCCTTGAGCCGCTCCTCGAACTGGCCGCGATACTTCGTCCCCGCGATCACCGCCGCCATGTCGAGCGACAACACGCGGTGGTCCCGCAGCGCGTCGGGGCAATTGCCGTTGGCGATGAGCTGGGCGAGGCCCTCGACGATCGCCGTCTTCCCGACCCCCGGCTCGCCGATCAGCACCGGATTGTTCTTCTTGCGGCGCGACAGAATCTCCATCACCCGCTCGATCTCCTTCTGGCGACCGATCGTCGGGTCGAGCGCCCCGTCGCCCGCGAGCTGGGTGAGGTCGCGGCAAAAATGGTCCAGCGCGGGCGTCTTGGACTTCTTCTCGCTCTTCGGGCTGGGCGCCTGGGTGCCGGTCGAGCCGGTCGGGGCGGCGGCGGGCATTTCGCTCCCCAGGAGGCGCAGCGTTTCGGCGCGCGCTTGCTCCAGGTTCACGCCGGCGTCGGTGAGCACCTGCGCCGCAATGCCCTTTTCCTCGCGCAGCAGGCCGAGCAGCAGGTGCTCGGTGCCGACGTAGGAATGATTCAGCTCGCGCGCCTCGCTCATCGCGAGCTCGAGCACCTTCTTGGCGCGCGACGTGTACGGCAGGTCGGGTCCGGCGGCGGCCGCCGCTTTCCCCTTCTTGACCGTCTCCTCGATCTTTTGCTGGATTTCCTCGAGATCGACGTTGAGGTTCGTCAGAACGGCTGCCGCGACACCCTCTCCCTCGCGGATCAGGCCGAGCAGGATGTGCTCCGTGCCGACGTACTCGTGGTGCAGCCGGGCGGCTTCTTCCCGCGCCATCTGCAGGACTTTCCGCACTCGATCCGTGAAGTTGTAGCCGTTCATCGCCGTTCCTACCTCAAGTGGTCTCCGAGCCCAACAGGCGACGAACACACGACGCCCGCGTGGCGCGCTCTTCGGAATCGCTCAACGGTCGGCCCTCCATGGCCGCCAGATGAGCGGGTTGCGTGTGGATGAGGAGCTTGTTGAGGGTGTATACACTCAGCCCGGTAATCAGATTCAGCCCGACGCCGAGCCGCACGCCGCTCAACAGGTTCATCGTCTCCTCGAACGAGAGCGACCGCGCATAGCGCAGCAGCCCGTACGCTCGCCACACCTTGTCATCAACCGTCCCGGCTGCCGTCTTGAGGAGCACGTCCCGTGCCTGTTCTTCGTATTCGATCACCTGCCGCACGATGCGACCGAGATGATCGAGTAGCTCCCCCTCGGCCTTGCCGAGTGTCGTCTGATTGGACAATTGAAAGAAATTACCGACGACTTCGCTGCCTTCCCCGTAGAGCCCCCGAAAGGTGAGGCCCACCTGTGTCAGACCCTGCAACACCTTCCCGATTTCTTTGGTTAACACCAACCCGGGCAAGTGGATAAGCACACTCGCCCGCAAACCGGTTCCGGCGTTGGTCGGGCACGAGGTAAGATAGCCAAACTCAGGGTGGAACGCGAACGGCAGCAACCGTCCCAGCTCCGTATCCACCGATTCCAGCGCAGCATACGCGTCCTCGAGTGCGAACCCCGACACCATCGCCTGCAACCGCAGGTGGTCCTCTTCATTCACCATGACGCCGGCGGGGCTGTCGATCAACACAGCGGCGCCTTTGCGCGCCTCCGGCGGCTCGCGATCGAGCGCCGCCAGCTCCTTGGACACGAGGTGGCGCTCGTGCAGCAGTTGCCGGTCGAGACGCGGCATGTCGTCCAACCGCAGCAACAGCGCCCCGTCCAGCTCCCCGCTCGCGGCCGCGGCGTCGGAGACGCGCGCCAGCACCGCCGCTCGATCGGCGTCCGTGGCCCGCAGGCTGAATGGATGCCCCACGACGTTGCGCGCCAGCCGGATGCGCGTGGACAGCACGATGTGGGGATTCGGCCCCGACGCGTCGAGCCAGGCGACGCCGCCATCGGGGAGCAGCGAGAGATCGATCATTCGAGCACCCGGATCTGGTCGCGCAGCTCGGCCGCCAGCTCGAAGTTCTCGTTCTCCACCGCGCGCCGCAGCTGATCGCGCAAATCGAGCAGCTGGCTCATGGCGTTGGCCTCTCCTCCGGCGCCGGGCGGGAGATAGCGCTCGCCCATGTGCTGGCTCGAGCCATGGAGGCGGCGCAGCAGATCGCGCAGGTGATCGCCGAACGCCTGGTAGCATTCGGCGCAACCGAGCCGGCCGGTGTCGCGGAAATCGCGCAATGTGGCGCCGCAGGCCGGGCAGCGCAGCGTGTCGGCGGGGACCGGGAGGTTGGTGCTCTTTTCCATCGCCGAGAGGAACTTGCCGAGCGGCGACTTGAGCACCGACGTTCCCGTTTCGATGCCCTTCTCCTGGGCGCACTGCTCGCACAGATGGAGCGTGACCTTCGTGTCGTGCTCCACCTGGGTCAGATTGATGACCGCATCGCGTTCCTTGCAATTGTCGCAGCGCATCAGGGTATCGCATCCACCGAACGGACCGTCACCAGCCGTCCATCGTCCAACCAGAGAATCCGGTCCGCCTGCGCGGCGAGCTGGCGGTTGTGCGTGACGATCACGACCGCCGTCTCCAGATCCCGCGCCAGACGGAACAACAGCTCATGCAGCCGCTCGCTCGACGCGTGGTCGAGGTTGCCCGAGGGCTCGTCGGCGAGCACGACGCTCGGGTCGTGCACCAGCGCCCGCGCCACGGCGCAGCGCTGCTGCTCGCCCCCCGAGAGCTCCCCCGGCCGGTGCGTCATCCGCCCGGCCAGGCCGACCCCCGACAACCGCTCCTCCGCCCGCGAGCGGGCTTCCCGCTCCCCTACGCCGGCGATGAGCAGCGGCATCATCACATTCTCCAACGCGGAGAACTCGCGCAAGAGATGGTGGAACTGAAAGACAAATCCGAGCTTACGGTTCCGCAGCTCGGCCGTCCCCTCCGGCCCGAGGTCGGCGTAGCGCGACCCCTCGAGCCACACGTCGCCCGCGGTGGGCCGGTCGAGCGCGCCCAGCAGGTGCAACAGCGTGCTCTTCCCCACCCCCGACGACCCGACGATGGCGATCACTTCGCCCCGGTGCACCTCGAGGTCCACGCCGCGCAACACCTCGAGTGGACGGCCATCGCCGCCGGCGTAGACCTTTCGGATCCCCCGGCCCTCGAGCAGCGCCGTCATTCGGAGCGGATCGCCGTCACGGGGTCGAGCCGGGCCGCCTGAAGCGCCGGGTACAGCGGAGCGAGCGTGGCGATCACCAAGCTGGCCGCGATGACGAGCACCGCGTCGAGCGGCTGCGTGCGCACCGGGAGGTGATCGATGAAGTAGATCGACGGATCGATATGGATCCACTCCCCCCGGTTGATCACCCCGCCCCCCACGAGTCCTAACGTCGCACCGAGCACGGTGCCGACGAGCCCGATCAGCACCCCCTGCACCAGAAACACGCGACGGACGCCGCCACGAGGCAGCCCCATGGCGAGCAGGATGCCGATTTCCCGGGTCTTGTCGCGCACCACCATGGTGAGCACGCCCACGACATTGAACGCGGCGACGATACAGATGAGAAACACCACGAACCCCATCGCGAGTTTCTCGAGCTTCAGCGCCGAGAAGAGCGAGGCGTTCTGTGACTGCCAGTCGACCACGCGATGGGGATAGCCGAGGCGATCTTCCAGGTCGGCGGCGAACGTCTGCGCCTGCCACGGATCGGCGAGCCGCACCTCGATGCCCGATACCGCGGTGTCGAGCGCCGCGAACCGCTGCGCCACCGACCGGTCGAGCACCACCCAGGAATTGTCGTACTCGAACATGCCGGTGTCGAACAACCCCGTCACCTCGAACCGGTGAAAGCGGGGGATGTACGCCCCGGCGCTGGGGTTGAACTTCGTGCCCGCGAAGGCGACGAGGGTGACCACGTCACCCGGATACGCCGACAACTTGGCGGCCAGGCGAGTTCCGAGCGCGATGCCGGCTTCCACATCGGCCCGCGTCGTGCGGAAGTGGAGATCGCCGCGCGTGAAGTGCGTCGCGAGCGTCGTCACGGCTCGCGCGCCCGTATCGGGCTCGATCCCCACCACCACGACGCCCTCGGCGTAGTCGTGGCCCGCCGAGATGCCGCCCTGGGTGATCACGAACGGCTCCGCGGCGCTGATCCCCGGCACCCGCCGCACCCGGGCGAGGATGCTGCGCCAGTCGTCGAGCCGCAGTCCCTCGCCATAGGTCAGCACCCGCAGGTGCGGGCTGGCCACCAGGATCTTGTCGCGCAGGTCGGCCTGCAGCCCGTTCATCACGCCGAGAACGATGACCAGCGCCATCACGCCGACCGTGACGCCGCCGACGGCGATCACGGTGATGAGCGAGACGAGCCGCGACAGCCCGCGGCTCTTCAGATAGCGGAGGGCGAGGCGCGACTCGAGGCGCGACGGCCAGTTGGCCCGCACGAAGAAGATTGCCCCGAGCGCCCCCGCGACCGCCGGCACGATGAACAGCAGGTCACGCGGCGTCATGCGTCGGGCCGGAGCATGGGGAACAGAATCACGTCGCGGATCGACGGCTGATCGGCCAGGATCATGATCAAACGGTCGATACCCATCCCCACTCCACCCGTGGGGGGCATGCCGTATTCGAGCGCCCGCAGGAAGTCCTCGTCCAGCGGCTGGGCCTCGCTGTCGCCCGCCGAGCGGAAGCGCGCCTGCTCTTCGAAACGGCGCCGCTGCTCGTCGGGGTCGTTCAGCTCGCTGAAGGCGTTGGCGATCTCGCGCCCGAGCACGAACAGCTCCCAGCGCTCGACGCGGCTCGGATCCTCGCGCTTGCGCTTGGCGAGCGGCGACAATGCCACCGGGTAGTCGAGCACGAAGGTCGGCTGCACGAGCGTCGGCTCGGCGAAGGTCTTGAAGACTTCATCGAGCAGCTTGGCGCCGGAGAGGGCGGCGGCGTCTACCTGCTGGCGGCGCAGCGCCGCGCGCAACTCCGCCTCGTCGGCGGTCTTCAGGTCGAGTCCGGCGGTCGCCTGGATCAGCTGGAAGAAGTCTTTCCGCGCGAACGGCCGCGCGAAGGACAGCGGCGTACCGTGACGCTGCAGCGTCGGCGTGCCCGCGAGCTCGGTGACGAGCCCGGAGACGAGCGCCTCGGTGCCGTCGGCCATGTCGCGATAGTCGGCGTACGCCTCGTACCATTCCGCCATGGTGAACTCGGGATTATGCCAGCGGTCGAGCCCCTCGTTGCGGAAATCGTGCCCGATCTCGTACACCCGCTCCAGTCCACCCACGATGCACCGCTTCAGGTACAGCTCATCGGCGATGCGCAGATAAAACGTCGCATCCAGCGCCTCATATCGTGTCGTGAAGGGTCGCGCCGCCGCGCCGCCGTACAACGGCTGCAGCACCGGCGTCTCCACCTCCAGATACCCCCGCGCGTCGAGGAAGCGCCGCACGAAGCTCACGGCCCTGGCGCGCAGCTGGAACACGGCACGCACTTCGGGATGGACGGCCAGATCGGCATAGCGCTGCCGGGAGCGTACTTCGGGATCGGTCAGCGCGCCGTGACGCACGCCCTGCTCGTCCTCCTTGCCGCGAGGCAGGGGGCGCAGCGCCTTCGTGAGCAGGGTCACCCGGTCCACGCGCACGGTGATTTCACCGGTGCGCGTCTTGAAGAGCGGGCCCTCGACGCCGACGATGTCGTCCTGGTCGAGCAGGCCGACGACGTCGTACTGCTCCTGGCCGAGGTGGTCCCGCTTGAAGTACACCTGGATGCGCCCCGTCCCGTCCTCGAGATGCGCGAAGATCGTCTTCCCGTGCGAGCGCGCCGGACCGAGCCGCCCGGCGAGGCGATGCACGGTGTCGTCGCCGTCGCGGAATCCGTCCAGCGCGGCGCGCGTCGTGCCGCTCTTGTCGTAGCGGTAGGCGAACGGCGCCACGCCGCGCCTGATCAGCTCCGCGAGCTTGTCGCGCCGCGCCGCTTCGAATCCGCTCACGCGGCCTTGCTCCCGAACTGCTTCAGGTAGGCTTCGATGAAGGAATCGAGATCGCCGTCCATCACTTTCTGCACGTCACCGACCTTGAGACCGGTGCGGTGGTCGTTGACCATCGTATACGGCTGGAAGACGTAGGATCGGATCTGATTGCCCCAGGAGATGTCGGTCTTCTGCTTGTCGTGCTCCGCCTTCTTCGCCTCGCGCTCGGCGACGGCGCGCTCGTAGAGCCGCGCCTTGAGCATCTTCATCGCGGTCGCCTTGTTCTTGAACTGGCTGCGCTCGTTCTGGCACTGCGTGACGATGTTGGTGGGCAGGTGCGTAATGCGCACCGCGGACGAGGTCTTGTTGACGTGCTGGCCGCCCTTCCCCGAGGCGCGGTACACGTCGATGCGCAGATCTTCTTCGTTGATTTCGATCTCGATGTCTTCGTCGACGACCGGATAGACGAAGACGGAGGCGAACGAGGTGTGGCGCCGCGACTGCGCGTCGAACGGCGATATGCGCACCAGCCGGTGCACGCCGATCTCCGCGCGCAGCAGGCCGTACGCGTACTGCCCCCGGATCTCGATCTCCGCCCGCTTGATTCCGGCTTCTTCCCCAGGCTCGAGATCGAGCACTTCCACGACGAAACCACGCCGCTCGGCCCAGCGGGTGTACATCCGCACGAGCATCTCGGCCCAGTCCTGCGACTCGGTGCCGCCCGCGCCCGGGTGGATGTGCAGCAGCGCGTCGCGCCCGTCATCGGGACCGCGCAGCAGGTTGCGCAGCTCGAGCGCCTCGAGCTCGGCCGAAATCTTCACCGCCTCTTCGTCCAGCCCGCGCTGCATCCCGAGATCGACATGCGTCTCGGCATCGAGCAGCTCGGCCAGCTCGCGCGCCTCGTCGACCCGTTTGCGCAGCGCCTGGTAGGGCTCGATCCAGCGCTTCAGCCCTTTGACCTCCTCGACGACTTTCTTGGCGCGTTCCTGGTCGCTCCAGATGCCGCCGTCCGCCATGACCTGCTCCAGCTCGGCCAGCCGGGTCGTCTTGGCATCGACGTCAAAGAAAGCTCCGCAGCTCTTGCAGCCGGCGGGTGAATTCGGTGAAGCGATCGCTGAGCGCCACAGGTCCATCCTTGTCCACGGGCGGTTACGATACGAGCCGCCCACCGGGCGTCGGTGAGCGGCTCTAACATACAGGAAATCTAGGGGGTTAGCCTCGGTTTCACCACCCCGAACGGAGCGTCAGAACAGCTTCTTCCCCCCGGCGAGGATCTCGTTCAGTGCATCGGTCCAGAACGGCGTCGAGTCCGCCATGTCCTTTCCCACTTGTTCGACGTACTCGAGCCAGCTTTTCTCGATTTCGTCCCGGAACAGCTGCGGCAACGTCCCGTCGCGAATCCCCTGCTGCCGCTTCTCGGGATGGTAGACGAGCATGTCCGAGATCAGGGCGCGCGCCAGCCGCCGCGCCTTCTGGCGCGGATCCTGGACGAGAAATGGGTTCACCGGACGCAGCGGCCCGGTCTTGCGCGGCTCCGGCGCCGCGGGCGGCGGCGAGCGGAACGCCCCGATGCCGGCCGCCGCAGCGGGAGGCGTCGGCGGGACCGGAATCGCCGGCGGCACAGGAGCCGCGGGAGGTGCCGGGAACGGAGTCAGGGACGGCGCCGTAACCGCGGACTGTGACGCGCGCAACGCGGCGATGGAAGGCGCGGCGGGAGGCTGCGCGGGCGGTGCCGGCGGGACGGGCGGTGCAGGCGGCATCACTGGACGGAACGGCGGCGCGGTCGGCGCCATCGCCGGGGGAAGGGGCGCGACCGGTCCGGCCACGGGTGGCGCCCCGAGCGGTGGCCGCACGACGGGGGGAGCCACCGGCATGAACGGGCGGTTCGGCAGCGCCGGCCGTGCCACTGGAGGCGCCGGACGCGGAGCGAAGGGAGCCGCGATCGGTCCGGAAGGACGCGCCGGCGGAGCCGGTGGGGCCGGTGGGACCGGTGGGGCCGATGGCGTCGAAGTTACGAGCGGTGCGGCGATCGGTCCCGACGGTCGCGGCGGCGCCACCGGAGCAGGAGTCGGTGCCGGTACGTGGGCAGGTGCCGTGTACGGTGACGGAGCGGGCGCGGGTGGCGGCGCCGGCGGAGGCGGTAGAGGCGGCAGAGGCGGCAGAGGGGCCGGGGGCGCAGCGGCGGGGGTGAAAACCGCAGCCACCGAGCCCGAAACGCGGGCCGCAGCGGCCAGCGGAGCCGCGGTGGCAGCGGGGACCGCACTCCGCCCCGAATCCACCTGAACCGCGAACACGTTGCCGCACACCGCACAGCGAGCCCGGATGCCCGATGCGGGCACCTTCGCCGGGTCTACCCGATAAATCGTCTCGCACGACGTGCAGGTGACGTTCACTGCGGCGACCTCGCGCTCGATCTCGCGTTCGTCTCCACCGACACGGGCTCCGAATCATGGCGTCGGTCGACCACGAAGACCGACCCGGGCTGGGTCTTGGCGTAGCTCTTCATCTCCGTCGCCAGCTCGCTCACCTGGGCCGGATGGGCAAATTTTCTATGCTCGTTCGTCACGATCCCGATCGACAACGTCATCAGCGGCACCCGATGCAGCTGACCGCGCCGATCCTTTCCGAAATAGTAACCCGCCCGCCGGTCCTGCTCGTTGTATTGGTACGGGATCAACGTATCGAAGACCGTCAGCACCTCGGTGCAGACCGCCGAAATATCGTCCACCGGGACGATGAAGATGAAGTCATCGCCCCCGATGTGCCCGACGAAGCCGCGCCGCTCGATCATCCCCTTGACGACGTCGTGCAGGATGCGCGAGACCAGGTAGATGACGCGATCTCCATCGTAGTAGCTGTAGCGGTCGTTGTACTCCTTGAAGTGATCGAGATCGGCGTAACACACCGCGAACCGCTCCCCAGCCTCCATGCGGCGCCGGATTTCCCGCTCGATTTCCGTCGTCCCCGGGAGCCGCGTGGACGGGTTCACCGCCACGTCGCGCTGCGTCCGCGTCACCAGCGCGTCGAGCCGGCCGGACTGCTCGCTCGATTCGAACAGCGGCGTCACGACCTCGTCGGCGCCTGCGCTGAACCACTCCATCACGCGCTCGGTCACGTGCCGGCCGGTGACCGCCACGAGCGGAACGATGGCCGTGTACGGGTCGACCTTCAAGCGCCGGCAGGCATCGAGCCCCTGCGCTCCCGTCGAGTCCGCATCCACCAGCACGAGGGACGGCAAGGCGCGCAGCACCATCTGCTCCAGCTCGACCGGATCGTGAACGGGTATGGGCTGCTTGCCGCTCTGCTGCATCCAGCGCTCCACGAAGTCCGGCAGCGGCCGACCTACGGCCGAAAAGAAGAGAATCGTGGGGCGCGTCCGCAACCGCACACCTCGCGTAAGGGTAGAGCGCGCCTAAACTTAGGCCTCGGCTCCTCGTGTGTCAAATGAACCACGCTGCCACCGCGAAAATCGAGTATGCGGCGAGCAGTTGAGCGCCCTCGAACCAGTGCGACTCCCCATCGAGCGCGATCACCGTCACGATCAGGGTCGCGAGGCCCAACGCCAGCACCTCGAGCGGGGTGAAGACGAGCGTCATCGGCTGGCCGAGCACGACGCCCGCAAATACCAGCAGCGGAGCCACGAACAGCGCGACCTGCGTACTCGAGCCCAGGGCGATCGACAGCGCCAGGTCGGTATCACCCTTGCGCGCCACGACGACCGCGCCGGCGTTCTCCGCGGCGTTGCCGATCAGCGGAATGACGATCAATCCGAGGAACACTTCGGACAAACCAAAGCGCGCCACCACCTGCTCGGTCGCATGCACCAGGATCTCGCTCTGCACCGCCACGAGCACCGTCGCCACGGCGAGCACGGTGATCGCCCGCCCCACCGGGATCGCGGTCTCGTGCCCGGTCGGGGCCGCGGTACCCTGGAAGACGTTGCGATGGGTGCGCAGCGAAAAGACGAGGCTCGCGGCGTATGTCACCCCGAGCACCAACGCGACCGCTTCGGACAGATGGCTGCTCACCGCCGGGGCGGCCGCGGGGTGGGCCACGGCGAACAGCGCCGGCACGACGAGCCCCGTCACGGCGAGCAGCAGCATGGCGCCCCCCATCCCCGCCGCGGTCCGGTTGAAGGTCAGCGTCGGCTTCCGCAGTCCTCCCGCCACGAGCGCGAGTCCGAGTATCAGCAGCAGGTTTCCCAGGATCGATCCGGTGATCGATGCCTTGACGAGATTGGTGAGGCCCGCCCTGAGCGCCGCAATGGCGAGGATCAGCTCGGCGGCATTGCCGAAGGTCGCCATGAGCAGACCGCCCGCGGCGGGACCGGTGCGATGGGCCAGGGTTTCGGTCGACGCGCCCATCGCCGCGGCCAGCGGCACGACGCCGAGCGCGGTGATTCCGAAGACGAGGAGCGGCGATGCGTGCAGCATCGCGAGGAGCCACGAAGCCGGCAGCGCAATCAGCAGCCAGCGCAGCGTCATCACGCTCAGCGTCCCAGCGCGGCCCGCTGCGCCGCGAAGATCCGCGTCACACCGTCCTGGGCGAGCTCGAGCAGCCGATCGAGCTGGGCGCGCTCGAACGTGCCGTGCTCCGCCGTCGCCTGGACCTCGACCAGGCGGTCGGGCTCGGCGACCACGATGTTGGCGTCCACCTGCGCGTCGCGATCTTCGGCGTAATTGAGATCGAGGCGCGCCTCGCCGGCGACGAGGCCGACGCTCACGGCGGCCACGAGGCCGGCAAATGGATCCGGCACGCCTGTCGTGCGGGCCAGCCAGGCGGTGGCGTCGGCGAGCGCGACCGCGGCACCGGAGATCGCGGCGGTGCGGGTGCCACCGTCGGCCTGGAGCACGTCACAGTCGACCCGAATCGTGTGCTCGCCGAACGCGAAGCTCCGCAGCACGGCGCGCAAGCTGCGGCCGATGAGACGCTGGATCTCGTGCGTACGGCCCCCCGCCCCGGTTCGCTCCCGCGGCGTGCGCTGCTCGGTCGCCCGGGGCAGCATGGCGTACTCGGCGGTCACCCACCCCTGGCCCGATCCCTTGCGCCATGCCGGCACGCCGGCCTCCACTGACGCCGTGCAGAGTACGACGGTACCCCCCATCCGTACCAGGCAGGACCCTTCGGCGTGCGGGTTCGTGCCACGCTCGAGCGAGAGCGGGCGCAACACTGCGGGATCACGGCCGTCGGGTCGCGTCATGGAGCGTCCTGTTGGTGGGGCGAGCCCGAGAATCTAGAAGGCGATGCTGATGCTGACGAATGTCCCGCGCCGTCCCAGATAGGTGGTCTGGAGGTTGGCGGGCCGGCGCAGGCCGGCCGAGAGGCGGCTCGAGATCAGGGCGTCGATGGCGCTGGCGAGATGGTTGGCGAGCAGCAGACCGAGCTGGTTTTGCGCGCTGCGGTACGCGTCGTCGCTCGCATGGATCGTCGCGCGATACTCTTCCAGCTCCAGCGGAGCCCCGTTCCACGACCATAGATAGTCCGGCCCGATGGCGTGCAGTGTGTAGAACTGGATCGCCCTGTTGTAGAGCTCGGTGCCGGGGGCCGGCGGGTGAGCCGGATCGGGCCAGGAATTCTGCTGCGCTAGGAGCCAGACCGACCCGTTGTAGGTGTTCGGGTCGTCCTCCGGCGTGAACGTCCCCCCGGGATTGCGATCGTACACCCCGCTCGCCTGAAACCGCTCCAGTGTCTCGTAGTATTCGAACACGGTATCGCGCCGCGTCGTGGCGAAGCCGCGCTGTGCCACGGTGAACGCCAGCTCGCGGTAACGGTCCGAGCCGTGATGGCCGTCGTGCAGCAGCTGGATGTAGCGCGACAGCAGGAACACCTCGGCGGCGATGTAAACGAGCCCCCGGTCGCGGCCGGTGATGAGCTGACCCGAACCCGGCACTACGAGGGATGCAAGTGGGGGCAGCCATACCCGGGCGCGCGCCGCAGTGGTGGCCGAGTCGACGACTTGCGCGCTCCCTGGCACCACTGTCGCGGCGAGCAGGCAGACCCCCGCAGCGATGCCGAGGAACGGGTCCCTCAAAAGGCTACCCGGAACGACAGGAAGGTGGGATTGGGCGTGACGAGATCGGTGTTGGTCAGGAACATCCGCGCCAGATCGACGCCAATCGCGCCCGTCGCCACACCCAGACCGATGCTCGGCCCCGACAGTCCCTGATGGAGGAACGCATATCCGCCGCGCACACGGACCATCTGTCGGTAGCCGACGTCCACGCCCAGGCGGACGTCCGGGTCTCCCGTCTGGCGCCAGGGACTCTCGACGTCGGCGGCCATCCGCACGTCGAAACGGTCCGCCACGGAGTCGGCGTCGACCGGGCGCAGCTGCAGCCGGTACACCACGCCGACGGTCAGCCGAGTCGGCAGCGGATCGGCCTGGTCGCGGTTGTTCACCTGCAGGGGGAATCCCACGTTGCGCAACGCCACGCCGATGCGCAGCGCGTGATCGGCTCCGACGCTGAACTGGCCGCCGACGTCGAGCGCATGCGTCACGCCCTGACCGGAGGGGACCGCCTTGCAGGCGCCGGTGCAGCTCACCGCGAACTGCACGAGCTTGTAGCTCACGCCCAGGGCCACGGACCCGGTGAGCTGTGTCGCGTAGGTCGCGAGGAACGCGAAGTTGCGCGACGCGAGGCGGCCGTTCGTCGTCCCCAACGAATCGGTGAGATCCAGATCGCCATAGTCGGCGAGGTAGAGCGTCGCGCCGAACACGCCGATGCCGTGCCGCGGGAAGAACGCGGTGAGGGCGTTGGTCGGGCCGGCCGCGAGGGTCGCGGTGTGCAGCGCGAACTCGCTCGATGTGAGGGTCGCGACCCCCGCGGGATTCTGAAACACGGCCTCGCCGTGTCCGTCCGCCGCCGCCGCCGTTTGACCCATGCCGACCGTTTGCGCGCCGACCGGAAACAACAGAAACAGCGCGGCCGCGTTGAGCGGCTGGTCCTGGGCGGCCAGCCCCGCGGTCGAGTGTGTCGATTGGAGGACGAGGACGACCGCCGTCCGCCATCCTATCTCAGAAAGTCTTTGCCTCATCGATCAGCATGATTGGAATGTCGTCTTCGATGGCGTAGATCAGGCGGCACGCGGAGCAGAGCAGCTCTTCCACCGGCTCCTGCCGGTACTCGAGCGCCCCTTTGCACTTCGGGCACACGAGAATCTCGAGCAGCTCCGGAGGGAGACTCATGTGGCGTACCCCAGGCGGCGCAGCAGTCCGTTCTGACGGCGCCAGTTTCCGAGCACTTTCACATTCAGATCGAGGAACACGGGGCCGCCAAGCAGCCCCTCGATGCGCGCGCGCGCGGCTTGACCGATCGCTTTGATGGTACGCCCCTGGTGGCCGATCACGATGCCCTTCTGGCTCTCCCGCTCGACATACACCGTTGCCCGAATATACGTCGGCGTCTCCGCCTCCCGGAATTCGTCGATTTCGCAGGCGACGCTGTAGGGCAGCTCCTCTTCCAGCACGGCGAACGCCGCCTCCCGGACATATTCGGACGCGAAGAAGCGTACCGGCTGCGTCGCCAGCTCATCCACCGGATAATGAAAGGGCCCGGGCGGCAGCCGCTCCGCGAGGGCATCGAGCAGCGCTTCCATCCCTTCCCCCGTCTCGCTCGACACCGCGATCCCCGACCCCAGCGGCGGCCGGCGCTCCGGCGGCACCAGATCTGCCTTGGTATACACCGTCATCACGGGCGCCCGCGGCGCGGCGGCGAGTCCGGCCGCCGCCGCGAACGCCGGCGCCGGCGCCTCCGGCAGCGGATGGAGGTGGGCGATCACTTCCGCGTCGCCGATGGCCCGGAGCGCCGCTTCCCGCATCCGCTCCTGCAGCTGATAGGACGGGGTGAGCAGCCCCGGCGGATCGGTGAAGATGAACTGCGCATCCCCGCGCGTCAGCACGCCGACGACCGGCACCCGCGTCGATTGCGCCTTGGGCGATACGATCGCCAGCCGCTCGCCAACGAGCGCGTTCAAGAGCGACGACTTGCCGACGTTGGGGAGCCCCGCGAGCACGACCGTTCCGCACCGCGTGGACGCCATGTCAGCGCCGGGCGGCGCGCGCGGCGGTGATGAAGGCGTCGAACAGCCGCCGCATCCGCGGGTCGACGTCGACCAGGTCCTCGGGATGCCATTGCACGCCGAGCACGAAGCGGTCGTCGGCGACCTCGACCCCTTCGATCAAACCGTCCGCCGCGGTGGCCACCGCGGTGAGCCCCGGTGCGAGGCGCGCGATCCCCTGGTGATGCATGCTGTTCACGGGGAGGACGTCGGCCTCGAGCAGCGCGCCGAGCCGCGAGCCCGGCGCGATGCGCACGTCGTGGCTCAGGTCGTCGCGCCGGCGCCCGCCGGTGGGAAACTGATCGTGCTTCAAGGCGGTCGGATGCTCGGTACCGACATCCTGATACAGCGTCCCACCCACCGCCACGTTGAGAATCTGCGCCCCGCGGCACACGGCCAGCACCGGCTTGGCGTCGGCCAGCGCCCAGCGCGTCAGCAGCAGCTCGGTCCAATCGCGCGCCGGATCGGTGCGGCCGCACGCCGGCCCGCGGTCCGCGCCATACGCGGCGGGATCGACGTCCACGCCGCCCGGCAGGAACAGCGCGTCGCTGCGGTCGTAGATGCCGCGCAGCGTCGCCTCGTCGTGCTCGAGCAGCGGGATCACCCATGGGATGGCGCCCGCCTGCACGAGCACCTGGACGTACCGCTGGCTCATCACCCAGCAGCGCGGCAGCTGGTCGGGGATCGCTTCGAGGGTCTGCGTCGTGATGCCGATGACCGGCCGATCCGCCATGGCGGTTACAATCCTTCCGCGGTTTCTGCGATCAAGTGATCCACCACCGCCGTGAGATCGTTGGTGCGCTGGAACGTCGCGAGCTGGCGATCGGCGCTCGAGCCTTCCGCCAGGATCTTGTAGGCATACGATACTTCCTGCCGGCTGCCCAGCTCGTCGACCACGTCGGCGATGAACCACTCCAGCAGCTCGCGGATCAGCTCGCGCGCCGGGAGCTCCTTGCTCTTGCCGAAATCGATCAGCTGTCCGTCCAGGCCGTAGCGGACGGCGCGCCACTTGTTCTCCTCGATGAAGTCCGCCGGATAGACGCGCAGCGTCATGTTGTCGCGGCGCAGCTTCCAGAGCTTCGCCACCACCGCCTGGAGAATCGCGGCGATACACACTGCTTCGTCGACCCGCGTGCAGACATCGCAGATGCGGAACTCGAGCGTGGGGTACGACCAGTTGGGACGCACGTCCCACCAGATCTTGGACCCGTCGGGGATGCAGTTCGTCGTCGTCAGCATCTCGACCAGATCGGTGTACTCGCTCCACGAGCGCAACGCCCGCGGCACGCCGGTGCGCGGGAAGCCCCGGAACACAACCGACCGGTACGACTTGAGCCCGGTGTTGCGCCCCATCCAGAACGGCGAGCTGGTGGAGAGACACAGGATATGCGGCAGCACGTAGCGCGACACGTTGAGCGCATCGACCAGGAACTCGCGGTCTTCGATGCCGATGTGGACATGGGTCCCGAAGATGAGCAGGCGCTGGGCCAGCTCCCCCATCGCTTCCCGCAGCCCGAGGTAGCGCTCGGTGGGCGTAATCTCCTGCCGAGCCCACGACGAGAAGGGATGCGTCCCCGCCGCCGCGATGCGCAGGCCGTTCTTCGCGGTCAGGCCGATCACCTCGCGCCGCAGCTTCACGAGCTCGGCGCGCAGCTCGCCCGGCGTCTTGCACACGTTGCTCCCGACTTCCACGATCGACTGGTGCAGCTCCGGCTTCACCTGCGACAGCACCAGGTGGTCCTGCTCGAGGATCTGGGTGATATAAGACTTCAGCTCCCGCGTCTCGGGGTCGATGATCTGATACTCCTCTTCGATGCCGAGGGTCAGCGAGGGCGGCTTCATCGGGGCTCCACGAGCATGGTGGGGACCTGGGATCCGCCGCCGGCCGTGACGTTGACGAGCGCCGCCGTCGACAGACGCGAGAGACAGCCGTCGACGTACGCGCCCTGGCAGGCGAAGGGATCGGTATCGAGGATGCGGTCGGCGATCTGCAGCGCGCCATCGACGACGCTCGGGTACGGCTCGCGCGGGACGGGGACGCGCTCCTGCACGACGTGCGGCTCGGTCAACCCGACGCGCACGCGCTCCTGCCACTCCGTGTCGCTCACTTCCCAGCCGAGCACGACGCCTTTCCCGCCGTACTCGTCGTTCGGCTTGAGCACGAGCCGGTCGCGCTGCGCCAGCACGAACGGCACGAGATCGATCTCCCTGCCCTCATGCTGGGTCTTGCGCTCTTCCAACACGCGCGTCCAGGGGATGTGCGCCGCGATGGCTTGCCGCTCATCCGGTGGAAACAGGGCGGCGTTGCGCTCGTCCCCGAGCACGGCGAAACTCGCTTTCTTGTGCAGCAGCTTGCAGCGAAAGCCGTTGACCATGCACACCGACCGGCTGCGCACCGCCTGCACCACCGCGTGATCGATGCCGCAGCGATCGATCAGCTCGCTGATCAGGACGCGCTTGTAGATCAGGTCCACCGGCCCGCCCTCGGCCATGAGGCGCCCGTTCCTGAGCTCGGTCTCCCGCGGATCGACGATCACCGCCTCGAGGCCGTGCGAGCGGAAGTACTCCTGGAACAGCACGAACTCGCTGTAGGTCGGCACTTCGCGCCAATCGAGAATGGCGATCCGCGGCGCGCGCCGAGTTCCGCTCCAGGCGGCGTACGATCCGAGCACGGCATGCAGGATCCCATGACGGCCCGGGATCGGCCGCACGTCGATCGTCTTCAGGAACTGCCGCATCACCGGCAACGCCATGAACACGTCCGCCAGCGTGTCGCCGTAGGCCGCCCCGGTCGGCGTCTCGGCGTTGTACTCGGTCAGCCACATCACGCCGGTATCCGGGAAATAGAACGAATCGAAGCGTGACGTGGGACTGGGATCGGGAATGCCGGGATCGAGGGCGACGAGATCCTCCTCCCAATCGGTGAGGCGAAACTGCCGGCGCAGCGACGCATCCTGCAACGCCGCGCGCAGCAACCGGCCCATCGCCCTGAGCATGACGCCGCAGCGCTCGCGCACGAAGCGGTACTGGTCGGAGGAGAAGAAGCGTGGGCGGAGCGCGGTGCACAGCGGCCGGTCGCCGAAGTACACGCCTCGCCGTCGCTGGGCCTCGTCGAGCATCGCCTGCGACTCGGCGGCGACGTCGGCGGTCAACAGCTCGTGGTAGCGCGCGATGGCCTCCCCCACCCCGGACGTCATGCTACGCGCGCACTCCCCCCCGGCCACGGAACAGCGCGTTCCAGTGGAAGTCGCGTCCCTCCCCCGTCGACCCGCGCGCCGCCAGCGCGATCGCGAGATCGGCCATGTGCTGCACCGCCCAGTCGAAGTAGGTCGGGGTGAGCGAGTTGACGTCGAAGTCCGGCGCAGGATTCATGAAGTCGATGGCGTAAGGGACCCCGTCCTGCACGGCGTATTCGATCGAGTTCATGTCGTAGCCCAGGGCCCGGACCAGGGTGAGCGAGTCGCCCACGATGCGCTGGCGCAGGGCATCACTCAGGTAGCCGTCGTCCACCAGATACGCTCGCGTCTTGGGATCGTAGCGGATCGGCAGCACGTGCTGCTGCCCGATGCAGATGCAGCGGACGAACTGTTCCCACTCGATGAACTCCTGCACGATCATCGTGTGCAGGCCCGATTGATCGTAGCTCGAGAGCAGCTCTTCCTTCGTCCGGCAGACATACACGTCCTTCCACCCGCCGCCGTGCGCGTCCTTGAGGATGCACGGCATCCCGATCTCCCGGATGATCGCGTCCCAGTCGATTGGAAACTTCAGGTTGCGGAGGCTCTCGGCGTGTACGATGCCCGGGACGTATTCCTTGTTGGGCACGAGGATCGTCTTGGGGCTGGCGACGCCGAGCCGCGTCGCGAGCGTGGCGCCGAAGAACTTGTCGTCGGCACTCCACATGAACGGGTTGTTGACGACCGCGACGCCCTGGAGCACGGCATGCTTCAGGTAGGCGCGGTAGAACGGCACTTCGTGCGAGATGCGATCGATGAGCACCGCGTAGGGACAGGCGCCGTCGATCGATTCGCCGCCGAGCAGGGCGTATTCGGCGGTGACCCCGCAGTTGCGGGCGTTCACGGCGTCGATGAAGCGCGGGGGGAACGACCATTCCCGCCCCGTAATCAGACCGATTTTCAAACCGATCGTGGCACTCACCCGCTCCATCCTCCGCGTGACGGTCGAACGAGCGACAGCGGCGCTGAAGATGCCGGACCGGCCCGCGGGTGACAACCCCGAGGCCGTGTCCTTACATTCTTCCACTGCATGCTGCGGTTCTCTCGCTTCGCCGTCCGCTGGCGCTCGCGCGCGCGTGCCCGCGCCCGGCGGGGCGACCTGCACGTGATTCCCGCCGTCGTCAGCCCGGAGCTGGGCAACGAGCGCACGCTCATCATCTCCACCCCCGCCTCCTACGCGACCGGCGACCGCCGCTACCCCGTGCTCTACATGCAGGACGGCCAGAATCTCTTCGACCCGCGCACGAGCTTCGCGGGAGACTGGGGCCTCACGACCGCGCTCGGCTGGGCGAGCCGGCGCGGCATCGAGCCGATCGTCGTCGGCGTCGCCAACGCCGGCACGGCCCGCGCCGACGAATACGGCCCGTTCGTGGAGCCGGGAGCGGGTGGCGGCGCGGGCGATCGCTACCTCGCGTTCCTGACCGGGACGGTGAAGCCGCTGGTGGATGAGGGATTCCGCACGCTCACCGACCGGAGCGCGACGGGGATCGCGGGCTCCTCGCTCGGCGGTCTGATCAGCCTGTACGCCTATTTCCGGCTGCCATCGGTGTTCGGATTCGTCGGCGCCCTGAGCCCGTCGCTGTGGTTCGGCAACGAGGCGATCTTCGACCTGGTAGCCCGGTCTCCCCGCCCGGCGGGAGACGGACGGATCTACCTGGACATCGGCCTTCGCGAGGGAGAGCGCCACGTGATACTCGCCAGGAGAATGCGCGACGTGCTGATCGAGCGGGGCTACGAGCCGCGCCGTACGCTGCGCTACGTCGAAGACCGGGACGGCGCGCACCGCGAAGCAGACTGGGGGCGGCGCTTCCGCAAGGCTCTTCCATTTTTGTTGCGCCCATGAGCGTCGAGCGAGTGCAATGGCACAGCCCGGCCCTCGGCCGCGAGATGCCGCTGCAGGTGGTCGGCCACGCCGGCGCGCGCGTGCTCGTCTTTCCGACGAGCCTCGGCTCCTGCACCGAGTGGACCGATCGCCACATGCACCGCCCCGAGGTGCTGGGCGTGCATCTCGAGCGCGGCTGGATCCAGCTGTTCTGCATGCATCACGTGCACGAGGAGAGCTGGTACGGCGAGCACCTCGATCCCGGCGCCCGCGCGTGGCGGCAGTTGCAGTACGACCGGTACCTGCTCGACGAAGTCCTGCCGTACACCGAGTCGCGCAACCCCAATCCGTTCGTGATCGCGGTCGGCGCGAGCTTCGGCGGCTATCACGCCGCCTGCTTCGGAATGCGGCACCCCGAGCGGGTCCAGCGCATCATCGGACTCTCAGGGACCTACGATATCAAGCGGCTCACCGGCGGCTACTCGGACGGGAACGTGTATGCCTGCAACCCCGTCGACTTCATGCGCCACGAGCACGATCCGGAACGGCTCGCGGCGTTCCGGCGGCAGGACATCGTGCTGGCCGTCGGGCGCGAAGATCCCGCCTGCCCCAACAACGAGGAGTTCTCCGGGATTCTCTGGGGCAAAGGGATCGGGAACGCGCTGCGGATCTGGGACGGCTGGTCGCACGACTGGCCGTATTGGGAGAAGATGATTAGGGCATACATCGCCGGGCACGACTGACGGCCCGGGCGTCTAGTCCGTGGCGCGACCGGTACGCTCGGCGACTTCCAGCGCCTTGAGATAGACCGCCAGGTATTTCAGCGCCGAGCGCTCCCAGCTGAAGTTCTTCGCCATCGCCTTGCGCATCCGCGCCTTCCATCCCGGCTCGTCCTGGTAGTGATGCACCGCCCGCCGCACGGTCTGGACCAGCATGTTCGTCGAGAACTCGTCGAACAGGAATCCGGTGAGGCCGTCATCGATCGTGTCGTTCAATCCACCGGTGCGGCGCGCGACCGGCAGGGTGCCGTAGCGCTGCGACCGCATCTGGGTGAGCCCGCACGGCTCGTACTGGCATGGCATGAGGAGCATGTCGGCGCCGGCGATGACGGCGTGCTCCAGCTCGTCGGTAAAGCCGGTGTCGACGGCGATGCGGTCGGGATGGAGCGCCGCGAGCGCCTTGAGCGGCTTCACATAGCGCTCCTCTCCCTGCCCCAGAAAGATGTACTGCGCATCGACGGCATCGAGCGCTTTCCCGTCGATCATGAGGTCGAGCCCCTTCTGAGCCACGAGCCGTGCCGCCATCCCGAAGATCGGAGTGCGGGGACGTTGCGCCAGACCGAAGCGCGCCTGCAGCGCCTCCTTGCAGCGCTGCTTCCCCTCCAGGTGCTGCGCTGAAAACGTCACGGGAATCTGTGTGTCGCGCGTCGGGTCCCAGACCTCGTGATCGATGCCGTTGACGATGCCGAACAGACGATCGCGCAGCTGGTGAAAGGTGTCCTGCAGCCCGAACCCGCCGTCCGGCGTCTGCAGCTCGCGCGCGTGCGTCGCACTCACCGTCACCACCGCGTCCGCGAACGCGAGGCCGCCCTTCAGCCAGTTGGCGCGCTCGTACCACTCGAGCACGCGCCAGGTGTACAGCTCCCACGGCAGTCCGATGTCAGGAACGGTCGCGGCGGGAAAATGCCCCTGGTACCCGGCGTTGTGGACCGAGAGGACCGCGGGGACGTGCCGGTAGTAGGGATGTCCCGCGAACGCCGTGCGCAGATAGACGAGCCCGAGGGCGGCGTGCCAGTCGTGCGCGTGAAGGATCGCGGCGCCGGGGGCGATCTGCGGCAGCGCGGCGATCGCGGCGAGCGAGAGAAACGCGAAGCGGCGGTAGTTGTCGGGGTAGTCGCCGCGCTCACCGTACAGCTCGGGGCGATCGTAGAACCCGGGATGGTCGATGAAGATGACGTTGGCGCCGCGTACGCGGCCGCGTGGCCGCATCAACCGGGCCGCCTCGGTCGATGGCCCGAGCTGCACCGCGAACGGCTCCCCCACCGGCTCGAGCTGCTTCACGACGCGGCGCACCGCGCGGTACAGCGGCATCACGACGGTGGTGGGGAGTCCCGCCGCCGCCTGGTACGTCGCGAGACTCGCCACCGCTTCGCCCAATCCTCCGGTCCGCGCGTACGGCCAGCACTCGGCCGCCAGGTGCACGATCGGGATCGGCTCACCGGCATTGGTCTGCAACACGGAGCGACGGCGCGCAGGGGTGCGCGGCGCGCGCGGCGTACGGGGTGCGCGCGTCGCTTTTCCCGGCTCACGGCGAACGGCCATCATCCCCCAGTTGTGGAGGGAGGTCGGAAGCTACTCGGTCGTCAGTGTGGGGTCCATTCGGGACGGCCGCTGAAGAGGCCGTGCACGATGCCGACCTGATAGGCAAGGAAGAGTCCGAAGCCCAGACTGACGAGCCCGGACGCGAGGCGCAAGCGCCGCTGCCACGCGGCGCGCCGCCGCTCCGCGTACGCCGCGGGGAGCGCGATGAGCGCCGTAATGAGCATCATCCCCGCCACCGTGCCCACGCCGAACACGAGCAGGTAGGCGACCGCCCAGGCGGGTGACGGAATCGTCGCGAGGACGAGGAGCGCCACCGCAGCCGAGCCCGCCAGGCCGTGGACGACGCCGACGACGAGCGGACGCAGCAGCTGATAGAAGTCCAGCCGCCCGAAGTGCCGGTCGAGCCAGGCCACCGGTGTCTGGTCGGCGGTGTGGGGATGCGCCTCGGGGTCGTGTCCGTGCGCATGGGTATGCACGAAGTCGCCGTGAGGATGGGCGTGGGAGTGGTCGCCCAGTCCCGCGGGGATGCGCCCCAGAATACCGCTCAAATTCATGCCGCCCAGGATGATCAGCATGATCCCGACCGACAGCTCGAGCGACAACCCGACGCGCGCCGGGATCACCCAGCCGAGCAGAATGATTCCCGCCCCGACAATCACGATCGTGAGGGTGTGTCCCACTCCCCAGACGGCGCCGATCAGGGCGGCGCCCTTCGCGCCGCGCGCGCGCGTGACGATCGTCGCCACGGCGATGACGTGATCGGGATCGGTGGCATGGCGCATCCCGAGGAAGAACCCCAGGGCGGCGACCGCGGGGAGGCCGCTCAGCCCGTCCCCGCTCGCTGACCAGCCGTCCGGCGGTTAGTATCGGCACTCATGAACGATCCCAAGACACTGCTCTTTCTGGCGCTCGCCCTTGTGACGATCTGGTTCCTCGTGGCCTGGCGCTGGCAGGTGCGCAAGGCACGCGCGGCCGGAGCAGTGACGGACGATCCGCCGGCGACGGGATTTCATTCGGTGGTCGGGTTCGTCATGTGCTTCTTCGACACGCTGGGCATCGGCAACTTCGCCACGACGACGTCCATGTTCAAGCTGCGGCACTCGGTGCGGGACGAGTGGATCCCCGGCACGTTGAACGTCGCGTACACGCTGCCCACCGTGGCGCAGGCTTTCATCTATATATCGATCGTCAAGGTGGATTTCCTGACCCTCGTGACGATGATCGCGGCGTCGGTGCTCGGGGCGTGGCTCGGCGCCGGGGTGGTGGCCCGCTGGCCGCGCATGAAGATCCAGATCGGGATGGGGTTTGCGCTGCTGGGGGCGGCTTCGCTGATGCTGATGACGCAGCTCGCGCTCGTGCCGGTGGGCGGCAGCGCGCTCGAGCTGCGGGGTCCGGTGCTGGTCGCGGGCTTGCTGGGCAACTTCGCGCTCGGCGCCCTGATGACGCTCGGCATCGGGCTGTACGGGCCGTGCCTCATCCTCGTCAGCTTGCTCGGGATGGATCCGCGGGCGGCGTTTCCGATCATGATGGGGTCATGCGCGTTTCTGATGCCGATCGCGGGGATGCGGTTCATCAAGAAGGGGAGCTACAGCCTGCACGCCTCGCTGGTGTTGGCGCTGGCGGGGATCCCCGCGGTGCTGATCGCGGCGTATATCGTGAAGTCGCTGTCGCTCACCTACGTGCGGTGGTTGGTGGTGGTGGTGGTGGTGTACACGGCGGTGACGATGTTGCGGTCCGCCTTCGCCGAACGTCGCACGCCGGCTGCGGATCGCCTGCCGTCCTCCGGTTAAAGGCCATCAGCCAGCAGCGTTCAGCGAATGCGGAATACTGACGTCTGATGTCTGACGTCCGACGTCCGACGTCCGACGTCTGAACGTCTGACGTCTAAAACGAAAAAGCCCGCTCGGCGAACCGAACGGGCTTTTTCTTTGGGGACGCTGGCGGCGGCCTACTCTCCCACGGCCTCTCGACCGCAGTACCATCGGCGCTGACAGGCTTAACGACCGTGTTCGGGATGGGAACGGGTGTGGCCCTGTCGCGCTCGTCGCCAGCAAGCTTGAGACTTCAGAGAACTCTGACGGTGCGAGATGTGTGGTGCAGCGGAATCACACGAATGGTTCCAGCGGAGAGATCAAGCCTCACGGGCGATTAGTACGGCTCGGCTGAAGCGCTCGCGCGCCTTACACCTGCCGCCTATCAACGTGGTAGTCTCCCACGGCCCTTTAGGGGTCTTGCGACCCGGGAGTGTTCATCTTGGGGAGGGTTTCCCACTTAGATGCATTCAGCGGTTATCCCCGCGCGACATCGCTAACCGGCGTTGCGCCTGGCGGCACAGCCGGGACACGAGAGGTCGCTTCGTCCCGGTCCTCTCGTACTAGGGACGACATCCCTCAACACTCCACCGCCCGCACCGGATACAGACCGAACTGTCTCACGACGTTCTGAACCCAGCTCATGTGCCACTTTAACCGGCGAACAGCCGGACCCTTGGGACCTTCTCCAGCCCCAGGATGTGACAAGCCGACATCGAGGTGCCAAACCGCGCCGTCG
>DATJJY010000116.1:0-17631 GCA_035491895.1 Gemmatimonadales bacterium
GTCAACGCGCGAGGTGAGGGTCGGGATGATGTCGAGGGCACGGCCGGCGTGCAGTTCGGTGAGCCCCTCGAGCTTCCCGGACTGCGACAGGAAGGACGAGGCGCCGCGATTCGTCATCGTCCACGTCTGTTCCTGCCCCGAGCGCTGAACGACGCGGACCACGTTGATGCCCCACGTCTGCGTCTTCGCCTGCTGGAACCGGATGCTCTTGAAGGGGATCCGGATCTCCACGTCGTACCCGGTGTCGGTGACGCGTCCCTTGGATTGGTATACGAAATCGGCGGAGCGATCGACGGTGTCGCGCGAGCCGCCTTGCGTCTCGGTCAAGGTGCCGTCCGACTGCACGCCCATGGGGTTCACGCCGAAGACGAGCGCCTGGCGGCGGTCGTCGAAGGTGTCGAGCAGGATCTGGACGTAGTCGTCGGTGGCGATGCGATCCCGGTCGGCGAGCGTCGCATGCACGGCGCCGTGCGTCTCGAAGGCGCGTATTCCGAAGTAGATCGCGGTCGGCGAATACCATACGAGGATTTCGGTGGAGTCTTCGGCGGGCCGGCCGTCGACCGGTGTGTATTCGGAGAACCCGGTCAACGTGGCGGCCTGCGCCCACGACGATTCATCGAAACTGCCGTCGATCGTGACACCGGCGTCGTCCAGACGCGGGACGGTGACGTTCGTCTGCCCGGCGATTCCGGAATACGTCGCGGGGCCGAGCAGGCTGAGGTGGAGTGCGACCGCGACAGGAAAGGTCACGGGGCACCAAGGTAGTGTCCGGAACGTGGTTCGGCTGCCCGATTCACAGCCTCCGGACACGACCATGACGGGGGGTCCGTCCTGCTGGCCGGATGAAAGCGTGTGACGCGCCATGTGGTCGCCTGGGTATCCAACAGCGTCCACAGCCCGAGGCGCATATGATTTCCTTCGGCCTCGTCGCCCCCCGTCCCAGGTGGACGCGGCGCCGTGATGGCCAACGCAGTTCCTTCGTTCTCCTCATTCTCCTGTTGCTTGCGGTCCCGGGGTCGGCCCAGGTGATACCGATCCGGACCGTTCCGCTCGCGCAGGGGGACCAATTCCTGATCTATCCGTCCAACAACCTCGGCATGGGTGGCGTCTCCGTCGCCCTGGCCGATTCGCTGCTCGACCCCTTCCGCAACCCGGCGATGGGAGCGCGACTGGCGCAGGCCCGACTCTTCGCATCCCCCACCGTCTATCGCACCACCCAGGAGACCGGTGGTGGAGCGACCCTGCCGGTCGCCGGGTTCGGACGAGCCGGTGCGTGGTTTGGCGCAGTTTCGGTGGCGGTGCAGCAGGTCGACGGCAGCCGGCCGATGCAGCAGCTGATATTCGCGCCCGGCGTTCGCATCGGTCCACCGGTGGGGTTCGCGCCCCCGCCGGTCTCCACCGGAGGCGAGTCGCACGGCAACCAATATGGGCTCCTGTCGCTCGGCCGAGCGCTCAATGGGACCGGCCTGTCGATCGGCGGCAGCCTGCAATGGTCCCGCTTGCACGGCCTCGACGGAGGAGACCTGCTCTATCAGGGGGGCCAAGGCCTCTCCGAGGCGGGACATGGTCTCGATTTGCGGTTGGGCCTCCTCAAGGACTGGCCGGGGAACCGGTCCCTCGAGGCGCTCGTCGTGCACAACAGTTTCCGGATGACGCACGACGTGACGTATGGCGATCAGGTCTGGGACCCCGGGCTGCAACTGTTCGTCCAGACGATTCGGCTCGAGCACGCGTTGGATCGCGCGACCACCTCCGCGTTTCACATGGCGTATCAGCGACCCCTCGCGGCAACGGATTGGCGGATCGGTTGGGTCGCGACGCTGAATCTCGTCTCCCAGCCGCGCATCGCCGAGAACGAGATCGTGACGCTGCCACGCGACCAGGGACGCGCCACCGCCGCCGACGTGGGCGTCGGTTTCTCGAAGACGCGGGGTCCCGCGACGTTCGCCGCCGATATGCTGTACGAGCCGATCTGGAGCACGACGTGGGGAGTGGCGCAGGCACCGGTGGTGGTCGCGCCGGGCGACACCATTCAGGCCGGTGGTCGCACCGTGACGAACCGGTTCCGTTTCTCGAACGTCGTGCTGCGGCTCGGCGTGAGCCACGAAGTCGCCCTCGCGGGCCGCCCCAAAGCGGTCGCCTTCCAGCTCGGCCTCGGGTTGCGCTCCGTGCACTACCGCCTGGACCAGACCGATCTCGTGGCGGCCGCCCGGCAACAGGTTCGATCCACCTGGGTGGAATGGACACCGGCCTGGGGTCTGAGCTTGCGATTTGCGGAATTCGACCTGCGCTATCGCGGCCGCGTGGCGAATGGCATGGGCCGCCCGATGCAAGGGGTCGTCGTGGGCGTGTTCAACCCGGCCGCGGACGTGGCTCCCGGGATGCTCATCGTCGCGCCGGATCAGACGCTGCGACTCGCCGGCGTTTCGACGGTCACGCACCAGATATCACTGTCGCTTCCCCTGCACTGACGGAGGAGCCGCCATGCTGAGAACTCTCGTTCGGACGGCGTGTCTCGGGACGATCGTCGGCCTCGGCTGCGTGGAGAGCGACCGCAGCTTCACCCAGCCCGGATCGATCGATGCCGAGCTCCGTCAAAACATCGGGCAGTACGGCGCTGTGCCGATCGCCGCCCAGCCGGTTCAGAATCCGGCGCTCGTGGCGCTGGGGAGAGACCTGTTCTTCGACAAGGAGCTGAGCGGCAACCGCGACATCGCCTGCGCGACCTGTCATGAGCCGGCGGCGGCGATGGGTGACGGCTTGTCGTTGGCGGTCGGAACCGGCGGCACGGGACTCGGGCCCTTGCGCACGCTCGGTCCGGGTCGCACCTACATCCCACGGAACGCACCGACCCTGCTCAACATCGCCCTGGGATTGCCGTATGTGTTCCTCGACGGCAGGGTCTCGGGGTTCGGGGGCTCGTTCACGACCCCGGCGGACAGCGCGCTGCCGCCAGGATTGCCCAATATCATGGCGGTCCAGGCCATGTTTCCGGTCGCCAACCGGCGCGAGATGCGCGGCGAGCCGGGCGACACGGACGTCTTCGGCCGGCCGAACGAACTGGCGCAATTCGGCGACAGCCAGTGGACCGGGATCTGGGCGGCGGTCACCCAACGGCTGCTCAAGATCCCCGGGTATGTGACGGCGTTCAACGCCGCGTTCCCGGGTCTCGCACCCAATCAGGTGAGTTTTCGGCACGCCGCGTCGGCGATCGCCGCTTTCGAGATCGCCGATCTCACGAAGACGGACTCCCCCTTCGATCGCTACCTGCAGCGGAACGACGATGCGCTCACCCCGGAGCAGAAGCGCGGCGGGCTGCTGTTCTTCGGCAAAGCCGGCTGTTCCGGCTGTCATAACGGGCCGTTTCTCGGCGGGCAGAGCTTCGCCGATGTCGGGGTGCCGCAGCTCGGTCCCGGCGTGGGCGCGCAGCTCCCGCTGGACCTGGGTCGCGGCGAGCTGCAGTTCAACGAATCCTATCGCTTCGCGTTTCGCATCGCGCCGCTGCGCAACGTGGAGTTGACGGCCCCCTACTTTCACGACGGGGCCTACCAGACGCTCGAAGCCGTCGTGCACCATTACAACGACGTGACGACGGACATCACGGGCTTCGATTCCGCGACGCTGCCGCAGGCGGTGCGCGCTCTGTACCACGGCGATGCCAACACGATCGGGGCGGTGCTCGAGCGCCTCGACTTCCGGTTGCAGCAGCCGCTCAAACTGACGGATATGGAGCGCGCCGAGCTCGTGGCATTTCTCAAGTCGCTGACCGATCCCACGGCGCGCGACCTGAGCGCTCTCGTCCCGGCCAGCGTGCCGAGCGGGCTGCCGGTGCCGTAGGCAGCAGACGCGCCGTGTCGAGGCTGGGCGACGGCAGTGGGAGGGCGGCATATTCCCGGCATGAAAACGCCTGCGTATGCCGCCCCTGGTGCGCGTGCTCAGCTCGCCCCATTCACGATCGAGCGGCGTGACCCGGGGCCGCACGATGTCCTGATCGACATCCGGTTCTGCGGTGTGTGCCACTCGGACATCCATCAGGTGCGCGACGAGTGGGGCGACGCCGTCTTTCCGATGGTGCCGGGGCACGAGATCGTGGGGGTGGTTTCCCGTGTCGGTGCTGCGGTGACCCGATGGAAGGTCGGCGACGTCGTCGGGGTCGGGGTATTCGTCGACTCGTGCCGGCGCTGCGAGGCGTGCCGCGCAGGAGAGGAGCAGTACTGCGAGCGGCAGGTGAGTTGGACCTACAACAGTACCGAGCAGGACGGACGGACTCCGACGTACGGCGGGTATTCGACGCGTATCACTGTCGACGAGGCGTACGTCCTGCGCGTGCCGCCCGCGCTGCCGCTCGAGCGGGCCGCCCCGCTGCTCTGCGCCGGGACCACCACTTATTCGCCGCTCCGGCACTTCGGCGTGCGTGCCGGCGATCCGATCGCCATCGTGGGGCTGGGCGGGCTCGGTCACGTCGCGGTCCGTCTGGCCAAGGCGATGGGAGCAGAGGTCACCGTCCTCAGTCACTCTCCCGGAAAGCGCGCCGACGCCCTGCGACTCGGCGCCGATGATTTCCTGGCGACCGGGGATCCCGGCGTCTTCGAGCGCAACCTCAAACGATTCACGCTCATCCTGGACACGGTCTCGGCCGCACATAGTTACGACCCGTATCTCGAGATGTTGCGGCGCGATAGCGTGATGGTGCTCGTGGGGCTGCCCGATCCGTCCCCGCTCGGCGCCCCCGCGCTCATCAACGCCCGCCGGCGCCTCGCGGGGTCCAACATCGGGGGGATCCGGGAAACCCAGGAGATGCTGGACTTCTGCGCGCAGCACGGCGTCGCCGCCGACGTCGAGATGATCCCGATCCAGCGCATCAACGAAGCGCACGATCGGACCGTGCGCAGCGACGTGCGGTACCGGTTCGTCATCGATCTCGCGAGCCTGCGGGATGCTGGCCCGTAGCGGTCCCGTCAAGCCGTCTTGAGGTCTTCGGCCGGCCGCAGCGTGAGCCAGTCGGTGCGGACCTTGTCCCACTCCTGGATGAGAAACCCGTACGATTCGAAGAACTCGCGGATCTGGGGCCGTTGCCACCGCGCGATGGACTCGAGGATCGGCACGAGGATCGCCAGCGCATCGCCGGAGAGGATCGTGCGGCGCGCCAGGCGGGCGACGTGCTTGCTCTCCGACGCGGCGAGCGACAGGCCGTCGCGCGCGTTGACATGCAGCATCACGTGGATGTCCGAGCTGCCGTCTCCGACATAGGCGATGTGATCGGGTCCGAGCTGCAATTCGGCCTGCAGCTGATCGAGCACCGCCACCTTGCCGAACCCCGCCGTCGCCCGCACCAGCGTGTCGATCTCGCCGCTCGCGGTGTAGCGGAATTCTGTGCCGAAGATGTGATCGGCTGGCACCATCCCCTCCAGGGCGGACCGGATCACCTCGACGGGCGCCGCCGACAGAACGTAGAAATCGAAATGATATCCGTCGATGCCGTGATCGAGGATGTCGTAGAGCAGCCCGATGTTGTCCTTGAGGCGAGTCTGCTTGCCCACCTCGATCAGGTGCTCCTTGCGCACCTTGGCGCGAAACTCGGGATCGTGCAGCAGCAGGTAGGCGAGCTCGGCCCCCTGCTGCACGAGGTTGAGGCGCGTCATGCCCGCGGCCTTGCGCTCGAACTCCTCTTTCGCGATCCCCAGCATCTCGGCCAGCACGTAGCCCGAGTCGTCGAAGCTCAACGTCTGATCGAAATCGCTGGCCAGCAGATATCGTTTCACGAGCTTGTCGGTCATCACCCTCTCACTGGTTCAAGTCCGCTGCAAAATCAAACGCCCCCGCGCTCTGTCATCGTAGCGTGGGGGCGTCTCGCGATTCGCTGTAGCTGTGTAACGGCTACGTCCCACGCCCACGCGCTGGATCGGGTGATCCCGTGTTCGCCATGGTATTGGCGCAATGCGGGGTCAGGCAGACGGTCAGCGCCGCTACCAGATGGTGTGAACCCGAGACGAACGACGTCATGGGGGCACAGTAATCACGGTCCCGCGCCCGCGTCAACCGTCGGGTCACCAATCCCGCCTGCCCGTGAGACTTACGGCCTTGCCGAGGTGCGCGAGGCCCACTACGTTGCGGGCGTGAACCGGTATGCCATGTTGGCCTGCGCGTGTTGCCACTCGCCGCTGATGATGCGGACGAGGGGGCGGGCGATCGCGGGGTAGTACCGGCGCGTTGAAGCGCAACCAGCACGTGATCGGCCGCGACCCCCACCAGGACGTCGCGGCCGATTCGTTTTCGCGGGAGCCAGGGATGACCGGATCGCGGACGAAGCGGGTGGCCGGCATCTCCGGCAGCCCGAGCCCGGTGTCGAAATCGCGCGTGCTCGTCGAAACGGCGCTCGCCGCCTTTGCCGGCCATGGCGCCGAGACAACGTTGATCGATCTGGCTGCGCTTCCGGCGGACGCGCTGCTGGGTCGGGGGACGGCGCCCGAAGTGGCGGGAGCGCTCGAGACGGTGGGGCGATCGCACATCGTTGTCGTCGGGACGCCGGTGTATCGCGCGACGTACAGCGGGCTGCTCAAGGTGTTTTTCGACCTGATGTCGTCCGACAGCCTGGTCGGGAAGGTCGGGGTTCCGCTGGTGAGCGGGCAATCACGTGGTCACGCGCTGGCGCTCGATCACGGCCTGCGGCCGCTCTTCGCCAGTCTCGGCGCGACGGTGATCGCGGGGGGCGTGTATGCGACGCCGGAGCAATTCCACGACGGTATTCCCGGGACGGAGCTGCGCGAGGCGGTGGCGCGCGCGGTTCGTGAAGCGGAACGAATCGGGGACGTGACGAAATGACGATATCGGTCGATCGCCCACTCGCAATCTATTACGAACACCCGGACTGGTTCCGGCCGCTGTTCGCCGAGCTGGACCGACGGGCGCTCCCCTACGTGCGGCTCGACGCGACCCAGCATCGGTTCGACGCGACCGACGGTCGGCCGCCGTACGGGCTCGTATTCAACCGCATGAGTCCGTCGGCGTACACGCGCGGCCACGGCAACGCGATCTTCTATACGCTGCACTACCTCGCCTTCCTGCAACGCCACGGTGTGCCGGTCGTGAACGACTACAACTCCTATGTCACGGAGACCTCGAAAGCGCTGCAGCTCACACTGCTGCGCGAGCTGGGTCTCCCCGCGCCGCGCGCTCGGGTGATCAACCATGCGGCGGAGGCTCGTGCAGCGGCGGAGGGGCTCCGCTTCCCGGTGGTCGTGAAACCGAACATCGGCGGCTCGGGCGCCGGCGTGCGACGCTTTGAAACGGCGGACGCACTCGACGCCGCGGCCCGGGCGGGGGCGCTCGACCTGGGCGTCGATCAGACGGCGCTGGTGCAGGAATTCATCCCCGCCGACAAGCAGCGCATCGTTCGGGTCGAGGTGCTGGGTGGGCGCTATCTCTATGCCATCCGAATCTACACGCCCGGGGACAGCTTCAATCTGTGTCCCGCCGACGTCTGCCAGACGGTCGGCGGCGCGGAGCTCGAGCGGGCGGCGTGCCCGGTGGATGCGCCCAAGAACAACCTGCGCGTGGAGGGCTACACTCCGCCGCCCAACATCGTCGCCGAGGTCGAGCAGATCATGGCGGTGGCCGGGATCGACGTCGGCGGCGTGGAATACCTGATCGACGCGAGGGACGGCGAACGGTACTACTACGACATCAACGCGCTGTCGAACTTCGTGGCGGACGCGCCGCGCGTGGTGGGCTTCGATCCGTTCGCGCGCCTTGTGGACTATCTCGAGCAGCGGGGGGCCTGAACGATGCGCTTCGGGTTCTGGCTCCCGGTGTTCGGCGGCTGGCTGCGCAACGTCCCGTCGGAAGAGATGGAGGCGAGCTGGGAGTACGTCTGCCGACTCGCCAAGCGCAGCGAAGCGATCGGGTTCGATCTGACACTCATTGCCGAGCTCAACCTCAACGACATCAAAGGCCCCGACGCCCCCGCGCTCGACGCCTGGACGACGACCGCCGCGCTCGCCGCGGTCACCGAGCGGCTCGAGCTGATGGTGGCCGTACGGCCGACGTTTCATCCACCGGCGCTGGCGGCAAAGCAGGCGGCCAACATCGACCACATCAGCGGCGGACGGCTCAGTCTCAACGTCGTGTCGAGCTGGTGGGCGGAAGAGGCGAAGCAATACGGCGTCGAGTTCGACCGGCACGATGCGCGCTACGCGCGCACCGCCGAGTGGCTGGCGGTCGTGAGCGGGATGTGGGCGGAGCCGCGCTTCAGCTACGCCGGCCGGTATTACCGCATCGAGAACGCGATCCTCGAACCGAAACCGCAGGCGCGTCCCCGGCCCACGCTCTACGCCGGCGGGGAATCGGACGCGGCGAAACAGCTGATCGCCGGGGCGTGCGACGCGTACCTGATGCACGGCGATCCCCCCGAGCGTATCGCCGCGAAGGTGACCGACATGAAGCAGCGGCGCGAGCGGGCCGGCGGCGCCCCGCTGCGCTTCGGCGTGGCCGGCTACGTCGTGTGCCGCGAATCGGAAGACGCCACCCGGCGCGAGATTGCGCGGATCACCGATGTGAAGCAGAGCGCCGGGGGATACGCGAATTACCAGGAATGGCTGGCCAACACGCAGCTCGAGCAGCGCGTCAGTCTCGAGGACTACTCCGTGTCGAACCGCGGCCTCAAGGCGGGTCTCGTCGGCACGCCGGAGCAGATCGCCGAGCAGATCGACCGCTTTTCGGAGGCGGGCGTGGATCTGTTGTTGCTGCAGTTCAGCCCGCAGCTCGAAGAGATGGAGCGGTTCGCCGAGACGGTGATGCCGCTCGTCACGACGGGGAATCCGCCGGTCGCCCACTCCTCTTGACTTCCGACAGGAGCGGGCCGACCTTCTGTAGGATTCCTACAGAGAGAGCCCCGTGGCTACACCCTCGACCGACGTCCTGCGCGGTACGCTTGATCTCCTGATCCTGAAGACCCTGGCGCTCGAGCCGATGCACGGCTGGGGCATCAGCCAGCGCATCGAGCAGTTCTCGCGCGGCGTGCTCGAGGTCAACCAGGGCTCGCTCTACCCGGCGCTGCAGCGTCTCGAGCTGAAAGGCGCCATCGACGCCGAGTGGCGCACGTCGGAGCACAATCGTCGTGCCCGCTACTACCGCCTGACGGCGGCGGGCCGGCGTGCCCTGGGTGCCGAGACGGAGAGCTGGCGGCGCTATGTCTCGGCGGTGTCGTGGATCCTGGAGGGTGCATGAGCACGTTCTTCCGGGGACTCCGCACCCGTTTGCGCGCCCTCGTACGGCGGCAGGCCGCGGCACAAGAGTTGGATGAGGAAATCCGCCTGCACCTGGAGCTCGAGGCGGAGCAGAATCGCCGGCGGGGAATGCCGCCCGACGAGGCGCGGCGGCAGGCGGCGATCGCGTTTGGCGGCGTCGATCTGGCCAAGGAGTCGCACCGCGACGCGTTGGGAATCCGCTGGATCGAGGATTCGATTGCCGACGCGCGCTTCGCTCTGCGGACGCTGACGCGTAACCCGGTGTTGAGCGGTGCGGCCATCCTAACCCTGGCGCTCGGTATCGGAGCCAACACGGCGATCTTCTCCGTCGTCAACGCGGTGATCCTCCGCCCGCTGCCGTTCCCCCACGCCGATCGGCTCGTGATGCTCTCGGAAGACAACCCGGAGAAGGGGTGGCACCGCGAGACGGCGGCCCCGGCGAATTACGTCGATTGGAAGGAGCGCGTCCACGCGTTTGCCGACGTCGCCGCCTACGAGCCGGGAGGCGGGGCGACGCTGACGGGCGTCGGCGAGCCGCAACGGATTCGGCTGCGTGGCGTGACGGGGAATTACTTCACGGTGCTCGGCGTGCGACCGGCGCTGGGCCGCGTGCTTGCCCCGGAGGAAACCTGGAAGTCGGCCACCCCGGTCGCCGTCATCAGCGATCGGATGTGGCGGGACGGCTTCGGCGCAGACCCCGCGGCAGTCGGTCGCAGCGTCTCGATCAACGGCGCGCTCACCGAAATCGTCGGCGTCATGCCGGCCGGCTTCACCTACGCGGCCGACACCGTGGACGTGTGGCGCGCCGTAGGGTGGGAGTCCTCGAGCCGCTCGCAGGTCTTCTTTCGTAGAGCGCATTGGTTGCGCGTCGTGGCCCGTCTCAAACCCGGCGTCACCCCCGAAGCGGCCGATGCCGAGTTCCAGACGGTGGTGCGGCAACTGCAGGCCGAATATCCCGTCACGAACCGTGTGATGGGCGCGGATCTCGTGCCGCTGCACGAGTTCCTGGTCGGCGACGTGCGCACGCCGTTGCTGCTGCTCCAGGTGGCGGTCGGCCTCCTACTGCTCATCGCCTGCGCCAACGTCGGCAACATCCTGCTCGTGCAGGCGGTTGGCCGAGAGCGGGAAGCGTCGCTGCGACTCACGCTCGGCGCGAACCGCGCTCGGCTCGTGCGCCAGGCACTGACGGAGAGCCTCGTGCTTTCCGCGCTGGGCGGTGTGGCCGGATTCACCCTGGGCTGGTGGGGCACGCGGCTCTTCGCGGCGTTGCAGCCGAACGGGATGCTGCCCGTGGCGAGCGTGCCGATGGACCTGCGCGTGCTCGCGGCCATGGTGGTGCTCACGACTGCGACGGGGCTGTTGTTCGGCATTGCCCCGGCGCTCTGGAGCGCTCGCCGCACACCAGCGGAGGTGCTGCGGGAAGGCGATCGCGGCGCAAGCGGGCGCGCGCGCCGGTGGGGCGACGCACTCGTGGTTGGCGAGCTGGCGCTCGCCCTGGTGCTGACGGTCGGGGCGGGACTCCTGCTGCAAAGCGTCCGTAGGCTGGAGCAAGTGAATCCCGGGGTGGACGCTCGGGGAGTACTGGCGGTGGGGATTGGGCTTCCCGCCGGCTACGACAGCGCGTCGCAGCAGATTGCGTTCTTCGACGCGCTGCGGGACAACGTGCGCGCCCTCCCGGGCGTCACCGACGCCGCGGTGGCGCTGGTGCCGCCGTTTGGTGGGGTAGGGTACACCAGCGATTTTCACATCGCGGGGCGTCCGGCAAACGACTACGGGACGGAAATCGGTCGCGACTACGTGTCCCCGGAGTATTTCGCCGCGCTGCGCGTTCCGTTGCTGGCGGGGCGCCGCTTCACCGCCGCGGACCGGATGGGAGCGGTGCCGGTCGTCGTGATCAACCAGGCCCTGGCCCGCAAATACTTCCACGGTGAGGATCCCGTCGGCCAACGCATCACATTCGACAAGATCCCCGACTCGACGTCGGTCTGGCGCACGATCATCGGCGTCGTGGGCGACGTCCGGCAACAGGGTCTGGCCAGCGAATCGCTGATCGAGGCCTACGAGGCATTCGCGCAAAACGGCAACAGCTACATGACGCTCATGGCTCGCACAGGTGGCGACGTGCCGGCGCTGGCGAGCTCGGTCCGGCGCGTGGTGGCGCGTCTCGACCCGACGCTGGCGCTGGCTCAGGTGCAGCCGCTCGAGCGTATGGAGCAGCGCTCCATTGCCAGCCAGCGTTTTATCATGCTGTTGCTCGTAGTGTTCGCGGGGACCGGGTTTTTGCTTGCCGTAGTCGGCGTCTATGCTGTGATGGCCCAGCTGGGGCGGCGCCGCACGCGGGAGATGGGGATTCGGCTCGCCCTGGGGGCCAGGATGGGAGAAGTGCAATGGCTGGTGGTGCGGCACGGTCTGCGGCTCGTGATCGTGGGGCTCGCGATCGGCCTCGCCGGGGCGCTCGCGGCGACGCGGGCGATCCGCGCACTGTTGTTCGAGATCACGCCGGGCGATCCGGTCACGTTCCTATCCGGGTGCGTCCTGCTCGCCTTCACGGCCCTCGTCGCGTCGTGGCTCCCCGCGGCGCGCGCCAGCCGCGCTGACCCGGCAGGGGCGCTGAGAGCAGAATAAACAATAAGAAACAGCAACAAACTTGACTAAATACTAGCTCGCGGCGATCATGGGTCGTCTCCTACGGAGCGACCCGCAATGACCGGTGGTGCTGCGAGCTCGAGCCGCATCGGCAGTTACCAGGAGTTTCTTTCGGCGCTGCTCTCGAACCGCGAGTTGTTCTTCGAAGAAGTGGTGGACGGCACCGCACTCGGCAAGAAGTTCCGCTACAGCACGCTGACGATCTTCGGGCTCGCCGGGTTCTTCGGACTCGTGGCGGGTGCCTACTCGGGGACGTTCCAGGCGATCTCGGCGGCGATCAAGCTCCCGGCGCTGCTCTTCGCCACGTTCTTGATCTGTTTTCCCGCCTTCTACGTCGTGCAGGTGCTGGTGGGCTCGCGGTTACGGCTGGCGCAGATCGTCGTGCTGGTGTTCGGCGCGCTCGCGCTGACGTCGATTCTCCTCGCCGCCTTCGTGCCGATCATCGCGTTCTTCCTGATCAGCGGCGCCAATTACTACTTCCAGCATCTCCTGAACATCGCGATCGCCGGCGTCGCCGGTCTCTTCGGGATGTACGCCCTGCACGAGGGGCTGGCGGTGGTGTGCGACCGGCGCGGCGTCTATCCCAAGAAGGCGCTGACGATCATGCGCGCATGGGCGGTGCTCTTCGCGTTCGTGGGGGTGCAGCTCGCGTGGAATCTGCGGCCGTTCCTCGGCGACCGGAACCAGTCGTTCCAGGTATTCGGCAAGTATCAGGGCAACTTCTACGCGGCGGTGATTTACGCCGTGAACCAGCTCTTCACCCAACCGTCCCATCCGCCGACCCCCGGGGTCGGGCATGACAGTCTACCGGCGACACACTGGCTCGTGCCACGCCCCGACTCGTTCGCGGATACGGCGCGGCGGCATCCGTGAGCGGCAACGAGCGGGGTCTCGCGCCGAACGAGATCCTCACGATCGACGAGGTCGCCGAGTATCTGCGCCTCACGCCGCAAACGATCTACAAGTGGGCGCAGGAGAAGCGGATCCCCGCGGTGAAGCTTGGGAAAGAGTGGCGCTTCCGTCGCTCCGTCATCGACAAATGGTTCGATGATCAGCTACAGTGGCCCCCAGGAAGAGAGTGAGAGGATTCCTTCGATGTCGACCAGGTTCTCTGTCCTCGCGTCTCTCGTCGTAGCAGCATGCGCTCACCCGAATTCCGAGCCCCTCGAAAAGCCTGTGTTTCAGGCTACCAAACCATGGGCTGATTCCAGCGCCACAGGTCCTCGGGCGGAGATTCATCGAACCTGGCTTCTGTACTTGGGCTCGAAGGGCGGACTATACGGGTGGGGAGCATGGCAGCCCTCGCAATACTGGCTCGCTTCAGAACAGCAGCGTTGGCATGTCTATGACCTCGCCATGGCCTACTTGCCCGATAGCGCTGCTCCAGACGCTATCAGCATCGATTCGGTAGCACCGGACGAGTACCGAGTCGTCACCCGCTTTCTGGAGGACAGCGCGACGAGTCCGATGCAGGCGCCGGTCGTACGGATGACCGTGTTCGCCGTGCGCGACAACGGTCATTGGGTCTTCGCGAACGCCCTTCCACGGCTGACCCGATCGTGGCGTCGCGAGGCCGTACGTGGCCTCACCTACGTCATGGAGCCGGGATATCCCTTTGACCGAACGCGTGCAGAGCGGGCGGCCGCGTTTGTGGACTCCCTCGCGACGGCGTTCGGGGTGCCTCGTCTCACGTCGTTTACCTACTATTTGACCACGAGCAGTGATGAGATCTATCGCATCATGGGGCTGGAGACCGACCACAAGTGGGGGCCGGTGGGCGGCGTGTCGCAGCCGACGAATCACCAGCTCTTCTCCGGGAACCCAGCCGTGGGAGAAGACTATCGTCATGAGCTCGCGCACATGGTTCTGCTTCCCTTGATGGGAAACACACTCTATTTCGTGTCCGAAGGTGTCCCCACTTGGGTCGGCGGAACGAGCGGCATGGATTTCAAGGCGGCAGCACGCCAGTTCGCCGGTTTTCTCCGCGAACATCCAGGTGTGACCCTCGATTCCATCCTGGATGGGGGGCTTCCACCTAAACAGCTCTATCCAGCGGCGGCAGTTTTTGTGGATATGGCGAATGATGTGGGTGGTGTCGCGGCCGTAAAAGCACTTTACGGCAGCGGGGACGACTTTCATAAGTCCATGGAGCGCTTGTTCAAGAAGCCCTGGGCGCAGATCGTTGCTGATTGGCGCACGAAGGCGTTGTCGTTTGCGGGTTCTCCTTGAGGTCTTGACGCGGCAGCGCTGCTCCCCTACGTTATGCTGAAATTTCAGCATTGAGGCGTAGCGCCATGCCCGAAGCCAAACAGACGCTGTCCCGCCGCGAGCGCGAGGTGATGGACGTCCTCTACCGCCGCGGGGAAGCGACCGTCGCGGAAGTGATGGACGATCTGAAGGACCCGCCGACCTACTCGGCCGTGCGCTCGATCCTCCGCGTGCTCACCGAAAAAGGCCACATCGTCCACCGCGCCGACGGGCCGCGCTACGTCTACGCGCCGGCGGTGGGCGCCGAGCGGGCCAGCAAGGCGGCCCTCGACCACGTCGTCAACACCTTCTTCGACGGCTCGGCCGAACGGGCCCTCGCCGCGCTGCTGACGCGCTCCGACCTGGACCTCAACGAAGCGCAGATCGTCCATCTCACCAAAGCCATTCGCAAGGCGGGGGAGGAGGGACGATGAGCGCCTTCACGCTGTGGGCGATCGGGACGCTCTTCAAGGGGACGGTGCTGCTCGGCATTGCGCTGCTCGTCGCCGCCGCGTTGCGGCATTCCTCGGCCGCGCTGCGGCATCTCGTGTGGGGGACGGGGTTGGCGATGTTGCTCGCGCTGCCGCTCGCGTCGCTATTGCCGTGGCGCCTGCCCGTGAGCGGGCTCGAGAGCGTGCTGCGGACTCCTCCGCCGCCGACTTCCCAGATGCAGGCCACGCCGCACAATCCTGCCGTGGCGCCGCAAACCCAGCCTGCGCCCGCGACGCCGCAGTTGCAGACGACGCCCGCCGCGCCGGGGACGTCTTCCCCCGCAATCACGCTGTCCCTTACGCCAGCCACCCTGCGCTCGATTGCATTGGCGATCTGGCTGATCGGGATGGTGTGGCTGATCGGGCGGCTGGTGATCGGCGCGGTGCTGCTGCGCCGTGTGGTGCGTAAGGGGACGGCGCTCGACGACAGCGAGTGGCGGCATCCGCTACTCGAGGCTGCCGACCGGCTGGCGCTCGAGCGGCTGCCGCGGCTTGTCATGAGCGACCGGCTGCCGATGCCGTTCGCCTGCGGCGTGCTGCACCCGGCGATCGTGCTGCCCACCGGCGCCACGGAGTGGGACGACCGGCGGCGCCGCGCGGTGCTGTTCCACGAGCTGGCACACCTGTCGCGCTACGACCTGATCGGCAATGCGCTCGGGCAGCTGGCCTGCGCGGTGTACTGGTTCCATCCGCTGGTGTGGGTCGCGGCGCGCAAGCTGCGCGTCGAGAGTGAGCGGGCGGCCGACGATCTCGTGCTGGGCGTCGGGACCCGCGCGTCGGAGTACGCCGATCACCTGTTGCAGATCGTTTGCCGCGCCGCGCGCTCGCGCACGCCGGCGATCGCTTTGCCGATGGCGCAGCGTCACGAGTTCGAAGGCCGCATGCTCGCGATTCTCGAGCGTGATTCGCGGCGCGAGCCGGCGTCGAGCCGCCACGCCGCGGTCCTAGGGTGCCTAGCGCTGTCGCTCGTGATTCCGCTCGCGGCGCTCGCCCCCGCCCGGGTCGAGCCGCCGTCCGAGCCGGCGGTGTCCTCCGTGGTGCACGACTCGGTGACGCCGCGTCCGCAGTCGGCATCACATCCAGTTGATCGCGCCACGCTTGCGCCACCGTCACGCAAGCCCGCTCCACCTGCTCCTGTCGCCGGCATCTCGGGAGCGGCAGTGCAGGGCGCGGATTCGACCGCGGTCATCGCGGCCTTGAAGCGCGCGCTCGAAGATTCCGTTGCGTCGGTTCGCGAAGACGCCGCATATGCCCTCGGCCGTCTCGAGTCGGCGGCGGCCGTACCGGTGCTCGTCGCCCGTCTCGCGCACGACCCTGCGCCGAAAGTGCGCGAGATGATCGCCTGGGCGCTGGGCCAGATCGAGAGTCACGCGGGGACCGAGGCGCTCGCATCGACGGCGCAGCATGACGACGCCGAGGACGTCCGTGCCATGGCGGTGTGGGCGCTGGGGCAGGTGTCCGATCCGTCGGCCGTGCCGGCGCTGGAGCAAGTGCTGCACGATCGATCGGCCGAAGTGCGCGGCCGGGCGGCGTGGGCGCTCGGCACGATCGCGCCTTCCAAGGCGCCCAGCGGTCTCATAGCTGCTTTGAGTGATCCCTCGTCGGAAGTTCGGATGCGGGCGGCGTGGGCGCTGGGTCAGATTGGCGACTCGTCTGCCGCGTCACGCCTTGCCGTGGCGATGCGCGATTCCTCCTCGGAAGTACGCAAGGCCGCGATGTGGGCGGTGGGGCAGATCGGCGGGGACGCGGCCCAAGCTGCGCTGATCGAGGCACTGAGCGACAAGGATCCCGAGGTCCGGGCTCGGGCCGCGCGGGCGCTGTCGGGGGGCCATGGCGACCCGTGGCCTTGGCCCTGGCCGATGCCCATCATTCGCTAACTCCTTCCTCACGGGCGCCCTGATCGGGCGCCCGTAGTGTTTCTGCAGGGCTCTTGACATTCCCCATTGACTGCTGAATATTCAGCATAGTGCTGAAATTTCAGCATTCGCACCTTCGATGGAGGAATTCGGTCCATGACAAGTAAACTCGGCACTCTCGCGATTCTCGCGCTCGTCGGCCTGTCCGACAGCGGTTGGCAGGTCCGACGGGCTGCCGCCGGTCCGGTGGTCGATGACGCCGCCGCCGCGCGCGAACTGCTCGCCGAGGCCCACGGTGCACCGGCAGTGCTGTGCGCGCTGGCGGCCCGCTCGGTCCAGCAGCGCTACGGTTTCGGACCGTGGCAGCCCCCCGGCGGCGTGGGCGACACCTCGACCGCGTTGCGCTGGGCGCTGGAGCGCTTCCGCGGCGAGGCAGCGGTGCCGGTGTTGCTCGACGGTCTCGGCAACGACGACGCCTGCGTCCGCGAATTCGCCGCGCGGCTCGTGGCGCAGATCGAATCCCGCGTCGCCACAAACGGAATGGTGCGCGCTTTGAGCGCTCCCATGGCGGGCACGCGCCGCGCCGCGGCCGTGGCCCTCGGCTTCGCGGAAACGACGCAGGCGCTTGACCCCTTGATCGCGCACTTGAGCGACGACGACGCGCCGGTGCGCGCCGCCGCCGCGTGGGCGCTCGGTGGACTCGATGAGCGCCGCGCCGTACCGCCGTTGCGCCACGCTCTGGCCGACGGCGTCTGGGGAGTACGCGCCGCCGCCGCCCAGTCGCTCGGCCGGTTGCAAGACACCGCTGCAGTGGGCGCCCTGATCAACGCTTTGAAGAACGACAGCGATGAGCGCGTGCGGCTCGCTGCCGCCGAAGCGCTCGGCCGCATGGAGGCGAAGAGCGCGATCACGGCACTCGCCGATGCCCTGGGCGACCGCAGCACGAGTGTCCGGCGTATCTGCGCCTGGGCGCTCGGCCAGATGGAGGCTGCCGAGGCCGTCCCCGGACTCGCCAAGGCGACGGACGACACGGATCGTGAGGTGCGCGAAATGGCGACCTGGGCACTCGGCGAGATGGGGGTCCGCGGGGCGGCGCCCGACTTGATCCGCCGCCTGCAACAGGACGCCGATCCCGAGATCCGGGTG
>DATJJY010000117.1:0-6196 GCA_035491895.1 Gemmatimonadales bacterium
CGATGACTGATTACCGATAACGGGGTTCAGATGCCGCGCGAAAACATCATTATGGAATGCACCGCCTGTAAGAGTCGGAATTACTTCTCGACCAAGAACCGGCGGAAGCATCCGGAGCGGGCCGAGTGGAACAAGTACTGCCCGCGTTGCAACAAGCAGGTGGCGCATAAGGAATCGAAGTAGCCGTGGCGACGGAAGCGCTCGTCGAGAGCAAGAAAACCGTAGTTGGCCGGCTGATCGATTTCTTCCGCGAGGTGCGGGGAGAAATCCAGAAGGTCACCTGGCCGACGGCGGAGGAGCTGCGCAAGGCCACGATCGTAATCGTGCTGTTCGTGGCGCTCCTGGGCGTGTTCATCGGTCTGATGGACACGTTGCTGCAGTTCATTTTCGTGACCGGTATCGCGGGCCTGTTTCGGTGAGCGAGCACCGCTGGTACGCGATTCAGGTCACCGCCGGTCACGAGAACAAGGTCCGCTCGCTGGTGCAGCGGCGGATCCAGGAAGACCCGCGGCCTGAAGGCGAGCGTCCGATCCGGCAGGCCTTGGTCCCCACCCAGGAAGTGGTGGAGATCAAGAACGGCAAGAAGGTGACCGTCGAGCGAAAGATGTACCCGGGATACGTCCTGGTGGAGATGGTGCTGAACCAGGAGACGATCCACGTCATCAACGGCATCCAGGGCGTCATCAAGTTCGTGGGCACGGGCCGGCTGCCGATGGCCCTGCGTCCCGACGAAGTGAACCGGCTGCTGGGTATTGCCGAGCCGGTGGCGGAAGAGGAGCCGAAAGAGGAGATCCCCTTCCTCGTCGGCCAAGTAGTGGAGATCACCGAAGGGCCGTTCTCGGATTTCAGTGGAACGGTGGAAGAGGTGCTCTCGGACAAGGGGAAGGTGCGGGTGTCGGTCTCGCTGTTCGGACGGCCGACGTCCGTGGAATTGGACTATCTGCAATTGAAGGCTCACTAAGCAGACCCGGCCACCACGCCGGTAACCCGTGGGAGCTTGCGGCGCTCGCAAGCGAATGGAGATGACGATGGCAAAAGCGATCATGGCAATGGTGAAGCTGCAGGTGCCCGCCGGCCAGGCCACTCCGGCCCCGCCGGTGGGGACGGCGCTCGGTCCGCATGGCGTCAACATCATGGACTTCGTGAAGCAGTTCAACGCGAAGACCCAGAACGCCATGGGGATGATCACGCCGGTAGAGGTGACGATCTTCAAGGATCGGACCTTCACCTTCATTACGAAAACACCTCCGGCGGCGGTGCTCCTGAAGAAGGAGGCCGGCGTTGAAAAGGGGTCGCCGACCTCGAACCGCACGAAGGTGGGGAAGGTGACGCGGGCGCAGGTGCAGAAGATCGCCGAGCTGAAGATGCCCGACCTGAACGCGACGAGCCTCGAGTCGGCCATGAAGATGGTCGCCGGGACGGCGCGCTCCATGGGGCTCGAGGTGGTGGACTGATGCGCACTCACGGCAAGCGGTTCAAGGCCGCGGTGGCGAGCCTCGAGCGGCGGTTCTTTCCGGCGCGCGAAGCGGTGGAGCAGGTGAAGCAGGCTGCCTTCGCCAAGTTCGACGAATCGGTGGACGTCGCCGTGCGTCTCGGGGTCGATCCCAAGCACGCCGACCAGATCGTGCGCGGCACCGTTTCCCTCCCCAACGGGACCGGGAAGACGGTGCGGGTGCTGGCGATCACCTCCGGGGACAAGGCCAAGGAAGCCGAGGCGGCCGGGGCCGACTTCGTCGGCACCGACTACGTGCAGAAGATCAAGGACGGCTGGCTCGACTGTGATGTCATCGTGGCGACGCCCGACGTGATGGGGCAGCTGGGCGCGCTCGGGAAGATCCTCGGCCCGCGGGGGTTGATGCCCAACCCCAAGGCGGGCACTGTGACGATGGACGTCGGTCGGGCGGTCAAAGAGCTGAAGGCGGGGAAGATCGAGTTCCGGGTCGACAAGGCTGGGATCGTGCATGCCCCGATCGGGAAGAAGTCGTTCACGGTCGAGGCGCTGGAGCAGAACCTCCAGGCGTTCATGGACGCGGTCGTGCGCGCCAAACCGGCGGCGGCCAAGGGTCACTACGTGCGGTCGGTGACGGTGTCGAGCACGATGGGGCCGGGCGTCGCCCTCGATCCGGCGGGGTACCACGCATGAAAGCGACCAAAGCGCAAAAGCAGGAAATGGTTACGGCGCTGGTCGGACGGTTGCAACGCTCCTCGACCATCTACCTCGCCGATTTCACCGGGCTCAACGTCGCCAAGGCGACGGACCTGCGGCGCAAGCTGCGGGCGGCCGGTGTCGAATACGTGGTCGTGAAGAATACGCTGGCCAAGCGGGCGCTCGACCAGGCGGCGATCCCCGAGCTCGCGGGGCACCTGGCGGGGCCGACGGCGCTGGTGCTGGCCGGGCGCGACCCGGTGAGCGCCGCCAAGGTCCTCACGGACTTCGCCAGAGAGCACGAGCGGCCGGCGATTCGGGTCGGATTAGTGGAAGGAAAGGCGGTGTCGCCCGATCAGGTGAAGCGGTTGGCGACCCTGCCCTCCAAAGCGGAGCTCTTGGCCCAGCTGGGCGGCGCGTTCCAGGCGCCGATGGCCGGGTGGGTCGGTGCCCTGCAGGGATTGCTCCAGATGACGGTGGGCGCGCTCGAGGCGCTCCGGAACCAGCGCGCCGCGGGCGGCGCCTCCTAACGTAGGGGAGACAGACATGGCCACGCAGACCAGTATGAGCAACGACGAGATTCTCGAAGCCATCGGGAACAAGTCGGTGTTTGAGTTGGCAGAGCTCATTGAGGCGTTCAAGACCAAGTTCGGGGTGACCATCGCCGCGCCGGTCGCGGCGGCGCCGGCCGGTGGGGCGGCGGCGGCGGCTCCGGCCGTCGAGGAGCAGAGCGAGTTCACCGTCATCCTGAAGAGCGGCGGGGAGAAGAAGATCCAGGTCATCAAGGAAGTGCGTGCGATCACGAGCCTGGGCCTGAAGGAGGCCAAGGATCTGGTCGAGGCGGGGGGGAACGTGAAGGAAGGCGTCTCCAAACAGGAAGCCGAAGAGATCAAAAAGAAGCTCGAAGCACAAGGCGCAGTCGTCGAGCTGAAGTAGACCGCGATCGCCCGCGCCAATTCCGGCGCGCGGCGCACTCGTGGCCTTCTTCGGTTCGGACGACATGCGCGGATACGGTCACACACCTGCTCGACTCGTCGAGCCTCGCTACTCCGCCCCGGATTGGACGCCAATCCGGGGGAGCGGGGCCTTTTGCTATGCCCGAGGATTTTGAGACATGACGAAAACTGTTCCGGTGGTGTCGTTCGCCAAGCTCGAGACGGGGATGCCGATGCCCCATCTCCTGGACATACAGACGCGCGCGTTCCAGTCCCTCTTGCAGCCGGACGGCAAGGGGACCGAGCGCGCCGACGTCGGGTTGGAGCGCGTCTTCAAGGACCTGTTCCCGATCGCGGACGTGAACGGGAACTACTCCCTCGAGTTCGTGAAGTACGCGCTCGGGGAGGCCAAGTATTCGGTGGAGGAGTGCATCGAGCGCGACATGACGTACTCGGTGCCGCTCAAGGCGACGCTGCAGCTCGTGGTCATGGAAGAGGTGGGTGAGACCACCAAGACGAAGCGTCCCAAGAACATCATCGAGAAGGAAGTCTACCTCGGCGAGCTGCCGATCCTCACGCCGCTCGGCACGTTCGTGATCAACGGCGCCGAGCGCGTGATCGTGTCACAGCTGCACCGCTCTCCCGGCGTGGTGTTCGAGGAGAGCGTGCACCCCAACGGGCAGCGCCTCTTCTCGTCGCGCATCATTCCGTTCCGCGGGAGCTGGGTGGAGTTCACGATCGACATCCACGACGTGATCTACGTCCACATCGACAAGAAGAAGAAGTTCCCGGCGACGGCGCTGCTGCGGGCCTTCGGCTACGGCACCAACGCCGAGATCCTGAAGCTGTTCTATGCCACGAAGGACATCGACATCACGGGCAAGCTCGAGGGCCGCGCGCAGAAGCGCGAGGTCCTGGGGACGCTGCTCGCCGTCGACGTCCCGGATCCGGAAAACAAGAAGGGCGAGCCGCTCGGCCACGTGGGCGACGAGCTGACGCTCGACAAGTTCAACACCTTCCGCCGCGCCGGTATCACCAAGGTGAAGGTGTTCGCGGGCTACACCAGCCTCGACCTGCGCGACGACGCGCAGCCCACCAGCACGCGCGAGCGGCTGGGGCCGCACATCCTCGCCACCGACACCGCCGACCCGGAAACGGGAGAAGTGTTGGCGGAGGCGGGGCGCGAGCTGTCGGATACGCTGAAGAAGAAGCTGCTCAAGGCGGGCGTCCATGTGGTGGACGTGCTGCTCCCGGCCGGGCGCAGCGAGTCGCCGCTCATCAAGAACACGCTGCTCAAGGATCCAACGCACTCGGAGGCCGAGGCGCTGGAGCAGATCTACACGCTGCTCCGCCCCGGCGAGGCGCCGAATCTGGAGACGGCGCGCCAGGCGCTGGAGCGGCTCTTCTTCCACCCCAAGCGCTACGATCTGGGACGGGTAGGCCGCTACAAGATCAACCAGCGGCTGAAGCTGAGCACTCCGAAGGACCACACCGTCCTTACGGAAGAGGACTTCATCGCCATCATCCGCTATCTGATCGAGCTGCGTGAGGGCCGCGGCTACACCGACGACATCGACCACCTCGGCAACCGCCGGGTGCGCTCGGTGGGCGAGCTGATCGCCAACCAGTTCTCGGTCGGGTTGTCGCGCATGGCGCGGCTCATCAAGGAGCGGATGAGCATCAACACCGATCCCGAGCGCATCACGCTCGACGATCTCGTGAACGCGCGCACCGTGAGCGCCGTGATCCAGGCATTCTTCGGCAGCTCGCAGCTGTCGCAGTTCATGGACCAGACGAACCCGCTCGCCGAGCTGACGCACAAGCGGCGGCTGTCCGCGCTCGGTCCCGGCGGCCTGACGCGGGAGCGCGCCGGCTTCGAGGTGCGCGACGTGCACTATTCGCAGTACGGCCGGATGTGCCCGATCGAGACGCCGGAAGGTCCCAACATCGGCCTGATCACGAGTCTGTCGTGCTACGCGCGCGTCAACGACCTGGGCTTCGTCGAAACGCCCTATCGCATCGTGAAGGACGGCAAGGTCACCGACGACATCCGTTGGTTGTCGGCGTCGGAGGAAGAGGAGTACGCGGTGGCGCAGGCCAACGCGCCGCTCACCGAAGACGGCCGCTTCGCCGAAGACCTGGTGCTGTGCCGCAAGCGGGACGACTACCCGATGCTGCCGCCGCCCAAGATCGACTTCATGGACGTGGCGCCGGAGCAGCTCGTGTCGATCGCCGCAGCGCTGATTCCGTTCCTCGAGCACGACGACGCGAACCGCGCACTGATGGGCTCGAACATGCAGCGGCAGAGCGTGCCGCTCCTCTTCCCGCAGGCGCCGCTCGTGGGCACGGGGCTCGAGGAGAAGGTGGCGCGCGATTCCGGAGCGGTGGTGATCGCCCGGCGCGCCGGCACCGTCACGCGCGTCACGGCCGACGAGATCATCATCGACACCGGCGACGAGGACCGGCGGACGACCGACAATCCGCTGGCCCGGCTGAAGCAGCACGACCGCTTCCGCCTCAAGAAGTTCTGGCGCACCAACCAGGACACCGCCATCAACCAGCGGCCTCTGGTCCACGTGGGTCAGAAGGTGAAGGCGGGGCAGATCGTCGCCGACGGCGCCGGTACCGAGCGCGGGGAGCTGGCGCTCGGCGCCAACGTGATCGTCGCGTTCATGCCGTGGTACGGCCACAACTTCGAAGACGCCATCGTCCTCTCCGAGCGCCTGGTGAAGGACGACGTGTACTCGTCGATCCACATCCAGGAGCTCGAGCTGCACGTGCGCGATACCAAGCGGGGCCGCGAGGAGATCACGCGCGAAATCCCGAACGTCGCCGAGGAGTCGCTCGTCGACCTGGACGAGCGCGGCATCGTGCGCATCGGCGCTCATGTGAAGGCGGGCGATATCCTGGTCGGCAAGATCACCCCCAAGGGGGAGACGGAGCTGTCGCCCGAAGAGAAGCTGCTCACGGCGATCTTCGGCGAGAAGGCGAAGGACGTGAAAGACTCCTCGCTCAAGGTGCCGCCGGGGATGGAGGGCGTGGTCATCGACGTGAAGATCTTCTCGCGCATCGAGGACCAGGTGGTGGAGAAGGACCGCGGCGAGCGGATCGGCGA
>DATJJY010000118.1:0-51926 GCA_035491895.1 Gemmatimonadales bacterium
TCGTGCTCGAGGAAAATCACAATTTCGACCAGGTCGACAGCGTGGCCATGCCGTATTTGCACTCGCTCATCGCGCAGGGCGGGCTGGCGACGCAGTACTACGCCAACACCCACCCGTCCATCGGCAACTACTTCTGGCTGACGACGGGGCAGCTCATCACCAACAACGACAGCTACTCCCTGACCGTGTCCGCCGACAACATCGTGCGGCAGCTGTTGGCCGCGGGAAAGACGTGGAAGTCCTATGCCGAGGATCTGCCGTCGGTCGGCTTTACGGGCCAGTCCTCCGGCCTATATGCGCGCAAGCACAACCCGCTGTCGTTCTTCTCGGATGTGGTGAACGACTCCGTCCAGATCAAGCGCCTCGTGCCGTTCACGCAGTTCGCGGCCGATCTCGCGGGAGACACGCTGCCCAACTACGCGTTCGTCGTGCCCAACCTGTGTAACGACGCACACAACTGCAGCCTGCCGACAGCCGACGCCTGGCTGCAGACCCACATCGCTCCGCTGCTCGCGAGCCCCACCTTCCAAACAGACGGGCTCTTGATCATCGTGTTCGACGAGTCCGACACCGACAACACCAACGGCGGGGGCCGGGTCGTGTGGGTGGTGATCAGCCCGAAGGCCAAGTCCGGCTTCACCTCGACAACGCTGTACCAGCACGAGAATACGTTGCGTCTGATGGCCGAGGGGCTGGGGCTGACCAGCTTCCCCGGTGCGGCGGCCACCGCGTCCAACATGGCCGAATTTTTCACGCCCTGAGGGACACGCCTCCCAGGGACTTCAGCCGGACTCGCCGCGGGTCCTGGCCCGTCACATACTTGGGTCCATGCCGACCCTCATCGACCGACCCAGCGTCATTCAGTCCGCCGGCAACAAGCCCAAGCGCATCGAGGAGTTCGCCGGCCGCGTGAACTCCGGCCATGTCACGGCCAGCGTGGCACGCATGGTCTCGCCCAGTGGATGGGTCGAGCCGGGTCAGCGCCCGGAGTTCGAGGAGATCACGGTCGTGCTGCGCGGCATGCTCCGGGTGGAGCACGATGGCGGAGCACTCGAGGTTCGGGCTGGGCAGGCGGTGGTCGCACACCCGGGGGAATGGGTGCGCTACAGCTCACCCGGTCCGGACGGGGCGGAGTATGTGGCGGTGTGCCTGCCTGCATTCTCACCGCAAACGGTGCACCGGGACACCCAACCCTGACCGGCCCCACCCGCCGTTGTGCCCCATTGGGGCCACCTACTGATGCGGTGCGCTCTCGGTAAGCGCCATGATCCGCCGCCGCGCCGCCCCGTTCGTCGAGTCGCGCGCCAGCGCGTCCCGATAGTCAGCCAGCGCCGTCGCCGTGTCGCCCTTCTGGAGATACGATTCGCCCAACATGAACGGGATCTGCGCTGATTGCGCATTGAACTCAGCGTTCAGCTTCAGGAGCGCGATCGCGTTGTCGGTGCGGCCAGCCCGCGCCTCGGATCCCGCCAGGAGGTTTAGCGTGAGCTCGCGGAAGTCGTAGGCGCCGCTGCCGTAGTACCGGTCGCGCAGCGCGCGGTAACGGCGCACCGTGGCATCCAGCCCTGAATCCGCCATCATCAAGGCCAGATCGTCGTCCAGGGGTCGCGGCCGCGCGACGCCGCGGTGACACGTCTCACACTTTACCACCACGTGGGGCATCGGCCGATCGGGGACGTCGGCCAGATGCTCCTCGTTGATGTGCATCACCATGTGCATCATGACGCGGGCGGCGCGCTTGGTCCGTTTGTCGTCGGAGCGGAAATTCACGGAATCGAGCGGCTGACCTTCCTTCCCGACGTGGCAGTACACACAGCGCACGCCCAATGCGAGGGCGAACCCGCGCATCGTATCGAGCAGGGCCCGCTGGCTGATGTTCTTGGGCAGGACTTTCAGGTTCTTGAAACTGTCGGGAGGGAACTTCCCCTGGGCGGCGGCGGGGCTGCCCAGTGCCCCGAGCGCGATGATCGCGAGCAAGACGGTCAGACCAGCACGGCGCATCGGTCCCCCTGGAGTAACGTTCGATGGCGTAATGATATCCCCCCTGCCGGGGGGCGTCGAAACTCTCTGTGAGCAACCGGTCAGGATCCCCGCCTCCCACGTCACCTTCAACCATTTGTCGTCGTATGCTGTCTTACCTCTCGATTCCAACGCCGAGGGTCTCGAGTGCTCACGTTCCTGCTCGCCGTCGCCGGGGGTACTCCCCAAGGGTCTGCGGTTCCCGCGACGCACCCACCCGCCCTCCGGGCCACGGCCATTCGCGCTGTGCGGCCCCCCGTTCTCGACGGGCGGGACGACGACGACGTGTGGCGCACCGCGCAGCCGATTACGGAGTTCCAGGAGTTCGATCCGGACGAAGGCAAGCCGGCGCGCTTCGCCACGGTGGCGAAGGTCGCCTATGACGAGCACAACTTCTACGTATTCATCCGGGCATTTGACCCCGAGCCGCAGAAGATCCTGAAAATCCTTGCCCGCCGCGACGTCCGGCCGCCGACCGACCAGCTGAAGATCATCGTCGACTCCTACCACGACCGGCGCTCCGGCTACGAATTCGCCGTGAGTCCGGGCGGTGTGAAACGGGATTACGCGATTTACAACGACGGCAACGAGGACGACGCCTGGGACGGGGTGTGGGACGTGGCCACCGCCGTGGACTCCCTGGGCTGGACCGCCGAATTCCGGATCCCCCTCTCCCAGCTGCGCTATGCCAATGCCCCGACGCACACCTTCGGGTTCGCGGTGTGGCGGGACATCGAGCGCTTCCGGGAGCGCGTGAGCTGGCCGCTATATCACCGCCAGCAGGCGGGTCTGACCTCGCAGCTCGGTGAAATCACCGGGATAGACGGCATTTCGTCCCCCCGCCGGCTCGAGGCGACTCCCTATATCGTCACGAAGAACATCTCCGTCCCGGCGACCGCGGGATTCGACCACGATCAGAAGTTCACGGCCGGGGCCGACTTCAAGTACGGCGTCACCTCGAACCTGACGCTCGACGGCACCGTGAACCCGGACTTCGGACAGGTGGAAGCCGACCCCTCGGTGCTGAACCTCAGCGCGTTCGAAACGTTCTTCCAGGAGAAGCGGCCGTTCTTCATCGAGGGCGCGAACCTCCTCAGCTTCGACATCAACTGCAGCGTCGTGAATTGCCAGGGCGAGGGACTCTTCTACTCGCGGCGCATCGGCCGCGCCCCGCAGCTCGGCGACGTGTACGGCGATGTGACCTCCCCGACGGCCACCACGATCCTCGGCGCCGCCAAGCTCACCGGCCGCACGCCAGGCGGCCTCTCCGTCGGCGTATTGGACGCGTTCACCCAGCGCCAGTCCGGGATCCAGAACATCACGATCGAGCCGGCGAGCAACTACGGCGTCCTGCGGATGACGCAGGACCTTCGCAATGGCGAGAGCACCATCGGTCTGATCGCCACCGCGGTCAACCGCTCGCTCGATGATTCGACGCGTGATCTGCTCCGCTCCAGCGCCGACGTGGTCGGTTTCAGCCTGCGGCACCGGTTCCTTCATACGTACCAGTTCCAGGCCGCGGTAACCGGCAGCCGGGTCGGCGGGACGCCGCGGGAGATGATCGGCACACAGACAGAGGCGGCGCACTACTACCAGCGGCCGGACGGTGCGTTGCGCGTCGATTCGACCGCCACCAGCCTCAGCGGCGCCACGCAGCAACTCAAGTTCGGGAAGGTGGCGGGGTTCATCAACTTCGAAACGAGTTATCAGCGCATCACGCCGGGGTACGAGATCAACGATCTCGGCTTCCTCAATCGCGCCGACTGGCAGGACCAGGCCACCTGGGCGTCGCTCAACTTCCAGAAGCCCAACGCGGTGTTCAATCGCTTGTTCTGGAATTTCAACGAGTGGAACGACTGGACGACCGCGGGCCTGCCGCTCGAGCATGCGGTGAACACCAACGCGCACACCGAACTGCGGAACCACTGGTGGGTGCACGCCGGAGGCACAGCGGGACGGCTCGGGAGCGCCTTCGACGATCGCGCCGCGCGCGGTGGCCCCGCACTCCGCCTCGACCCCTACATCGCGCCGTGGATGGGGATCCAGGGCGACCAGCGTGGAGTCCTCGTCCCTACACTGTGGATGATGTACTGGCGCGGTGACGGTGGGCGCTCCGCGTTCTTCAATATCCAGCCTGGCTCGGATTTTCGGATTGCCAACCGCTGGACGGGGAGCGTGGGGATGAACTTCACCCGCAACCGCAGCGACAATCAGTGGTTCGGCAACTTCGCGGACACGGTGACGCCCGCGGTCACGCATTACACGTTCGCGCACCTCGAGCAGCGGACCATGAGCCTGTCGCTGCGGCTGAATTACACGGCATCGCCGACCCTCACGCTGCAGATCTATGCCTCGCCGTTCGTCAGCAAGGGCATCTACACGAACGTCCGTGAGTTGAACGACCCGCGGGCGCGGGCCTATGACGACCGGTTCCGTGCCTATGGCGACACGGCGGTGACGAATCATCCCGGCGGGTTCGACGTCAAATTCTTCAATTCGAATACCGTCCTGCGCTGGGAGTACCAGCCCGGTTCGACCCTCTTTCTCGTGTGGAGCCAGGGGCGCAGCGATTTCGACGGCATGCTCGGCAGCCGGTCGTTCGGCGGCGACTTCCGCCAGCTGTTCCGCGCGCCCGCCGACAACACGTTCCTCGTGAAGGTGAGCCACTGGTTCGACTGGTAACCGTCAGGCTGTAGGATGTGCATGTGGGTTGTGGCCCTCTCCACAGTCCCATGCGCGTACTACAGCCTGTTTTTCTTCCTCCACCAACCTCCATAGCTTTTCTGCCATGCCCACCCAACGCGCTGCGCTCGGGCTTCGCGTGAAATCCGGCTGGGCGATGGTCGTCCTGCTGAGCGGGCCGACCCGCGCCCCCAAGGTCCTCGACCGCCGCCGCATCGAGCTCTCCGACCCGGCGCGACCCCGCACCCGGCAGCCCTACCACGCCGGCTTTGGAACGGCACAGACGAGCCGGGCCGTCATCACGCGCCTCGTCCGCACCATCGAACGGCGTGCCCACCGCTCCCTGAAAGACCTGCTGCGGGAGTACGCCAGGGCCGGCGTGCGGCCGCGCACCGCCGGGATCGTCGTCGGGAGCGTGATCGACCCCGCCCGCATCGGGAATCCCCACATTCGCGCCCACGCCCTGGAGGGCGCGCTGTTCCGGCGCGTCGCGGTGGACGGCCTGCGAGCACTGCAGATCGGATCACTGGTCGTGCTGGAACGGGAAGTGTACGGATCCGCGGCCCGCGCGGCGCGCGTCACGGAACGACAAATGAAGGGACTCACGGCCCAACTCGCGGGACAGGTGCGGGGACGCTGGCGCGCTGAAGAGAAAACCGCCGCCGCCGCGGCGTGCCTCGCGCTGGCTACGCGTCCCCGCCGTTGAGGCTCTTGCGAGCCGCGGCGAGTACGCGCGCCTGCACGTCCGCGATCGGGCCCTCGAGCGACGCACCCGCCGCTTTGTGATGGCCGCCGCCGCCGAACGTCTGGGCCAGTGCGGCGGCATCGACGCTGCCCATCGAACGGAACGAGACTTTGGTGCGGCCATTGGCGATCTGGCGAAACAACAGCGCCAGGCGGATCCCCGCGATGGACCGGGCGTGCTCCACGATCCCGTCCAGATCGTCGGCGGTGGCGCCATGCCGCTCGAGCGCGCCGGGGGGGACGGTAACCCAAGCCAACCCGAGCGGCTCGACGACGAGGGTCTGCAAGACGTCGCCGAGCAGCCGCACGCGGCCCTCCGGGGCGCTGGCGTAGACCGACTCGTAGATCGATTCCGGATCCACGCCGCGCTCGAGCAGCGCCGCCGCGACCTGGAGCGCGCGGGCGGTCGTATTCGAGAAGCGAAACCCGCCGGTATCGGTGAGAACTCCGACATACAGCGCCCGGGCGGCATCTGCCGTCAGCTCCCAGTCGAGCGCCGTGGCGAGATCGAACACCAGCTCGGCGGTTGCGGTGGCCTCGGGAGCGACGAGACGCGGGCCCGCCGGGAGCGTGCCCGGACTCACGTGATGATCGATGCAGACGACCGGGACCTGCCGGTCGCGCACGGCACCGGCCAGATCGCCGATCCGCCCGAGATCGGAGATGTCGAGCACGACGATCACGTCCGCCCGGACAATCTCCCGCCCCGCCCGGTCGCTCCCGTCCGCCCCGCTCGGCACGAGAAAGTCGAACCGGTCGGGAATCCCCGTCGCGTTGGCGATGACCGGCTGCAGCCCCCGGGCTTGCAGCAGATGCCACAGGGCGACCTCGCTCCCTACGCCATCGCCGTCGGCGTTCACGTGTGTCGTTAGCGCGACGCGGAGGCCGGGTTTCAGGACGGCGGCAATGGCCTGGGCGGCGGAAACGCGTTCGGGTGGGATCGGGATGCTGGTGGAAGACATGGCGATAAAGATAAGTACATCTAGACGCCTTTAGTTCTCAGAACCGAGTGTTTGCGACTATATCCGAAGTAAATCAAGAACCCGATCAGCAGCCAGACCACGAGCCGGATCCACGTATCGGCGGGGAGGGTGAGCATCAAGCCGAAGCAGGTCACGATTCCCATGATCGGCACGAACGGCACGAGCGGCGTCCGGAAGGGACGCTCGAGATCGGGGCGCTTGGAGCGCAGGATCAGGACCCCGGCGCACACGAGTACGAAGGCCAGCAGCGTACCGATGTTGACGAGCTGCCCCAGGAGCTGCAGCGGCAGGAATCCCGCCGCGACCGCCACCGCCAGGCCCGTGTAGATCGTCGAGATGTAGGGCGTGCGCCGCGTGGGATGGACCTTGCCGGCCCACTTACCCAGCAGTCCGTCACGCGACATCGAGAAGAAGACGCGCGACTGGCCGAGCAGCATGACGAGGATGACGGAGCCGAGCCCGAGCACCACACCGACGTCGATGACGACCTGGATCGCCCACGGCGCGCCGACGCGCTGCATCGCATAGGCCATCGGCGCCGGCACGTTGAGCTCCTTGTAGGATACCATCCCGGTGAGCACCGCCGAGACGATCATGTAGAGCAGCGTGCAGACGACGAGCGATCCAAGAATGCCGATCGGCATGTCGCGCTGCGGGTTCTTCGCCTCCTGGGCCGTCGTCGACACGGCGTCGAAACCGATGTACGCGAAGAACACGAGCCCCGCCCCGCGCAGCACTCCGGACCAGCCGTAAGTGCCCCATTCCCCGCTGTTCGGCGCGATGAACGGTTTCCAGTTCGCCGGCGTGATGTGGGACAGGCCCACGACGGCGACGAGCAGCACGATCGCGACCTTGAGAATGACGATGGCGTTGGTCACGCGCGCCGACTCACGGATCCCGATCACCAGGACGGTGGACATCAACGCCACGATGCAGACGGCCGGGAGATTGATAACGGCGCCCGTGAGATTCAGTCCCGCATGCGCGCATGCGGGCGCCGCCATCGTCCCGACCTGAGCGGCGGTGCACCACGCCGTGGGCGATGCGGCCAGTGCATCCGGGAGATGGATCCCGAACAGGCCGAGCAGCGCCACGAGATTGGCCGACCACCCCACGCTCACCCCGGCGGCTCCGGCGGCGTACTCGAGCACCAGGTCCCACCCGACGATCCAGGCGAGCAGCTCGCCGAGCGTGGCGTAGACGTACGTGTACGCGCTCCCCGCGACAGGCACCGTGCTCGCCATTTCGGCGTAGCAGAGACCGGCGAACGCGCAGGCGACACCGACCAGCGCCATCGAGATCGGCACCGCGGGCCCGGCGTACAACGCCGCGGCCTGACCCGTCAACACGAAAATTCCGGCGCCGATGATGGCCCCGATCCCCATGGTGACGAGATTGAACGGACCGAGCGCCCGTTTGAGGGTCGTGCCCCCGGCGGCCTCGGCTTCGGCGCGCAGCGCGGCAATGGACTTGGTGGCCCAGAGTGACATCGCGTGTCCCGGCGTGAGGTTCACGCAATCTCGGGCGCTCGGAGCGGCGGGAAACTATTTCTGGTGTGAGCGGGACTATTCTGCCAATGGCAGGGACGACACCGTGGCTCCTGGACACCCCGGCTTCACCCCGGGCTTGCGCCCGGGGTCAGGTGAAGCTGATGGCTGACAGCTGACAGCTAGTCAGTCCCCGTACACCCGATCCCGGTATCTGCGGCTGAGCCGCAACCGCGCCCCGCTCGTCAGAATCACCAGACCATCCCCGTGAAACCACGGCTGCAGCTCGCGCACGCGGTCGAGGGCAACGATCTGCGAGCGGTTGATGCGGCGAAACTGCCGGGCATCGAGCTGCGGTTCGAGCGCGCCGATGGAGGTGCGCAACCGGTGGCTGGCGCGACCCACGTGAACGCGCACGTAGTTTCCCTGCGCCTCGAGCCAATCCACCTCCTCCACTCGCACGAAGAACGCGCGCCCCCGCTCGCGCACTAGGAGACGGGACAATGGCGCCGCGGGCGACTCGGCTGCGTCTCGCCGCTCCAGATGGCGGCGGGCCCGGGCGATGGCGGTGCGAAACCGCTCGGGATCGATGGGCTTGAGCAGGTAGTCGACGGCCTGGTGATCGAAGGCGCGTACGGCATAGCGCTCGTAGGCGGTCACGAAGATCACCGCCGGGCGCCGGCCGGACGGCATCTCGTCGAGCAGCGCGAGGCCGTCCGCTCCAGGAAGCTGGACGTCGAGCAGCACGAGGTCTGGGGCGAGCGCTTCGATCCCGCGCCGCGCCGCCGGGACATCGCCACAGGCGCCGATCACTCGTACGTCACGCTCGCTCTTCAGCAGGCGCCGCAGCCGCCGTACCGCGAGCGGCTCGTCCTCTACGACGAGGACGCGGATCATCAGGCGACCTTGGGGTGGTGGAACGGCAGGGACAACCGGACCACGAGACCGCCGGGCGCGCTGTCCACCAGCTCGAGGCGTTGGGCGGGGCCGTACAGCTGCAGCAGCCGCGCTTCGGTATTGGCGAGCCCGATGCCCCGGCGCGTTCCGCTCGCCGCGTCCGCCAGCAGTCCCGGCCCGTCGTCCCAGACCTCGACGCGCAGCGTGCCGTCCTCGCGGCGCGCGCGGATCCCCACCTGCCCCGGACCGGGGCGCGCGGCGATGCCGTGGCGCACCGCGTTCTCCACGAGCGGCAGGAGAATCATCGCCGGAACGCCGGCCGCGCGTGTTTCGCTCGCGATCTCCCAGTGCACCCGCAGCCGGTCCTGAAACCGTACTGCTTCGATCTCGAGATAGCGGTTCACCAGCTCCAGCTCGGTCGCGAGCGGCACTTCGGCGCTGCCGTCGGTCTCCAGGGTGCGGCGCAACAGGTCCGCGAGGCGGCCCACCATCCGTTCGGCGGCGTCCGGGTCCTCGTGGATCAGCTCGACGATCGCGTTCAGGGTGTTGAACAGGAAGTGCGGTCTGAGCTGCAGCGTCAGCGCCTGGAGACGGGCCTCGGCGGCGCGCATGCGATGCTCCTGCGCGTCGCGGGCATAGTCTCGCGCGTGCACCAGTGCGACGATCGCCCAGTAGATCAACAGGTTCCAGTGGTACGACGCCGCGAAGTTGTCCACCAGCTTCGGCAGGAAGGGGTACGGCTCGCTGCCACGCAGCACGACCTGAATCGCCGTCGCGAGCACGAGATGCAGGAAGCCGAGCGTGAGGCTCGCGCCGAAGTGGATGGGCACGGCGCGCTCCCAGTTGCTCCGGTCGATGCGGAAGCGGCGCGCCAGGGCTCGTACGATGAGGGCGAGCAGTCCCCAGAGGTACCAGTCGGGGAGCTCGGAGCGGAGCGCCTGCCACCACGTCGAGGGATGCGCCGAAAACCGCTGATCCGCCAGGTAGAGTTGTGTCGAGAAGACGAGCCCAAGCAGGGTCCAGAGCGCGAAGTATCCGAAGCGGCCGCGAATGCGGGTGGGCATCGGGGCAATATGTGTGCGGCGTCCCTGAAAACGCGAGCGGCCAGCCCCGATATCAGGCTGGCCGCCGGTTCCGCCGCCTAACGCGCGGGACTACTTGGCGAGCTTGGAGTTGCGATATCCGTAGAAGGCGTACAAGACCATCCCGATCAGGAACCAGATGATCAACCGCACCCAGGTCACCGGGGGAAGCGACTTCATGAGGTAGGCCGCCGACAGCGCGCCCGCCGGAGCAACGAACCAGACGAGCGGCGTCCGGAACACCCGGGGGAGGTTCGGCTCACGCACCCGCAGCACCAGGATGCCGACCGAGACGATCACGAACGCCAGCAGCGTCCCGATCGACACCAGGCTCGCCGCGTCGCGAATCGGGAGGATCGCCGCGAAAAACGCGACACCCACGCCGGTGACGATCGAGGTGATGTAGGGAGTCTGGAACTTCGGGTGGATCTTATTGACGAACTGCGGCAGGAGACCGTCCTTCGACATCGTCCAGAAGACCCGCGATTGGCCCAGCAACATCACGAGGATCACGGACGACAACCCGGCGATGGCACCCAGCTTGATCAGGGTGGACATCCACCCGAGTCCGGCCCGATCCGCCACGACGGCGATCGGGTCAGGAACGTTGAGCTCCTTGTAGCTCATGATGCCGGTCGCAATCCCCGACACCAGGATGTAGAGCACGGTGCAGATGAGCAGCGAGCCGATGATCCCGATCGGCATGTCCTTCTGCGGGTTCTTGGCTTCCTGCGCCGCGGTACTCACCGCGTCGAACCCGATGTACGCGAAGAACACAATCGCCGCGCCGGTGAAGACACCGCTCCAACCGAACTCGCCGGCCACCGGAACCCCGTCCTTCACCGTCTGCGGCGGAATGAAGGGGTGCCAGTTGGCCGAATTGACCGCGTGGGCGGCGCCGACAATGAAGAGCAGCACCACCGCGACCTTGATCATCACGATCACATTGTTGACGTTCGCCGATTCCCTGATGCCGATGACGAGCAGGGTCGTGACGAGAGCGATGATGATGACCGCCGGCAGGTTGAAGATCGCCGTGACATGAGCCAGCGTCGCCGGATCCGTGCCCGCGCCTTGAATGTTCGCCACGAGCTGATCGTTGATCGCTTGCCAGCCGGGCTTGGAGTGCAGCGTGGCGGCGAGCGCCGCCGGAATCTCGATGAGATTGGTACCGCGGGCAGCCGCGAGCGCCCCAGGAAAGTTGATGCCCAGGTCGGCCAGGAACGACACGACGTACCCCGACCATCCGATGGCGACCGTGACCGCGCCCAACGCGTACTCGAGGATCAGGTCCCACCCGATGATCCAGGCGATCAGCTCGCCGAGGGTGGCATAGCCGTACGTATACGCGCTGCCCGCCATTGGGACGAGCGAGGCGAACTCGGAGTAACACAAGGCTGCGAAAATCGACGCGACGCCCGCGAACGCGAACGACAACACCACGGCCGGGCCGGAGTTCAACGCGGCCACCGTCCCCGTGAGCACGAAAATGCCGGTGCCGATGATGGCTCCGATGCCGAGCGCCGTCAGGTTGAGCGCCCCGAGGGCGCGCTTCAGGCTGTGGTCGGTCGCGGCTTCCTGCTGGAGTGCGGTGACACTTTTCCGCCGGAAGAGATCCATGCGCATGCCTCACCGGTGAAGTGGATCGGACCGGAAACGGGCGCTACAGTAGACCCCGGCTTCCGGTGTGTCAAGCGGGAACGATGTCAGAAACTGTAGTTCGGGGCTTCGCGCGTGATCACGACATCGTGCGGATGCGACTCGCGCAGCCCGGCCGTCGTGATGCGAATGAACTCGGTATCGGCGCGCAGCTCGGCGACGGTCGACACACCGCAATACCCCATGCCGCTGCGCAACCCACCCACCATCTGGAACAGGACGTCGCCCACCGGTCCGCGATAGGGGACGCGGCCTTCGATGCCTTCGGGGACGAGCTTCGAGGGACTGACCTCGCCCTCCTGGAAATAGCGGTCCGCCGAGCCCTCTTCCATCGCCGAGAGGCTGCCCATGCCGCGAATCACCTTGAAGCGGCGGCCCTCCAGCAGGAACGATTCGCCGGGGCTCTCTTCGGTGCCGGCCAGCATCGAGCCCATCATCACGCTCTCGGCGCCGGCGGCGAGCGCCTTGACTACGTCGCCGGAATACTTGATGCCGCCGTCGGCGATCACCGGGATGTCCCCGGCGCCGCGCACCGCATCGACGATCGCCGTGATCTGCGGGACGCCGACGCCGGTGACGACGCGCGTGGTGCAGATCGAGCCGGGACCGACGCCCACCTTCACCGCATCGACGCCGCGCTCCACGAGGGCGCGCGCCCCCGCCTCGCTCGCGACGTTGCCGCCCACGAGCTGCGCCTCGGGAAACTGGTTGCGCAGGCATTCGACGGTGTCGAGCACACCCTGCGAATGCCCGTGCGCCGAGTCGACCACGATCACATCGCACCCCGCGTCGAGCAGCGCCTTGGCGCGGGCGATCGCTTCCGGCGTCGCGCCGACCGCGGCCGCGACGCGCAACCGTCCGTGTTGATCCTTGTTGGCGCTGGGATGCTGGCGACGCTTGAAGATGTCCTTGATCGTGATGAGCCCCCGCAGCACTCCCTGCCCGTCCACCACCGGCAGCTTCTCGATGCGGTGCGCCCCGAGGATCTTTTCCGCCTCGTCGAGCGTGGTACCCATCGGCGCCGTGACGAGATGGTCCTTGGTCATCGCGTCGCGAATCGGGCGGTCGAGCGCGCGCTCGAACTGGAGGTCGCGGTTCGTGATGATGCCCACCAGCTTGCCGGCGGCGTCGACGATCGGGACGCCCGAGATCCGGAACCGCGCCATGAGCTGCGCCGCCTCGCGCAGCGGCCGGTCAGGTCCCAGGGTGATCGGGTTCAGAATCATGCCGGACTCGCTGCGTTTCACGCGATCCACTTCGGCCGCCTGGCGGTCGATCGGCATGTTCTTGTGCACGACCCCGATGCCGCCGGCGCGCGCGATCGCCATCGCCATCTCGGCTTCGGTGACGGTGTCCATGGCGGCGGCGACGAGCGGAATGTTGAGCGGGATGTCGCGGGTGAAGCGGCTCTTGATATCGACGCTACGGGGATGCACCGCGGAATGCCGCGGGACGAGCAGGACGTCGTCGAATGTGAGGGCTTGTGTCTGCCGGATGGTTCCCATAGCGGAAGTTAGTCCCGCGATTCCGAATCCTCAACCCGCGGCCGGGAGGTTCCTCAAAAAAAGTCGACGCGCATTGTTCGCGGCCTGAAGTCCGCGCTCGCTGGCGCGACGCGTCATAAATGGCGGTTGCCTAGCGTCTTTGAAGACGCGTCGCCGCAGGCGCCGAGCGGCGGCTTCGAGCCGCCGTACAAGAGGCGGCGCTTACAGACCTATAGATGCTCGAGGACCAGCCGCGCGAAGTCGCGCGCTTTCTGCTCCAGCTGCCGGTGGCCGCTCAAATCGGTAATCGTCAGCGACACGACAGTGGATCCGCGAATCACCGCCAGATTGCCCCGGGTTTTTCCCGCCGCCAGCCACACCGCGCGATCCCCCAGCCCGGTGATCTTCATGGCGTCCTTCTGGGCGGCGATGAAATCGAACTGCGCCGTCCCCTGCGTCACGCGATAGTCGACCGTCGTGCCGTGAAACACATCGCCCGAGGCCGGCTCGATGGTGCAGGCGGCCGTCGTGGGCTGCCGCGGCCGGTAGCGCGACGGTTGGCCGAGCGCCGCGCTGGCCTGCGCCTCGGTGAGATAGCTGCACCCGTTGCGAGCGGGCGGAGCGGTCGGAGTGGCGGTCGCCGTCGAAGAGGCAGGGGCAGCCGGGGCAGCCGGGGCACGCGCTTCGTCCTTTCGACCGGGCCCACAGGCCGCGACCACGGCGACGATGACTAGGACAGCGCGCGCATGCATCATCGCGACGAGCCTTCCGCCGCAGGGGGAGGCTCGGCACCCCCAGCCGGTGCGTCCTCCGCGCCCTTTTTCCGCACCTCGTCGACCGCGGCCATTCCCGCCGCGGCGAGCCCGCCGAAGAACTTCCCGGCCTTCCCCACCGCGTCCATCGTCCCCTTGATGATCGTGATGGGAACCCGGCCGGCCCGCATCGTATCCTCGAGCGTCTCGGCGACCTTCTGGAACGCCGGCGCACCGGCGGGGCGCTCGGCGTACTTCGACTCGAGGAACTCGACGAAGTCGAGGACCTGGTAAGCCTTGTCGTCCGGCAACACGTCGAGCTTGCGCAGCAGCCGCTCCCGCAGCACGTCATTCATGGCAGCACCTCGAGGGACACGAGATCGACGACGGGATTCCCGACGAACTTGCTGCGGCCGGTGCGCACGCGGACGGTCGACTGAATGGTCGCGAGCGGGGCGAGCCCCCCGACGGCGGTGCGCTGCGCGTCCGGCACCACCACGTACACGAAGCCGTGCTCCGGCACCGGACCGCGGGCCAGGAGATAGAGCGACCCGGTGGGGATGTCGGGCCGCAGGTCATCGGCGGTGCGCACGGCGATCACCTGCAACGTCCAGCGCAGCGCCTGCCCCACGTAGCGCTCCGGCTCGGCGCGCAGCTCCGCGGCGCTCACTCCGACGAGCACGCCGGGCGGCGCCGCCTGGAGATCCGCCGTCTTCACCCACCCCTCGAGCTCGACGCGCGTCCAGTCGGTGGTCCGGCCCAGCACCTTGAGCGGCGCCCCCGCCGTGAGCGCGGCGTCACTCGCGCCATCCGGAGCGCGATACAGCGTCGTCGGCCGCGCCGAGAGCACTCGGGCCGGATCGACGGGCGCCGGCGTCGTGTCGGGCACGCGCGTCGGCAGCACCGCCGCCGGGGCGGCTGGCGGCCGGACCGTGTTCATGATCGCGCTCAGCGCCGTCGTCTTGACCCAACCCGGGCGACGCACGTGCACCCAGCGGTCCTGCTCGCCGACCTTGTCGAGCGCGAACCCCCTGGAGAGATGCGCGATGACGGCGCCGGCCGGGGTGGCGCGGAGGTTTTCCGAGGGCGCCTTGCTGACGGCGACATCGAATCCCGCGATCGCGGTCGGCCCGAGCGACGTCTTGATGATCCAACCGTCCAGTGTGACGGCGGTCCAGTTGCCCTGCACGGCGCCGGTCTGGACCGCCGCGCCCACCTCGAGCTGCGCCAACCGGCGGCCGGCGGCGGCCTGATAGAACCATTCTCCCTGCGAGGTGACCCGTGCACCGGCCTGGGCGGAAAGCGGCACCACGAAGCAGGCGACAACTGGTAGGACGCGAAGCGCCCGGATAGATTGCATCTTCATTCAATATGACCAAGAGGCACGGGTCGCGCACCCCGGTCGCGCTGATCGTACTGGACGGCTGGGGGTTCCGACCCGGCCGTGAAGGCAACGCGGTCGAGCTCGCCCAGGCCCCCACCTGGGAGCAACTCTGGGCCCGCGCCCCGCGCACCCTGCTCGACGCATCCGGTCTCGCCGTCGGACTCCCCGAAGGGCAAATGGGCAACAGCGAAGTCGGCCACCTGAATCTCGGCGCGGGACGCGTCGTGCCGCAGGACATGGTGCGCATCTCCCAGGCGATCGCGTCGGGAGAGTTCTTCGATCTCGCTCCGCTGAAGGAGCTCGTCGCGGCGGTGCAACGCTCTCACGGGACGCTGCACCTCGTGTCGCTCATCGGAACCGGCGGCGTTCACGCCCTCGACCAGCATCTGCTCGCCGCGATCGAGCTGGGCCGCCGCGCCGACCTCCCGGTGGCGATCCACGCCTGGACCGACGGCCGCGACACGCCGCCGCAATCCGCGCTCGGTTTCCTGCGCGACCTGCAGGACAACATCGCCCGCGCCGAGACCGCCCCTTCCCCGGGACGCGTCACGATCGCGTCGGTGATCGGGCGCTACTACGCAATGGATCGCGACAAGCGTTGGGACCGCACGCGGCTCGCCTACGACGCGATGGTTCACGGCAAAGGCATCACCGCGCCGGATGCCGAGACCGCGATCCGCGGCGCGTACGAGGCGGGCGAGACCGACGAGTTCGTGAAGCCCCGGGTGATCAATGGGTCCCCGCGCATCCGCTCGGGTGACGGGGTGTTCGTGGTGAACTTCCGGGCCGACCGGGGTCGCCAGATGTCCGCCGCGCTGGCGCTCCCCGGGTTCGAGGGGTTCGCCGATCCCGACCGGCCGGCGGTGCAGCTCGTCACCATGACCCGCTACGACGCCACCTTCCCTTTCCCCGCCGCGTTCGAGCCCCTGGTCTTGCAGCAGATCGTCGCCGAAGTGCTGTCCGACCAGGGCCGCACGATGTTCCGGACGGCGGAGACGGAGAAGTACGCGCACGTCACGTACTTCTTCAATGGCGGCCTCGAGCGTCCCTACCCCGGCGAAGAACGGGAGCTCGTGCCCTCCCAGAAGAGCGTGGCCACCTACGACCAGATGCCCGAGATGAGCGCCCCGGGCGTGACCGACGTATTGTGCCGGGCGATCGAAGCGAAGCAGCACGATTTCATCCTCTGTAACTACGCCAACGGTGACATGGTCGGGCATTCCGGTGTATTACCCGCCGCGGTGAAAGCGGTGGAAGCGGTCGACGCCTGTCTCGCCCGCGTGCTGGCGAGCGCCGAGCGGGCCGGCACCACCCTGCTGATCACCGCCGACCACGGCAATTGCGAGCTGATGATCGATCCCTCGAGTGGGGGACCGCACACCGCGCACACGACCAATCCGGTGCCGTTCCTCGTCGTGGGACTCGACGGCTTGAAACGCCTGCGACCCGCGGGCAGCCTGCGGGACGTGGGGCCGACGGTGCTGCACCTGCTCGGTGTGGAACCGCCGGCGGTGATGACGGGCAAGGACCTACGGGAGATCGACTGATGAGTAGAGGTATGATGGCCGGCATCGCAGCACTCGCTTTGACCGCCCTACCAGCCGTCCGCCTGACCGCCCAAGCGGGCCACGATCCGGCCCACTCTCCGTACATGGACCTCCATCGCGGTGTCACCCTCCGAGTGACGGGGGGGTACTTCGCGGGATCGCGGGGCAGCGACAACACGCCGGTGGGGGCCAGCAACGGACCGACCGCCGGGCTGCGCTTCGAGCTGCAGGCGAGCGGCGCCTTGACGGTCGCGGCCGGTGTGTCGTACGCCAACACCACCGCGTTCTACAAGACGGCCTATGAAACCGCTCCGCGCACCATCGGGCCGATCAACAACGATCTCGTGCTGGCGGATTTCGGGCTGCTCCTGTCCCTCACCGGCGGGAAGACGTGGCACGGGTTGCAGCCGTATGTCGGTGGGACGCTGGGGCTCGCGATCGGCTCGAAGATCGCAGCCGACACGAGTGGATACAACTTCGGCAACAAGTTCACGTACGCGCCGGAAGTCGGCGTACGCTGGTATCCCGCGCGGCGCCTCTCGGCGGAGCTCGGCGGCCGGCTGCTCGTCTATCATTTGAGTTTTCCGACGATCTACCGGCTGCACGTGCTGCCGACGATCACGACACCGCTCAGCGAGACGACCATCCATCCCTGGGGGACGTTCGGGCTCGCCTGGGCGTTCTAGCCGCGATCACCCGAGCCCGCATTCCCCCGTGCCCGTCGCCTACCTGACGCGGATCGTCGGTTTCACGGCGACGCATCGCATCGCGCGCGCCGACTGGACAGCGGAGCAGAACCGGGCCACGTTCGCTCGGGCAGCCGAGGATCACGCGCACGAGTATCAGTGCCGGGTGACGGTCAAGGGGTCGCTGGACGCGGTCCGCGGCGGCATCGTGAATCTGGAGCAGCTCGATGCGGTGCTGGCGCGCGAAATCCGGCAGCGGCTCGATGGCCGGCACATCAACACCGACGTCCCCGAATTCGCCGCGGGGGCCCGCCTGCCGACCGGCGAAGCGCTCTCGGTGTATCTCTGGGAACGTCTGGCGGGGGCTCTGCCCCCCGGTGTGACGCTGCACCGCATCCGCATCCAGGAGGGGCCGCATCTCTATTCGGAGTATTTCGGCGAGCCCTGACGCGGGCCTCGCGACGCTGCTGCGTGTTGCGCGCACGGTAGCCGTTGTCGGACTGTCGCCGAATCCGGGGCGCCCCAGTCACTCCGTCGCGCGCTACCTGCAGCGCGCGGGCTACCGTATCATTCCCGTCAACCCGTTCGCGACGGAAGTCCTGGGCGAGCGGGCGTTCCCGACCCTCACCCGCGCCGCCCACGACCACACGATCGACATCGTCGACGTGTTCCGGCGCCGCGAGCACGCGGCGGACCTGGTGCGTGAGGCGATTGCCCTCACCCCGCGCCTCATCTGGCTGCAGGAAGGCGTGTGGGACGACGCGGCCGCCGCGCTCGCCCAGGCGGCCGGGATTCCGTTCGTGATGGATCGCTGCCTGGCCGTGGAACACGGCCGGCTCATCTCCCACGCTCCTGAGGCCGAATGAGACCAGTCTGGTCTGTTCTCGCGCTGCTGACGCTGACGGCCTCCGCCGCCGCGCAAACCCCCGCTCAGCCGACGTTGATTCTCAGCATCATCGGCGGCGTGTCCAACAGCGACAACCTGTGGCACGTCGAGCGGCAGCCGCTCTGCGTCCTGCTCGGGCAGTCCTGCAGCACCACTTACGACACGCTGCGGATCACGCGCGACGTCACGCCCGGCATCGTGGCGGGTGTGATGGGCACCCTGTTTCGGGGCTCGCACGTAGGACTGTCGCTCGAGATCCTCTATATCGGGCTGCCGCTCGACGATACCTGCACCAGAGTCGACAGCGTTCCCGACCCAGGGGCGGATCCGGTGTACGGCTCCCGCAACGGACAGCTGTGTCTCAACATCAGCGGCGCCTCGTTGTCCACCAGCGTTATTTCGGCGCTGGGGGGCGTCGTTTTCCGGACGGCGCCACGCGGCTCCTTCAGCCCCTACGTGCGGGCCGGCGTAGGCGTGACAAGCTATTCCACGAGCACCACGGAGCTGTCGGGAGACTTCGTCCAGAACGGCAACCTCGAATCCCGCGCGGTGGTGGTCGACCCGCACCCCAAGAGCATCGGGGTTTCGGCACAGCTGGCCGCGGGGTTCACGGAGAAGCTCGGGCCCGGGTACCAGTTCCGCATCGAGGTTCAGGACGCTCTGATCCCGTTGCAGCGATTGACCGGTCCCGCCAACGATCTCGCCCAGGCACCGACGTCGACGAAACTGTTTCACCGGGTTTCGTTGCGAGTCGGGCTTGACGTCGTGCTGGAGCAGAAGCGCGGGCGACGCTATTGAAATGCGCGGTGCCGTCCTGGCGGGGGGCGCCGCAAGCCGGTTCGACGGGCGCCCGAAAGGTCTACAGGAGATCGGCGGCAGGCGGGTGCTCGACCGGGTCGTCGACACGATGTGCGCCGCCCTGGGCAGCCCGCCGCTGCTCGTCGCCAACGCGAGCGATGCGCCGACCTGGCGACCCGACCTCCGCTGCGTTCCGGACCTGCGCCCCGGCCTGGGAAGTCTGGGGGGCGTCTACACCGCCATCGCCTCCGGCGTGGGCCCGGTCCTTGTCGTTGCCTGGGACATGCCGTTTCTCGAGCGCACGCTCCTTGAAACCCTGATCGCAGCGGCAGGCGAACACGACGCCTTTCTGCCCGAGAGCGGCGTCCCCGGGCACGGCAGTGGAGCGCTCGAGCCGTTGTGCGCCGTGTATGGACCAGGCTGCCTCGCCCCGATCGAGCGGGCGCTCGCCCGGTGGGACCTGCGGATGATCTCCTTCCACGACTCCGTCCGGTTGGGTACACTATCGCTCGACCGGGTACGGGCGATCGGCGACCCGGCGGTCCTGTTTTTCAACGTGAATGACCCTGCGGACCTCGAGCGGGCGGAGCGGCTGTGGCGGCAACGCGGATAATCTCGATCATCGGCAAAAAGGACGCCGGCAAGACGACGCTCGTCGTCGCGCTCGCGACCGAGATGCGCCGCAAGCTCCGGGTGATGACGCTGAAGCACGGCACCCATGCCGCCGACGTGGACCAGCAGGGCAAGGACACGTGGCGGCACTGGAACGAAGGAAAGGCCGAGCGCGTGCTGCTCGAAGCGCCGGGGGAGCGGGTGTTGTTCGAGCGTACCGATCACGACGGGGACCCGATCGCCCTGACGCGGCGTTACCTCGACGGCGCCGACATCGTGCTGGCCGAGGGATTCTCGGCCTATCCACTCCCCAAGATCGAAGTGTTCCGGACCGCCTGCGGCGACAAACCGATTTACGATCCGGCCCGGGACAACGCGGACCAGTGGGTCGCGATGATTACCGACAATTCGAATTTCCGCGCTCCGTTCCCCGTGTTCCGGTTCAGCGACACGAGCTGGCTCGTGTCGCTCGCCACCCTCGCGTGGGATCGCGCCCGAATTCTTCCCCCCTGACGCCGGCCGACGCCGCGCGCCTCATCGTGTCGCACGCGCGGCCGTTGCCACCCGAGCAGCGATCGCTCGCGACCGCGCTCGGCCTGGTGCTGGCGACCGACGTCGTCTCCCCGCTCGATCTGCCGCCCTGGGCCAACTCGGCGATGGACGGCTACGCCTGCCGCACGGCGGACGTCCGGCCGGACGCCGTGCTCCGCGTCGTGGAAACGGTCGTCGCCGGACAGTTCCCGACGCGCACGCTGGGACCGGGAGACGCGACGCGACTGTTCACCGGCGCTCCGCTCCCCACGGGCGCCGACTGCGTCATCCGGCAGGAGGACACGACCCGGGACGGTGACCGCGTCACGATTCACGACGCCCGCGACGCCGGCAAGAACACGCGGCGCGCCGGCGAGGACGTGCGCCAAGGCGAGACGGTGCTGCGCGCGGGGATGGCGCTGGGCCCGGCGCAGCTCGCCCTGCTCGCCAGCGTGGCCCACGAGCCGGTGGCCGTGCACCGCCCCCCCGTGGTCGCGTACCTCGCCTCGGGCGACGAGCTCGCCACACTCGAGCGCCGGGACGACATCCTCGCCGGGCGCAGGGTCGCCAACTCCAACGCCTATGCCCTGGATGGGCTGATCCGCGCGAGCGGCGCGGTCCCCCGATATCTCGGACTCGCCGCCGATACGCGCGACTCCCTGCGCGAGCATCTCCGCCCGGCCGCGGACGCCGACGTGCTGGTCACGACCGCGGGCGTCAGTGTCGGCGAGCACGATCTGGTGCGCGGCGTGCTCGGAGAGCTCGGCTACGAGATCCTGATCTCGCGCGTGCGGCTGCGGCCGGGCGCTCCGTTGGGGTTCGGCCTCCGCCAGGGACGGCCCTGGGTCGGCCTGCCGGGGAATCCCGTGAGCACGATGGTCACCTTCGAGCTGTTCGTCCGGCCGCTGATCCGCCGGATGCTGGGCCATCCGCTCCCGTTCCGTCGCACCGTTCCCGTGGTGACCGCGGAGGACATCACGCTCGGACCGCGCTTGCAGCATTTCCTGCGCGTCGTACTGACGGATGAACCCGGGGCGATGCCGCGCGCCCGCCTGACCGGTCCGCAGGGGTCCGGGATCCTCTCGTCCATGGCCCGGGCGGATGCGTTGCTGATCGTTCCCGAGGACCAACCGCACGTGCCCGTCGGCACAACCCTCTTCGCACTCGTGCTCGACGATCCCATGCACGCTCGAGAGCCGGGCTTCTGATGCCGCATCCCGCAGAGCTGCAGCAGCTCGTCGAGCAGCTGCTGCTCGTCTTCACCTCGGTGCTGTTCATCGTGGATCCGTTCGCCACGATCCCGAGCTTCCTCGCGATGACGGCGCGCGACACCCCCGCGATGCGGCGCGTGCTCGCCAAGCGCGGGGCCTGGACCACCGCGATCACGCTCACGCTGTTCGCGCTCGCCGGCAGCGCCATCTTCCGGATCTTCGGCATCACGATCGGCGCCTTCAAGATCGCTGGCGGCGTGCTCATGGGCATGAACGCGCTCGACATGGTGCAGGCACGCCGCAGCCTCCAGCGCGAGACGCCCGCCGAAACAGCCGAGGGCACCGAAAAGGTAGACATCGGGATCCTGCCGCTCGGCATCCCGATGCTCGCCGGGCCGGGAGCCATCTCGACGGTGATGGTCCTGGCGGTGGCGTCGAAGAGCTGGATCACGACGGTCGCGTTGTACGCGTCGATCGCCCTGTCCGCCTACGTGTCCTACCTGACACTCGCCGGCGCCTCGTTCGTGGAACGCCGCCTCGGCACCACGGGTATGCGCATCCTCACCCGGTTGATGGGACTCGTTCTCTGCGCCATCGCGGCCCAGTTCATCATCGACGGCATCCGCGTCAGCTTCTTCACGCCGTGACATCCCGCGCGCTGGTGACCCTCACCGCCCTGCTGCTGTACGGTGGAGCGGCGGCGGCCCAACGCGTGCGCGACTGGAGCGCCCAGGCGATCCCCGCACTCACGGAAACGAACGTCGTTCCGGGAAACCGCTCGCTCGGCGAGCTGCGCGTCGTCCAGCCGGTGGGGATGCTCGAGGTCTCAGGCGCCGGTGACCGGGTGCGACTGGTCGCGACCGTCGATTTCGAGAAATACACGATCACCCACGGCGAGCTGGCGCCCGGCGACTGGGGCGAGGGATTCGAGGACCGGCGCCATCCCCACACCCTCGTGCATCAGCTGATGCTCGTCGTACCGGATCTGTCCGGCCGGCTGCTGGGCCCGGTGCGCCTGTTCGCCGCGGCCGGCAAAGGGTTCGTGCCGTTCGGGACCGACGACCCGATGTCGCGCCCCGTCGTCCGCTATCCGGTCAACCATCATCTGAGCCAAATCCTCGAGCGAGCCGTGGGTCTCGCGGGGGTGCGGGCCGGTCCCGTTACGCTGGAAGGGGCGCTTTTCAACGGCGATGAGCCGGTGTCTCCGGGGTCGTGGCCCGCCATAAGCCGCTTCGGCGACTCGTGGGCGACGCGGCTCACCGTCACCCCGCTGCCGGGACTCGAGGCCCAAGCATCGTACGCCTTCGTGCATTCCCCGGAAAATCGGCCCGGAGCGGGGCCCGACGACGCGAAAACGAGCGCCTCGGCGCGATGGGAGCGGGGACCCTGGTACGGTCTCGTGGAGTGGGCGCACACTCGGACCGCGGGCGGGGCATTCGTGTTCCGCTCGGTGCTGGCTGAAGGGGCGCTTCAGTTACCTCGCCAACGGCCGTACGTCCGTTTCGAGCGCAGCGACCGCCCCGAAGAAGAACGGTTGTTCGCGAGTCCGTTCCGGACCCGCCGCCCGCTCTTCGAGAATTCGATTCTCGGCATCACGTGCTGGACGGTCCTGACCGCGGGTGACGCGGTGGAGGTGTGGACCGGCCGGCGGGTGCGAATCGCTCCCTTCGTCGAAGGGTCGTATCTGGGGATCGCGCGCGTCGGCGGGGGTGTATTCGATCCACAGATCTGGTACGGCCGGACCCGAGGATTCACGATCACGGTAGGTGCGCGTCTTGCGTCGGGGATGCGCATGTCCCGAATGGGGCGCTACTACGTTCAGTCGATGCAAGAAATGAGCATGCCATGAAACAGTGGAGTCTGGTCGGTCTGGTCCTGGGCCTGGCGAGCGTGTGCGTCCTGGCAGCCTGCGGGGGAGACGGCGGAACGGGCACGCCACCCCCGCCTCCCTCGGACATCGTCCTCGTCGACACAATTCCCGTCACGCCGAACTACGGCATCCACGATCAGTACACGCGCGACGGGTTGGACATCATCTGCGCCTGGAACACCGGGATACTGATCTACGATGTGGGAAACGGCATCGTGGGTGGCTCTCCCGCGAACCCGAAACTCGTGGGGTCGACGACGACCGTGGGTGGGGAAGCACACAACACCTGGTGGTTCCACAATCCGAACACGAACGAGAAGCGCTATCTGTTCGTCGGACAGGAGGGTCCCGGGTCGATCGGCTCGAGCTCGGTGGGAGACATTCACGTCCTCGACGTCTCCGATCTGACGCAGCCGACGGAGGTCGCGACGTTTCACCGTAACGGCTCGGGGACGCACAACTTCTGGATGGACGAGCCGAATCAGGTTCTCTATGCCGCCTACTACAACGGCGGCGTCGTGGCGATCGACGTTTCGGGCACCCTCTCGGGCGACATCTCCTCGCGCATGATCGACACCCTCACCTTCGGCGCCAACAATACCTATACCTGGGGCGTGCAGCTCTACCAGGGGTCGCTCTACGCCATCGACATGCTGTCGGGGTTTTGGCAGCTGCGCGACTCGTCCGCTTTCCTGAGCGTCGCTGCCGGCGGGAACAATCAGACGGAGCGCTTCGGATCGGATCTCTGGGTGGCAAACGGCTATGCGTACACCGGGACCTGGGGAGGATTCCCGCGCGGCGGCGTGTATGGCAACGCGTTGAAGATCTGGCAGCTCGGTGTCGGCGGTGCGCCCACGCTCGTGGATTCGATCATCACGCCAGACATCCACACAGTGAGCGACGTCGCAGTGACCGACGACAACAAGCTGCTGATGTTCAGCACCGAGGGCGGGCCCAACTCGGGGTTCTGGTTCTACCGGCTCACCGATCCGGCCCATCCGACGTTCCTGGGGAAGTACCTCGTCGGCAACGGGATCCACACCGCGACATTCTCACGCATCAACGGGAAGCTGTATGCGTTTGGCGCCAAGGATCCGCCCGAACCCGCGCAATTCGTCCTAGACGTGACGGCGCTCGACCAGTAATCCCCAATGCCGCACAACAGAAGCCCCGACCGGGAATGAGCTCCCGACCGGGGCTTCGATCACCGTGTTGGTGGACTACTTGAGCTTGAAGTAAGCGGTCAACCAGCTGCCATCCTGCGTGGTCATGATCACCTTGAAGCACTGGCCCGCCAGCCTCGGAGTTTGCCAGTTCTGGATGAACTGCCCCGCGGTCGCATCGTAGCGCAGGACGGTTCCCCCGGTCGTGGTAAACTCGATGTCATCGGTGGGGGAGCTCGTGTTACAAGCCACGGTGTAGGACGCGAACGACTTGACCGCGCCCATGTCGGTCCGTTCCACCCCCCCAACGAATACCTCGAACTTCAACGGCACCGTCGAGCCGCTCTTCACGGTGTTCCAGACGATGGACGGGTTCGGCATGTCGACCGGCTGATAGAAGCCGTTGAGCGTCCAGGCCATGATGGTGAATGCAGCGGTCTTGTAGGTGACGTCGTAGTTGCCGAGCACGCCGGCTGGAGCGAGCGTGGCGCTGATCGTGTAGGTGCCGACATTCTCGCCCGGGACGCGGCTGTAGCTCGCTGTCACATTGTCCGCCGGCACAAACCCACTCAGTGTCCCGGTCAGCGCCGGATCCGGGTCGCCAAAGAACTTCGCCTTGGCATCCGGCGTCACCGACGCGGCCTTCCGGTCGATCGTGTACGAACCATTCACCAGCGTGAGGATAAAGTTGGTCTGCCCCGGTCCGCTCACCACAGGAGTGATCGGCGATGTTCCGGCATTGGGCCCAACCGAGCCTGGACTATTGGAGCAACTCAGGCTCCCGGTGAAGGTCCCGGCCAGCGTGCAGGCTGAGGGCGCATGCATGCCCCCGTCGTAGGTCGTGGATCCACTTCCAGCGGTGGCCGTCACCGGGGCCTTCTTGATCTCATAGGAGCCGCCGGCGAGCGTGATGTCGAAGTTGCTCTGGCCCGGCCCGCTCACCACCGGGTGAATGGCGAACGTCCCCACGTCGGGTCCCACCGACGCCGGGGCGTTGGCGCAGCTCAAGTTGCCGATGAACGCCCCCGTCACCGCACATGTCGACGGTTCATGCGCATCCCCGTCGTAGGTCGACGAGCCACTCCCAGCGGTGGCCGTCACCGGGGCCTTCTTGATCTCGTAGGAGCCGCTGGCGAGCGTGATGTCGAAATTGCTCTGCCCCGGCCCGCTCACCAGCGGGCTGATCGAGAACGTCCCCACATCGGGTCCCACCGACGCCGGGTCGTTGGCGCAGCTCAAACCCCCGATGAACGTCCCGGCCACCGCGCATGTCGACGGTTCATGCGCATTCCCGTCATACGTCGACGAGCCGCTTCCCGCTGTGGCGGTTACCGGTGCCTTCTGGATCTCATACGAGCCGGCGACCGCTGTGATGTCGAAGTTGTTGAGGTCTTCCCCGCTCACGGCCGGGCTGATGACAACGGTCCCGACATCGGGCCCGACGGCCGCCGGGCTGTTCGTGCAGAACAGATTCCCCGTGTAGCTCCCGGTCACGCCGCAAGCGGATGGCGCATGGGTCAGCCCGTTGTACGTCGCCGAGCCGCTGCCCGCCGTGGCCGTCACCGGCGCTTTGGCGATCGTGTACGAGCCATCGACCGAGGTGATATCGAAATTGTCCAGACCCGTCCCGCTGACTTTCGGGCTGATCGACGTCGCCCCCACAGCGGGCCCGACGGCGATAGGGTTGTTCCCACAGGTCAGGTCCCCCGTGTAGGGACCGGACACCACGCACCCCGTCGGCGACTGCTGGTTGCCGTTGTAGGTCCCGGAGCCGCCGCCCGCCGTCGCCGTCACCGACGCCCTGGCGATCACGTACGATCCATCGACCGACGTGAGGTCGAAGTTGCTCAGCCCGGTCCCACTTACGATGGGCGTAATGGTGAAGGTCCCGGCGTCGGGCCCCACCGGGCTCGTGCTATTCGCGCAGGTGAGGTCTCCAACGTACGCGCCCGTCACGCTGCAGGCCGACGGGAACTGGGCGTTCCCGTTGTAGGTCCCCGACCCTCCTCCCGCGGTCGCCGTGACCGCTGCCCGAGCGATCGTGTAGGAGCCGCTGATTGGCGTGATGTCGAAGTTGCTCAGTCCTGTTCCGCTAACCAGCGGGGCAATGGCAAAGGTCCCGGCAGCGGGTCCCACGAAGGCCGGGCTATTCGCGCAGCTCAGGTCTCCCGTGAACGCGCCCGTCACCTGGCAAAGCACTGGGGCCTGCGACGAGCCGTTATACGCTCCCGAGCCGCTGCCCGCCGTTGCCGTCACAACCGCTTTCGCGATCGAGAACGACTGATCGACGTCGGGAGCCGGATTGAAGCTGGCGTCGCCGCCCTGGGATGCCCGCACCGTGCAGCTCCCGGCCTGCAGGATCGTGACAGTCGAGCCGGCCACGCCACAGATCGTCGGCGTCTGGCTGCTGAAGCTCACCGTCAGCCCGGCGCTCGATGTCGCGCTCACCGAGAAGGGGGCGTTGCCGTACGTCTTGGCAGCGAGCGGCCCGAAGGTGATCGTCTGGTTGGCCTTGGCGCTCGCAACCGTAATCGCGTTGGCATACGTGGCGGAAAACGCGCCGTTGCTGACGGCGCAGCTGTTGTCGCCGTAGCTCGTGGCGATCACGTCGTATGTCGCGCTGGCCGTCGGGGCGTTGAACGAGAAGGTTTGGTCGAAGGGAATTTGGTTGCCGCCCGATGCCGGTCCCAGATCCGGATTGACATCGAAGCACGTGAGCACGGTCGCCGTCGATGAATTCGCACCGTGCACGAATGTGCTGATCCCGATCGACCCCAGCGTGTTCTGGCCGTTTCCGGTCAGCTGGCCCTGGACGCGAGCCGTGATGGACGCTCCGCTTGCGACGGTCACCGAGGTCGAGCCGTTGAAGGTGGTGCTCGAAATCGCTCGGCCGTCCGTGAACACGGCAACCGCTTTGCTCCCCGACGTCCCGCCCGTGGCCGTCAACCTGAACGTGACGCCGAGATCGTGGTCTTGCACGTCGTAGAACGGGACGCTGAAGGCACCCGCGCTGTCGGCCGGAACATCCTGCGTCACGTCCCCGTGGGTGTCGGGGTCCTCGGTCATGTCGAGGTGCACGGTCTCCCCGGGAGCCCAATGGCTCCCCGTCACGCGGACCAGCTCGCCCGGGAGATAGTCGTCCTGATTCGTCTCGATGGTGGCCCCGCTCACCGGATCGACGCCGATGGAGGCCATGAGGCCGCCCGGCGGCCGGGGCGCCACCAGGTCTCTGGATTCGGTGTCGCACGCGATGAGGGAGGCGATCGCCACCACCGTCAATACCCGCAGACTGCGCATTTCTACTCCACGCGTAAGGTTCGTGTAATCCGCGCTGCGCGGGTACGCAACTGCCATGCCCGGGAGGGCCGCGACGGAACCGGCCCGACTCGGCGGCTCGGTTTCCGTGCGTTACCTGTGTGAGTGGTGTGGGAGGACGGCCGCATTTGCTGAGTGACTGCCACGAGACTGTCGCGTGGCGATTGTGACGCCGCGCACAGTCGACACTGCGAGGATACACTTTGGGGTGAGCACTCGTGCCCCGGAGTTTCTTCCAATTGCGGCACTGGATCGTGGTGAGATCGACAACCGCGTGGCGCTCACCCTCTAGGCCCAGGCGCTGAAGGTGATCTGACCGAAGTCTCGGGCCGCGCTACATCTGCTTGTACTTCGGGCCGCTCCCTCCCTCGCGCGGGGTCCAACGGGGCCCCAACACATCGGTGGCCTTGCAGTCGATGCAGTTGGGCGCGTTGACGCGCAGCCGCCCGTCGACCTCCTCGTAGACCCCCGCCGGGCACACGTGACTGTAGAATCGCGCGACCTCGGCGGGCACCTCCGCCCCGACGACCAGGTGAGTGGGAATCGTGTCGCGGGTCGTGTTGCCCGACTTGAACACGCCGTCGACCTTGCTGAACGTCAGTTTCCCGTCGGGGGTGAAGGAGGCGACCGCCTCCTCGCGGCGCGCCGCGTCGGCGTCCGCGTGCATGGCGATCCGTCCTCTGGGGAAGCGCCCGCCGGAGAGCGTCATCAAGCCCGCCTTGAACCCGCCCGCCGTGAACCCATCCTTGAACGCCAACCGCATGTTGCGCGTGCGGTAGAGGTCGCGGACGATGTAGGAGTCGTTCACGAGGCGATCGTAGTGCGAAAGAGCCGCGGCACCGGTGTCACCCGCCTTGAGGGCGTTGAAGATCGTCCGCGCAGCGTAGATCCCCGAGTGCATCGCGTAATGGATCCCCTTGAGCGACGGGACGTCGACAAACCCGGCGGCATCGCCCAACAGCACGACACCGTCGCCCGAGCGACGCGCCGGAAGCGCGTAATAGCCCCCCTCGGGGATCGTCTTCGCCCCCCATTCGACCATCTCACCGCCCTCCAGATGCGGGCGGAACAGCGGATGGCCCTTCAGGCGCTGCAGCAACACATGGATGTCCAGGGCGGCGTTCTGGTAATCGAGGCCGACCACGATCCCGATCGCCACGAGGTTGGGCGCCAGAGGATAGCAGAAGGTTCCCCCGAAGGCGTCGCTGGGGAGTGGCCAGCCCATGGTGTGGATCACGCGATCGAGCGGACGCTTCGTCTCCCAGATCTCCTTCACCCCGAGGGCGAAGATCTGGGGATTCTCGGACGGGACGCCCTGCCATTGGAGCCACGCCTGCGACAGAAGTCCTCGGGTGCCCTCGGATAGCGCGGTCACGCGGGCGGTGAGATCGTTCGGCGCCGCATACGAGGCGAGCGGCTGGCCATCGCGCCCCAACCCGGTGGCGGCGGTGCGCACCCCGGCGACGCGGTCGCCGTCCTTGAGCAGCGCCGCCGCCGGGAACCCGGTGAAGACGTTGATCCCGAGTGCTTCCGCCTTCCCGCCCAGCCACCGTACGATCTCGCAGATCGAGGCGATGTAATTGCCGTGATTCTTCATCGTGGGGGGCGTGGGGAGGCGCACCGAGCTCCCCGAGGTCAACAGATACACTGCTTCGCGCTCGACGCGGCCGCGGAGCGGAAGCTCCTGTTCGGAGAGATCGGGGAACAGCTCGCGCAGCGCGATCGGATTGACGGCGGCGCCCGAGAGTGAATGCTCCCCCAGCGCCTCGGCCTTTTCCAGCACGCCGATGTTGAGCTCCCCTACGGCGGGGTCGGCCTTGGCGAGTCGCGCCAGCTCGATCGCCCCCGCGAGCCCGGCGGGCCCCGCGCCGACGAACAACACGTCCAGCTCCATCGAGTCGCCCGCTCCCGCGGCTCCCTTCTGGAGAATGAGCTGGTCGAGCGGCAGTGTTGGCTGGTATTGGGAAGGAATCACGCTGACGTCAGACGTCTGATCTCGGACGTCAGTTGCGGCACGATCTCGAACAAATCACCGACCACCCCGTAGTCCGCGATCTTGAAGATCGGCGCGTCCTTGTCCTTGTTGATGGCGACGATCACCTTGGCGGTGCGCATCCCCGCCAGGTGCTGGATCGCCCCCGAGATGCCGACGGCGATGTAGAGCGACGGACTCACCGTCTTCCCGGTCTGGCCCACCTGGTCGCCGTGCGGCCGCCATCCGGCGTCCACGACCGCCCGCGACGCACCGACCGCGGCCCGCCCACCGAATGCCTGGGCCAGCTCCTCGAGCAGCTTGAAGTTTGCGGGCTCCTTGAGCCCGCGGCCGCCCGAAACGACGATCGGAGCTTCGGCGACGTCGAGCGCTCCAGCGGCCGCGGCCTTGATTCCTTTGACCACCACCCGGCCTCCATCACCGCTCACCGCGCTCGTCTCGGCGGCTCCCGCTTTGGGCCGCTCCACCGGCGTGAACACGTTGGGCCGCAGCGACAGGACGGCGGGTTTGGCAACGACTTTGACTTTGAGCAGCGCCTTGCCGGCATAGACCGGCCGCGTCACGATCACCGCTCCACCGTCGACGCCCAGGTCGGTGATGTCGGCGGCGAGTGGACACCCCAGTCGCGCGGCCACGCGGGGAGCCAGATCCTTGCCCTGCGCGCTGGCGGCGCAGACGACCGCGCCGTAGCCGCCCGCCTGAGCGCGCTCCACGATCGTCCGCGCGTACCCTTCGGGTGCGTACTGCGCAAAGCCGGCGTTCGTCGCGGTGATGATCTTGTCGGCCCCGTGCCGGCCGGCAGCCTCCGTTCCGGAGACCGCACCTCCGGCGCACACCAGCGCGTGGACCTCGCCACCCAGCGCGTCAGCCAGCCGTCGGGAGCCGGTCACGACCTCGTGGCTGACCTTGCGCAAGACGCCGTCGCGCTGTTCCAGAACCGCGAGCACGTCGCTCACAGGACCTTCGCCTCCTCGCGCAGCAGCTTGAGGAGGGCGGGAATGGCGGCGGCGCCCTCTCCCACGATGCGTCCCTCCTTGCGCTCGGGGGGTGGCGTCATGGCAAGGACCTCGAGACCAGGGGCGCCCAGGGTGGCCGGCTTCACCTCGAGCGGCTTCTTCTTGGCGGCCATGATGCCCTTGAGCGCTGGGTAGCGCGGCTCATTCAGCCCCTTATCGACCGTCAATACCGCCGGCAACGGGAACTCCACTTCTTCCATTCCACCCTCGACCTCGCGCTCCGCGGTCCCGTTCCCCGCGGCGAGCTCGAGGTGCGCCACGCAGGTGACGCACGGCAGGCCGAGCAGCTCGGCTGTCATCGGGCCCACCTGATGGTTGTAATCGTCGATCGCCATCTTGCCGAAGAGGATGAGGTCGTAGCCGCCGTCCTTCAGCTCGGCGGCGAGCATTCGCGCGACCACGAGACCGTCGGCGGACATGGTGGCCGTCTCGAGCAGGACGCCGCGATCCGCCCCCATCGCGAGCGCGGTCCGGATCGTCTCCTGCGAGGTACCGGAGCCGCACGCGATCACGACGACCTCACCCGTGCCGGCCTGCTCCTTGCGGCGCAGCGCCTCCTCGACGGCGAACTCGTCGTACGGATTGATGATGAACTTTACGCCGGCTTCGTCGAGCGACTTGCCGTCGGCGGCGATCTTGACGCGCGTCTCGGAATCGGCGACGCGCTTGATGCAGACTGCAATCTTCATAGGTGCCGGGTGTCGGGTGTCAGGAACTGACAAACTAACCCTGCGCCTAGACGCCCGGCACCCGATACTGCCTAATGCGGCAGGATCGGAGCGGGCGGCGGCGCAACCGCTACGCCCCACGGGCTCTGCCCGACGGCGATGCTGGCGATGACCTTCAGACTGTCGGTATCGACCACCGAGACGTCGTTGGAGGGCCCGTTGGCGCTGTAGAGCTTCTTGCCGTCCGGCGTGATCGCGAGGCCCCAGGGCCGGGTTCCGACCTTCACGGAGCCGACGATCGTGTTGGTGGCGGGATCGATCACCTCTACGGTGCCGTGCCGTCCGGTGGCGACGTACACGCGCTTGCCGTCGGGGGCGACCCGGACGCCCATCGGCCGCGCCCCCTCGGGCATCCGGATCACCGCGAAGCGGCGCCGCCGCTTGATGTCGACGACCGACACCGTCCCGCCCACTTCCGCCGAGACATAGAGCCGGCTGCCGTCGGGGAGGAACCCGAGGTCGCGTGGCCGCTTGTCCACCGCGACGTGGTAGAGGACCTTGCCGGTCTCGGGGTCGAGTGCGGTGATGGTGTTGGACGTCTCACCCGTCACGAACACGAGCTTGCCATTGGGACTGACCGAAACCCCCTCGGGCTCCGTCCCCACGTGAGCGTTGGCGGCGAGTTTCCCCGTGGTGGTCTCGACGATCGACGCCGTGGCGGCGTCCTCGTTGGACACGTACAGCCGCGATCCATCGGGGCTGAGGGCGAACTGCTCGGGATCGGAGCCGCCCGGCATCGTGCGCACCACTCGACGGGTAGTGACGTCGATCTGGGCCACGCCGTCTTTCTGCCTGTCGACCGGGAGTTTGGCGCATTCGGCGTCGGGCATCGTCGGCGGGCAGCGGGGCGAGCCGGAGAGGGCGGCGTAGACGTACCGCCCGTCGGGGCTCACGTGCACGCCACGCACCCGGGCGCCCAGCGGAATCGTCGCCACCACTGAGTCGTTGGCGGTCGCGATCACGGAGAGGTCCTGCGAAACCTCGTTCGAGACATACGCCAGCAATCCGGGGGGGGCAGCCGGAGCAGCCGCGGCGGCCGTGCCGGCGGGCGGCGGCGCCTTGCCGCGACCGCAGGCGAGCACGCCAAGGGCCGTCACAGCGACGAGGCTCGATCTCAATTGAACGCGCTCAGCCCCGTGATTTCCTGGCCGAGGATCAGCGTGTGGATGTCGTGCGTCCCTTCATAGGTGTACACCGACTCGAGGTTCGCGAGGTGGCGCATCGCCTGGTACTCGGCGAGGATCCCGTTGGCGCCGAGCAGGCGGCGCGTCTCGCGCGCGATGTCGGTGGCCATACTCACGTTGTTACGCTTGGCGAGCGACACCTGCTGCGGCGTCATCGTCCCCGCGTCCTTCAGGCGGCCGAGCTGCAGGCAGAGCAGCTGCGCCTTGGTGATCTCGGTGAGCATCTCGGCGAGCCGGGCCTGCTGCAGCTGGAACGCGCCGAGCGGCTTGCCGAACATCACCCGGTTCCTGGCGTAGCTCACCGCCTCGTCGTAGCACGCCATCGCGGCGCCCACCGCTCCCCAGGCGATGCCGTAGCGCGCCTGGGTGAGGCACATCAACGGGGACTTGAGACCGCCCGACTTGGGCAGCACCGCGTCCTTGGGGATGTGCACGTCCTGCAGCACGAGCTCCGAGGTATCGGAGGCGCGCAGCGAGAGTTTGCCCTTCTGATCCTTCGCGGTGAACCCCAACGTGTCGGTAGGGACGATGAACCCGCGGATCGAGTTCTGGTCTTCGAGGGCCCCCGTCTTCGCCCACATGACCGAGACCTGGGCGGTCGAGCCGTTGGTGATCCACATCTTGGCGCCGTTCAGCACCCAGCCGTCGGACGTCTCCTTGGCGACGGTGATCATGCCGCCCGGATTGGAGCCGTAGTCGGGCTCGGTGAGGCCGAAGCAGCCGATCACCTTGCCGGTCGCCATCTGCGGGAGCCACTTCTTCTTCTGCTCCTCGGACCCGAAGGCAAAGATCGGGTACATCACGAGCCCGCCCTGCACCGAGGCAAACGAGCGCACGCCTGAGTCGCCGCGCTCCAGCTCCTGCATGATGAGGCCGTAAGCGACGTTGTCGAGCCCGGCGCAGCCGTACTCCTCCGGCAGGTTCGCGCCGAACAGACCCAGCTCCGCCATGCCGGGGATCAGCTGTTTCGGAAACCGGCCCTCGACGTAGCACTGGCCGATGATCGGGAGGAGGTTGTCGTCCACCCACGCGCGCACCGTGTCGCGCACGGCGCGCTCTTCTTCGGAGAGGAGCGTGTCCAGGTTGTAGAAGTCAACGCCGTGGAATTTGGGAGGCATGGGCGGTGGTCAGTGGCCGGTGGTCTGTGGTCTGAGTTGAAGTGGAGAACCAGAGAGCGAGGGGAAGTTACACTGACCACCGACCACAGACCACCGACCACCGACCACCGACCACTCCGCCGCGAGTCCTACACCGCCACCGGAACCCCTTGCCGCTCCCGCGCGAAGGCGAACGTATCGGACGGTTGGAACCGGCCGCGCTCGCCTTCCCAGCGGAAGAACGTGATCTGGACGGCACTGGGATCGATGGTGACGAAGTTGAAGCACGACGGCCGGCCGCCGCGCGTACGCACGGAGAGCGTCCCGGTGGTCGAGACGACGACGCGCCCTTCCAGCACGTCGGCGCCCTCCTGGTGGTCGTGCCCGCACAACACGACGTCCGCCCCGGAGTCGATGATGCGGCGCTGCGCCGCGCGCCAGCGCGCGAGGCCCATGCGCTGGGAGATGTCGCCGCGCAGCACGTTGTGGTGCACCACGAGCACGCGCGCGAGATCGGCGGGCGCGCGGGCGAACAGGTCGCGCACGCGCTCGATCTCGCGGCGCGGCAGATGTCCCTTCACGCAGAAATCGCGCAGCTCGGTGACCGAGGCGAGGCTCAATCCGTGGGATGTCAGGGCGCTGGCGAACAGCGCCCCCGGCACCTCGAGCGTCGGCGTCAGGTCGTCGCCGAAGTACTGCCGGTACTTGCCGTAGATCGCGTCCTTGCCGATCGGCAGGAGGGGCCGGCGCCACCACTGCACGTCGTGGTTCCCCGGCATGGTGAACACCTTGGCCGTCTCGGCGGCCAGGTTGACGAACGCGCGGGCACGCTGGAATTCGCCGTGCCGTGCCCGCTGCGACACATCCCCGGCGATCACCACGACGTCGGGCCGCAGATCGGGCAACATCCGCTCCAGCGCCTCGATCTGCCGGATGTCGGCGAGGCCGCCGAAATGGAGATCGCCGAGCTGCAGGATCTGAACCGTCACGACTCGACCTGAAGAGTGTAGGTCAGCACCGTCTGCCCGCCCGCCGGCACGCTCACGCGGAACCGCATTTCCGTGGACGACAGCTTCTCCGCCGGTACGCTGCTCTCGGTGACCTTCCAGGTCCCGAAGTGATTCTCGCGCACATCGACCGTGACGGCCTCGGTCTTGGCGTTGGTCACCGTGACCCGGTACGACGCGGTGATGCGCTGGCGCGAGGGGAGCCCGCGGCGCGCCGGTGGAATCATTTCCTGGTTGTAGTCGGTCTGCACCCGTTCGGCGGTCACGTCGAAGGCGTCGCCCGACTGCACCCGCACATCCTTCGCGGCGGGCGTGTGGCCGATCGTCGCCTCGCCGATCAGCTGGAGCCGCCCAGACGAGTCGGATTGATAGAGCTGCATCGTGCCGCCCGGCAGGGGCCGGTCACCGAACGACGTGCCTTTCGCTCGCTTGAACGTGTACCACACCTGCACCGGCACTTCGTTCTCCTCGCCGGGCTGCTGACCGAAATAGCCGCGCCAGGGGAGCGCACCGGGAACGACGAATTCTTGTGTCACAGCCGCCGCCGCCCGCGGGAAGAGCGCGGTGGTCACGGGGACGCCGGGCTCGAGGGCGAGGCGCGCCGGCAATGAATACACGTGCGTTTCACCGACGGACTGCTCCGCCGGCATCGCGACTTGAGCGGCAACGCCCGCTCGCATGACGCGGTCCGCTTCGAACACTTGCGGCGCCTTCGGCTCCCGGGTGCGATTGATCGAGCCCGCCACCAGTTGAATCTCGGCGGAATCGGTGCGCAAACTTTGCGACGTGACCGTCGCCGCACCGCCGATCGACGCCTGGCCGCTCGCGATGATCGCCTGATACGTCGCTTCCCATGTAACGCCCTGGGCGACATAGGCGAGCTGCGTATTGGGCCGGTTGCGCATGGCGTCGAGCGCCAGCGTCGCCTCGGGAGTCGTGCGAACCAGGTCACTCGGGAAGAGCGGCTGCCCCGGAGGCGCGAGGAGCAGCCGGCCATCGGCGAGCCGGTATTGCGGCGGGTCCACCCGCACGACCGTCGCTTTGACCGTGTCCCGGCGCCCCACGCCCTCGGACACGAACGCGATCGTCTGACCGATCGCGCGGCCCAACGCATCGTTTGCCGAGCTGGGATAGCGCACCGTAGCGCCGGCCACGGTGACCGCCGTGTCCGGCGAAAACAGCGTCGCCGGATCGAGTCCGTCGATCTGTACCGTGATGGCGTTGCGTCCCTTCTTGAGCTCCTGCGGCAGCGTGCGCCGCACCACCACCCGCCCGTCACTGTAGATGGAAAGCGACGTCTGTCCCGACAGGATCGCGGGAACCGTCGCCAACCCGATCACCATAACAGCGGATAGCTGACGGCTGATAGCTGAAAGCATCTTTCTCATTTGAGCCACTCCAAGGCCACGCGTCTGGCGATGAGAGACGTCAACATGTACCAGGCCAGCACACTCACCACCCCCACGAGCCGCGACGTCCGATCGGGCGGCAACGACAGCGTCATATAGAGCGCCAGCGGCAGCGTCGTGCCGATCGCCACCCACTGTGCGATCCTGGCGGCGCGGCGTACCAGCCTGGGCCAGCACTCGGAGCAGATCCCCCCGACGGCGAGGCCCGGGACCATGTCCCCGCACTTCGCGCAGGCGTGACTAGGCCCGAGCGGCCACGGCGCGTGCAAATTCGGCCGTAGAAGCATGGCCTCCCAGATCCCGCGTGCGGACGTTGTCGGCAACGATCGTGGTCTCGATCGCCCGCCGCAACCGGCCCGCGGCGTCCAGCTCGCCGACGTGATCGAGCATCATGGCGGCGGCGAGCATCTGCGCCGTGGGGTTCGCGATCCCCTGCCCCGCGATGTCGGGCGCCGAGCCGTGCACCGCCTCGAAGATCGCCGCCTTCGTCCCGATGTTGGCCCCCGGGGCGAGCCCCAGCCCGCCGATCAGCCCCGCGGCCAGATCGGAGAGGATATCGCCGAACAGGTTGGTCGTCACGATCACGTCGAACTGCCCCGGGTTGATCACCAGCTGCATCGCCGTGTTGTCCACGATCTTGTCCTCACAGGCGATGGTGCCCTCGTAGTGCTTCGCCACCTGGCGTCCGGTCTCGAGAAACAAGGCCGAGGTCGCCTTCAGGATGTTCGCCTTGTGGACGATCGTGACCTTCTTGCGACCGTGTGCGCGGGCATAGTCGAAGGCGTAGCGGCAGATGCGGCGCGCCCCGTCGCGCGTCATCACCGACGTCGCTTGCGCCACCGCCTTCGGATCGTCGCCCACCCGGAAGGTATGGTCGAGCCCGACGTACAGCCCCTCGGTATTCTCGCGGACGATCACGAGATCGACCCCCTCGTAACGTCCCCCGGGGATCATCGTCTTCGTCGGGCGGACGTTGGCGTAGAGGTCGAACTCCTGGCGCAGCGCGACGTTCACCGAGCGGTAGCCGCCGCCCACCGGGGTCGTGAGCGGGCCCTTCAGTGCCAGCTTGGTGCGGCGGATCGAGTCGAGCGTGGAGTTGGGAAGCGGAGTGCCGGCCTTGTCGACGGCGCTCATCCCGCCGTACTCCTCGTCCCAGTCGAAGGTCACGCCCACCGCATCCAGCACCTCAAGAGTCGCCGCCGTGATCTCCGGGCCGATGCCGTCGCCCGCGATGAGCGTGGCCTCGCGCCGGCTCACGGCAGTCCGGGGGTCAGCGCCTTCACCGCTCGCGTGAGCGCGGTCCAGGGATCGGGGCCGTCGCCGCGGGCCACGGTGCGCCAGCTCACCCGGCCGAGCCGCGCGTCGACGATCACGACCGTGAGCTCGGCGGTCCCCGTGCCCGCTGGACTGCCCGGCGTGATGGACCGCTTGAACACGAGCTGCGCGGGGGCGAGGGCGAAGCGCGCGTCGGCGATCGCCACGAGCGCGCGCAGCTCCGCGCGCAGCGGGTCGGGCACCACCTCGATCCGCTCGTTGCGCAGGATCGCGGTCCCCATCTGGTCGGGATTGGCGGCGAAGGTGGGAGAGCGACGCGCCTGGCGCCGCAGCTCCTCCGGCAGCACCCACGTCACTTCGGGTGCGCGGGCCGGGAGCAGCGCTGCAATCACGCTGTCGGCCGACGCCAGCACGGCGTGCTGGTTGGCGAACTGCGGCCAGCCGAGCGTTTCATCGGCGCCGATCAGCGTCAGCGGCAGTACGGGGATCTTGAGGCTCGCCAGTCCGGTGAGCGGCAGCGGCGCCGTCGGTGCGGGCGTCGGCGTCTCGTTCGTCTTCTTGCCGCCGCACGCCGCCGCCAGGCAGAGAAGGACTAAGCTTTTGTTTTTCAAGGAATTAGTCACGAATGAAAATATACTCAAGAAGCGAGCGTCAGGCCGCCGTCGACGACGATCGTCTGACCGGTGATGTGCCGGGCCGCCTCGCTGCAGAGGAACGACACGACGCGGGCGACGTCTTCCGGCTCCGCCACCCGTCCGAGCAACGACTCGTGCTCGGCGCGCTCGAGGATCTCGCGCGGCAGCCGTGCCAGCAGTTCGGTTTTGACGAAGCCCGGAGCGACGGCGTTGACGTTGACGTTGGCGGAGCCGAGGTCGACGGCGGCGGCCTTGGTGAGCCCAATCAGGGCCGCCTTGCTCGCGGCGTAGTTCGCGATCCCGAACCCCGGCCGGAACGCCTGGTGGCTCGCGATGTTCACGATCTTGCCGTAGCGCTGCGCGCGCAGGTGGGTGGCCACGGAGTGAATCGCATTGAAGGCGCCCGTGACGTTGGTATCGAGCACTTCCTGCCATGCCTCGGGGCTGAGGCGCCACAGCGCGCCGTCGTGGGTCACCCCGGCGTTGTTGATGAGGACGTGAACACCGCCGAGGCGCTCGCGCGTCTCCGTGACGAAGTGCTCGACTTCGTCGGCGTGGCGGACGTCACAGTGCTCGGAGAACACGGCGACGCCGTGGGCCTTGATCGCCGTCTCGGTGAGCAGCGCCTGCGCCGACACGTCGCGGCCGGGAAGATTGACGTAGTTGAACGCGATCGCCATGCCGCGCTGGGCCAGGTCGAGGCAGATCGCGCGCCCCAGCCCGGTGGCCCCGCCGGTGACGATCGCCACCCGGCCGGAGAGACTCTCTCCCGCGAGGCGCGGGTCGGCCCGCTCCTGTGTCACGGCCGCCCCGGTGGGGGTCGGTCCCTGTCGCGCGGCCGTGGACCAGGGATGGGAGGCCAAGTAGCCCCGAACCTATGGGGCAATTTGAAGCCCTGCAAGTCGTGACGTAACTTGGGTCTATGCCCCGCCTCGCCCGCGCGATACTGTGGTTCGCCGTCGCCGCTCTGGGCGCCGTGGCGTTCGGCATCCTCGCCCTCGTGCGGGGCGAAACGATCAGCGCCGCCTGGCTCGTGATCGCCGCCGTCTGCACCTATGCCGTCGCCTTCCGCTTCTACTCCCGCTTCATTGCCACCCGCGTGTTCGATCTCGATCCGCGCCGCGCCACGCCCGCCGAGCGCCTCGCCAACGGACGCGACTTCGTGCCGACCAACAAGTGGGTGCTGTTCGGCCATCACTTCGCGGCGATCGCGGGAGCCGGACCACTCGTGGGACCCGTGCTCGCGGCGCAGTTCGGCTTCCTGCCGGGCACCCTCTGGCTCGTGATCGGCGTGGTGCTGGGCGGCGCCGTCCAGGATTTCACGATTCTCTGCTGCTCGATCCGCCGCAACGGCAGGTCGCTCGGCCAGATGGCGCGCGAGGAGATCAATCCGGTCGCCGGAATGACGACGATGGTGGCCGTGCTCTCGATCATGATCATCCTGCTCGCCGTGCTGGCGCTGATCGTGGTGAACGCGCTCAAGGCGAGCCCGTGGGGGCTGTTCACGATCGCGTGCACCATCCCGATCGCGCTCCTCATGGGGTGGTGGATGCGAGTGTGGCGGCCCGGCCGGGTGGGCGAGGCCTCAGGCGTAGGGGCCGTGCTCCTGATCCTCGCGCTCGTCGGCGGTGGGTGGGTCGCGAGCCACCCGATCGGCGCGGCGTTCACGTACACCGGCCCCGCCCTGACGTGGATGATGGTGGGGTACGGATTCGTGGCGTCGGTCCTGCCGGTGTGGATGCTGCTGGCGCCGCGCGACTACCTCTCGACCTTCCTCAAGATCACGACCATCGTGGTGCTGGCGCTGGCGATTCTGATCCTGCTGCCGCCGCTCAAGATGCCGGCGCTCACCCCCTTCGCGACGCTGGGCGAAGGGCCGGTGTTCGCCGGGAAGATCTTCCCCTTCGCGTTCATCACGATCGCATGTGGCGCCATTTCTGGATTCCATGCCCTCGTCGCATCGGGCACGACGCCGAAGATGCTGGCCCACGAGCCCGATGCGCGGCTGATCGGGTACGGCGGGATGCTGATGGAATCGTTCGTCGGCGTGATGGCGATGATCGCCGCCTGCACCCTCGAGCCGGGCGTCTACTTCGCGATGAACACGACGCCCGCCGCACTCGCGGGCGCCGCCGACGTCCTGAAGACCGCGGGGTTCGTGGTGACCCCCGATCAGATGCAGGCGCTGGCCGCGCAGATGGGAGAGCAGACGCTGATCGCGCGCACGGGCGGCGCGCCCAGTCTCGCGGTCGGGATGGCGCACATCTTCGCCGGGTTCACGGGCGCGCTCGGCGGCAAGGCGGCGACGGCACTGTGGTACCACTTCGCCATCATGTTCGAGGCGCTCTTCATTCTGACCACGATCGACGCCGGGACCCGCGTGGGCCGATTCATGCTGCAGGAGATCCTCGGGCACGTCTGGCCGCGCTTCGGCGAGACGTCGTGGTATCCGAGTATCGTGCTGTCGAGCGCCGCGGTGGTCGCCGGGTGGGGCTATTTCCTCTATCAGGGCGTGGTGGATCCCCTCGGCGGGATCAACTCGCTCTGGCCACTCTTCGGCATCGCCAATCAGCTGCTGGCGCTGGTGGCGCTGTGCGTCGGCACGACGATCATCATCAAGATGGGAAAGCAGCGTTACGCCTGGGTGACGCTGGCGCCGCTCGTCTGGCTCACGATGATCACGATGACGGCCGGGTGGCAAAAGGTGTTTTCGGCAGACCCGAAGCTCGGGTTCCTGGCGCACGCCGTTACGCTCGCCGGCGCCGCCGACCCGCGCTCGACGCGGCTCGTCTTCAACGACCACCTCAATGCCATCATGGCTCTGGCGTTCATGTCGATCGTCGCGCTGTTGCTCGTCGTCTCGCTCCGGGAGTGGTGGCTGATCCTGTCGCGCAAGAAGCCCGCGACGCTCACGGAGACGCCGTTCGTAGAGAGCGCCTATGCGCGGTAGGGGACGGAAGGAGACGGTAGGAGACGGTAGGGGATGGCGGCGCGTGCTCCGTCGAGTCATCGGTGCGCCGGACTATGAAGCGTATCTTGAGCATTGCCGCGAAGCGGGCCACCCGCCGCGGATGACCGAGCGCGAGTTCGTGAACGAATTCTTCGCTTCCAAGGGAAACGGGGTCCGCTGTTGCTGACCGATGCCCAGAGCCGTCTGACCAGTGCGCTCGCGGGACGCTACACAATCGAGCGGGAGCTGGGCGCCGGGGGGATGGCGACGGTGTACCTCGCCCACGACGTCCGCCACGATCGCAAGGTGGCGCTCAAGCTGCTGCGCCCCGAGCTGGCCGCGATTCTCGGGGGCGAGCGGTTCCTCAAGGAGATCCGGCTCACCGCCAACCTGCAGCACCCGCACATCCTCGGCTTGCACGATTCCGGTGAGGCCGACGGGCTCGTCTACTACGTCATGCCGTACGTGGAGGGCGAGTCGCTGCGGCAGCGTCTCACGCGCGAGCACCAGCTGCCGATCGAGGAGACGATTCGCATCGCGACCGAAGTCGCGGGCGCCCTGGACTACGCGCATCGGCACGGCGTCATTCACCGCGACATCAAGCCCGAGAACATCCTGCTGCACGACGGCTCGGCGCTGGTGGCCGACTTCGGCATCGCGCTCGCAGCGTCGCGCTCCGACAGCGGCACGCGGCTCACCGAGACGGGGATGTCGCTCGGCACGCCGCATTACATGAGCCCCGAACAGGCGATGGGGGAGCGTGAGATCACCGCCAAGAGCGACGTCTACGCGCTGGGATGCGTCGTGTACGAGATGCTGTCCGGCGAGCCGCCGTTCACGGGGCCCACCGCCCAGGCGATCGTGGCGCGCGTCATGACGGAGCAGCCGCGCAGCCTCACGCTGCAGCGGCACTCCGTCCCGCCGCACGTCGAGGCGGCGGTCAATCGGGCGCTCGAGAAGTTGCCGGCCGACCGCTTCGCCACGGCCGCCCAGTTCGCCGACGCACTCACGCATCCCGAGCTGACGGCGGCCCGGACCGCCGCCACCCCCGCGCTCGCCTCGCACACGGACCGCTGGCGCAGCTGGTTCGGAGTGGCGGCAGGCGTTGCCGCGTTGTTCGGTGCCGTCGCGGCATGGGGTTGGCTGCGGGCCCCGCGCGAGGTCACGACGCGACAGTACATCACTCTGGGAGACAGCGTGGTGCTGTCCGCGCAGTTCCAATCGATGGCGCTGTCTCCCGACGGATCGCTCTTCGTCTTCAAGGATGATCGCCAGAACGGGCGCCTCTGGATCAAGAAGCGGGGGGGGTTGAACGCGACGCCGCTCAACGGGACGGAGCGAGCACAGAATCCGGTGTTCTCCCCTGACGGCCAATGGGTCGCGTTCATCGCCGATAGCCACGTCAAGAAGGTGCCGGTCAGCGGCGGGCCGAGCGTGACGGTGGCCGACTCGGCTGCCCCCGGCTTCGGGGGTGTGGCCTGGCTCGACGACGGCACCCTCGTGTACGTCCCCCCGAATCTGCTCGAGCTGCGGCGCGTGAGCGCAGCCGGCGGTCCGAGCACCCTGATCCTGAGCAGCCGGAATACCGCGATCGCCGGTGGTGGCACGGGGCACCCGGTGGCTCTGCCGGGAGCCCGCGGCATCCTGTTTCAGCTCTGCGCCTCGAGCTGTGTGACGATGAGCGTGCACGTGGTGGACCTGCGCACCGGCAAGGAGAAACCGCTGGTCAACGACGCGGCCGAGGCCTGGTATCTCCCCAATGGACGATTGTTCTATGTGCGGCGCGACGGCGTGGGCCTCATCGCGCCGTTCGATCTCCGCCGCCTCGAGATCACCGGGACCGCCGTCCCCGTGCTCGAGGGCGTCGCGGTCTCGGCCAATTTCGGTTTTGCCCAGCTGGCGTGGTCCAGGTCCGGCACCCTCGCGTACGTCCGCGGCACTGGCGGCACGACCGAAAACATCCTGGTCCGTGTGAGCCGCGAGGGGACTGTCACTCCGGTCGATACCGCGTGGTACGGGACATTCAACTCCATCGCGCTCTCACCCGATGGCCGCCGGCTCGCGGTCGGCGCCGGAACGGGCGCCGCCCTGAGCATCTGGATCAAGCAGCTCGACCGCGGCCCCTTCACCCGGTTGACCTTCGGCAGCCAGGACCGCCGCCCGTTCTGGTCGCCCGATGGAAGGACCGTGGCGTTCCTGCGCGACAGTGTCGGATCGAGCGCCGTCTTCGCCCACCCGGCCGACGGCAGCGGCCAGGATCACCTGCTGCTCCGAATCGATCGTCTGGTTCAGGAAGGTGAATGGTCCAGCGATGGACGCTGGATCCTCGTGCGCACCGACAACGCCCAGGCCGGCGCCGGCGATGTTGTGGCTGCCAGCGTGACCGGTGGCACACCCGTACCCGTGGCGGCCAGCGCGTTCACCGAGCTCAATCCCGCCCTCTCGCCCGACGGACGCTGGCTGGCCTACACGTCGGACGAGTCGGGGATCAACGAGGTGTACGTGCGTTCGTTTCCAGACGCGAATGGCGGACGCTGGCAGGTGTCGAACGGCGGTGGGTCGGAGCCGCGCTGGTCGCGCACCGGGCGCGAGCTGTTCTACCTCGACGTCGATCTCCACCTGAACGTCGTCCAGGTGCAGCCCACCGCGTCGTTCGCCGCCGGCGGCCGTGCGTCGTTGTTCGACGCGTCGAACTTCGTGATCGCGGGCTTTCACCAATCCTATGAAGTGAGCCCGGACGGGCGCGCCTTCTACTTCATCAGCCCAAGGCGCGCCGCGACCACCGGAGCCCCGCAGATCGTGTGGATCGACCACTGGTTCGCCGACCTGGCCGTCCACAGCAGTCACTAGCAGCGACGCCGACCACTACGCCGGTACGCGCCGCTTCCCGTGGGAGCGCGACTGTATCTCCAGCGCGACCGCCCCGACGGCTGCCACCGCACCAGCGGCTAGCGCGGCCTTCCCCGCCGTCTTGAGGACTCGGCTCGCCTGCTGCAGCGTGCGCCGCATCTTGCGGCGGCGCGCCGCCGTCTCGGCCTTCTCTCGCGCGACCTTCATGAGCGCATCCGCCTGCTGCGCGGCGGCGATCGCGACGCGCTTCGCCTCGCGTCCCGCGCTCAGGATTCGTGATTTCCACTGCTCCCGATTCGCCATCAGAACCCCCGGGTAAGTAGACAGCGGTATGTACCGCCCCTGTGAGGCAAAGGTTTCCCCGGGAGCCGGTCGACTTTCCTCAGGTCCCGACTGTCGCGATACACTCGATCTCGACCCGGGCGCCGAGCGCCAGGCCGCTCCCCGCCACCGTCGACCGCGCCGGCGGATCCTTCGGGAAATACGTCGCGTACACCGCGTTCATCGCCTGGTAGTCGGCGATGTTGGTGAGAAACACGGTGCACTTGACGACGCGCTCGAGCGAGCTGCCACTGGCGGCGAGCACCGTCTTGATGTTCTCGAATACCTGGCGCGTCTGCCCGGCGATACCGGTATCGGCGAGCTGGCGGGTGCCGGGGGTGTTGCCGACCTGCCCCGCCAGAAACAGCAGATTGCCGACGCGTACGGCGCTCGAGAACGGCAGCCCTGCTGGCTCGTTGACGTGAATCACCTGGTGATCTTGTGCCGCGAGCGGCGCGGCGGCGAATGTAGCGGCAACGAAGAGCGCAACGCGCATCGGTGTCCTCCGGTTAGGTAGTGCGAGTCCGTCCCAAGATCGGCCACGCCAGCACCACGGCGCTGCCGAGCAGCGCGCTGGCGAAGAACGCCCACGACGCGCCGAAGTATTTCGTCGTGAGGCCGAGCAGGATTCCGCCAGCGAGCGCGGCGACGCCGGTCGCGGCGTAATACACGCCGAACCCCGTCCCCTGCTTTCCACCCGCGAGCCGCGAGACGATGGCGCGCTCCGGGCTCTCCGTCAGCCCCGCCACGACGCCGAAGACGAGAAACAATGCCCAGGCGGCGAGCGGGCTCGCAGCGCGCGAAAACCCGAACGCCACGGCGGCGTAACACACCCACCCCGTCCACATCGTGCGGCCGGGGCCGATACGATCCGACAGGGCGCCGCCGATGAAGCTCGTGCCCGCACGCACCACGTGCAGCGCCGCCCAGAGGAGCAGCACCGACGTCACCGTGACGCCGAGTTGTTGGGTGCGGAGCAGCATGAGGGTCTCGGGCATGCGGAGGAGATAGAAAGTGGAGATGGCGAGGATGGGCGTTGGTAGGATACGGTAGGAGACCCTAAAGGACTCCCTGTCGGTCGCGGTAGGGGATGGTAGGGGTTCTGAGGTTGACGTCACGTTTACCGTCTCCTGCCGCCCCCTACCGTCCCCTACCGTCCGTCTCCTACCGTCTCTTACCGCCCAGGTTGCCAGTACCAGCACCAGAATCCCCGGGATGATGCTGGCGCCAATGACGCCCCGCAGATCGAGCGTCTTCGACTGCAGGAGCCACCACGCGACGAGGGGCCCGAGGATCGCGCCGGTGTGGTCGAGGCCGCGCTGCAGCCCGAACGCCCGGCCGTGGAGCTCGTCGGGGGTAACGTCGGCGATCATGGCGTCGCGCGCCGGCGAGCGGATGCCCTTTCCGATCCGGTCGGTGACGCGCAGCCCGATCACCTCCCAGGCGGCGCCGGCGAGTGCGATCACGGGGCGCACCAGCACCGCGACCGCGTAGCCCATGATCACGAGCGCGCCGCGGCGGCGGGGCACGTCGGCGAGCCGGCCGGCGCCGTACTTCACGAACGCGGAGGCGAAGTCGGCGGCGCCGTCCAGGGCGCCGAGCGACGCGGCGCCGCCACCGAGCACGCCGGTCACGAACGCCGGCAGCAATGGGTAAATCATCTCGCTCGCGAAATCGTTGAGCAGCGAAACGAGACCGAACAGCTTGGCGGTGCGCGGAAGCTTACTCACCGAGGCCGAGACCCCAGCGGATCAGGGTGACCGGCAGGCCGCCGTATGACAGCACGGCGTCGTGGAATTTCCTGAGCGAGAACCCGCTCCCCTGGGCAGCGCGATAGTCGTCCCGCAGGCGCAGCAGATCGCGCCGGCCCACGGCGTAGCAGAGCTGATATCCCGGCGTGGCGCAATAGCGGCTCACCTCCGCCGCGGCGTTGCCGCGATCCATGTGCACGACGTCGACCAGCTGGGTGACGGCCTCGTCGTAGGTCATCCCGCGCGTGTGCAGGCCGACGTCGAGCACGATCCGCATCGCCCGCCACAACAGATGCACCCGCTGGAAGAACCGCTCTTCCTCCCCCGTATAGAACCCTTCATCCCCCATCAACTCTTCGCAGTACAACGCCCACCCTTCCACGGTGAGCGGCGTGTAGAGGTTCTTCCGCGTCTCCGACGGGTTCGCCTGGGCCAGCACGAGCTGCAGGTGGTGGCCGGGGAATCCTTCGTGCAACGCCGTCGCCGCGATCTCGTGGCGCGAGTGGTCGCGCAGGATCCGCTCGCGCGTCGCCTCGGGGAGCGTGGAATCGGGTACGGTTACGTAGAACAGGCCGCGGGGATCGCTCGAATAGGGACCCGGGCTGTCGTAGGCGGCGAAGGGGATCAGCGGCCGGAGGAACTCCGGCGTGGCGATCACGTCGAGCGGCACCGACGGCACGGGGGCGAGGCCGCGCGCCACGACGAATTCGCGCGCCCGGTCCATCTCCCGTGCATACGAGTCGACCAGATCCTGCGCGCTCGGATGGTCGGCGCGCAGCCGGTCCACGAGCGCGGGCCAGTCGTCGTTCCCCGCGATGCGCCGCGCCCGGCCGGCCAGGTCGGCGATGACTTCGTCCTTGAGACGCAGCCCGTAGCGCCACAGCTCGGGGGCGGTGTCCCGCAGCGCGTGTTGATAGTGCAGCAGAAAGTCGAACCCGTCCTCGCCCTGGGCGAAGTGCTCGTTGCCCGATTCGACCCAGCGGTCGAGGTCGTGCTCGAAGCTCGCGAGCGCGGCGCCGGCGCCGTCCGCCGCCGCCGCGATGCGCTGCGCCGCCGGCCCGCCGGCGTACGCCGTGGCGACTTCGCGCACCAGCAGCATTCCCCCGGGGCACATCTGCAGCGCCGTTTCGGCGAAGAGGCGTACCGGCTCGACCAGCGCCAGGCGCGCGTCGTCCAGCAGCCTGGGGAGATCCTCGAGCCGCGCCGCCATGGCGGCGGCATTGGCCGGCGAGCCGCGGTCCGAGCGGCGCAGCAGTCCGTGCAGCCCGCCGAACAGGTGCGACAGCCAGAATTCCGGGTTCCTGGCCTGCCAGCGATCGTGCTCGAACGAGCGGATCGTGACGCGGATCTCGTTGAGCAAAGCGGTGCGGTCGATCTCGACCGCCAGCTCGTCGGCGGTCGATTCTTCCAGCGCCGTCGAGAGCGACTTCAGCGCCGCGAGGTGCGGCGCCAGCGCGGACGGGCTGAAGCGCCCGAAGCGATCGTCGTAGTCGGTGAGACCGGAGAGCGTCGCGGCGACGGGATCGAGGTGCCACCGCAGATCGAAGTACGACCGCTCCAGCTCGCGAAACCCTCCTACCGCCATGCGCCCTGCCGCAGCAGGCGATGACATTCTTCCTCGGCGAGCACGCGATCGGCCTGCTTCGCCGCGGCGAAGAGCGTCTGACAGGCGGCCTCGTCGTCGGGATCGTAGCCGTGGCTCTGCAGCCAGTACTTCACATTGGAGAGACCCGAAACGGGCGAGATCTCGATCACCTGCGTGAGACCCAGCTCTTCGGCAGGCACCGAGCTGTACACCCGATCGGCGAGCCAGGTATGGCCCTTCTTCTTGGCCTTGATGATCGCCGCGGCGTGCACGCCGGTGCCGGTGCGGAACGCGTCGCTGCCCATTACGGGATAGTTGAGCGGGATCGGAATCCCGACCGCGTCGGCGACGGTGCGGCAATACTCGGCGAGCTTCGAGAGATCGGCGCGGTGCGCGCCCAGCAGTTTGAGGTTGACGATCAACAGATCCATTTCGGCGTTGCCGACCCGCTCCCCCACCCCGAGCGCCGTCGCGTGCACCCGGTGGACCCCCGCCTCGATGGCCGCGAGACAATTGATGAGCCCCATCCCCCTGTCCCGATGCCCATGCCAATCGATCTTTACGGCGTTCTTCTGGACGCCGTTCTTCTCGACGATCTCTCTCTTGACGAATTTGACGAGTGCCTTGACTCCGTCCGGTGTCGCGTGACCCACCGTATCGGCCAGGCAGATCCGCGTCGCCCCGCAATCGATCGCCGTCCCGTAGAGCAGCTTCAGCGTTTCGGGATCGGCCCGCGTCGTGTCTTCGGTCACGTACATCACCGGGAGGCCATGGCGCACGGCGAACGTCACCGCCTCCTCGGTCGCCTTGCGCATCCGGTCGATCGTCCAGTCCTCGGCGTACTGGCGGATCGGCGACGATCCGATGAACGTCGCCGCTTCGATCGGGATGCCGACCTCCTGGGAGATGCGAACCACGGGCTCGATGTCGGCGATGACGGTGCGGGCGGCGCAATTCGGGGCGATGGGGAGCTTGTGATCGGCGATCTCCCGCGCCAGCGCCCGCACTTGCTCCACCACGCGAGGGCCGGCGCCGGGGAGCCCGATGTCGGCCGCGACGATGCCGAGGTCGGCCATGAGATGGAGCAGGCGGCGCTTGGTGTCGAGGGACGGGTCCCGCACCGACGGCGACTGCAGGCCGTCGCGCAGCGTCTCATCGTTCAGGTCGATGCGGGCGCGCGACCAGTCGAACGGCGCATCGACCCGGTTCCAATCGTAGATGAGATCGCGCTCGTCCATGCGCGTAGTGTCGCCCGGTTCCCGGTACGGGTCAAGCGAGGGTGTAACGGGCTACATTTCCATCATGGATTCGCCGCTCAAGAGCCTGCACCATGTCACCGCGACGGTGGACGAGGCACGGCCCGACGTCAATTTCTACACGCGGACGCTGGGACTGCGACTCGTGAAGAAGACGGTGAACTTCGACAATCACTTCGTCTACCACTTCTATTACGCCAACGAATCGGGAACGCCGAGCACGATCATGACGACGTTTCCCTACCACGGCTGGGGCGTGCCCGTCGGCACGAAGGGTGCCGGGCAGATCCGGACGACGTCGTTTTCGGTGCCGCGCGCGGCGCTGGGGTTCTGGCGCCAGCGCCTCGAGGAGCTCGGGAAGGCGCCACGGCCCGGGCTCAGTCCGTTCAAGGAGCCGGTCCTGACCATCACCGATCCCTCGGGGCTGATCCTCGAGCTCGTCGGCACCGAAAGTGACGCGCGACCGCCCTGGACTTCCGAGGGAGTGGAGGCGGCGCAGGCGATTCGCGGCCTCCACGGCGTCACACTCGAGATCCGCGATCCGGCGCGCACGCTGGAGTTCACGACCCAGCTGTTGGGCTTTCGCGTCGTCAACGAAGGGCCATCGCGCACGCGCCTCGCCCTCGGCAAGGGCGGGCCGGGGGAGGCGATCGACATCCTGCACGCCCCCGACGCTCCGCCGGCGGTGAACGGCCTCGGCACCGTGCATCACGTCGCGTTCGCGATCAGCGACGCGGAGGAGCAGCTCAAGATCCGTGGTGAATTGGTGCGCCAGGGAGTGCAGGTCACGGAGGTGCTCGACCGGCAGTACTTCCGCTCGATCTACTTTCGTGAGCCGGGGGGCGTCTTGTTCGAAATCGCGACGGTCCCTCCGGGGTTCACGGTGGACGAGTCGCTGCCAGATCTCGGGCAGGACCTGAAGCTCCCGCCGTGGGAAGAGCCGAACCGCGGTACGATCGAAACGAAGCTGCCGCAACTCAAGTGAAGCCCCACGCCGGACAACCGTTGGCCAGCGCCGGAGCGCCGCTCGGGAAGAGCCCGGTGGCGCTGATCATGGTCCACGGCCGCAACGCCGCACCCGCGAACATCCTGTCGCTCGTCCCCTCCTTCGAACGACCCGATCTCACCTACCTCGCCCCCGCCGCGGCGGGCGGCACCTGGTATCCCCTGAGCTTCATGGCAGAGAAGGAGAAGAACGAGCCGGGGTTGTCATCGGGCTTGTGGGTACTGGATCAGTTGCTAGGGCACGTCGTGAGTGCAGGAATCCGGAAGGATCGCATTGTGCTGCTCGGATTCTCACAGGGTGCCTGCCTCACCGCCGAGTTCGCAGCGAGCCACGCGGACCGCTACGGCGGTGTGGTGCTGTACAGCGGCGGGTTGATCGGCCCGCCCGGGACGACGTGGAATTACTCCGGCTCGTTCGGCGGCACTCCGGTATTCCTCGGCTGCTCGGACGTCGACGCCCACGTGCCCAAGACGCGAGTGGACGAGAGTGCGGCCGTCTTTCAGCGGATGGGGGCGACGGTGACGGAGCGGATCTATCCGGGGATGGGGCACCTCGTGAACGACGAGGAGCTCGGGTTTACGCGAACGCTATTGGAGCACATCGCGCCCACCCCGTGATTCGACGGCTCAAGCCGTCACTCGGCGCCTGTGGCGGCCCGTCCTGAAGGACGATCCCGCCATTCATGGCGCGTCGCGTAAGCGCCGAGCCCGGTCTTTAGACGGGGTACTCAGGATGTGACACGTTTGCTGATTCTCCGTACCGGGAAGTAGCCGATAAACCCCGCCACGACGAACGAGTACAGGATCCACTGATTGAGGGTGAACGCGAACAAGAGGCACCCCAGCGCGAAGATCCACATCATCGACTCACCCATGAAGGCCTGCCGCCACTCAGGGCGAGACCCGCTCGCCTCCACACGCGGCCCGAACGCCGGGACGAGCCCCGGCACGGCGCGCACGTAGCGGCGATACGCCGCTCCCTGCGCTGTCTCGAGCTCCGCTTCCTCACGGGCGATGAGCCGCAGCACGAAGTACGTGAGACCCACGACGAGGACCACGAACCCCGTCGGGCTCGCCATCAACCCGAAGCTCAAGCCCAGGAGCACCGTGCCGAAGTAGAGCGGATTGCGCAGGTGGCGGTAGGGTCCATCTGCCACCAGCCGGTCGGAGTGCAGCCGCACGTCCTTCACGACGCTGGTGTGCAGGTACGCGCTCGCCCAGGTGCGGATCCAGGCGGCTAGAAATGCGAGCAGGGCGCCGATGCCGAATACGAACTGCACGCCGAGGCGCGTATCCTGGCCGAGCAGCCGGGCGAACATCTGCGCCGCGTTGCGGTGGTCGACGGTGTAGCAGCCGAACGCCACGAAGAACAGCCCGGCAATCACCCAGAAGCGATTGCGAAACTCGAAGTCACTGGCGCGCATGCAGAGTGTACGGTAGCGGGCCCTGAGAAGTTCCGATCCTACAGCCTCCGGATCGTCTCGAGCGCCTCCGCGACGTGCCGCACCGCATCGGTCTGCGACGAGAAGACGTGACGCACGACGCCTTCCTTGTCGATCACGAACGTCACCCGTCCCGGCCAGACGCCGAGCGTCGCCTTGACGCCGTACTGGCGCCGCAAGGCACCACCCTTGTCGGAGATGAGGATGAACGGCAGCTCGTGATGCTCGGCGAAGCGCTCGTGCGAGTCCACCGAGTCCCCACTCACACCCACCACCTCGGCTCCCGCGTCGACGAAGATCTCGTACGAGTCCCGAAACGCGCACGCCTCGGCGGTGCACCCCGGCGTCTCGTCCTTGGGATAGAAATACAGCACGACGGCGCTCTTCCCCTCGAGGTCCGAGAGCCGGAACTCCCCACCACCCGTTTTCGGGGCCGTGAAGTCCGGCGCCGCTTGTCCCACCGTCAGATTCGAGGTCACCATGGACTCCCTAAATTACCTGCGTGGACTCGGTGGGCGACCCCATGACCCTGGAGCGTGGAGATGTACGATTGGATCGGTTGGATCGCGACGGCGATGACTTCGAGCTCGTATTTTTTTCGTCAACCTGGGACGCTGCGGCGCATCCAGG
>DATJJY010000119.1:0-22391 GCA_035491895.1 Gemmatimonadales bacterium
TTGCGCAATATTCCCCACTGCTGCCTCCCGTAGGAGTCTGGGCCGTGTCTCAGTCCCAATGTGGCTGATCATCCTCTCAGACCAGCTACCCGTCGTCGCCTTGGTGGGCCATTACCCCGCCAACTAGCTGATAGGCCGCGAAGCTCTCCGTCGGCGCAACCTTGCGGCTGCTTTCCTCGCGCAGAGATGCCCCCGCGCGATCGTATGCGGTATTACCCGGCCGTTGGGCCGGCTATCCCCCGCCACCGGACAAGTTCTTCACGTGTTACGCACCCGTCTGCCACTGAACTTGGAGTTGCCCCCAAATCCCGTACGACTTGCATGTGTTAGGCACGCCGCCAGCGTTCGTCCTGAGCCAGGATCAAACTCTCCAAGAGAGAATTCGAACAGCTCAAATCGAACGACTGCGTTCTTCTAAGTCGTCCGAATCACATTCAGAGTAAAACCCCTGACGACACGCGTCTGACCGCGCATCGCTCATATCGGGGCCGCACTCCACACGCTCGACCATCAGTTCTCAAAGAGCCACCGGCGCAAAAAGTTGCCGGTGAGACTCACATACTAGCCACCCAGCCCCCTCCGAGTCAATGGGGCCCCCAATAACGACATACGCCCCATCTCGCCCACACCAAACCTTTGCCCCACACCCCCCCGCGGGGTAAATTCGCCAACGCACCGATTCCCCATGCTATGACGACCCTGAACGCCTGCCCCCGCTGCGGTGCCTCGCTCGCCGCCGGCGCCCGCTTCTGCTCCCGCTGTGGCTTCGATGCCTCCGGGGAGCAGGCCGTCGCCACGGAAAAAATGCCCGGCATCTCCATTCCCGTCCCGGCCACCAACGCTCCCGACGTGGAAGTCGATCCCCAGGCGGGATTGATCGACGACCTGCGCCGCGCCACGCTCGGCGAATTCGACATCGCCGGCGAGCTGGGGCGCGGCGGCATGGCCACCGTCTTCCTGGCGCACGAAATCGCGCTCGATCGCAAAGTCGCCATCAAGGTCATGTCCCCCGCCCTGCTCTCCAGCGGCAAGGGAATGGCCGATCGCTTCAAGCGCGAAGCCCGCACCGCCGCCAAGCTGAGCCATCCGCACATCATCCCGATCTACGGCGTGCGCGAATCGGGACGCCTGCTCTTCTTCGTGATGAAGTACGTGGACGGCAAGCCCCTCGACGCCATCATCAAGGAGCATGGCGCGCTGCCGGTCAAGATGGTCCAGGCGATCCTGGCGCAGGCGGGCGGCGCGCTCGACTACGCCCACCGCAACGGCGTCGTGCACCGCGACATCAAGCCCGCCAACATCCTGGTGGATACCGACGGATGGGTCATCGTCACCGACTTCGGCATCGCCAAAGTGCGCGAGTCGCAGGGGCTGACGATGACCGGCGCCACCATCGGCACGCCGACCTACATGAGTCCCGAGCAGTGCTCGGCGAAAGAGATCACCGGGGCCACCGATCAGTACTCCCTGGGCATCGCCGCCTTCGAGATGCTCACCGGCAAAGTGCCGTTCGACGCCGACTCGGTGATGTCGCTGATGTGGCAGCACTTTCACGAGCCACCGCCGCCGCTGCTCGAGCGCCGCCCTGACTGTCCGCCGGCACTGGCACAGGCCGTCGAGCGGATGCTCGCCAAGAAAGTCCCCGATCGCTGGCCGACCCTGGAAGAAGCGATCGAGGCCATCGGCACGCCGCCCGCCAGCGACCCGATTCGCCAGAAGATGAAAGCGATGGCCCGCGGCGGCGTGGCCCCCGAGGACACCTCCCCGCGCACGCCGCTCTCCCCGGTGCCGAAGTTCACGACGCCGCCGCCCACGGCCGCGGCGCCGGCGAAATCGAAGACCCCGGCGACTCCGCCCGCCGCAGCGGCGGCGCCGACGACGCCGATCCCGGCGACGAGCGACGCGCCACCGCCGCCGCTGCCCTCGACGCCGCTCGAGCCAATCTCACCGACCGTCGCCTCGCGCGAGATCACCGAGTCGCCCACCGCGATCCTCGCATCGACACCCGTGCCCCCGACGGCACCACCGCAGCGGTTCACGGCGACCCCCCCGTCGCTTCCGCCGTTGCCGCGCGGTATCCCGCAGCCGCCACCGCCGCCGCGGAAGCCGCGACCGTCCGGGCGCACCAAGCTCGAGATGCCGCCGGTCACCGTGTCTCCGGTGGCGGGACCGGCGGCCAAGCGAAGCGCGCTCAAGTGGATCGGGCTCGTCGCCGCGCTGCTCGTCATCGGTGTCGCGGCCTGGGCGATGTTCGGACGCCCCAAGACGCCGAGTGGCCCCGCCACCGCCCCCGGGGCGACGCCCGGAGCGCCCGTGCTCGCGTCGCTCGCAGTGGCACCGTCGCCCGCCGGTGTCGCCGTGGGCGGCAGCGTCCAGCTGTCGGTGACGTTCAAGGACGCGAGCGGGACGACACTCCCGTCCACGGGGCACGCCGTCACCTGGACGTCGAGCGACGACACGATGGCGAGCGTGTCACCCACCGGCGTCGTGTTGGCACGTACGGCCGGGATCGTGGCCGTGACGGCGACGAGCGAAGGTCTGACCGGGACGGGTACGGTGATGATCACCGCGACCGTGTTGCCCGTCGCGACCGTCGACGTCGCCCCGGCCGCGATGAACGTGTCGCTGGGGGACACCATCCTCCTGTCGGTGGCACCCAGGGACAGCCACGGCAACGTGCTCTCCGGCCGAACCGTGACCTGGGCCTCGAGCGACCGGACGATCGCCACGGTCTCCGCCGCCGGCACCGTCACCGGAGTGCGCCAGGGCCTCGTCACCATCACCGCCACGGTCGAGAAGAAGAGCGGGATCGCGCACCTCACCGTCGTTCCGGTCGCCGTCGCGAGCGTGAGCGTCGCCCCGCCGCAGGCGTCGCTCCAGATCGGCGCGAGGACGAGACTCTCCGCCACACCCCGGGACGCGCATGACCACGTGCTCACCGGGCGTACCGTGCGGTGGAGCTCGAGTGACCGCGGGATCGCGACGGTGGGGACCGACGGCCTCGTCACCGGCGTCGCCGCCGGCCAGGCGACGATCACCGCCGAGGTCGAGTCGCAGGCGGGGAAGGCAACCGTCACCGTAGCGCTGGTCCCGGTGGCGAGCGTCACCGTGACCCCGGCGGCGCTGACGATCGCCGTCGGGAAGTCGGGCCAGCTCACCGCGGGCCTGAAGGACGCGCGCGGCACCACGATTCGCGAGCGCGACGTGGCGTGGGCGTCGAGCGATCCGGCGGTGGCGAGCGTCTCCTCCACGGGCCTCGTAACCGCGACACGCGGCGGATCGGTGACGATCACGGCGACGAGCGACGGCGCAAAAGGCGCGGCGACGATCACCGTGCCGGCGCCCCCTGCTCCGCCACCCGCCGTGGCGAACAATCCTCCGGCGAATCAACCGGCCGACAAGCCTCCAGCCGAGTCACAGCCCGCTGCCGTTACGCCGCCGCCGGCGAATCAGCCGGCCGATGCCGCGCGCCTCGTGGTGCGGCGCGCGGTCGCAGCCGGCGGGATGCATACCTGCGCCCTGACCGCGGCCGGCACCGCAGCCTGTTGGGGGAGCAACCAGGTGGGCCAGATGGGCGATGCCGCGGTCGGCGCTGCATCGGGCTATCCCGTCTCGCTCGGCGGCGGCACGTCCGGCTTCACGATACTCGCGGCGGGGGGGAACCATACCTGCGGGCTGCTGGAAGGCGGCTCTGCGATCTGCTGGGGCGGCAACGCGCGGGGACAGCTCGGCAACGGCAAGATCGCCGGAGCGCCGACGCCGGCGCCGGTCGTGGGCGGCCGCGTCTTCCAGTCCCTCGTCGCCGGCGACCGGCACACGTGCGGGCTCGGCGTCGATGGCGCGGCCTGGTGCTGGGGCGACAACAATTCGGGCCAGCTCGGCAACGGCTCGACGCGGGGCTTCCCCACGCCGCAGCGGGTGACCGGACAGATCCGGTTCAAATCGCTGGCTGCCGGCTCGGAGCACACCTGCGGCCTCGCCACCGATGGGCGCGTGTACTGCTGGGGCGACGGGTTCTCGGGTCAGCTGGGGCGTGGGGCGCTGGAGAGTCAGAGCGAGCCGGTGGCCGTGGATATCGACGTCAAGTTCACGAGCCTCGCCGCGGGCGGAAAGCACGCGTGCGCGATCGCCGTGGCCGGCCGGACGTTCTGCTGGGGCGCGAACGTCGCCGGGGAAATCGGGGACGGCTCCAAGAGCGAGCGCGACCGTCCGGTGCCCATCGCGGGAACGCGGGCCTTCGTTGCCCTCGCCGCGGGTGCCGAGCACACGTGCGGCCTCACCGCCGACGGCGACGCGTATTGCTGGGGCCGGGATCGCGAAGGTCAGCTGGGGGACGGCACGCGGGCGGACAAACAGGCCCCCGTGAAGGTCTCGCTCAATCAGTCGTTGCAGGCCATCAGCGCCGGCGGCAATCACAGCTGCGGCGTCACGTCGGCTGGTGTGGTATGTTGGGGCGGCAACGCCAAGGGGCAGCTGGGCGACGGCTCGGCGACGAGTCGACCCACCCCGGCCGCAGTCGCGGCCCATCCATAATCACCGAGGAGGAAAACGTGTCCACGAAGTGGCCCAGTCGGGTGTCGGCAATCAGCGGGTGTCTCGCGATGGTCGGTCTGTTGGCCCCGCGCGGAGCCGCCGGGCAGGCCAAGTTCGAGATCACGCCGTTCTTCGCGAGCTTCTACGCCCTCACCACGATGAGCAACGACGCGAATGGTGACGGGTCGAACGTCAAAATCCAGCAGACGAGCGCGCCGACGTACGGCGGCCGGCTCACGTACTGGGTGTCCCGCACGATGGGGATCGAGTTCGCAGGGGGCTACTCGAAGAGTGGGATCCGCGCCTTCAGCAGCGATACGGGCACGGGGGGATTGTCCTTTGCCGTAGCCGGCAACATTGTCACCGCCAACGCCCGGCTGCTGTATCGTCCGGCCCGCACCAATCTCCACTTCATTATCGGCGGCGGAATCGTGCATCGGGGCGGGACGTTCTGGAAGAACGAGCACGACAACGATACGACGAAGGTGACGTCGCCGGCGGCGATTCTGGGCGCTGGTGTACGCGCATCCGTCACGCCGAAGTTTGCCCTGAACGTGTCGCTCGAGGCAAACCTCTATTCGTTCGACCCGGATGGCAACGCGACGGCTATGAAATCCAAGCTCAATGCCGACGTGCTGCTGTCGATCGGCGTGCCGATCACGCTGAGCAAATAGGCTTTCAGCTATCAGCGGTCAGCTTCGGCTGTTGCAGCACGCGAGCCCCATCAGTTGGTGGGGCTCGTTCCTTTAGAGTCGTCCGAAATTCGTCGTGGCGCCGAGGAATACCGCGTCCGCGCTGCCCGATCCCAGCCCGATCGTTCCACCAACATCGATCACCAGCCATTGAACCGGAGTCACCAGCAGCGCCCCGAGCAGCCCCGCCTGGCGCGGACCCGCCGCTCCGGCACTGATGCGAAACAGCTCGGCCGCCACGCCGAGGGCGCCGAGCGGGCGGGAGAATGAGGCGGTCGTGAGCCACTGCGGTCGGCCGGCGCCGATCCCGAGCGGCCCGGCGTTGAGGTCGGCGTGGACCCCGGCCGGGCCGTTCACGCTCAGCACCATCGGGAGCTGACCGAGCGCTCGGCCGGCCCCGAGCCCCGAGTGTTCGTTGCCGGTGGGAACGGTCAGCGTCGGCACGACGGCGACCGCGACCGCCGCCGAGAGATCGGTGCGCATCTTCAGCGCAGCCCCCCAATCCCCGATCCCGTGGCCGGCGCCGGTCCGGAGGTACGCCGGGCCGAAGATGCCGAGCTGGATGTGCGGCGCGATCCCGATTTTGACGTTGACGTCCCAGCTCGTGACCGCGGAGAGACTGGTGGACCCCCGGGCGGATATCCCCTGCTCCACTTCGACGTAGCCCGGGGCGACCGCGTAGGCGTGGGTGGCGACGGTCGGCCGTTCCGGATTGGCCGCGCGTGGCGACTGCGCCACGGCGGGCCAGCCCGGCGTCAGGAGGGTGACAGAGACGAGCAAGGTGATGCGATTCATCGCACCACAAGGTATCGCCACGCCCGTGGCGGGCGCGCCGCACCGTCGGTGTCGGCGCATGATGCGAAAAGTGTGGCATGGGACTCGCAAGGGAGGGGACCGTCCGCCCTGGCGTTGCCCTGTCGCCCGGGCTAATTCATCAGACCATCCGATGATCGATCCGAACGAAACGCAGACGTGGTCCTTGCGAGTCGTGCAACCCGGCTCGCACACCCCCGCCACGGGTGTGCCCGTCAGCCTGCTCGACGCCGCGGGAAATCCGGCGGGCTACTGGGTGAGCGATGCCCAGGGCCTCGTCCCGATTCCCCGTATCGACGCCACGACGGTGCGTCTGCGCGTGGGGTTGCGCAGCGAGGAGCCGCTCGAGATCTCGGTGGCGATGCTCGACGGCGGGAACGCCGAAGTCGCGGCACCCACCTCCCTGCTCCCCGCCCCGACGGAGGAGCGACTCCCCGCGGCGGGAGCCCGTACCCTGGCGCCCGCCGAAACGGTGGGGCACGACCTCACATTGCGGTTCTCCCGCCTCGCCGTGCTGCCGCTCGACGAAGAAGCAGACGCGGCGCCGCCGTCGCTCGCGAGCCAGTCCCCCATCGATTTCTTTGAATCGCCGCAACCAGCGACGCGCGGCGTGCGCTACGGCGCGCTCGTCGAGCTGGAGCTGTACTGGCAGTCGCTCGGCTATGCGGCGGGCGACCTGCTGTACACGGGGACGCTCGCCGGTGGTGAGGAGCTGGCGTTCGACGTCTTCGACGCGCGGTGGCGCTGGAGCTGGGGACCGACCCGGGCGGCGTCGCGGCCGGCGCGGCCCGTCGAGCTGATCGCCCGGCTGATCGCCGGATCGGGGATCGCCAACGCGCTCGCGGCCGAGGATGGCGCGCTGCCGCTCGAGCCGTTCAACCTGCCGCCGTCGGCGAACGGCACGGGATTGTCGAGCGCCGCGGTCGAGTGCGTGCGCGAGCTGCTCGAGCGCACGGGACACGCCGCGAGCACGCTGCGGCGGCGCGCGCTGCGGGTGTCGGAAGCGTCGGGTCCCCCCGGCACCGGCTCGGTCCGTCGCGTCGTCAAGAATACCGACCCCGTGCGGCCGCTCGGCGTGCACTTCTTCGAGCCGGTGGAGCGGTTCCGGATCGGGGCGCGGGCGGCGCGGGTGCGGCCCGCGGTGCTGATCCCGTTCCAGCTGCCGAACCTCGCCACCCGGGCGCACGTGCAGCGCTTCGCCACACCGATGCGGCGCGTGCTGCTCGACCGCACGCTGCTCCCCGACCTCGACTGGGTCATCGGCATCGGGCGGAAACCCTTGGAGCCGGACATCGCGCCGCCGATCTCCGAGCTGCGACTCGTGGTGCAGATCGACCCGCAGGCGGCGCCGATCGATCTGCGCCAGGTCTGGTGCTTCCTGCACGCCGACCAGTCTCGTTACGCGGTCCACTTCTTCCCCGCCGATCCGCCGTCCCAGACGGCTCCCGGACTCGCCGCGCCGAAGCACACGCGCTGGGTCGGGGCCATCCGGCTTGCCGATTTCCATCAGCAGCCGCTCAAGTACCCGGGGCACCTGGCGCTCGAGAACGGGACCCGCGTGGTGCTGTCGTTCGCGGCGCTCCACCTCGAGGGACGCGCCGGGGAGAACTGGAAGCGACTGCTGTCGATCCGCGATTTCGTGCTCAACAAGGAATCGCAGGCGCATCTCGCGAGCCTCACGGCGCTCGCCGAGGTGCCCGGCGTCGATCCCCGCGAGAGCCGGCTGCTCGGCCACATCGCGGCGAACCTGCCCTACTATGCGGCGGCGCTGATCGCCGCGGGCGATCCGACGCTGCGCTACCTGGCGCTCTCGAAGGTGGTGGACAAGGATGGCCGCTCACTCGCGGATGTGATCGAAAACCGGGTCGTGGGGATCGTGGGCAACTACATCGCGTGTCCGCTGCGCACGGCCAACGCACTGCCGGCGGCGATTCGCGACCGGTTCGCGGGCTTGCCGCCGATCCGCACGCCGGCCGAGATCACGGTAACGGTCCCGCTCCCCGGGTTATGGCTCAGCCAGCAGCAGGCGGACGGGCGCTCCCGCGACGCCCCGGGATCGACAGAAGTGCTCCCGGGGGCAGAGCAACGGTCGGGCGAGCGGCGGATGGGTGGGCGGTGGCGGGCGGAGCGGGCGGCGGATGCGGGGTAGCACGAGCGGCGCCGCCCGCAGGGCTACTGACGCACGAACGTCATCGCGAAGTTCGAGAATCCAGATCCGTTCAGTTGTGCCACGACGCTGTCCGCGCCGGAGAACGATCCGGTCACCGTGATCGGCGTGAATCCCGCCGGCGTGACGCTGAGGGATACCTGCGGATGGCTGTGTGTGCCGGTGATGGTGATATTCGCCGTGGTCACCCCATCCGAGATGGTGCCAGCACCGCTGACGTGAGTATTCGACTCCGACAACGTCATGGTGATGAATTGAGAGGAAGCGGAGCCCTGCCACATCCCCGCCATGCTCGGCAGGATCGGACCCGTGGAGTCCTTTCCACACCCTGCCAGGGCAAGCCCCAGGATCCCGACAGCGGCAATTCGTCCGGCACTCATTCCGCACCCCAGGGTCGGCGGTTCACGAAGGCTCTGATGCGCCCGGGAGGATTCGAACCTCCGACCCTCGGCTTAGAAGGCCGATGCTCTATCCAACTGAGCTACGGGCGCCCAAAAGGTGAGCGGGATCGAGACGACGAGACGCCGAGCCGTCGAGTGGACGCCAAGCCGCGGAGCCGCCGAGTGGTATTGTAGTGAATAGGAGGCAGGAAAGCCAAGCTAGCGCGAGTCCGCAGCGACCCGCAACAGTGCGGCGAGTGCGCTCGTCGCAGGGGGGCGCCAGGGATCGTCCCGGGCCGAACGCGCCAGGAACTGCCGGTACTGCTCGATCGCCGCGTCCTTCATGCCGCGCTGATGGTAGTTGACCCCGAGCTGGTAATATGGCGCCGCATAGCGGGGATCGAGCCCGATCGCTCTCTTGAACTGGTCTTCGGCGTCCAGCATCCGACCCGCGGACTGCAACACGGCGCCATAGTACATCCGTAATACTGGATCCCGCCCTTCGATCTCCACCGCCGTCGTCAACTCGCTGACCGCTGACGCAGTGTCGTGCAGCGCGATCGCGGCACCCGCCAGTCGGACGTGCGCCCAATAGAACCCGAGGTTCTCCGTCAGCGCGCGCTCGAACGCCGCCTTGGCGGCTGGAAAGTCGTCTTGCTGCACCCGGGCGATTCCGATCGCGAACTCGAACATCTCCACCGACAGAAAGATCGGTATGCCATGCTCGACGGCGCGATGACGGATCGTGTCCCGTGCCGCCTCCAACTCGACCACGACGCTGTCGTACTGCTGCAAATAGAAGAGCGCCCGGGCGCGGTAGGTTCGGAGCACGAAGTCCTCGGGGTGTTTCTTGAGACCGATGGCGAACAGACTCTCCGCCGGCACGAACCGCCGCGTCGCGAACATCAGGTAGCCGTCCCGCGCCGGATCGCTGCGCCTCCCGGGAATGAGCAGCAGCCGCCGGAATTCGAGGTCGCTGTAAAAGAACGGATTGCGATCCCAGGCGACGCGCTGCAACGAGTCGATGGAGCGGACCTGCTGCTCGCTGAGCGCCAGCTTGGTCACCGCCAATGACGAACCCGTCCGCTCCCACGTCTCGAAGCGGTCCCGCGTGATCGCATCGAGCGGAATCAGTGACCGCGCGAAGATGGGATCCGACCACCCTGGATCGAGCCGCGATGCCCAGTACAGGGCCATCTCGGCGGTATCGAGCTTGATGCCGATGCGGACCAGCGGCTCCGCGAGCTCGTAATAGGCGTGGGCCGCGTTCGTATCGGCGCCCGCGGGCAGGCGCGGCCGGGGCATCTCCTTGCCGGAGTCGGTGAGCGTCTGAAGGACTGAGAGGGCGGACATTGTCGGGGTCACGGGCGGCGGGACGCTGCAGCACGTGACAACGACGGCGACGAGCAGTGCCGACATCACTCGATTCGACACGCCGACCATTGTAGTCGCTCGGGACGTTGCAGGCTATTCTCCCTCATGGCCCACCCGCGGCACGTGTTTCTCACGGGCGGCACGGGCGGCTGCTCAGCCACATCGCCGCGAACCTGCCCTACTATGCGGCGGCGCTGATCGCCGCCGGCGATCCGACGCTCCGCGCCTCCTAACCAGCGCATGGTTTGTCTTGATTGTGGCCGCCCCTTCGCACAGCTTATGCGCGTCCGTTAAGTGGCAGTCGGGCCTAGGGCATGCTCCCGTATGTGATGGCATGGTCGATGAGCAGAGCACGCGACACGGCTCGACCTGGGCGACATGAACGGCGGCCGGCGGGCTGATCACGCTGGAGTGCGCGCGGGTCATCATGTACCGCCCAAGGCGGCGTGCGCGCGAGCGAGCGTGAGTTGCGTCGCTGCGAGGGCTCGGAACCCGAGAGGGATGGATGATCGCTGACGCGCGCCGGCGAGCGCTCGTGCTGCTCGCCGTACTCGTGGCATTTAGCGCGGCCGTGGCTGCGGGATGGACTGTGGCGCTCGACCAGGCCGTGGCGGTCGTCGTGACGACCCACCGCACGACATTGCAGAACTCTGTCGCCATCAATGCCACGGCTCTGGGCAGCGAGTCGCTCGTGCTCTTCTTCGCGCTGCTCGTGGCGGCCTACGCCATCGCGTCGGGACGGCCACGCATCGTGCTCGCTCTCACCTGGCCAGTCCTATCGCTGCCGTTGGACGATGTCTTGAAGCCGCTGTTTCACCGTCTGCGCCCGACCGAGGCGATGACCGCGCTGCCCTCGTCCCCCGGGTTCCCGAGCGGGCACGCCCTGGCTGCAAGCGCGCTCTATATCACCCTCGCCCTCATCGCCGCCGCGACCGAGCGGCGCATCGGGCCGCGCCGACTCCTGATCGCCAGCGGAGTCGCGATCGCTCTGCTGGTTGCCTGGAGCCGGGTGTACATCGGGGTGCACTACGTGTCGGATGTAGTAGGAGGGCTGTTGTTGGGAACGGCAGGGGCGATTGTTGCGGCGCGGGCAGTACGTGAGAGGCCACTGGCAGACGGACAGGCGGACGGAGAGGGACTCAGGGGTTCTGGCGCGTAGCGTTGGTCGCCCTTTCTATCTTGCTTGCGGTCCCTGCCCCCCTCAGATTACGCGCGTTCCGCTCGACACCAAATCACCTGCCCATAGGGGCCGCGATGGCCTCAGACATCCAGATCATTGCCATCGACGGCAGCGGCCCGCATCTCGTTCGCCTGCTCAAGGCGGCATCCGGATTCGGAGCTATCGTCCAGGTCGTCAACTCCGCGCTTGACTCCCGCCTCAATCGTACGTGGCACAAGACGCGCTCAGTCGACGATAAGACCGCGGCTCGAGAATTGTGGGCGCGCGAAGACCTTCGAGCCGGCGCTCTGACCGGATTCAAGCAGATAGGCAACGTCCCCCCAACTGCCTTTGTCATCGATCTCCGGTCCGATCGACCCTCCCAGGTGTTCGAGGGCTGGTACGCCCATCCAGCCGACGTGACACACCTCACGGCTGAGATCCAGGCTCGTGCCAAATCAGGCACCATTCACCAGTATCAGGATTTCGATGCGCACCGCACTCGATTGCTGTTTGCTTTCGTTCCACTTGGCGCCTGAGATGCGACGGGAACTGTCGCGGTACCCGCGCGAATGGTCCGGACGATCAGGTCGCTCGCCGGACCGGCGCCGAGGGCGTGCAACGTGCACCAGCGTCACGCGGTCGCGGCACGCATGAAGTCTTCTAGGGGCGGAGCGCGTACTGCAGTTTCACCAGGAGTTGATTCGAGCCAAAGGTGAACCGATTGTTGAGATTGCGTTGCATGTTGTGATTGTAGACCACGAACAGATTGCCCAAGGGGGTGAACGTCCACCGCAGCCGTGTATTGGAGCCGAAGTTGCGGCTTTCATTGTCGTATTGAAGGAAGCTGGCGACCTGCAAGTCGGGGGACATGTTCACCTGGAGTCGTCCGCTGTAGAGGCGCTCGATGAAGTCTATCTGGGGCAAGTGGGCGCTATTGCGCTCCATACCAAACTCCACGCTCAGGTGCGGCGTCGGTTTCGCCACGAGCGTGAGCACGACGGAATTCAGGTACCCGTTGTAGAAGGTGCCGGTCGACCACTTGGCCTCGCCGCTGATGGGGCGCTTGCCGGCCAGCGCAGCCTGGAGGCCATAGCGGGTCCACCGATACGAACCGGCGGGAATGATCACCGTCTGGGTAGTGGACTCGAACACATCGAAGTCCTGCGTTGGGCGGTCGCCCTGCGGCTCGAAGGTGAACTCGAAGCGGTCACCACTCTCCAGCCGCCAATCGAGCGGCTTGATCGACACGAGATAGCTCTGCCACGAGCCGCTCAGATCGGTCACCAGGGACGGGTTGAATTGGACGGTCATCTGGCGTACCAGGCCTCCTGCCGGCGGCTCGAACTCCGTTTCCAATTGGTAGATTTGTACGCCCGTCCGTGGTACGAATCCGAGCGACGGGCTGAAGTCCGTGCCGATGTTCTTGTACGCCAAGGCGACATTCCCCACGTCGATCATCCCGCCAAACGCGCGGTCGCCGCCCACATCGTTGCTGTGGTTCAGCACCCCCCACACACCCATGAGGAGTTTCTTGTCGCCCTGAAACTTCGATGTCTGGTAGGTGAAATCGACGCCGCTCATCCAGCTGCCAGGGAGCGCGAGCGGGTCGCCTGCAGTGGCGATCATTCCCACCGACGACTCGGCCAAGATGTTCTGTTTGACGCGTACCACCCCAATCGTGGCATCAGTGTTCAGCGTATCGATGCTCCGGGTACGCACGACCAAGGCACCGAGATTGGTGTTGCCCGCCCGACCGTTCAGCTTGCCGCCGACCGTGAGCGGAACCTGCTGGAGGTTGCCTTCCTCGCCCACGAGGCCGATGCGGCGGCTGAAGAAGGGGATGACGTCTTCTCCGGTGCCCAACCCGAAATCGAAGATGTCCATGCCTTCGAGAAAAAACGTCCGCTTTTCCGGAAAGAAGAGATCGAAACGGGTCAGGTTGGTGTGGCGGGCGTCCACTTCCGTCTCGCCAAAATCCGTATTGACCGTCAACGAAGATACCAGATTCGAACCGAGCTTCTTGGTGACATCCAGGCTGCCTTCCATCTTCGACACCCAGTTCGCTCCGGGCGCGGGCTTGGTCGAGTTGCCGACGATGGAAGGTCGAATCGTCAGGCCCAACCCCAAATCGAAGTTGGGCAGGCCGGTCAGCAATCCGGCCTGGCTGGTCTGGAAAACCTCATAGTCGCCATTGGCGCCTGACCAGCGGCTGATTTCCTGCAGGCGCTGGACGCGCCGTTGGACGTTGAATCCCCAGGTCGTCGACCCCGGTTTGAAGCTGAGGCTGCGGACGGGAATCCGGATCTCGACGCTCCAGCCGAGGTTGTCACGCGACGTGTGGGCTTCCCACACCGCATCCCAGTCGCTGTTGACCTCCTCTCCCCGGGCGGTCACGAGACCGTCAAACCGCGCCCCGGCCGGATTCACCGCGAAGACGTACCCCGAGCGGCCATCCCGAAACGGGTCGATCACGATCATGACGTGATCTTCCCGTGTGAGCGCGGAGTCGTCCCGCCCCATGGAAGCGGAAACGATCCCGCGTGGGTTCGTGTCGCGGCAGATCACGCCGACGATGATGTCGGTCGGACTGGCGAGCACCTTCACGATCGTCCGGCCGGCGGGAGTGCCGCCTTCCTCGGGCTCAATGGTAGTGAGGTTCTTGATGGAATCGGCCGTTCGCCACGCCGGCTCGCGCAACCGTCCATCCAGGACCAGCACCCCCCTCAATACACCGGCGCGTACGGTGGGCTTCTCGTCGCTGCTGTCGACGCTTACGGTGCTGTCGTCGAGTGCCTCCACGACTCCGCCCGGCACTCGCCCGAGCGCGTTGGCTCGTGCCGAGTTTTCCCGGATCTTGGCCTGCGCGGCGAGCGCTGCGGGCATATCGCGCTCGTAGCCGGGCCGCTCGGACTGCTGCGCGCCGGCGGGACGGATCGCCCCGAGCACGAGCAACGAGGTTACGCCGAGGAGCGCGACGCGTTTCATCAGGGTCCTCGTTGCGGGGCACCTTGGTGCCGGTGGATGGTAGGGTGAGAGTTCAATACATTCACTAGGAGTCACGCTGAAGCGTTCGTGCGGCAATAAACCTGGAGTGTCTCCATGAGCACCGCCAATCTCGTCCCCGAAACCTGGATGCGCAGCGGGGACTCCGCGCAGAAGCTCCTTGCGAACACGGACTGGCGGCGGCTGGCGCGCGACGCCTTCAAGCGCCTCCAGGCCGCCGACGGCTCCAGTCACGCACGCTCCCTCGCATTCGCCACCGGGTTGGTACTCCTGCAGAGCATCATCGCCATGGTCGGTTTGGCGAGCGCCCTCGGCACCGGTCCGGCGAGCGACGTGCTCGTCCGGATCATTCGCGCGGGTATTCCGGGACCGGCAGGCCAGCTCCTCACGCAAGCAGTCGACCAGGCCCGCCGTGCCGGGACATCCCATCGGTATCTGGCGCTTCTGGTGGGCCTCATGGGCGCGATCGTCACTGGCTGCATCTTCATGGGCCAACTCGAACGCGGGCTGAACCGGCTCTACGGGATAGAGCAGGATCGGCCCGCTGTTCCCAAGTTCGGCCTGGCCTTGCTGCTCACCCTGAGCGCCGGATTGTTGGCGACGGTGGCGTTCACGGTGTTGACGCTTGGTGGCTCGATCGATTCATCTCGCGTGTGGACTTCAGTGCGCTGGCCGCTGGCGCTGCTGCTGATGACGGCGGCCGTCGGGCTGCTGTTCCGATGGTCTCCCCGACGCCGGCAGCCCGGATGGTCCTGGCTCACCCTGGGCGCCGTGGTCGCCGTCGGGCTCTGGGCCATCGCCACGAGCCTGCTGACCCTCTTCTTCCGCACCAGCACGGCATTCGGCCAGACCTACGGACCGCTCGCCGGAATCATCGCGCTGCTGTTGTGGTCGCTGCTCTCCTGCATCGCCCTCCTGTACGGTGGCGCGCTGGGGGCGCAGCTCGAGGCGGTGCGCTCGGGCGCGTCCGCGCCACTGGACGTCGAACGGGAGGCGCAATCGAGGCGGGCGAGCAAGCGGTAACGGCTACAACATCGACCCCATGAGGGACGACAACCATTCCGTGAACTTTTCGTGCAACGGTCGCGACTGCCATTGGGCGAGGGTGACCTGCTGCGATTTCGAGAGATCCTGGCGGAATACCTCCACTTGCCGGCGCGCGAAGTCGGCGTCGTAGATGTTCAGGTTCGCCTCGTCATTGAGCCCGAACGATCGGGGATCCCAGTTCGTCGAGCCTACCGAGACGAGCAGTTCATCGACAATGAATACCTTCGTGTGATACATCGTCGGTTCGTATTCATACATTTCGGCGCCAGCGGCGAGCAGGTCGCCCCACCGTGAACGAGAGGCGCGGCGCACGATCTTCTTATCCATAAACTTTCCGGGCGTGATGATCTGGACCCGAACCCCTCGCTTGAGAGCGTTCGTCAGGGCGTCTTGGGTGAACGCGTCGGGTACGAAGTAGGCGCTCGAGATGTAGATCGACCGCTCGGCGGCGCTGATGGCCAGCAGGTACATCAGCTCCATGCTTTCGGCGCCGCCGTTGGGCGAGCTGTAGAAGAGCTGGGCCGCCATGGATCCGGCCGGCGCCAGCGGCGGGAAATAGTCGTCGCCATGGAGCACTACTCCAGTGACCTCGATCCAGTTCTCCATGAAGGCGGCTTGCAGCTCCGCCACGACCGGGCCCTCGACCCGGAAATGGGAGTCCCGCCAGTGTGTGGAGTCCTGTGCGTGGCCCGTCCATTCGTCCGAGATCCCCACGCCGCCGGTGAATCCGATGCGTCCATCCACCACCAGCAACTTGCGGTGAGTGCGCTTGTTCACTCGCCCGAGATTGTACCAGCGCAGCGGGCGGAATTTCCGGAATTCGACCCCCGCTTGTTCCATCATCGCCACCGAGCCCGTGTCCATCTTGCTGCTGCCCTCCCAGTCGACCAGCAGGTGCACTTTGACCCCGGCCCGGGAGCGTTCGGAGAGCGCGGTCGCGAATTGCTGGCCGATCGCGCTCGCCCAGTAGATGTAGGTTTCCATCGTAATGGTCTTTTGCGCACCGCGAATCGCCTGCAGCATGGCGGGGAAGATCTCATCGCCGTTCAGCAGCGTCACGACCTGGTTTCCACCCACGATCGACGGCCCGAGCGGGAGTCCCAACGCTCGATCGAACGCGGAGTCATGCACAGAGTAGAGATGAGGGATCTGCCGCTTAACACTATGGCCGCCCCCGACAAAATTGCGGGCGATGACGACTGCGAGGGCGCCCAGGGCGGCCGTCCCGAACACGACGAGGCGCTTACGGTCGAGTTTCCAGTTCATCGTGGATGCGCCTCCTCGCCGCTGGCCCTCAGGACGTTACCGGATGGGCGGGCACGGGTTTGTCGGGGATATCAGCCGCCGGGCTGGTGGGCGCGGCGCCGCGGCGCCGTTGGCGGAGGCGCAGCAGCATCTCGTACGACACCACCGCGGTGACCAGCCAGACGGTACCGGCGCTCCATCCCCCGGCGATGTCCGATGCCCAGTGGACGCCCAGATAGACGCGAGACACGCCCACCAATACCACCATCGTCAGCGCGATCGCCAGAGCGGCAGATTTGGACAACCAGGGCCACGGCAGGCGGAGCGCGAGGTAGGCGAGCGCGCCGAAGGTGATGAAGGAGGCCATCGCGTGACCGCTGGGATAGGAGTACCACCGCGCGACGGCGAGCGCCGACGCCATATCGGGCCGCGCCCGCGCGAAGATCATCTTGAGGGCCGTGTTCAGGAGCCCGCCCGTCGCGGCGGTGACCATCAAGAATATGGCGGACGCGCGCTGTTTCCGGACCAGCAGGAGCACCGCCACCACGGCCACGCTCACCGCCTCGCCAACCATGCCACCGAACCACGTCACGGTGCTGAGCAGAACCGTCATCGCCGGTTGGCGCTCGTGACCAAACCAGGTGTGGACGGCTTGATCGGCCTGATACACCACCGAAGTAGTCAGCCGGAATTGCTCCGCCAACACCACGAACACGTATCCCGCACCTACCGCGGCGATGCCACCGAGCGCCATCACGAGCAGGATGGGAGCGTACGGCCCGAGTGGGCCGGCATGCCCAAAGGCCCATTTCCCCCAGCGGCTCTGTACGAGCCACGCGGACCCGCGCTTCAGGCCCACCTTCATCACGCTCACGACGCCCGCGAGCGGCCAATAGCAGAGCGCCCAGAAGGTGACAAACAGGACCACCGGCACCAGCAGCGCGAACAGAAAGGGGGGCATCGACGGGGCCGATCTTCGCTAGGTCACCACGACGACGCGCTTCGCCCGGATGACCCCGCGCTTGCTCTGCTTGCCTTCGACCACAATCACGCCTCCCGCGGCGAGACCAGCCGCAGAGGTAGCCGGTAGGGGCTCTCCCGTCGACCGGGCGAGACCAGTCTTGTGATCGATACACACGGCGACCGGCTTTGATTCGCCCGTCTTCCTCCCGGCCGTCGCACCGGCGACGATGCAGGCTCCGTTGTTTCCCGGATTCGGGCCGACGGCAACCACGGTGACCTTCCGCCCGTGCTCGAGCAGCGCCTCGATCTGTTTCGTGCTGAGCCGTTTTGCGTCCCCCGATCCCCGGGCCACGTCATGACCGGCGTCCTGATCTGCTGGCTCGGCCTCGGTGGCCGGGGCCGTTTCCTTTGCGGATCCCTCTCCGAACAGCGCACCGGCATAGGTGCACGGAATGGCCACGCGCAGCGCACGAGGCATCGCATCGAAGCGGTAGGTCACCGTGACCGTTTTACGATTGCTTGCCTGCGTGAACGCCGTCCGATCCGGCTCGTCCAACCAGTCCTTGACCTTGACGACAGTGCCATCCAGTTGCAGGTCGACCGATGCGGGCAGGCGGATCCAGAAGTGCGCACCCCGAAAGTATTCGGAACTCCCGGTAGCGGGTTGGCGATGCAGCAGGGCCGACACGACCTGCTCAAACGTGGTGAGCGGGTCTCCCGCGGTAATGACGCAGACGTCCAAGAGCCCGTCGTCGACATCGGCCTCGGGCGTCACCTCGGCGATGTTCCCGTATCGGCGCGTGTTGCCGAGGATGACCTGGAGCGCCTTGCCTTGCCAGCGCACCCCACTCTTCTTCCCGGCGCCAGATGACCGGATCTCAATCGGGAACGCGTGTGGCGAGGGCAATTCCTTGGCCGCGGCGAGCGCGACTGCCGCCTCCCCGATCCGCTCCTTGAGAGAGGTGGACACCCGGCGCATGATGGCGGCATCGAGTCCCAGTCCCGCCATCAACAGGAAGTGTTGCCTGCCTCCGGACACCGTCTGGGCTTTCCGTTGTCGAACCCGTGTCGTGCGCGGGAGGGAAAGGGACTCCACCTCGACGTGCCCCAGGTCGAGCTTGCGTCCCTCACTGTTGACGAGCAGCAGGGCGGCCTGGACCGGGTCTTCCGGCATCCCGATCTCGTGCGCCCAGACATTGGCGGTTCCGCCGGGAATGAGGCCGACGGTACTCCGGCCGCGCTTGGCCGCCATGACGCCGTTCACAACTTGATTGAGGGTGCCATCCCCCCCGAAGCCGATCACGAGATCGTAACCCGCTTCCGCCGCTTCCTGCGCCAGCTGCATCGTATGCCCGCCGAATTCTTTGAGGGCGATGTCGGTCTTCCAACCCGCCGCCGAGAACACGGCGAGCACGTCGCTCAGCTTGGCGACATTCTCGCCCGACCGGGGACTGATGATCAGATACGCCGTCTTGCGCTTCATGGCTCGCCCGATCCTCTCTGTTCGACCGGAGTGAGTATCGCCCGCCGCATGATCCACAGACAACCGAGCCCGACCAAGAAACCTGCAGTCACGTCGCTCGGATAGTGCATACCCCGGTACATCCGGGAGATCGCCACTGCGACCGGGACGATGAGCAACAGGACCCACCAAGCTACCGCCAGCCCGCTGCGCCGTGCGTGGATCGCGAGCACCACGGCGATACCGCCGTACAGGGCGACCGCCGCCGAGACGTGGCCGGAAAAGAAGCTCCGCACCGGGTCGAAGGAGTCCAACCAGGGGACCGGCGGGCGAGCGCGGGTAATGGTCCGCGAGGTGAGCAAGTACACTACGAGCTGGCCCAGCACCGCCGCGGCCAGGAAGAGCGTCTCACGCCATCTGTGATAGACAACGCGCATCGTCCCGCCGACCACGACCCACACCGCGGCGATGTACCAGGCATAGCCAAGCTGGGACACCTGGTCGCTGACGCGGTTCCAGGTGGGCGTCCGGACGGCGAGGAAGGCAGTGAGCGCCTGGCCCTCGATGGTGAACGGCCAGACGTGCACGAGGACATGAGTGACGAGGAGCCCCAAGCCGATCATCCCCGCCGTTAGCAGCGCGATCGGCAGGACGACGCTCTTCAGAGCGGTTGCAAGCAGTCGCGCGCGATCGGTCGTCATGCCTCTCCTCGACCCCGCCCAAAAGAGCTAGCGACGCGAATACCGGGAACCGAAAGTTACCAGAAAACAGGAGGGGCTCAATCGACCACTCGGGCGAAGCGGAGCTAGCTCCTCCGATTGTCGACGCTTTGCCCCGCTTCGGCCGCTTCCCTCCCCAGCGGCATTCATGACTCAAACGTGACTCTCTGGTCCAGCAGGTCGGAGCATCGCGCGGCGCATTATCCACAGGCAACCCAGCCCGGCCACGAAGGACGCGGCAACGTCGCTCGGATAATGCATGCCGCGATACACCCGGGAGACCGCCACCGCGACCGGGACGATGAGCAGCAGGAACCACCATGCCGCCGCCTGCGCCCTTCGCCGCGAGTGCATGGCGAGAACCACGGCGATGCCGCCGTAGAGCGCGACCGCCGCCGCGACGTGTCCGGAAAAGAAGCTCCGCATCGGGGGGAAGACGTCCAACTGTGGTACCGGCGGGCGAGCGCGGGCGACGACTCGAGTCGTGAGCAGGTACACCACGACCTCGCCCAGCAGCGCTGCGGCCGGTAAGAGAGCCTCCCGCCAGCTGTGGTAGGCCAAACGGATGATGCAACCAGCCACGATCAACACGGTGGCGAGTCCCGTGGTGTAGGCGATGAGGGAGACCATGTTGCTGACGCGGTCCCAGGCGGGCGTGCGGGCGGCGACGAGAGCGCGGACCGCCTGGTCTTCGCCGGTGAACGGCCAAACATGCACGAGGACCTGGGTGACCAGGAACCCAAGGCCGATCATGACCGCCGTCAACAACGCGATTGACAGGATGACGCTCGTCAGGCGACCGGTCTTCATGCGTCTCCTCGAAACCGTTCCACCGGGGGATGCCGACGACGGACTCTCTGCGCGTCAGGCCGGACGATGTCGCAAGGCGTGAGGGGCCTCAATCGACCACTCGGGCGAAGGCGGAGCTAGCTCCTCCGATTGGTTGACGGCTCTGCCTGGCACACCGCCCTCGAGCCTGACGGCGTGCGTAGATTGGGAAATGCGGGACTCGGCCTACCTCCTCAGCCCATGACACCATTGCTCTTCCTGCTCGGGGGAATAATCGGCGCCCTCGTGGTGGCGTTGGTCTATATGACGCTTGCCGCAAACGCCGAAGCGAATCACCAGGATCGGGTGATGAGCATACCGCTAATCGGGGCCGATCTCAACGCATTTCTCCGGACGCTGCACGGTGCAGCGGGAGAGTGCGTGGTCGCGGGCAACGCGGTCGAGGTGTTCCAGAACGGCGACGAGATCTTTCCGCCGATGCTCGCCTCGATCCGCGAGAGTCGATCGACCATCCACTTCTCGACGTACGTGTATTGGACCGGGGTGGTGCCGCGAGAGTTCGCGCAGGCGCTCTCCGAGGCCGCCCAACGCGGCGTGATGGTCAGGCTCGTACTCGACAGCGAAGGCACCGAGCCGATGCCCCGCGAACTGGTGCATCAGATGCGCGACGCCGGCTGCAAGGTCACCTGGTTTCGCCAGCTGCGGTGGTTCGACTGGATGAAGTACAACCAGAGAACGCATCGCCGTCTACTGATCGTGGACGGCAAGATCGGTTTCACCGGCGGGGTCGGCATCGCCGACCAGTGGACGGGACACGCGCAGAGCCCCGCGCATTGGCGCGACACGAATGTGCGGGTCACGGGGCCGATCGTTGCCGCGCTGCAGAGCGCGTTCACCGACAACTGGAACCAGAGCACCGAAGAGCTGCTGCTCGATGCGCGGGATTTTCCCCACCTCGCGCCGACGGGCGACGTCCCCGTTTGCGCGGTGCTGAGTACTCCGGCGAACGGAGCCTCGGCGGCGCAGCGCGTGATGGCCGCGCTCATCGCTGGCTCCACCCGCACCCTGTACATCAGCAATGCGTACTTCGTCCCCACCCCGTCGTTCATCGATGCGCTCTGCGCCGCGAGCGACCGGGGTGTGGATGTTCGCGTGCTGGTACCCGGACCCTACCACGACAAGAAGATTGTCCAGCGCGCAAGCCGCCACAGCTGGCCCCGTCTCATCGAGCACGGTGTCGGCATCTACGAGTACCAGCCGACGATGATGCACGCCAAGACCGTCGTCGCCGACGGCGAGCTCCTACTCGTCGGCTCGATCAACTTCGACCCCCGTTCGTTCGCGCTGAACGCGGAATTCGGTGTGGTCATGGTCAGTCGCCGCCTCGCCGCCGAAACGGCGCGCGCCTTCGAGGCCGATATCGCGTGCTCGATCCGAGTCGCCCCGGCCACAATCGCAGCGCGCGGCATCGCCAATCGCGCGGTGGATGCCATCTGCTACTGGGCGCGCGCGCAGCTGTAGCGTCACCATGAGCGAGCCGCGACGCGTCTTTCTCACCGGCGGCACCGGCTACATGGGCAGTCGCTTGGCCGTCGAGCTGGCTCGACGCGGCCATCACGTGACAGCCCTCGTGCGGCCCGGGTCCGCTGCGAAGCTCCCGCAAGGCGTCACTCCGATTCTCGGCGATGCGCTCGACGAAACGAGTTTTGCAGAGCACGTGGCGCCCGCGGATACCTTCGTCCATCTCGTGGGCGTGTCACACCCGAGCCCGGCGAAAGCCGACCTGTTCCGCACCATCGACCTCGCCTCGGCACGGGCCGCCGTTGCCGCAGCCGGTGCCGCGGCGGTGCGCCATTTCGTCTATGTGTCAGTGGCCCACCCGGCCCCTGTTATGAAAGCGTACTGGAAGACCCGGCAGGAGGCCGAGCAGCTGATCGCCCATTCCGGCCTCAACGCGACGGTCCTGCGACCCTGGTACGTGCTCGGCCCCGGACATCGCTGGCCGGTGCTGCTCCTGCCGCTCTACTGGGTCGCCTCGCTGA
>DATJJY010000120.1:0-2164 GCA_035491895.1 Gemmatimonadales bacterium
CGAGCGGGGTGACGCAGATCAACAAGGCGATGACGCAGGTGGATCAGGTGACGCAGCGGGCGGCGTCGGCGGCGGAGGAGCTGGCGAGCACGGCGGAGGAGCTGTCGTCGCAGGCCGAGGCGCTGCAGCAGCTGGTCGCCTTCTTCCGCGTCTCCGATGCCCCGGTCCACACGGACGTCGCTGCCGTGCGGGCGCCGGCAATTGATCGCAAGAGCGGCAACGGTTCGAACGGCTCGAACGGTCACGGCGGCAACGGCCACGGTGCAAACCGCGTCGGCACCGCCCTGGTCGAGAGCGACGCCCCCCACTTCACAAGGTTTTAGGGAGCGCTCATGACCACGATCGCGGCAGATCCGATGCAGACCCAATACCTGACGTTTCTCGTCGGGGACGAGGAGTACGGCGTCGGGATTCTGCAGGCCAAGGAGATCATCGAGTACGACACGGTGACGACGGTGCCGAACGCGCCGCGCTTCATCCGTGGCGTGATCAACCTGCGCGGCAGTGTCGTCCCGGTCGTCGACCTGGCCGTCAAGTTCGGTCGACACCCAAGCCCCGTGACCCCGCGCAGCTGCATCGTCGTCGTCGAAGTGCAGCGCGACGGTCAGCGCACCGTGATGGGCATCGCGGCCGACCGCGTCAGCCAGGTCGCGGAGCTGATGCCGGGCGCCATCGAGCCGCCGCCGGACTTCGGCACCGGCGTGCGCAGCGACTGGCTGCACGGGCTCGGCCGGTCCGACAAGCGCTTCATCCTGCTGCTCAACACCGACCGGGTCCTCACGACCGACGAGCAGCAGGCATTGTCGACATCAACCACCACTGATTCAACGGAGATGACGTCATGAAGCACGGGGCACTGGCAGTGATCACGCTGGCCGCGCTCGGCGCCGCCCAGCCCGGCGTGCTGCCGGCCCAGGGGGCGGGCGATGCCCGCCCCTACCGGGTGATCGTGAACGCCGAGAACCCGGTGGGCCTGCTCTCGCAGCAGGAGCTGTCGCGTCTGTTCCTGTTGAAGACCGCGACGTGGTCCTTCAATGGGCAGGCGGTGCTGCCGGTGGAGCCGGGCGGTGACTCCCCGGTCCGCACGGCCTTCATCCGCGAGATCCACCACAAGAATCCGGTGGACATCACCGTGTACTGGGAGCAGATGGTGTTCCAGGGCAAGGCGTCGCCGCCGCCGACCGAGTCGTCGGATAGCGAGGTCATGAACTACGTCCGCCAGCATCCCAACGCGATCGGGTACGTGTCCACGGGGACCCGGCTGACGTCGGACCTCAAGCCAATCACCATCACTCGTTGACGGCGAGAGAGCGCTCTATGTCGACCCTGAAGGTGGCGCACCGGATTCTGCTGTTACCGGCGCTCGCGGCTGTCGCGCTCGGTCTTTCGGTCGCCGCGATCGCGTGGATGGGGCGCAGCGACCTGCGCACGCTCACGCGCATCCGATCGGGCCAATACCCTGCGGTGGAGCTGATGCACAACCTGCAGGGCCGCCTGATCGCGGTGGGGCGCGGGCTGCAGGACGCCGTGGCGGCCCGTGATGCGGACGCGGCGCACGCGGTCGACTCGCTCGCGAATGATTTCGGGCGCACCCTCAGAACCGGTCGCGGCAATCCGGTCATCCGGGGGGCGGATCTCGACACGCTCCAGGCGCATTTCGACGCCTACTACGCGCTGGCCCAGCGGACCAGCGAGCGCCTGATCACAGGAGACGGGGTCGGGTCGCTCGGGAAGGATCTGGAGGCGTTGCGCGCGAGCTTTGCGGGCTTGAAGCAGGAGCTCGATGCTGCCGCTCAGGGCGAAGAGGCAGCCATCGCCGCGGCGTTCACCGCGGCCCAGCGCCGCTCGTCGTTGTCGGTCCGCTGGGCGGCGGGCGTGGCGCTCCTTACGCTCATCGGGCTCGTCGGGGTTTCGATCATCACCGCACGCGCCGTCGTCGTGCCGCTCGAGCGTGCCGTCACGCTGGCCGGACGAATCGCACACGGCGACCTGTCGTATGGCGGCCAGCACACGAGCGACCGACAGGACGAGATCGGGCAGCTGCAGCGGGCGTTGCGCGAGATGGCGTTGCGGCTGCGCGAGACCATGACCCAGGTCCGCGCCGGGGCCGATGCCCTGTCGGCCGCCTCGGGCCAGGTCGCCGCCACCGCCCAGTCCCTCTCCC
>DATJJY010000121.1:0-26359 GCA_035491895.1 Gemmatimonadales bacterium
GGTTGTGAAAATCGGCGAGGCCGAGAAGCGGCTCCGTCTCCGGCTGCGGCGTTCCACCCCCGCCGGGCACCGGCTGACACCCGGCGCCAAGGAGGAAGAGCACTGTGACCGAGGCCGATTGGAGGGTGCGAGGGGACATGCAGTTCCTCCTCCACCGATGGGATCCTAGCGCCAGCTACTCCGCCTTCGAGAGCCGAGCTATACACCCACAGAACTGCCGGGCGATTTCCTACCTGTCAAGGAGGCCCTGCCACGGCAGAGCGCCATGGCAGGGTTCAGTTCGTGAGCGGGGAGTCTAGGTCTCGGCGAGTTTCCGGCGCGCCCGCTCGCGCAGGTCGGAGTCCGGGTCGCTCGCCGCGATCCGGGAGAGCTTGTCGCGCGACACCGTATCACCGCGTTCGGCCATGAGCCGGATCAGGCGGTCGCGCAACTCGTGGTCGCCGATCGTGTCGTACAGGCGGGCCAGCTCCTCCGATCGGATCCCGGACTCCTCCAGGGCGCGCAACGCGCGATCGCGCAGATCGCTGTGTTCCTGGGAATCGAGCGCGACCTGACGCAGGAATTGCAGGTTGTCGGCGCCGCCCGCCTCGCCGAGCGCGCGCAGGACGCGATCCCGCAGGTCGGTGAGGTCGAGACGGGGGTAGATACTGCGCAGGTAGGCTGTATGTCCCTCCTCGCCCAGTCCCCGGATCGCGCGGTCGCGCACGTCGCTCGGCTCACGCGTGTTCTCGGCGATCGACTCGATCCACTGGATCGACGCTGAGCTGCCTTCCTCGCCGGCCGTGCGCACTGCCCGATCCTTGAGATCGGGGTCCGACAGGGCGGGGTAGATCGCGCGCAACCGATCGATGTCGTGCAGGTCCTCCCCGATGACCCGGATCGCCCGGTCGCGCAGCTCGACGGCCTCGCGCTCGTTGCGTGCCACGCCGACGATCCAGTCCGCGTTCGCATCGCTGGGAGAATCTCCCAGCTCGCGGATGATCCGCTCCTTCATCTGGGTCTGTGTGAGGCGCCCGTATAATTGGCGCAGAAAGGCGTCGTCTTCGGGGTGGAGCGTCACCCGAATCGCCCGTTCCCGCACGTCGGGGACGTCGCCGTCATCGGCGGCGATGGCCCGCACCACTTGATCGACCGTGTCGCTCGCCGCCTCTCGCGGCGCCACGCGCGTCGCCCACTTCAGTGCCTGCTCGCGATTGGGTGCCGCGAGCGAGCGATCGCGCGCGATCGTGAGGATGCGGGTGGAAATACGCACGCTGTCGGCCAACGCCGCCGAGAGGAGGGCGCGGGACGCGGCTTCCTCGGGTGCCGTTCTGGCGACGCGCAGCAGCCAGTCGGTCACCTCCGCCGTGCTCACGACGCCCAGGTCCACGTCGGCCCGCGGGACGTCACGTCCCCCGACGCTGGGCCACAGCGATCCCACGCGGTGATCCTGCACCGAGAACCGCAGCCGGACGGGGCCGGTCATGCAGACCGGCTGGTGTCCGGTCCAGGTCCCGGTGAACATATTTCCGTTATCGCTGAAATAGACGACGTCACCCGACGGGTCGAGGCGACGCAGGATGATGCTGTGGCCGTCCCCGCAGACGTCTGGACGGGCGGCGTAGGTGAGCGTGGTCGATCCATCGCGCAGCCCGGCGATCCTGCCGGCGAGCCCCTGCGCGGGTGCCGAACGGGAGAGCAGCGCGGGAAGGACGATCAAGCCGAGGATGAAGCGTGCGCACATGGGGTGACCTCCGATCTCTATTAGTCACCCGGGGAGTGAAAAGCGTTGCGTGGGAAGTGGTCTAGCGTACCACCAGGAGGGCGAGCATACCCCCGTCCCGATCTTTGATGAGTGCGACTCCATCAGGCACGACCCAATCGCGGCCATTCACTTGGAGATCGAAGCGATACGTCCCGGTCGTCAACTTGAGCGCCCACTCCCAGATACCGCCGCCAAGTGGGTGCATTGGGTGGATCCCCCAATTATCCCAGTCTCCCGAGATGGCGACTGCCTGCGCCCCCTCCATGCGGATCCGCACGACGACGCTGTCGCCGCGTCGCGGCGGTGCGAGGGGAGGCCACACTGGCGTCGCGGGCCTGGTGGGCGTCGATCGGTGTCGGGCGAAGAGGCGGATCCCCGCCGTCACGTAGCCGGCGCGCGGCAACTCCTGGTACGGGTCCGGGAGGTAGCTGCCACCCCCTACTTCGATCGCGAGGTTCGGCAGGGCGAAATACTGGATCATGGCACTGCCCGCACCCTTGGAGCCATACGCGGCGCTGAGCCGGGCACCTCCCCAGAGCGATGCGGATACGCGGTTTATGTCGAGCGAGATTCCGGCGCTCACGTCCGTGAACCACGCGCCCAGAAATCGCGTCGGCTCGACGTTGACGGCGTAAAGCGCGGCGCCGTTGCGCCACCATGCCCGCCCGCGCCCGTGAAACGCGGTCACCTGGGAGTCGTTCACCACCCAGCCGGCCGCCGGACCGCCGCCGACCGCGACTCCTCCATTGCGCGCCGACCAGAGCACTTCGGCGAGACCGTACGCCTCGCTGCTCCACGCTCCATCGGTGCGCGTGACGCCGGCTCCGATGCCTTCGAGTGCGAGCCGCACGCCGCCCACGGATGGCGTGGAACCCCACAGGTCGGCGCGCCCTTGGCTCGACCAAATACCGGCGGGGAGGGACGCGATCGACCCGCCGATGGTCAGGGCGACGTCGGGGGCTTCGAGCTCGAACACCGGCGAGAGCGCCACGGTCGCGAAGCGGCTCCCGCCCGGATAGCGAACGGAGCCCACTCCCGCGCCGAGCGAGGCTTGCGCTTGGCCGGAAACCGCACCCGGAGCCAGACTCATCAGGCAAAAAAGAGAGGCGTAACGAATCACGTCACGCCTCTCTCTCGGAGTGTATCTCCACGTCGCTATGGCTTGTGATCTCCCGAATTTCCCGGGCTCGACGGCTTGCCGGTCGGCGATGGGGGAACCGCCGGAGTGGCGGGGGTCGCCGGTGTCGCGGGAGTTGCCGGCCCGCTGCTCGAGCCGGGTGTCGCGGGGGTTGCCTTCGTCGCCGGGACGGCCGGCGTCGCGGGCGTCACCGGTCGGTTGTCGAGACCGACCGCGCTGCCCTGGACATGACTTGCCCGGTGGACTGCCCCCTGTGAGTGTGCCGCGACCTTCGCCTTCGCGGTGTCGGAGGCATGCGAGTTGGGGATATCCTGGGCGGCGAGCACTGCCGGGAAGGCGATTGCGGCAGCGACGACGATGAGTTTGCGCAGCATGAGTCTCGGTCCTTTGCTGGAGTTCGGGCCCCACATGTTCGGGCCTCGCTTGAAGATGAGGATAAATCCACACAGGTAACGTGGTCTGCGGTTGCGGTAGGAAACGCCGGACTCCCGCGCCTATTGAGGGCAGGCAACAGCTGTCAGGAACCTTACCGCAACGAGATGATCTTCCACCCCATCGGGGTCTGGCGCAGCGTCGCCTGCCAGCTCACCGACTGGTGGCCGGCTCCTCCGCCCTGGATCTCGGTGTAATCGTAGGCGCCTTCGAGCGTTGCATTGGCCTCGAAGGGCCCGAGGCGATTCACCCCGGTCACGTTGAGCTGCATCGTCATGTTGCTGGCCTTGAGGAACAGGTCGCCCCACTCCTGGGCCTGCTGCTCCGTCATTCTCGGGTAGACGACGCGGATGCGCGACAGGCTCTTGTTGCTGAAGGCATCGGCGAACTCCGCGGCGATCTGCTGGGCTTCCCCCTGCATTCCGCCTTGGGCGCCACCACCCCGGCGTCGTTCATCGCCGCGCCGCGGATTGGCCGCTGCAGCAGCGGCCGCGGCACCCCATTGCGTGACGGCCGACGTCAGCTTGGCATTCGCTTCGCTGTAGTGCCCCGACCGCGACAATACGTCGGCGGCGTTCGCGTCCGCGTCGCCGCCTGCGAGCGCGTCCTGTGTGGCGCCGGCGCTCGCGGCGCGCAGCCGCACGCCGAGCGCCTGCGCCTCAGCGATCTTGTAGGCCCGCGCCTCGGCGGCCCGGGCAGCAGCAGAGCTCGGGGCGGAGTTCGAGGGTGCCGGGTCGGTTCGCGTCGCGGGCGGCTTCGCCGTGACGGTGGTCGACGAGGCCGGCGTGGGCGTCGTCATCCGGATCGTCTCGGGCTGCGCGACGCGCACGGTCTCGACGGAGGCGAGGGGCGGCGGAGCGTCTGTGGGAGCAGCGGACTTGCCCTGTCCCAGAAACCACCACGCTGCGATGCCGCCGACCGCGACCAGGGGCAACACGTAGAGCAGCGGTGAGCGCTTGCTCGCGACCGGGGGAGAGGCCGGCGCTCGCGGGCCGGAAGGGGCGGATGGGCCCGTCCGCGTCGCCGGACGTCGCTCTTTCGGCGTCGCCGTGCGGGTCGCGGGCGGGGCGCCCAGTCGATTGGCGGGGATGGGGCTCATCGGCGTGCGGATCGTCTCCGCCGGACTCTGCGACCGTCCCCCCGCGAGCTCCACGAGCTGGGCGCGGATCGGATCGTCGTGCGCGATCGGCTCGCCACCCAGGGCACCGACGGCCGTCTCGATGTCCGGCCAGCGCTCCGCCGGCTCCTTGGCGAGCATCCGCATCACCGCGTCGGCGATATCCGCCGGGATATCGGGGCGGATGTCGGCGATCGACGGCGGCGTCTCGTGGACGTGCGCGAAGAGCAGCCCTACCGTCGTCTCGGCCTGGAAGGGAAGCTGGCCGGCCAGCATCTCGTAGGCGACGACGCCGAGCGAGTACTGATCCGAGGCCCCCGTCAGCTCGGTCTTGGCGGCGCACTGCTCGGGGCTCATGTAGCTTGGCGTGCCGATCGTGGCGCCGGTCTGTGTCAACCCTTTCGACTCGGCAACCTTCGCGATACCGAAGTCGGTGACGACCGACCAGCCGTCGGCGTCGATCATGATGTTCGCCGGCTTGATGTCGCGATGCACGACGCCGCGCCGATGGGCGTATCCCAGCGCCGAGCCTACCTGATAGAGGATCGCCTGGACCAGCGGAATCGGCATTTGTCCGAGCTGATGCACGACCGACTCGAGCGAGCGCCCCTCGATGAACTTCATCACGAAGTAGACGATCTCGGAGCTCTCGCGCACCGCGAAGATCGGGATGATGTGCGGGTGGCTGAGAGAGGCCGAAGTGCGCGCCTCGCGCTTGAACCGCTCGACCATCCCGGCGGTGCTGAACAGGGCGGGCGACATCACCTTGATGGCGACTTTGCGATCGAGCGCGACCTCGTGGGCCAGGAACACCGACGCCATTCCGCCGTGTCCCAGCTCGCCCTTGATCTCGTACTCGCCCACCGTGGCGCGGCGCAGTGCGTCGATCAGCCCCCCCTGGGTGACGCCGATCCGGGTGGCATCGGTGGGGGAGGCAAACGCGGTGGCGGCCTGGCCCTGCTGCCCCGACACGTCCGCGCCGCAATGGGAGCACGCCCGCGCGCCGGCGGGAACCGCCGTGCCGCAGCGCGGGCAAGTGGGGATCGGTGGAGCCGTCATGCTACCTCAATATATTCTGCCGATCCATCTGACGAGGACAGACCGTGTTCGTGAATCGAAGCCGCCGCATCGCGTTGCTCACCCTGGGATTCGTGCTTGCGGCCGCCCGGCCGGGGCTCGGGCAGGAGCCCGGCCGAACCCCCAGCGAGCGGCTGACCCGCGACCTCCTGGCAGAGCTGATCGGCATCAATACGACGCACGATCACGGCAGCACGACCCCCGCGGCGCAGGCAATGGCCCGGCGCCTGGTGGCCGCGGGATTCCCCGATTCGGACGTGCAGCTGGTCGGCCCGACGGACTCGCGCAATCAGAATCTGGTGGCCCGGTTGCGCGGCACCGGTCGGCGACGTCCCATCCTGCTACTGGCCCACCTCGACGTCGTCGAAGCGCTGCCCTCCGACTGGACGGTCGATCCGTTCACCCTGCTCGAGCGCGACGGCTACTTCTACGGCCGCGGCACGAGCGACATCAAGGACATGGCGGCGCTGTTCGCGGCCGCCCTGATCCGGCTCAAGCAGGAGCACTTCGTTCCCGACCGCGACATCATCCTCGCACTCACGGCGGGTGAGGAGTCCGGGGGTGACTACAACGGTGTGCAATGGCTGCTGGCCAACCGGCGCGGCCTGATCGATGCCGCCTATTGCATCAACGGCGACGCCGGCGATCCGTTGGAGCGCCACCGGATCCCGTTCGCGAGAAACGTGGAGGCGAGCGAGAAGGTGTATCACGACTTTCAGCTCGTCGTGACCAACCCCGGCGGCCACAGCTCCCTCCCCACACCGGACAACGCCATCTACCGCCTCGCCGCCGCGCTGCAGCGCCTCGGCGGCTACGCCTTTCCCGTGACGCTCAACGACATCACCCGCGCGTACCTGGACCGTGCCGGGGCGACGATGCCTCCGGCGGTCGCCGGCGATATGCGGCTCGCGGCGCGGGGTGACAGCGCCGCCCAGGCGCGCCTCTCGGCCCAATCGCCGTTCTTCAACGCCCAGCTGCGCACCACGTGCGTGGCGACGCGGCTCGAAGGCGGCCACGCCAACAACGCGTTGCCGCAGACGGCGCGCGCCGTGGTGAATTGCCGCATGCTCCCGGGGCACGATCCCGATTCCGTGCTCGCGACACTGCGCCGCGTCGTCGCCGACTCGGGCGTCCGCGTCACGCCGCTCGATACGGCCCGGCCGTCACCGCCGTCGCCGCTCGTTCCCGAAGTGCTCGATCCGGTCACGCGGATTTCGGCGCAGCTCTGGCCCGGCGTTCCCGTCATCCCGAACATGGAGACCGGAGCCACCGACGGTCTCTACCTCCGCAACGCCGGAATGCCGGTCTACGGGGTCTCGGGAGTGTTTCTCGATGCGGACGACATCCGCGCGCACGGCAAGGACGAGCGCATCGGCGTCACCGAGTATTACATCGGAGGGGAATTCACCTACCGTCTGGTCAAGGCACTGGGTGGCGGGAAATAGTGCGGCCCGTCAGCGGCGCGCGCCGTCCAGGATCCAGTCGCGGATGAGGGCGTAGAGCGCGGGGTTGGTGGTGGCGAGCGGCCCCCCTGCGCCGGGAGGCATCGGGGACGTCGCGCTCTTCAGCCGGAACAGTAGATAGCCATGCGTCTTGGTTATCCCATCGTCGGTCGTATCGAACGGGGTCACGTAGATCGTGGCCGTCCCGTTGCCGTTCAGGAGATTCTGATACGTCGCCGAGTCCGACCGGAGATCGGGGAACGGTCCGGCGGTGTGACAGCCCGCGCAGGCGACGGAAAACACCTGCGGCTGCACCTGGTCGCGCAGCGACCACGCGGCGTGGGCGGTAAAGACGACCGGGCTTCCGCTCAACGAAATGCTCGTCGGGACCGCGGTGACCGTGTCGGTCCGCCGCACCGAGCCGAGGGTCCACTTCGTCACGGCGGCCAGGCCGCTCGCGCCGGTGGTCGGCGTGGCGCCGACCAACGTTCCGTTGCCGGCCGTCGCGGTGAAGGTGATCGCGACGCCCGGGACCCCGTTCCCGAATCCGTCGCGTACTGCCACCGCGGGCGCCACCGCCACACTCGAATCGACGTTCGCGTATTGCCCGTTGCCGGCGTTCACGGCGATCGTCGCGGGGTGCCCGGGGCTCGCCAGGGCAGTGAACACGATCGGTGATCCGCTGAGCCCGCCGACCGCCGCCGTCGTCGAATCGGTCCCCGTCACGGTGCCGAGCTTGCGCGTCGCGCTCGAGAAACCGTTGGCGTCGGTTTGCGGCGCCGCGGGAGTGATCGAGCCCGTCCCGGCGGGCACGGACCAGGCGACCGTCACTCCCGACACGCCGTTGCCGATGCCGTCGGTCACACGGACGGTGTACACCGTGCCGAGCGTGGCAGCGACCGTATCGGATTGACCGTCACCGCTGATCTTCACGAGGTTGACGGCATTCCCTGGATTCCCGATCGCGGTGAATTGCAGCACCGGCAGCCCGGTGACGGTGGCGGTGAAGTGATTGGTTCCGGCGGAGGCGCCGAGCGTCCACGACCCCGGGGAGGCCGCACCGGCGGCGTCGGTCGTGTCCGCCGCCTGTCCCAGTGAGCCGCCTCCCGCCGTAACGGCGAACTGCACCACGGTTCCCGGAACCGGGTTGGCGAAGGCGTCGATCACCTTGACGGTGGGAGCGATCGGCACCGCGGTGTTCGCGATCGCGCTCTGGCTGTCACCGGCGAGGCGCACCACCTGCGTCGCCGCCCCGGGGCCGACGGTCAGCGTCACCTGCACGGCGTGGTCGAGCGCCTTGGGGGCTTGCAGCGTGATGGTCGCGGTATACGTCCCGAACGGCAGGGCAGTCGTCGCAAGCCCGAGCTGCACGGTGTCGGGCGCAGTCGTACCGCTGAGGAGCGCCTGCAGCCAGCCGCTGGGCCCCGGTCCGTAGGCGGTGCTCAGGGAGACGGAACTGAGCGTCCCGCCGCCGCCGTTGGTGATGACTACGATCTGGCCCGGTGGCGCGGGTCCGTTCGCCACGGCGGAGAATCCGACGCTATCGGCGCTCGTCGCGATCACCGGCGGCGGCGTGACGGTGACCGTGGCAGTGGCCTGTTGCCCGCCGGCCTGGGCCGTGATCGTCGCCGTTCCCACGGCGACGGCCGCCACCCGTCCCGTCGAATCCACCGATGCCACGCCGCTATTGTCGGAGCTCCAGGCGGCGTTGGAGACGACGAACGTGACGCCCTTGGCGTCGGTCGCCACGGCAAGGAGCGGCTGTGCGGAGTCCGTCAGGGTCATCGACAGGGTGGAGGGGGACACCGCGAGCGACACCTCGGTCGGCCCGATATCGGTGTCCGGGCCGCACGCGGCGAGCGTCGCGCCCGCCAGCACCAGCGAGATCTGTCGAGTGGAGCGCATATAGTGGGTCGTGAATATGACAGACGGCCGCCGCGCGCGCGAGTGTGCGGCGTGTCATGGATCGATCGGGTCGATTGCGACCTCACTAGGGCGGCGATAACATACGCCCACCGAACGCCTGGAGTTGTCCATGCTGCATCGCGTCGTCCGCGTCGCCGTGTTGTTGCTCGGCTGCCTGCTGCCGGCCTCGGCCCGCGCCCAACAGTTGACCTCGCAGATCGGCCAGCTGTTCACCTTCCCGGAGGGGTGCGGCGACCTCATCTGCCTCGCGAACCTGACCGGCCCGCACGGCAATCACTTCAAGCCGGCGGCGGACCGGGACGGGCGGGCATTCATCGACTTCATCACCCAGTCGATCGGCACCAGCGTATCGAATACGCCCATCAGCTCGTCGTCGAGCGGCACCACCTTCCGGTTCGAGGGGATCCGGCCCGTGGCGACGTCGACCTCCGGTGGCCCGATCTTCGCCGAGCGGGCTCAGACGCTGGGCCGCGGCCGCTGGTTCGCCGGGATGGGGGTCACGCAGATGGACTTCCAGCGATTGCGCGGCGTCCCGCTCGATCGCATCAGCTTCAATTTCACCCACGAGGACGCCGACTCGAGCGGGTTGGGGAGTCCCAACTTCGAGAACGACCTCATTCGCGTGCAGGTCGCGATGAACGTGTCGCTGCTGGTGGCGTCATTCGGACTGACCTACGGTCTCGTGGACGGCGTCGATCTCGGCGTAACGGTGCCGTTCGTGCGCACCAGCATGAGCGGGACGAGCGTGGCGCAGATCATCCCCGCGAATCCGGCGGAAATCGACCACTACTTCGGCGGAACGTCCACGAGCCCCGTCCTGACGGCGGTGCGGACGGTGCGCGGGTCGGCGGCGGGGTTGGGGGATGTCGAGGGACATCTGAAGATCAACGTGGCCCAGGGCGATCGCATCGGCGTGGCGGTCTTCGGATCGGCGCGATTCCCCACGGGCGACGAGAACAACCTGCTCGGTTCGGGGGCGTTCTCCGGCCGCGGCCTCGGGGTGTTCTCGGTGCGGCTGGGCCAGCTCAGCACCCATCTGAATGTCGGCTATACGGTGCGGGACGCAGTGACGCAGAACAACTCGGTGGACGGTGCGCTCGGGTACGACGTGCTCGTAGCGCCGACGGTGACGATGGCGTTCGACATCCTCAGCGCGTGGCAGATCGGCGCGTCGAATCTGCACGTCCCGGCGCCCGTCGTGTATACCCAGCCGATCACGCGCACACTGGACGTGACCAACATTCCCAGCCAGCCGGACAACTACATGGCGCTGAGCTTCGGCTTCAAGTTCCGCACGCGCCGCGGCATCGAGATCGTCACCAACGCCCTGTTCCCGTTGCGCGACTCGGGGTTGCAACCCAACGTCGCGTGGACGGGCGCGCTGCAATACACCTTCTGAGCGGGGTGAAGCAGGGTTGGTGCGCTACTGCACCGACGTGATGATCCATGTCGATCCCCGCTTGGCGAGTTCCGCGGTAAACCGCAGCGGCGGGGTTTTGCGGCTGCCGCTCCCCTCCTCGGTGTAGCTCAGCGTTCCGTTGACTCTCGCTTCCGCTTGATCGCCGGTTACGCGAATCTCCGCGGGCAGATCGGCGCGCAGCGAGCGGGCCTTGTCGAACAGACTCTGCCACGCCTGCGCCAGATCCCGCGGCATGTCGGGGAAGACGCGCCGGATGCGGGCGGTATCCTGGGCTTCGAACGCCCGCCCAAACGCGGCGATGACCTCGCGGATCTGCGGCGTCTGGTCGACGGGGGTCGGCGGAGGCGCGGTCGCCACGGTCTCGCGCGGGGCGGGCCGTACCGGCGTGTCCGCGGGGCGTTGCGCCGCGGCGCGGGCACGCGCGGCAGTCTCCGCGGCGGCGTACACGGTGGCGGCCTGCTGCGCCCGTGCGAACGCCTCGTTCGGTTGACCCGACCGGCGGGCCTGCTGCGCCTGTGCGAACAGATTGTCGCCGTCGGCGAGATCGCCGCTGCCCGCGCCGGCAGCGACCGCTCTATCGTGGGCGGCGCCGGCCATCAGGATCGCTGTCGCCACGGCGCCGGGTGAGCTGTCTCGGACGGCGGGCGGCCGCCTCGATTCCGTGCCGGATGGGCGCGCGGGCGTGACCGCGGCCGTCGTTTCGAAGGGCTGCGGCGGGGGCGCCGCGGACCGTGTACCGATCGGTGAATCGACCGCTCCCGCTGGGGGCGACGAAGTCGTGTCGCCGGTCCTCGACCGTGTACCTGCGCCGCTGTGCCAGGGCTGGAACACATAGAGGCCCGCCGCCACCGCCGCGACGGCCAGCCCCGCGGCGACGAGTCCGATCGTTCGACCCCGCCCGCGCGCCGCGGTGACCGTGATGCTCGCCGTGGAGCTCGTATCGGCGCTCGACGCGGTGATCGTGACCGTGCCCGGCGCCATCGCGGTCACCAGCCCCGTTTCGGACACCAGCGCCACGTCGGGATTGGTCGACGCCCAGCTCACCGGCCGGCCGGGGAGCGTCTGGCCGCCGCGGGTCTTGGGCGTGGCCCGGAGCTGAACGGCGTCGCCCACGCTGACCGTCACCCGGGCCGGCGTGATCGTCAGCACGGCGATCGAGGAGCGCCGCGTGGTCGTGCCGCCGGCGGAGCGCTGCACCGACGGTTGGCTCACCGGCGTGCTGAAGCGCTCCAGCAGCTTCAGGTTCTCCCCCGCGGCGGCGAGCGTCATCATCTGGGTGCGCACCGGGTCGTCGGGCGACAGCGATACCGACCCCATGGCACTCGTCGCCGCCTCCATGGTGGGGAAGCGCTGGGTCGGGTCCTTTTCCAGCATGCGCATCACCGTCGCCGCGAGATCCATCGGGCAATCGACGCGCACCTGCACCACCGGGCGCGGCGGCTGGTTGAAATGGGCGTACATCACCGCCATCACCGATTCGGCGATGAACGGGAGCTTGCCCGACAACATCTCGTACGCGACGACACCGAGCGAGTACTGGTCGGTCGCGCCGGTCAGCTCCTGGGCGGCGCACTGTTCGGGGCTCATGTACGACGGCGTCCCGACCGTCGCCCCCGTCACCGTCAGCCCCTGCGACTCCGACACCTTCGCGATGCCGAAGTCGGTGACGATCGCCCAGCCATCGGCGTCCAGCATGATGTTGGCCGGTTTGATGTCGCGGTGAATCACGCCGCGCTTGTGCGCGTACCCCAGCGCGCCGCCCACTTGCGTGAGGATCGTCCGCACCATCGGAATCGGCAGGGGACCGACTTCGCGGATGATCGAATCGAGCGGCCGCCCTTCGATGAACTTCATCACGAAGAAGAGGAGGTCGCCGCTCTCCTGGACCGAATAGATCGGAATGATGTGCGGATGGGAGAGCTGCGCCGCGGTCCGCGCCTCGCGCTTGAACCGCTCCGCCATGCCCTCGCCGGAAAACAGGGCGGGGGACATGACCTTGATCGCGACCTTCCGGCCCAGGGCGATGTCGTGCGCCAGGAAGACCGTGGCCATGCCGCCGCGTCCCAGCTCAGCCATGATCTCGTAGTCGCCGAGCGTCGCCTGGCGCAGCGCGTCGCGGAGCGCGTCGCCGCGCTGCGGCGTGGCCGATGCGACGTTGACAGTCGTGACGCCACCCTGAGGCGAGGAGATGTCCAGGCCGCAGCTGGCGCAGTAGTGCGCCCCGGCTGGGATCTGCGCACCACAGCGGGTGCAGGCCACCGTCGAACTACGAGCCACGCTTTTCACTGTCCGAGAGCGAATCCATAAATATGCTGGCTGGCGGATGTGTATGCCAAATCGTAGCTTGGCTGCAACACTGCCGGAGATTCTCTACCCCATGGGGTCATGGCTGGAGCAGAACCTCGGGTTAGGCCCGGCAATGCAGCAACGATTGTTCGCCACGTTCGTCACCGTGGCGGGGCTGTGGTTGCTGCAAAGCATCGCGCTGGCCGTGCTGTACCGCCGGGCCAGCGATCCCAGAATCCGCTACCAATGGCGCAAGACGATCACGTACCTGGCCTTGCTCGTCGGCCTGGTGGTGATCGGTCATATCTGGATAGAACGCATCGAGGCCCTCGCCACGTTCCTCGGGCTCCTCACTGCGGGCATCGCGATCGCGCTCAAGGACATCATCGCGAACCTCGCCGGCTGGGCGTTCATCGTCTGGAGCCGTCCGTTCGACGTTGGTGACCGGGTGCAAGTGGGACCCCACGCCGGCGACGTCATCGACCTGCATCTGTTTCAATTCACCATCAATGAAATCGGCAACTGGGTCGACGCGGACCAAAGCACCGGCCGTATCATCAACGTCCCCAACGGTAAAGTATTATCGGAACCCATCGCCAACTACGACAAGGGGTTTCGTTACATCTGGAGTGAGATTCCGGTCACCATTACGTCCGACAGTAACTGGAAGAAAGCCAAACAGATCCTCGAGGGGATCGCGGTGCGGCACGCCGAGCAGCTCAGCGACCAGATCGAAAGGGAGCTGCTCGAGGCTTCGCGTCGCTACCTCATTGCGTATACCAAACTCACGCCCATCGTCTACGTCCGCGTCGCCGACCACGGCATCCGCCTCACCCTGCGCTATCTGATCCGTTCGCGCTTTCGGCGCGGCAGCGAGAGCGCGATCTGGCAGGACGTGCTCGAAGAATTCGGACGCGAACCTGACCTGCGTCTCGCCTACCCAACAGCGCGCAAATCTCAGGCCGGTGGGTCGCAACCGCATTGAGCGGGAGGTTGGTGGGGGACGGTGGAGGTTGGTGGAGGATGCTGGAGGTTGCCCTCGACAACCTCCACTAACCTCCTAAACCTACAGCCACCTCGTAGTGCGTGACGGTGGGCTCCAGGGAGAGCAGGTAATCCCGGTCTTCGGGATAATAGTGGGCCCGCTCGACGTCCTCCCCGGCAAACCGCTTGATCGCGTCGTACGACTCCCACAGTGAGATGAAGAGGAACTCCGTCTGGTCGGGGAGATTCCGACGCAGAACCCACACGCCCTGGTTTCCGGGCGTCGCTCGACACTCGCGCACCCCCGTTCGGTCGAGGTAGGCGGCATAGGCGTCGCCCCGCTCGGGGCGCACGGCGCCGCGCCACAGCCGGGCGATCATGCGCGCTCCAGGCTGGCGAGCACGCCGTCGGTGTCCAGCACGGTGGCGAACTCGCGGTGCAGATCGGCGAGCGCCACGTCGTGGAGCAGCTGGGCCGGGAACAGCCGGCCGTCCGGCCCCGTGTTGTCGAACGTCGCCGTGGCATCGGACACCACATAGGTGTCGAAGCCGAGGTTGCCCGCCATCCGGGCCGTCGTCGACACGCACATGTTGGTCTGCATTCCCGTCACCACGAGCGTGCGACGCCCGGCCGAGCGCAGATCCGCCTCGAGCGTCGTGCCGATGAACGCGCTGTTCACCGATTTCTGCACGACCGGTTCGCCGGGCCGCGGCCGCACCGCCGGCTTGATCTCCACCCCCGGCTGGTTGGGGCGCAGCGGCGACTCGGGGAGCCGCGAGAGGTGTTGGACGTAGATGATCGGCCGTCCCGTCGCCCGCCACGTGTCCAGGAGACGCGCGATGTTGCGTTCGAGCTCCGGGGTGTTGCGGTGCAGCGATTCATTGAACTGATCGAAGCCCTGCTGCACGTCGACGACGAGAAGTACGGCGTCGCGCGGGATGGTCATGGGGTGCCTCCACCAACCTCCACCAACTTTTCCTTCCGCACCGCATCCCCAAGCTGCACCACCGCCCGCACCAGCGTGTCGAAATCTTCGCGCCGGCTCCGCTGGTTCGTGTTGGCGACGCGGATCGCGAAGCGGCCGTCGAGCACGGTATGGGACGGCAGCGCCACGCCACTCTCCTGCAGGCGCCACAGGATTTCCTGGTTGAGCGCGTTCAGGGCGGTGGCGTCGAGCCCGGGAGCGGTGTAGCGGAAGCAGCAGATGTTGAGCGGCGCCGGAGCCACGAGCTCCAGTTGGGGATGCGCCTCGACCAGCGACACGAGATAGCGGATCTGCGACACGTTCTGTGCGATCATCTTGCCGATCAGATCGACGCCATGCGTCTTGAACGCCATCCACACCTTGAGCGCCCGGAACCCGCGCGACAGCTGGATGCCGAGATCGGCGAAGAGCACGCCGCCGGCCGCGAGCCCCCGCGCCGTCGCCCCGAGATAGCTGGGCGCTTCGGCGAAGGTGTCGCGATGCACCGCCGGGTGACGCACCAGCGTGCACCCGACCTCGAAGGGCAGGTATCCCCACTTGTGGAGGTCGAAGGCCACCGAATCGGCGGTCTCGAGGCCGCGCACAACGCCGGCGAGCTCCGGCGCGAGGCGGACCAGGGCTCCGAAGGCGCCGTCGACGTGGAACCAGAGGTTCTCGGCCCGGCACAGCGCCCCGAGCGCCGTCAGGTCGTCGGTAGCCCCCGTGTTCACGGTACCGGCGTTGCCGACGACGCAGATCGGACGGCGCCCCTGGGCGCGATCGGCGGCGATCGCGGCTTGCAGCGCCGCTACGTCGATGCGATAGGCTGCATCCACCGGGATGGTGTGGAGATTCCGGTGTCCCAGGCCCATCAGCTCGACGGCCTTCTTCACCGAGCTGTGCACTTCAGTGGAGGCGTACACGACGAGCGGCGGCGACCCGTTGCCGACGCCCTCCTCTCGCACATCGAACCCCGCCTTTGCCTGCCGGGCCACGGCGAGCGCGACGAGATTCGCCATCGATCCCCCCGAAACGAGCAGCCCGCTCGAGCCGGCGGGGAATCCCATGACCTCGGCGAGCCAGGCGATCACCCGCTCCTCGACGTGGCGTGCCCCTTCCTGCACCCCCGCCGCCTGCGGATTCATCCCCGAAGCCAGCATGTCGGCCAGCATCGCGAGCGGCGTGCCCGTGCCGATCACCCAGCCCCAGAAGCGCGGGTGAATGTTGCCGGGGGGGTAGGGGAGCACGTCGCGCAGGAACTGCTCGTAGACCGCTTCGGCCGGCCGGCCGTCCCGCGGCAGCGGCTCCGCGAGCCGCGCTCGCACCACGTCGGGGAACGGCCGCCAAACCGGGCGCTCCCGTACCGACGCCAGGTAGTCGACCATATCGTCGATCATGCGGTGGCCCAGCTTCCGCAGATCGTCCCAGGATGCGGGGTCGAGGGTGAGTTCGGTCACGCGGCCTCCGGGTCGCGAAGGGACGTCGTCGGTTGTCTGTTATCAGTCGTCGGTAGGTCTACCGACGACCGTTTACTGACGACCGATGACGTCTTATGGGAGAGTTGAATCCACACCACCGCGGCCAGCGTCAGCGCGATCGCCGCGATCATCCGGCCGGAGATCTGCTCGCCGAGCAGCAGCCAGCCGAGCAGGACCGCGATCACTGGATTCACGTAGGCGTACGTGCCCACGATCGTCGCCGACGCGTGCCGCAGGGCGTAGCTGTACGCGCTGTAGCCCACGATCGATCCGAAGACGACCAGATAGGCGATCGCGGCCACGCCGCGCCCGGTGAGGTGCCACCGGCTCCATTCTCCGAGCAGCGACCCCGCGATCGCGACGGTGAGTCCGCCGGCGATCATCTGAATCGCGGCCGACATGTAGGCGCTCGTTTGTGTCGGGTGCCGTTTGGCGTAGATCGAGCCCAGGGACCACGAGGCGCTGGCGCAGGTCAGCGCGATCGGTCCCCGCAGGTCGGCTGACAGGATCTCGCGCGGGTTGGCGCCGACGAGCAGCGCCGTGCCGAAGAACCCGACCAGGAGGCCGAGTACCACGCGCCAGTTCAGCCGGGAAGTGCCGCCGGGAATCGTGGCGTCGAAGAACGCCATCCACAGCGCCACCGTCACGACGAAGACACTGGCGATTCCGGAAGGCGTGTATTGCTCCGACCAGACGACGAACGCATTGCCGCCGGCGAGCAGAAACACCCCCACGATCGCCGATGTGCGCCAGTCTTCCGCCCGCCGCGGGAGGGCATCTCCGAAGGCGAGCGCGCCCAGGAGGAGAATCACCCCGGCGATCGCGAATCTGAGTCCGGCGAACAGGAACGGCGGCAGCACGCCCACGCCGACTTTGATGGCGAGATACGTCGACCCCCAGAAGACGCACACCAGGAGCCAGGCGAAGAGTGCTTTCCCGCGCAGCCCCGCCATCAGTCGAGCTCCTCCGCCAGGAGTCCCGGTTTTTCGAACATCGTGCCGAGCACGATCGTCGTGCGCGTATTGATCGACTTCTGGCCTTCGGTCAGGGTGCGGAGGATGGTCTGCACCCCCTCGAGATCGGGCGCCACGACCTTGAGGATGTAGCAGTCCTCGCCAGCGACATGGTGACATTCGAGCACGCCGGGATGGTTCGCCATCTGGCGGATGCGCGGCTCATCGACGACGTAGCTCGGATTGCCGTAGCGCACCGAGACGAACGCGGTCACAGGGAATCCCAGCTTGCCGCGGTCGAGATGCGCGCCGTACCCCGTGATGTAGCCCGACTCTTCGAGTCGTTTGACGCGTTCCATCACCGCGGGGCGGGACAGGCCGACCGCATCGGCGACCGATTGGTAGCTGGAGCGGCCGTCGGTGGCGAGAAGTCCGAGAATGCGACGATCAATGGCGTCGAGGGCGAGTTTGCTTGCCATATGGTCCTCTTCTGCCGCTCAAGTCAGACGTTTCGTCGATATCGGCGTATGTAGACGTAACAATTCGGTAGTCTAAGAGGTTTCCAGCGAACGAACCATCCGATTCTTGTAAGCAAACTGTCCTTGAGTTAGGACACCGCGCATGACTACCTTGCCCGCCATGGAGATGCTCGACACGCTCTCCGACACGATCCGTCCCTATGAATCCGTGCTCATTGGGTATTCCGGGGGCGTCGATTCTACCCTCGTCGCCGTGGCCGCCCGTCGGGCCTTGGGTCGGGAGCACGTGGTTGCAGCGATTGGGCGCAGCGCCTCGTATCCCCAGGATCAACGAGCGGCGGCGGAGTCGCTGGCGGCTCGCTTTGACTTCCCGCTCGTCGAGATCGCGACGCACGAGCTCGAGGATCCCAACTACCTGGCGAACCCCACGAACCGCTGCTTCTACTGCAAAGCCGAGTTATGGGGCAGGCTGGGCGCCCTGGCGGCGCAGCGGGGATTGGCGGTTGTCTGCGACGGCACCAACGCCGATGACCTGCACGAGCATCGCCCCGGGCTCGGTGCCGGCCGGCGCGCCGGGGTTCGCTCGCCTCTGGCGGAAGCCGGTCTCGGGAAGGCTGACGTGCGGGCGGCGGCTCGGACGCTCGGCATCCCCAACTGGGATGCACCGGCGGCGCCCTGCCTCTCGAGCCGGGTGCAATACGGCATCGAGATCACGCCGCGTCGCCTCAAACAGGTGGAGGATGGCGAGGCGTTCCTGCGCGCGCTGGGGGTGAGCGGCAACCTGCGGGTGCGTCACGGCGGCACGACCGCCTCGGTGGAAGTCGATCCGGAATGGATCGCGTGGCTGGAGGCGCGGCGGGTGGCGGTGACGAGCGGCCTCACTTCCCTGGGGTTTGCGGCGGTGAATATCGACCCCCGTGGCTACCGCCGCGGCAGTCTCATCCTCGACGCCAGAGAAGCGTGAGGTTGTTCATCGCCCTCACTCCTCCACCCGACGTCCAGCGCGAAGTGTGGGACGCGTTCGCGCCGATGCGGGCCAGGAAGCTCCCGGTCAAGTGGGTCGCGCCCGAGAACGTGCACCTCACCCTCAAGTTCCTCGGGGAGGTAGCCGACGGACGCGAAGCGGAAATCATCGGCGCATTGGCGCCCGCGGTTCGAGGGACGCGAACGATCACGCTGGTGGTGCGAGGTGCGGGAGCGTTCCCGCACGCCCGGGCTCCCCGCGTGGTATGGGCGGGCGTCGAGCCCGATCCCGCCATCGAGATTCTGGCCGACCGGATCGAGCGCGGCTGCGCACCACTGGGATTTCCCACCGAGGGACGCCCGTTCCGGCCGCATCTGACGCTTGGACGGGCCCAGCGGGATGCCCGGGCGCGCGATTGGACGGGTGTGGCGGAGCTGCTGGATGGGATCACCGTCGACGCCGCGGCGGTGCTCGAGGGGGTGGATCTGGTCCGCTCCGAGCTCCGCCACGGCGGGTCGGTGTATCACAGGGTACATCGTGAACGGCTGTCTTAAAGGGTTGTTTCGACTCTTCGTCTTCGCCCTCCTGCTGGTGGGCGTGGCCGCGGCCTACTGGTATCGCCAGCCGATCGGTCACGTCTTCGACCGCCTCGTGGGGCGGCGCAACATCGCGTTGCCGAAGGTTTCCCCCGATTCCGGAGTCGGAGCTCCGAGTCCCAGCGCGCTGGCGTCGGCGCAGCGCAAGCTCGCTACGCTCGCCCAGGGGCGCGGTCCCGACTCCGTGGTGCTGACGCCGAACGAAATGGCGTCGCTCGTCGGGAACGGCATCGACTGGTCGGTCCGCAAGACTTTCGACTCCCTGCGGATCGAGCTCTCGGAGGGGTCGATCGCGGTGAACGCGCGGCTCGACACAAAATTGATCCCCCAGGATGCGCTGGGCCCGTTGCGCGGGTTGCTGGCCGAGCGCGAGCCGATCCGCATCGCGGGGCCGCTGCGGATCGCGCGGCCGGGGCTGGCGCGCTGGACCATACAGTCGATCGCGCTGCGCGGTATTCCGTTTCCCGCCCCGGCGGTGAAGGCACTGGCGCGCCAGACCGCGGGCGCCGATTCGTCGGGTTCCGTGGGACTGCAGGTCGATCCCGCCGTGGCGGCTCTCGCGATCCATCCCGGGGGCGTCGTGTTGTACCGCAAGCGCCGCCCATGAGTCGCCGCGTCCTGGTCGTCGACGACGAAAAGGGCGTGCGCGAAGCCTTGAAACAAGTGCTGGAGTTCGAGGACCTCGAGGTGCAGACGTGCGCCTCCGGCTACGATGCCGTGGCGGCGTACGGGGAGTTCCGGCCGCATCTCGTCTTCCTCGACGTGAAGATGCAGGGGATGGATGGCCTCGACACGCTGCGGCGGCTGCGCGAGCTGGACCCCCACACCCAGGTGGTAATGATCTCGGGCCACGGGACGATTCAGACCGCCGTGGAAGCGACGCAGCTGGGTGCCTACGACTTCCTGGAAAAGCCGCTCGACACCGATCGCATCCTGCTGACGCTCCGCAACGCGATGCAGCACGTCGATCTCTCGGTCGAGAACGTGCGGCTCCGGGCGGAAGTCGAGGCCCAATACGAGATCGTCGGCTCGAGCAGGGCGATCAAGTCGGTGATCGAGCGCATCGAGAAGGTGGCACCGACGCCGGCCCGCGTCCTGATCACGGGCGAGAACGGGACCGGCAAGGAGCTGGTCGCGCGCGCGATCCACGACTTGAGCCAGCGGGCGCGGGGTCCCTTCGTCGAGGTCAACTGCGCGGCCATTCCGGCGGAGCTGATCGAGAGCGAATTGTTCGGTCACCTGAAGGGGAGCTTCACCGGCGCGATCGCCGACCGGCCGGGGAAGTTCGAGCTGGCCGACGGCGGCACGCTCTTCCTCGACGAGATCGGCGACATGAGCCTCTCCGCCCAGGCCAAGGTGCTGCGGGCCCTGCAGGAGGGGGTCATCTCCCGCATCGGGTCGGGGAAGCCGCTGCAGGTGGATGTGCGGGTGATCGCCGCGACCAACAAGACGCTCGAGCAGGAGATCGCGGCCGGGCGGTTTCGCGAGGATCTGCTGTACCGTCTGAACGTGGTGCCGATCGAGGTGCCGCCGCTCCGGGTCCGCCGCACCGACATCCCGCAGCTGGTGCGTCATTTCACGGACCGGCTGTCCGGCACCGGGCGAGCCGGTCTCAAGCCGAAGGAGTTCGACGCCGAGGCGTTGAAGCGGCTCGCCATCCACGACTGGCCCGGCAACATCCGCGAGCTGAAGAACGCCGTGGAGCGCCTGCTGATTCTGGCGGCAGGGGAAATGGTGACGGAGGCCGACGTCGACAAGCTGGTGGGTGACGGCGGGCGCACGGTGGCGGCGGGCGACGCGGCCGCGGGTGGGGCGCTGTTCCGCGCCGGGACGTTCGAGGAATTCAAGCAGGCCGCTGAGAAGTCGTACCTCCTCGCCAAGCTCAAGGAGCACGACTGGAACGTTTCCGAAACGGCGCGTACGTTGGCGATGCCGCGCAGCAACCTCTATAAGAAGATCGAGCGCTATCACCTGGCCCGGGAGAACTGAGTGCAGAAGAACCAGGAGCGTGACTGGGACAAGGAGCTGGCCGAGGTGGACCGGCTCTTGAATCAGCTCCCGACGCATCGCGAGGAGCAGGTGGCGGCGCAATCGGCGAAGCGCGCGCAGCAGCCCGCGGTGCGAGCGGATGCCGGTCAGGACCCGGGTGGCGGCCGGATCGGCACCTGGGCCCGCGTCGGCCTGGGCCTGCTGCTCGGCATCGGTATGCCGCTCTGGCCCTACGATCACCCCTGCGGCATCAAGCTCTTCCTCTATTTTGGCGGTGTGCTGACCGTCATCGTGGCGGGCGTGTGGAGCAGCTTGTCGTCCTGGAAGCGCCGCATGGGGAGGGCGCACCTGCTCTCGCAACTGCTCGTGATCTGGGGGCTCGTGCTGGCGGCGGAAGTGATATTGCCGCGTGTCGGCTATACGGCGAAGGCCGCGACGTGGTTCTGTCCGTGAGAAATGCGCATCAGACATCAGACATCAGACATCAGACATCAGACGTCTGACGTCAGAAACAATGTTCGACACTGGTTTCCATCTGACGTCAGACGTCTGACGTCCGACGTCTCAGCACTCATCGAGAGTTAGATGCCCGAGAATTTCAAGAATTTCATCGCCGGCGAGTGGGTGGCGCCCGCAACCGGCGCCTATTTCGAGAACCGCAACCCCGCCGACTGGAGCGACGTGATCGGCTGTTTCCCGCGCTCCGGTCCGGACGACGTGCGCCGGGCGGTGGAGTCGGCCCGGCGTGGCTTCGCGCAGTGGTCCATGACGCCCGCGCCGCTGCGCGGTGCCGTGCTGCAGCGTGTCGGAGAGCTGCTGGTCGCGAAGAAGGAGGCGATCGCCCGGGCGATGACGCGCGAGATGGGAAAGGTCCTGGCAGAAACGCGCGGCGACGTACAGGAGGGCATCGACACCGCGTTCTACGCGGCCAGCGAAGGTCGGCGGCTCTTCGGCCGCGTGGTGCCCTCCGAGTTGAAGAACAAATGGGCGATGAGCTATCGCCGGCCGATCGGCGTCGCGGGTATCATTACGCCCTTCAATTTCCCGCTCGCCATCCCTACGTGGAAAATGTTTCCCGCGCTCTTGTGTGGGAACGCCGTGATCTTCAAGCCCGCCGAAGACGTTCCACACACCGGACATCTGCTGGTCGAAGTGCTGTTGGAGGCGGGCCTCCCCCCCGAGGTGATCCAGCTCATCCACGGCCAGGGCTCGGTGGTGGGGAAGGCGATCATCGAGCACCCTGACGTACCGGTGATTTCCTTTACCGGGTCGACCGAGACCGGATCGCTGATCGGGGCGACGTGTGGCCGCATGCACAAGCGGCTCTCGCTCGAAATGGGCGGCAAGAACGCGATGATCGTCATGGACGATGCCGACCTCGACTTGGCGCTCGACGGCGTGCTCTGGGGGGCGTTCGGCACGACGGGGCAGCGCTGCACCGCGACGAGCCGCTTGATCCTGCACGACAAGATCCACGACCGCTTCCTGCAAATGCTGGCCGATCGCGCCGGCCGTCTCCGCCTGGGACCCGGCCTCGACGCGGGAACGGAAGTCGGTCCGCTGATTCACGACGAAGCGCGTCACAAAGTGATGGAGTACGTCGACATCGGAAAGCAGGAAGGCGCGTCGGTGGCGGTCGGGGGCTCCCTGCCGACGGCGCAGGGGCTGGACGCCGGATGGTTCTTCCAGCCCACGGTCCTGGCGGGCGTGAAGCCGGGGATGCGGGTGGAGCAGGAGGAGATCTTCGGGCCGGTGCTTTCCGCCATCAAGGTCGGATCGCTCGACGAGGCGGTCCGCGTCAACAACGACGTGCAGTATGGGCTCTCGAGCTCCCTCTACACGCGCGACGTGAATGCCGCCTTTCGGGCAATGCGCGACTTGGACAACGGTATCACCTACATCAACGCCCCCACGATCGGCGCCGAGGCGCACCTGCCGTTCGGCGGGGTGAAACAGACCGGCAACGGCCACCGCGAGGGCGGCTGGGAGGTCTACGAGTTCTATTCCGAGACGAAGGTCTGCTACGTCGACTACTCGGGACACCTGCAGCGGGCGCAGATCGATACGTACGAATAGGCGAAATGTCGAGTGCAGAATGTAAAATGCAGAATGTAGAGGTTCTTACCTTTTACATTCTGCATTCTACATTTTGCATTCTACATTTGTCTTCTCTGGGGTGTAGCTCAATGGCGGAGCGCCCGGCTGTTAACCGGGAGGTTGGAGGTTCGAGTCCTCCCGCCCCAGCTCTCCGATCAGACCCGCAGCGCGTCGAGCAACGAGCGTAACGACCCCTGGTTCGGCAGCATGACGAGGTGGCCGCCGAATGCCGCATCGTCCCCGTCCATCGTCAAACGCGTCTCGATGCACAGACCGATGTCGTCCGCCTCGCCCGCGGCCCGGTGCTTCGCCAGGACCTGGTCGGGCGGCTCGATGCCGAATGTCGGCACGGAGAGCATGACGACGCCGCTCAGGATCGTCCCCAGGGCCGACGAATACGCCCCGCCGAGGATGTTTCCCGTTTCCGTCACCGTCGATTGCGCCAGCTTGTCGAGCGTCGCCCCCGGCCCGAAGGGCTGGCCGAGCAGCAGCGTACAGAGGCGCCGCGCATTGATCTCCGGCATCAGGAACACGAGCGACCCCGTCAGGTCGCCCAGGAGATGCATGGCGACGACGACCACCGGCTCGCCCGAGTAGCCGAGCACGGTGGGAATCTCGTCGATCGCCACCGCCTCGAATTCCGGGACGGTGATCATGATGCGACGCTCGGTCAGCTGGCCCAAAGCGGTGGCGGCGTGCCCGCTCGCGATGTTCGCCACCTCGCGCAAGGCATCGAGCTGCAGCCGCTGCAGCGATTCGTGGATGGCGGCCATCAGCTCACCGCGTCGTTGAGGGCTTCGAGCACCCGTGATCGGGTGAACGGCTTCACGATGAAGCTGCGCGCCCCGGCCGCCAGCGCCTCTTCCATCAGCTTTTCCTGCCCCATGGCGCTGCACATCACGATGCACGCTTCGGGATCCAGTTTGCGGATGGCGCGCGCCGCGTCCAACCCGCTCATGTCGGGCATGACGATATCGAGGACGACGATGTCGGGGCGCAACCGGTCGTACTGCTCCACCGCCTCGTGGCCGTTCTCGGCCTGTCCGATCACCATGAAGCCGGCGTCGGAAATGATCCCGGTGATCATCACCCGGGTGAACATCGCGTCGTCACACAACAGTACTGTGTAGCTCATCGCTCCTCCACAATCCTTTCCGACCTTGCGGTCTTCGCCCACTCGAGAATTCTGTCCGACAACCCGGCGAGGGGCACCAGCTCCGTCACCGCCCCTCGTGCCGCCGCTTCGCGCGGCATTCCGAACACCACACAGCTCGCTTCATCCTGGGCCAGCGTCGCCGCTCCGGCCGTCCGCATCGCGAGCAGCCCGTCGGCGCCGTCGTCTCCCATCCCGGTCATGATCACGCCCAGCGCATCCGGGCCGACTGCCCGCGCCACAGACCGGAACAACACATCGGCGCTGGGGCGGTGCCGCGAGACGAGGGGGCCGCGAGACACCTCGACCGTCCATCCCGCGGTCTCGCGATGGACCTCGAGGTGATGGTCCCCGGGCGCGATCAGGGCGCGTCCCGGCCGGACCAGGTCACCCGTCGCCGCCTCTTTCACCTCGATCTGACATGTCTGATTCAGGTGCTCCGCGAATGTCGCGGTGAACCCCGCCGGCATGTGCTGCACCACGACGACGCCCGGAGTGTCGGGCGTCAATCCTCCGAGCACGTCGTGCAGGGCGGGGGGCCCCCCGGTGGAGGCCGCAATCGCCACCATACCGGCAGCACTTGCGGCGCTCGCGTTGTCGTGGAGTCGCAGCGGCCGTTGGACAAGTCGAGCCGCTGGTGCCACGCGGCTGAGGGCGCGGCCGTCGCGCACCCGGGCCCGCGTCGCGGCGCGAATCGCGTCGATCAGCTGGATCGACGATTCCTGGACGAAGTCGCGCACGCCCATCTGCGGCTTCGCGACCACGTCCACGGCGCCTTCGCGCAGCGCTTCGATCGCCACGCGCGACCCCCTCGTGCTGTGGCTCGAGCAGATGACCACCGGCAGCGGGTTCGACCCCATCAGATTCCGCAGGAACGTGAGGCCGTCCTCCTGCGGCATCGCCAGATCGAGCACGATGACGTCGGGACGCTGCGCGGCGATCTTGCGCCGTGCCACGATCGGGTCGTGTGCGGTGGCGACCGAGAAGCCGCCGGTCTTCGTGAGGAGGGCGGTCATCGACTCTCGCATCACCGCCGAATCGTCCACCACGAGCACATGCACGGGCGCGTCGGTCATGCGACCGCCGCCACCGATTCGCGGCGCCGGTACACCGCCGGCATCACCGCCACGAGATCCGTGCCCGAGCGGGCGGCGGATTCGGAGTGGCCGAGGAAGAGGTATCCCCCGGGGACGAGCCGGCGCGTGAGCCGATCGATGACCTGGGCGCGCGACGACGGATCGAAATAGATCAGCACGTTGCGGCAGAAAATCGCGTCGAACATCCCCGTGACCGGATACTCGGAATCGTTCAGGTTGATACGCTCGAACCGCACCGGGGCACGCACTGCCTTGCCGGCCCGGCAATTGCCCTCCTCGGGCCCGACGCCGCGCAGCATGAAGCGGCGCCGGTAGTGCTCGGGGATTTCGTCGGCCCGCTCGATCGGCCAGACGCCCTGTGCGGCGCGCTCGAGCACTTTGGTCGACAGGTCGCTCGCCGCGATCTCGATCTCCCAGTCGGCGCCCAGCCGTTCGAGGAGCACCATCGCGATCGAGTACGGCTCCTCGCCGGTCGAGCAGGCGGCGCTCCACACCCGGACGCGGCGCGCCCGGCGGCCGGCGGCCGCGTCGGCCAGCCACTCGTTGCACACACCGCCCTCGAGCAGGTCGAACTGCCGCGGCTCGCGAAAGAAGTGCGTCTCGTTCGTGGCGATCGCGTCGAGCAGCCGCACCAGCTCGGCGCCGTCGCCGCCGGCGATCCGGGCGTAGTACGCCCCGAACGTCGGCAGCTCGAGCTCGCGCACCCGCCGGATCAGGCGGCCGACGAGCAGTGCGCGCTTCGCATCGGACAGGAAGATCCCCGCTTCGCGCAGGATCAGGCGCTGGAACAGCGCGAACTCCTGGGCGGTGAGCGACGCCGGCTCGTTCCCGGTGCGGACCGCGATCATGCGGCGATCCGTTCTGCGGCGGTGATCCGGAAATAGGCGACCAGCTGCTGCAGCGCCTCGGCCTGCGACGACAGCTCCTCCGCCGTGCTCGCCAGCTCCTCCGCCGCCGACGCCGCCCGCTGCGTCACCTGATCCACCTGCGTCATCGCCTTGTTGATCTGCGTCACCCCGCTCG
>DATJJY010000122.1:0-25868 GCA_035491895.1 Gemmatimonadales bacterium
CTACTGCCTCACGACCAGCAGCAGTCCGCCCCACACACTGACCCACAGAAACGCCGGTAGCGTCTCGTCGGACCGGAACACGTGGCGGATTCTGCCGCTGAGCGGCGGTTTGGATGGATGGCCGGGGTTGTTTTCGCGCACTTGCCGGTTCGCCATCATCGAGGCAATGCCGCGCGCCGCTCCACCGACGATCCCACGGTCGCCGAGAATTCCGCCCGAGCCGCGGCGCATGACCGTTATCGACAACGCATTGAAGCGCGGCGTCACCCAGCCACGCGCGACGCCGTGTCTCACCGCGGCGTCGAAGCTGATGCCCGCCACCCGGCCAGCGGCGATCCGCAGCGGGAGGACTTCCTCGAGAAACGGGTTCAGCGCCGCCGCCGGCATCGGCCCGAGCGACCCGTCAAATGACATGTCGAATTGCGGTGCGTCGAGCGGCATTGCGACATGCGCCTCGAGCGGCGCCACATTCTGCACCCGCGCCGTGACCGCGAACGACATGGTGTCACCCCCCGTGTGCCGATCGACCACGTGGATCATGTTGACGGCGGAGGCCTGAACTCCATTGAAGGTCAGGACGCCGGGGTGGTCCCGGCCGGGCCGCCGCTCGCGGTATATGACCTCGCCGTTCCGCGCGACCACGCTGTCCAGCCGGAACGTCACATCCAGATCGGTGATCCACTGCTGTGGCGTGCGATCCGGTTGGGGAGTGCGGCTCCGGGGCAGGCGGCCGTCCTTCGTGATTTCGATCCCGAACGAGTCCGCATCGAACCGCCGGGCGCGTGCGCCTTGACCGAAAACGAACGCGCCGAAGGCCACCCCGTGCATCACGGCATGGCCGACGGTGATCCTGATCAGATCGCGGCGATGGCGCGCTGACGGTGCGAGGTCGGCGCTGATCCCCCGGGCTTCGAGCGTGGAGTCGGTGAGGCTCGCCCGCAGCAGCCCTACGCGCACCGCGAACGCACTGTCCGGATGCGCCACAAGGCTGTGCGCCGCCACTTCGATGGTACGGCTGAACAGGGGACGGAAGGCGGCGCTCGCATCGGCGGGATCGATGACGAAATCCACCATGTGCCATTGGAGCCGTTCGAGCCCGAGCCGGGTCTCGCTGCTGCGCCCTCGCGGCACACGGAGCTCGAAGGCCAGGTCGGGAAAGGTGATCTGCGCGACTTGCAGCCTGGGTGCGTACGACGGCAGGCGGAGTCCCTGCTGGAGCACGAGAAACGCTGCAGGCGCGCTCCCGGGCGCCGGTGGCACTGTGGGGGTCGTACTGTCCTGCACTCGGCGCGGCACTTCGACCCCCACTCTCCCCGCCTCGCAGCCCAGCGATTCCGCGATGAGGCCCGCGCCACGGACCAGGGTGAAAACGTGCACGCCGCTGATCGCGCAGTGCGAGAGACTGATCAGCACGTTCGCGAGGGGCCGCGGATGGCGCGCATTCACCGCATGATTGGTCGTGAGCAGGAACGAATCCACCGCGACGCGGCGGAGGAGCCAGTTGACGTGAACGCCGACGCGATCGAGCCGGTACACACTGTCCGAGTACTGGGCGACCACCCCGACCGCCCAATGCTGCAACAGTCGGTTGACGATCGAGTTCGCCCGCCACCAGCCAAGCCCGACCGTCAGCCCCACGAGACCAGCGAGCCCGAGGATGGTCCGACGATCGAGTCGGACGCGCAGGCGCCGGCGGCTCATGGTTTGAAGATAGCCCCAATCGGCGAGTGTCTGGATACGTTATCTGCACCATGACCGACCCCTACGCCGCGCTCCGGGTTCCCGATTTCCGCCGGTTCATCGCGTTTCTCGCCGCACAGACGCTGGCCACGATGATGCAAGGCGTGGCGGTGGGGTGGCAGCTGTACCTCGTCACGCACGACCCACTCGCCCTCGGCATCGTGGGACTCGCCGAAGCGCTGCCGTTCATCGGCTTCGCGCTCCCCGCCGGCCATCTCGCCGATCGCGTGGATCGGCGCCGCCTCTCGCTCGCGGCGCTGTTCGTGCTCGCGCTGTGCAGCGCGGCGCTGCTCGCGCTGACGGCGCTCGATCTGGTTCGCACCGACACCGCGTGGGCGGTGTACGCCGTGATCTTCGTGAGCGGCATCGCGCGCAGCTACCTGCAGCCGACGCGCACCGCCCTCTCGGCGGACCTCGTGCCGCGCGAGCTGTACGTCAATTCGATCACCTGGCGCAGCTCGACGTGGCAGTCGGCCGCCGTCCTGGGACCCGCCGTGGGCGGCGTGCTGGTGGCGCTCGGCGGACCGGCCCTGACGTACGGCGTGGCGGCGCTGCTCCTGGCCGCGGCGTGGGGCGCGCTGTTCCGCGTCGCGCCGCACCCACTGCCGAAACCGGCGACGACGGCGGACAGCGCCGGGTTGGCGGGCCTGCTCGACGGCGTGCGCTTCGTCCTCACCCAGCCGGTGCTGCTCGGCGCGCAGACCCTCGATCTCTTCTCGGTGCTGTTCGCCGGAGCGGAAGCGTTGCTGCCCATCTTCGCAACCGACATCCTGCACGTCGGCGCCACGGGGCTTGGGCTGCTGCGGGCCGCCCCCGCCGCGGGCTCGGTGTTGATGTCGTTGTACCAGGCGTTCCGCCCGTTGCGCGGCCGGATGGGGCGCGTCCTCTTGACATCGGTTACGCTCTACGGGTTGTGTATCAGCGGATTCGGCGCGTCGCGCAGTTTTCCGCTGTCCGTGGCATTGTTGCTCGCTTCCGGAGTGTTCGACAACGTGAGTGTCGTGCTGCGCTCGACGCTGCTGCAAACCCTCACGCCCCGGCATCTGCTGGGGCGGGTGGCGGGCGTGAACGCGATCTTCATCGGCTCGTCCAACGAGATCGGGGCGTTCGAGTCGGGCCTCGCGGCCCGGTTGATCGGCGCCGTCCCGGCGGTACTGCTGGGCGGCTTCGTGCCGCTGCTCGTCGTCGCCGCGATCGCGTGGCGCGTGCCGCAGCTGCGCCGCCTCGAGCGGATCTAGCGATGCTCCCCGTTCCCTTCGCCCTGCGCCGGCCGTGGCTGATCACGCGGGACCTGCTGCAGAGCCGCTCGCACCCGGATCTCGCCCGCCTGCGGGCCATCGGCGACGCGGAGTCGTTCGTCTGGCGGATCCTGCCGCACGCCGCGCGCACCTTCACCGCATGCATCACCCTGCTGCCGGCCGATTCCGCCCGCGCGATGGCAGTCGCCTACCTCTACTGCCGCATGCTGGACACGTACGAGGATCTGCTCCCCGACGCGGCGGAGCGGGAACAGGCGCTGGCGGCGTTCGGCGCGCGGTTCGGCGGACCGGACGGCGCGGCCCTCGCCCCGGCGCCCCGCATCGCACGCGCGCGCGCCCGGGATGCGCGCGACCAGACGCACGTCGTCCTGGTGAACCGCTGCCGACTGGTGGACGAAGTGTTCGCATCGCTCCAACCGGTCGTCCAGGAGCACACCGCCGACCTCGTCCGGTCGATGGCCAAAGGGATGATCCGGTCGTCCGAGGCATTTCGCGACCAGGGCGGGGTGCTGACCGACGCCGATCAGCTGTCGCGCTACTGCCGTACGGTCATCGGCCTGCCGTTTCTCTTCGCCGTCCGGCTCCATCTCCTGCGCCGCACCGGTGACGCCACCGTCTCGGACGCGCTGCGGGAGGATACGCTGCAGGCCGGCGAGATGGTGCAGCTCGCCAACGTCACGCGCGACATCGAGAAGGATCTACGGCGCGGGATCGCCTATCATCCGGCGCTCGCCGGCGACCTGGGGAAGAGCGAGAGCGATCCGGCACTGGGCGAGCGCATCCGCGCCGTCCGGGACGACTTGCTCCAGCGGGCGCTGCGCCTCGCGCCCGCGTACCAGCGCATGATGCTGGCGTTGCCGTTCGCGCGGGTGAGCCTGGCGCGCGCCTCGGGGGTGCTGATGCTGGCCTTTACCGACCGCTACTACCGCGCCTGCGCCGAGCGGGTGGGCCGCGCCGCCTGGCCGGGCCCGCGGTCCGCGATCGGGCTCATCGTGCGCTCGGCGGGCCACGTCGTGTCGCCCGAGCTGTCCGCCAGAACGATCCGGCGGATCACCGCGGCCTTCCTCAACGCAACGGACCCCGGCAGGTAACTCGCCGGGGTCCGTTCTCGATCAGCTATCGACTCAGTGTCCCGCGCCGGCGGCGATTCCCGCCTCCGTCTGGGCGATCGCCTCGTTCACGAGCTCGATGGCCTTCTTGCGATGTCCCGCCTTGTCCGCTTCGGCCTCATCGAGATGATGCTTGGCGCTGCGCAGTGCTTCGAGCGCCGCTTTCATGTGCGGCTGTTGGTCGTCGGAATGTCGCACCGCCAACGGCTGCCCGTGCAGCACGGCCGGAATGCTGATGCCGGCCAGACCGAGCAGGGCGATCGCGGAGCGGCGGGTCACGAGGGACATGATTACCTCCTGAGAGTGGGAGCTGAAAACGGCGTCCTCGCCCCAGAGACCCGGCGGTGGCGTCACAGGTAACTCGAAGGGCCACTCTCACTGCTGTTTCGTCGCCAGCGAGCCGGCGACCGTTTCCGAGGCGAACCCCAGTGCCGCTCCGGCGACCAGGGAGAGTCCCACATAGAGAAGGTGGCTGAGATCCGCGCCCCCGCCGCTGCCCACGGTCACCGCGGCCCCGATGAATGCGCCCGGAATGAACGACAGCGGCGGGAACTTCGACTGGACCACCATGAGAACCGCGATCGCCCCGAGGAGGATCGCGTACACCAGGGTGCTGCCGCCGAACCGGGGCAACAGCAGCATCATCACCCAGACATAGACCAGTCCGGAGAGACTCGCGAACACCGTCTTCTGGAACCCTTGCGTCTTCCCGCCCGCGGCAAAGAAGCAGGCCCACGTCGCGAGACCGACCCACGGCAATAGATCGGGGAGGATCGCAATGGAAAGAAATGTCCAGATGGCGATGAGGACGCCGGTGATCAACGCGAGTGCGGTCAGCGTGTCCATGCCCGCTACCTCCTGAGAGGGAAATGGAGCAGCGCACCGACGATGGTGGTCGCCTACCCGCGGGTCAAGCCGTGCGGCGTGTGGCGCGCTCGAAATGCGTCCGTTCGACGCGCCAGTGAAATACCAGAATCGCCGCCTGATCGAACAGCGAGGCCGCGAGCCCCGCGAGCGACCCGGTCACGAGCGCGAACCCGTAGGTCTGGAGATATCCGACGGTGTACATCGGATTTTGCAGATAACGGTACGGTCCGGTGACCGCCGCTGCGACCGGAGCGGCGGGGGCGAAAAAGTTGTACCAGTAGTACGCCTTGTCGCCGAGCGTCCGGGCGGCCCACAGCTTGGTGCCGATGCCGAGCAGCACGAGCACCACGCCGATCGCGATCGCCGGGGCGCGCGGCACGACGGCCGGCAGCGTTCCCCACCCCACGAGGCACAGCGCGACGAAACTGACGGCGTCGATCGCCATGACGATCGCAGCGCCGCGGCGGAATCTCCCGAAGCCTCCCTCGATGCCCCAGCGCCTGGTCCACCAGCTGCTCGCCTGCTGGCGCGTGAGACCGATCCAGACGAACCCGACGTAGGCGATACGCGCCAGGAGGTGACAACCGAGTGTCACCCAGATCCAGGGTGAGTCGAGAGGCACCGAGCGTCTACCGGGCGAACCCGGTGAGGCCGCGGCGGCCGAGGTAGAAAAGGGCCGTGCCGACGACGAGTCCGATGACGTACCCGTAGGGGAGGAACGCCGCGCACGCGCCGACGAGCGCGGCGAGGCGCAGCTCGGTCACCACCGGAGCTACGTCCCCGATCAACACGATGAGATAGAGGCCCTCGAACAGCAGCAGCACGCCGAGCACCGGCAGCGGAAACACCTTCACGATTTCCGTGAACGCCCCGCCGAAGAAAAGTCCCAGGACGAGAAACACCGTCCCGTAGATGACAACAGACCCTCCGGTGCGGCCCCCAAACGCGTAATGGCCGGCGACTCCCCCCGAGCCGTGGCAGGTCGGCACGCCGCCGATGAACGGATTGATCAGATTCATCAGGGCATAGGTGAACCCGATTTTGCGCACCGAAAGATCGACGTCCGGGAAGTAATCGTGCACGATCTGGCGTGTGGCCAGAATCGAGTTACCGAGCGACAGCGGGATCTGCGGCAACGCCAGCAGCACGAATCCCTGCGCCACATCGCTGATGCTGGGTGCGCTGAGCTGCGGCAGATGGATTCCCGTCGCCGCCACCAGCCGGGGCAGATCGATCTTGAATGCGAGCGCGTAGATCAGGCCGAGCGCGATCACCGGCACACCGGCCGGGAGCCGGCGGTTGCCGAGCAGCGCCACGATGATGATGAACGCCAGCCCCGCGAGCCACCACCCCGCCGACTCGTCGGCCCCGACGTAATCCCGCAGCGCAATAGAAGCGAGCTGGAGACCGAGACCGAGCTGGATTCCCCGGATCACCGCCTTGGGCACCACGCGCGCCAGCCAGTCGAGCAGGCCCAGCGCGCTCAGGAGCAGCATGGCGATCCCGATCGCCAGCCCCGCGCCCCGGAGCACCGCGCCCCCGATGTGTTGCGTGATGACGATGACCGCGACCGCCTTGAGCGGCTGCACGGGGATCGGCAGCCGGTAGTACAGCCCGGTGCCGATCTCCATGAGACCGTAGGCGATCAGCACGCTCGCGCCGTCGAGCCCCGCGGCGGCCACCATACCGACGATCAGGGGGAAGTCGGTCCCGAGATCCCCAAACGCGCCGGAGAATTCATTGCGGTCGAAGCGCAGCGCTCGCGGAGCGGGAGCATCCATGCTATTCGAGCATCGCTTCGCGGTCCTCCACCTCCGGCTTCAGCTCCGGATGCCGTGCCAGATGGCGCGCGCACGCATTCCAGCGCAGCAGCGGATCGTCGTTCCCCGCCGGCCGCAGCGCCTCGGCCTTCTCGTACCACTCCATCGCCTCGCGCAGCCACTCGTACACCGTCGCCGGAGCTCCCGGGGCGCCGCGGTTGTGCCGCGCCCGGGCCCAGCGCTCGCAGATGATCCCGGCGTAATAGGCGCGCTGGTACTCGCTCGTGAGGCGCGGCAGGATCTCCCGCGCCCCCGCGACTGCGCCGCGGCCGTGCTGGAACTGATCGGTGCGGGCCAACAGCAACGCCACCAGCGCCCGCTGGTTCTGGGAGTCCACATCGAGGATGTCCTGGCAGATGCTTTCGGCATCCCCCGGCTCGTTGAGCAGCCGGTAGCGGTCCACCTTCTCGAGCGCCCGCTCGATTCCATTCGGCGAAATCTTCTTGAGCGTGGACATGGGACGGTTCTCCGTCAGTCGCCGAGACCCACCACCCTGAGCAACGCGCGAATCGGATCGTATGCCCGGTCCGCCACCCGTTCCTTCAATGGAATGATGGCGTTGTCGGTGATCGTGATGTGCTCCGGACAGACCGTGGTGCAGCACTTGGTGATGTTGCAGTACCCGATGCCGTGCGTCGTGCGCAGCGCCTCGCGCCGGTCGGCGACGTCGAGCGGGTGCATCTCGAGCGCGGCGGCATGCACCAGGAACCGCGGGCCCACGAACCCGTCGTGCAGGTGGTGCTCCCGCAGCACGTGGCAGACGTCCTGGCACAGGAAGCACTCGATGCACTTGCGGAACTCCATGGCACGGTCGACGTCGCCCTGATCCATGCGCCAGGTGCCGTCCGGGGCGTCGGGGGGCCGCGGGGTGAACGGCGCGATCGTGGTCTTCACCCGGTAGTTCCACGACACGTCGGTGACCAGATCGCGGATCGGCGGAAACGCCTTCATCGGCTCGACGGTGACCGGCCGCTCCAGCGGCAGATCGGCGAGACGGGTCATGCACATGAGCCGCGGCATGCCGTTGACCTCGGCGGAGCAGGAGCCGCAGCGTCCCGCCTTGCAGTTCCAGCGGACGGCGAGGTCGGGCGCCTGCGCGGCCTGGATCTGGTGGACCGCGTCGAGCACCACCATGCCGTCGGTGATCTCGGTCGTATAGTCGCGCAGGGCGCCGCTCGTGCGATCCCCCCGCCAGATGCGAAAAGTGGCCGTCGTCATCAGCGCTGCTCCTCGATGATGCGTTGCAGCTCGGCGGAAGGAGGCGTCACGGGGATGCGCTCGAGCAGCATCGCGCCGTCCGGGCCGCGCTTCACCACGTGCCGCACCCGGCCCTGCGCCTCGTCCTTCGCGGGAAAATCATCGCGAAAATGGGCGCCCCGGCTTTCGGTGCGCGCCAGCGCCGAGCGCGTCACCGCCTCGCTCACCGTGAGCAGGCTGGCGAGATCGAGGGCGGTGTGCCAGCCGGGGTTGTAGTCGCGGTTTCCGGTCGCCGCGACCCGCGCTTCCCGCGCGCGCAGCGCCGCCAGTCCCTCGAGGGCGCGCTCCATCTCCTGTCGCGTGCGCACGATCCCGACGAGGTCCTGCATCATTTCCTGCAGCGTCTGCTGCACCTGGTACGGATTGGTGCCGTCGCTTGCCGTCCGGTCGAACGGTGCGAGCGCCGCGCGCGACGCCGCATCGACCTGCGCCGCGGATACGCTGCGCGCCTTCCCCTGCCCCCGTGCGAACTGAGCGGCGTGATCCCCGGCGCGCTTTCCGAAGACCAGCAGGTCGGAGAGCGAATTGCCGCCCAGCCGGTTGGCGCCGTGCAGACCGGCGGCGCACTCCCCGGCGGCGTACAGTCCGGGCACCGTCGACATCTGGGTCTCCGCGTCGACCCGGATGCCGCCCATCATGTAGTGCGTCGTCGGCCCCACCTCCATCGGCTCCGCGGTGATGTCCACGCCCGCGAGCTCCATGAACTGGTGGTACATCCCGGGGAGTTTCCGGCGAATGTGCTCGGGGGCGTTCTTCATCCGCTGACGGATCCAGGCGATGTCGAGAAAGACGCCGCCGTGCGGGCTGCCGCGTCCCGCCTTGATCTCGCGGTTGATGCAGCGAGCGACGTGGTCGCGCGTGAGCAGCTCTGGAGGACGACGGGCGGCCTTGTCTCCCTGCGTGTAGCGCCACCCCTCGTCCTCGCTGTCCGCCGTCTGGTTCTGGTAGGCGGGAGGGATGTCGTCGAACATGAAGCGGCGGCCCTCCTTGTTCAGCAGGACTCCCCCCTCGCCGCGCACTCCTTCGGTCACGAGGATCCCCCGCACCGAGGGCGGCCACACCATTCCCGTGGGGTGAAACTGCAGGAACTCCATATCGACCAGCTCGGCGCCGGCGTCGTAGGCCAGCGCCAGGCCGTCGCCCGTGTACTCCCAGCTGTTGCTCGTGATGCGATAGGCGCGCCCGATGCCGCCCGTGGCGAGCACCACGGCGCCCGCACGATAGACGCGAAACCGGCCGCGCTCCCGCTCGTAGCCGAACGCCCCGACCACGCGGCCGCCGTCGGTGAGCAACCGCGTGACGGTGCATTCCATATGGAAGGTGATGCCCTGATGGATGCCATGATCCTGCAGCGTCCGGATCATCTCGAGTCCGGTGCGGTCGCCGACGTGCGCCAGTCGCGGGTACGCATGGCCGCCGAAGTTGCGCTGCAGGATGCGGCCGTCCGTGGTGCGGTCGAACAGCGCCCCCCACGCCTCCAGCTCGCGCACCCGGTCGGGCGCCTCGCGCGCGTGCAGCTCGGCCATGCGCGGATCGTTCAGGTACTGCCCGCCGCGCATCGTGTCGGCGAAGTGCACCTTCCAGCTGTCGCGGTCGTCGACGTTGGCGAGCGCTGCCGCCACGCCGCCTTCGGCCATGACCGTGTGGGCCTTGCCGAGCAGCGATTTGCAGACGACGCCGACCGAGACGCCGGCCGCGGATGCGGCGATCGCCGCGCGTAACCCCGCTCCGCCGGCCCCGATGACCAATACGTCGTGCTCGATCGCTTCGAGCGATCCCCCCGATCCCCCTCCCCCGCTCACAGCAGCCTCACGTCGGTCCAGACCCCCATCGCGCAGAGCCGCACGTAGACATCCGAGAACGCCACCCAGACGAGGCTCATCCACGCCCAGATCATGTGGCGGCTGTTGAGGCAGGTGACGCAGGCGTACGCCGTGCGTCGCACCGGCCTGCGGGAGAGCAGGTCCATGCCGCCGCCCACGAGGTGGCGCAAGCTATGGCAGCTCAGCGTGTATCCACCAAGCAGCACGACGTTCATGGCGAGCACCAGCGTGCCGATCCCGATCCCGAAATGCCGGACGCCCGTAGCCGTATCCGTGAACCAGAGCGCATCCCACACGTCGTGCGACAGGATGACGAGGAAGACAAGGGCGAGGTAGAGAAAGTAGCGGTGGACGTTCTGGAGAATCAGCGGGAACGAGCGCTCGCCGAGGTACTTCTTGCGAGGCTCGCCGACGGTACACGCCGGCGGATCGGCCCAGAACGACCTGTAGTAGGCGCCGCGATAGTAGTAGCAGGTGAGGCGAAACCCGCCCGGCGCCCAGAGAATGAGAATCGCCGGGGACCAGGGGAGCCACGCCGGCCACCACGCCGGCAGCGCGCCGAACCACGCCTGCGCGGAGCCGAACAGCTCGGGCGAGTACAGCGGGGACAGGTAAGGTCCGAATCGATAGTGATCACCTTGCAACGCGGCCCAGGTGGCGTACACAATGAAGGCCGCGAGGAGGGTGAACACGAGGGCAGGCCGGAGCCACCAGCGGTCCTGCCGCGACGTCTCGCCGAAGCGCCGCCGGGCGAGCGGCAGGGTGGGGGTGGTTGTCCCGATCGTCATCCGGTGCCGGCTCCCATGCGCGAAAGGTCAGAAAGACTATAATCTGTCCCACCCGAGCCCGTGAGGAGAACCGTGCACCGTCTCATCTTGACCTTGGCGCTCGTGTTGGCCCCGGCGACGCGCGTCGCCGCCCAGCAGATCCCGCCCAGCGATTCGGGGCTCGGCCCCGTGATCCACGGCCGCACCTTCTCCACGGGGACGCGCGAGGGGTGGACGTTCTCGCCGCCGCACCTCGATATCAACGGCGGGCTGTACGACGTCGACACCGGCGGCGGTCGGCTCTCGAAGGCGTTCTTTCGCCTGCACCTCCAGACCGCCTTCGGCGTCCACGCCGTCCAGCTGTCGAGCGACCTGTTGTGGATCCCGTCGCTCGGCGCCACCCCGGCCTGGTCGGGGACGCTCGAGCTCGCGCCGATTCACCAGGAGTCGCCGTTTTACATCGCCGGGGGCATCGGCCTCATCACGGGGCATGACGTCGGAGCGGACCGGCTGGCGGGATGGGTTCAGGGCACGGCGGCGGTGCGCACGCCGATCCACGAGCTGTCACCGTTCGTCCAGGTCGGCAAAGCCCTCACCACGGGCTACAAGGCGGAATTCCTGATCGGGATCGCTCATCCACTGGCGCCCTACAAGCTCCACTTTCCATGAGCACTCCGGCGACGCCCGACCACTCCGAGATCCGCAACGTCTCCGATACGGCGCACTGGGTGGCCTTCTACCGGGCGATGGAGACGGACCGCTCCGATGCCATTTTTCGGGACCCGTACGCGCGGCGGCTCGCCGGCCCGAGAGGAGAGGCGATCGTCAAGGCGATGCCGCGCGGACGCGCCATGGCGTGGCCGATGATCGTGCGCACCGCGGTGATGGACCAGATGATCCTGCGAGCCGTGAATCGCGACGGCGTGCACACCGTCGTGAACCTCGCGGCGGGGCTCGACGCGCGCCCGTGGCGGCTCGATCTGCCGATGAAACTCACCTGGCTCGACGTCGATCTGCCCGACATCCAGCAGTACAAACGGGAGATGTTGCAGGACGAGAAGCCCCAGTGCCACCTCGAGTGGGTCCCCGCCGATCTCGCCAACGCCGCAGCGCGCCGGGAGGTGCTGTCACGGGTGGACACGAGCCCCGGTCCCGCGCTCGTCGTCACCGAGGGGTTGCTCATCTACCTCGAGCCCGAGCAGGTCATGGCGATCGCAACCGACCTCGCGGCGACGTCCAACCTGAAGTGGTGGATCCTCGACATCGCCTCCCCCGGACTCCTGAAGATGGCGGGCAAGATGTGGGGGCGTTCGGTGGGACAGCGGGCACCGTTCAAGTTCGGCCCCGAGGAAAACACCAGGTTCTTCGAGCCGGCCGGATGGAAAGAGGTCGAGTATCGCGCGATGTTCGAGGAGTCGCTGCGACTGAAACGCACGATGCGCTTGGCGCGGTTCTGGCAGCTCGTCGGACGGGTGATGACGATCTTCAATCCCGGGAAGCGAGAGGAGTACAAGCGGTTTTCGGGGATTGTAATGATGGGGAGACGGTAGGGGGCGGTAGGGGGCGGTAGGGGACGGTAGGGGACGGTAGGGGACGGTAGGAGGCGGTAGGAGGCGGTAGGAGACGGTAGGGGACGGTAGGGGACGGTAGGAGACGGTAAGGGAAACGGCCGAGGCAATGTTGCCCCGGCCGTTTGTTCGCTTCAACTCCTACCGTCCCCTACCGTCTCTTCAGAATCCCCACCGCGCGCCGACCTGGAACTGGCGCGGGTCGCCCAACCCCGAACGCAGCGTGCCGTCGAAGTTGAGGTAGGTAGCGAACGACGGATCGCGGAAGTTGTCGGCGCCCGTCAGGTTGAACACCTCGGCGATGATTTCGAGCCGCTGCCCCGCACGGCCCACCGGCAACGCCTTCGACACCCGCAGGTCCCACGAGAAGAAGGCGTTGTCCTTGCGCAGCGTGTTGCGCTGCAGGATGTGCCCGTCGGCGCAGATGCGGTCCGCCGGCCCAGTGGCGCGGGAGCCTGCCGGAGGCGCGAACGGATTGCCGGTGCGCGGCCCGCAGCTCGCCGACGTCGGCTGCGCCGAGTAGTAGCTGACGCGGTTGTTGATGGCGAAGCCGTGGAAATCGGTCAGCACCCATGCGTTGAAGCGATGCCGCTGATCGCGGTCGCTCCAGTTGTACTCCTTCCCCAGCGAATCCACCCGGGCGTACCGCAGCGTGAAGGGATCGCGCTCGTTGTCGTCGTCGGACTTGTCGAACGACAGCGTGTAGTTCGCTTCGAACTGCACGTGGGGGTCGAGGTACCGCTTCAACCCGACGGTGAACGCGTTGTAGCGGGACTTCGCGGTGCTCTGGATCGTCCAGAGCGTCCCGATGCCGTTGGCGCCGGCCGGCGCGAGGCCCGTGCTCCACGGACTCCCGAAGATCGCGTCGTTGCTGTTGATGAATCGCGTCAGGTGGTCGGTGCTGGCGTGCGTGAAGCTCAGCGACACGGCCATCTCGTTGCCCAGCCGCTGCTCGTAGGCGATCGACGCCGCGAGGGTGCGCGGATTCTCGAAGTTCTTGTCGAAGACATACACGTCGGGATCGAACGGCCCGGTCACCGGTGACGCCAGCAGGCTGTCGTAGGCCGGCGGGCGGCCGAGAATCGGAATCAGGGCGCTGTTGCGGAACAGCGTCTGACCGACGGAGCCGTTGGTGCTGCGCGCGCTCGCCAGATTGAGACCCGGAATGCGCGCGTAAAAGAGCCCGGCCGACCCGCGCACCACCGAGCGCCCGTCGCCCTGCATGTCGTAGGCGAACCCGAACCGGGGTTGGAACATCTTCTTGTCCGATGGGATCGTGCCATCCGACGGGAAGGCGTGGCCGTTGACGGTCTGCCCGATGAATGGACCGAAGAACACCGACGACGGCGGCGTGATCGGCGCCGGCTCGATCTGCGCCTCCCAGCGCAGCCCGTAGTTGATCGTCCACTTCGAGTTCGGCTTCCACGTGTCCTGGGCGTACAGGGCATATTCGTTCTGCACGATCGACTGCGTCCCCGCCTGATCCACGGAGAGCGGTGGCACGCCGGCGAATTGGAGATACAGGACAACCGGTCCGGTAATCGTCGTCCCCCCAGGGCAGGCCCCGGTGTTGTTCGACGATCCGTCGGAGCACTCCACGTATCCCGAGCCCTGCGTGACGTAGTTGATGAAACCGGTGACGCTGTTGAACGCCATGCGGCCGTTGGCGAAGCCGATGAACGTCTGGACCGTCTCGGTGCGGTTGTACTCGCCGCCGAACTTGAACAGGTGGCTGCCCTTCCCGATCGAGAAGTTGTCGAGCGCCTGGAACCGGGTGTCGTAGTCCTTGATCGGCAAGAAGAACGGCATTCCGAAACGGAACGCGTTTCCGAAATCCATGTCGGTGTCTTTGAACGGCGTCCCCGAGCCCGGGTTGATCGGGCCGTTGTAGGGACGCGGCCGGTCCTCGCGGGAATACTGGAACCGGATCTCGTTGCTCGAGTGCGATCCGAGGAAGGAGTGCAGGCTGCCGTTCACGGCGTTGGAGTAGTCGCGCTCCAGGCCGTTCGCCGAGGCCCCCCAGGTATCGAAGTCGAACGTACCGTTCTGCTGCTGCGACCACGTGTAGTTGTACTTGAGCGACAGGTTGTGCCGCTCCGACAGGCGGAAGTCGACCTTTACGAGCGCCGCCCGCGCGTCGTTGGTGCGGGCGATGGGGCCGAAGTCCTGGGCCAGCGCGCCGCCGAACGCCGTGCCGAGGAACGTGGTGAGGGAATCCAGCGCGGCGCTCTGGGGCCGGGTCTTCTGCTTCGTCTCGTTGTAGATCTGCTGATCGTACGCGATGAAGTAGAACGCCTTGTCCTTCTTGAGGGGGCCGCCGAGCGTGAACCCGAACTGGTGCTGCGAGAAGTCGGGACTGAACTTCTCGACCACGTTCGACGGCAGCGTATGCGTGGGCGTCCCCGACAACGCGTCGAACTTCCCGAAGTAGTGTAGCGAGCCGTGCACCTCGTTCGTCCCGGACTTGGTGATCACGTTGACGAAGCCGCTCGATGCGCGCCCGAACTCGGCGTTCGCCCCGTCAGTCACCACCACGACCTCACGCACGGCGTCGAGGTTGAAGGTGAAGGCGGGTCGCTGCCCGCCCCGCTGCTCGCCGAAGAACGGGTTGTTGAAGTCCGCCCCGTCCACGGACACGTTGTTGTGGATGCCCCGCTGCCCCGAGACCGTCAACTCATCGCCGTCCGGCCCCTGAACGATCGAGACGTTGGGAGTGAGCAACGTCAGGTTCAGGTAGTTGCGGCCGTTGTTGGGGAGACCCTCGATCGCCTGCACGGGGATGCGCTGGGAGGTCTCTGTCTTGGTCGGATCGACCACCGCCTGCGTCGCCTCGACGTTCACCGCCGCCAGCGTGATCGCCAGCAGCGTGAGGCGCAGGTCGACGCTCTGGCCCACCCGCAGCGCGATGTCCTTCTGGGTCACCGCGTTGAAGCCGACCGACCGCGCGGTCACCTCATAGGTGCCGAGCGGCAGCAGCGTCGCCGCGAAGTTGCCGCCGACGTCCGACGTGACGGCGTGCCGGAAGTTGGTCTGCGTCTCGTGCAACACGACCTGCGCCCCGCTGACGGGCGCGCCGTTCGGGTCGAGCACGACGCCGCGAATGATGCCGGTCGTCGCCTGGGCCTGTGCCGAGACGCGAGCGAAGGGAAGCGCGATGAGGACGGCAGGAAGCAACGTGCCGAAGAGCCAATAGCGAGTCCGCACTGGCAGCATGACAACCCCCTCCCGGAAGTGGTGCGTGCTTGGGCGCGGCTAGCGTAGCACGGGTCCCGGGGGTCCGCAAGCCGAATTGCCGGCCGGACAAAGCGGGGTAGAATTCCCCCCATCCACAACACCGAGGACGATCAACATGAGGGTACGTCTCCTTGTCGCGCTGACGCTGGCCGGCGGCGCGATGCTGGGCTGTGCAAGAAAACCCGCGCCGCCACCGGCCGCCCCCGCGACCGCCACCGTGGTGAACGTCACTGCGAGCGACTACAACTTCGCGGCGCCGGACACGATTCCCGCCGGACTGACGACGGTGAAGTTCCAGAACGCCGGGAAGGAAAACCACCAGGTCGTCTTCATCCGCATCGATTCGGGGAAGACGATGGCCGACATCGCGAACCTGATGAAGGACCCCGCGGCGAAGGTCCCCGCCTGGATGAGCTTCCCGCTCGGCGCGAACACGATCACCCCCGGTGATTCCGGCAACGCGACGGCGGTGTTGACCGCGGGCAATTACGTGCTGATCTGCTTCGTCGCGTCCCCCGACGGGACACCGCACGCCAGCAAGGGCATGGTGAGGCCCCTGGTGGTCATGGCATCGACCGGGCCGATGGCAGCCGAGCCGACCGCGGACATCACGATCACGGCGAAGGACTACACCTGGGACGTCTCGGGCCCGATCACCGCCGGTACGCACACGTTCCGCGTCGAGAACGCGGGCCCGCAGGTACACGAAGTCCAGATCTTCCAGCTCGCGGCCGGGAAAACGGCGAAGGATCTCCAGGCCTGGGTCACCGGAGGCATGAAGGGAGAGCCGCCCGCCAAGGAAGTCGGCGGCTTCGTCGGGCCGATGCCGGTCGCCGGTGAGCACGGCTTCTTCACGACGACCCTCGCCGCCGGAAAGTACGTGTTCATCTGCTTCGTCCCGGACATGAAGGATGCCAAGCCGCACGTGGCGCATGGCATGATGAAGGAAATCACGGTCAGCTGAAGATCTGGCAGTGGGGAGTGGGAGTGGTACTCCCCACTCCCCACTCCCGTTTCTCCCATGCAAAACCCCGACATCGCCCGCCTGTTCGACGAGGTCGCCGACCTCCTCGAGATCCAGAGCCAGAATCCGTTCCGCGTGCGCGCCTATCGCAACGCCGCCCGCGTCGTGCGCGACTATCCGCGCCCGCTCGGCGATGAAGTCGGCCGCGGCGCCGATTTGACCGAGATCCCCGGCATCGGGGAGGACCTGGCAGAGAAGATCAGCACCATCGTGCGCACCGGCGATCTCCCACTGCACAAAGAGCTCGCGGCCAAGCTCCCAGCGGGCCTGCTCGACCTGCTGCGCATCCCCGGGTTGGGCCCGAAACGGGTGAAAACGCTCTATGCGAAGCTCAAGGTGAAGTCGGCGGCGGACCTCAAGAAAGCGCTCGAGGCCGGCAAGGTGCGCAAGCTCGCCGGGTTCGGACCGAAGATGGAGGAGAACGTCCGCGCGGGGCTCGGCGCCGCGCTGCACGTCGAGCGACGCCTGCTCCTCCCCGAAGTCGAGACGCACGCCACCGCGCTGGTGGAGCATCTGCGAACCGGAGGCGGCCTCACCAACCTCGACGTCGCTGGCAGCTACCGGCGGCGCCTCGAATCGATCGGCGATCTCGACATTCTCGTCACGACCACCGATCCCGCCGCCGCGATCGAGCGATTCGCCGCCTATCCCGACGTCGCCAAAGTGCTGTCACGCGGCGACACACGCGTTACGGTGCAGCTGCGCGGCGGCCTGCAGGTGGATCTCCGGGTGGTCGAGCCCGCGGCGTACGGCGCCGCCCTCATGTACTTCACCGGCTCCAAGGCGCACAACATCGAATTGCGCCAGATCGCCCAGGACAAGCAGTACAAGCTGAACGAGTACGGGCTGTACCGCGGAACGCGCCGCATCGCCGGGAAGACCGAGGAGGAGGTATACGGGAAGCTCGGCCTCGACTGGATTCCCCCCGAGCTGCGCGAGGCGCGCGGCGAGGTCGCCCTCGCCCGCGCACACCGGCTCCCGGTGCTGGTCACGCTGGACGAGATCCGGGGCGACCTCCAGATGCACACCACCGAGAGCGACGGCGAGGCAACGCTCGACGAGATGGCCGAGGGATGCCGGGCGCGCGGCTACGAGTATTGCGCCATCACCGACCACTCGAAGCGCGTCACCATGGCGCTCGGTCTCGACACCAAGCGGCTGCGCGCCCAATGGAAGACGATCGACGCCTGGAACGCCCGGGCGAGCGGCTTCACGATCCTGAAGAGCGTCGAGCTGGACATCCTGGAGAACGGCAAGCTCGATCTCCCCGACGACGTGCTCCGCGAAGCCGACTATGTCGTGGCGTCAATCCACTACGGCATGACGCAAAGCGAGCGGGAGCTGACGCGGCGGGTGATCGGCGCCATCGAGCATCCCTGTGTCGACGCCATCGGCCATCCCACTGGACGGCGTGTCGGGAAACGCGAGTCCTACCACCTCGACTTCGCCGCCGTGACGCAGGCGGCCGCCGACCAGGGGTGCCTGCTGGAGCTCGACGGCCACCCCGAGCGCATGGACCTGCCGGACACGCTCGCGGCCGCGGCGAAAACGCGCGGGGTGCGGTTCGTGCTGTCCACCGACAGCCACAACCCCGGCAATCTCGCGAACATGCGCTATGCGGTAGACTTGGCGCGTCGGGCGGGGCTGGAAGCGGGGGACATCCTCAATACGAAACCACTCGCCGCATTCAAGAAAGGCTTGAAGCGCGCGCGTTAGCGCCGGCGGCCCTCCAGCCGAGTCACCACGGCGCCCAACAGGCGATCGTGCAGCCGCATCGCCAGCTCTTTCAAACCCGTACGGAGGTGGCGCTGCAGCGCGGTGCGATTACGCACCCGCCGCACCTGGAGCGACGCGATCAGGTCCGACTCCTCGAGCCAGTGATGCAGATGGGCCATTTCATTCAGGCGCTCGAGCAGGACGCCAATGCGCCGTTGCGCCGCCATCCCCCGCGCCGTGCGCAGCTGTTCCACGAGCTCCTGCGACTCGTGCAACGCCTTGGAGGCCTCGAGCAGGGGCTTGGCCCCGAAGGTTTCCTCGATGAAGCGCTCCATGGTCCAACGGGACCTGCCGCGACGATTGGGGGGCATGGATCAGGTGAGCGCGAGGGTCAGCTGCGCCACCGGCATGAAGCTCATGCGGTGGTGCCGGGTGGGGCCGAGCACCTGCAGCGCGTCGAGGTGCTCGGGCGTCCCATACCCCTTGTTCTCTTCCCAGGAGTAGACGGGATAGCGCAGCGCGAGCAATCGCATCAGGCGGTCCCGCACCGTCTTGGCGATCACCGACGCGGCGGCGATCGATTGGCAACAGGCGTCGCCGTCGACGATCGCGTCGTGCGGGCGGCCCAGCTCGGGCAGCCACACGCCGTCCACCAGCACTTCGGCGGGCTCGAGCCCCAGCCGCCGCAGGGCGCGCTGCATGGCGAGGATGGTGGCGCGGCGGATGTTGATGCGGTCGATCTCGCGGACGCTCGCGGCGCCGACGCCGATCGCCGTTGCGCGGGCCCGCACGACGGTCGCGAGCCGCTCGCGTTTCGCCGCCGGCAGGACCTTCGAGTCGCGCAGGCCGCGGATCGGCTTCATCCCTGCCGGAAACACGACGGCCGCGGCCACCACCGGTCCCGCCAGTGGTCCGCGGCCTACCTCGTCGATGCCGGCGACGATGCTCCGCCCCGCGTTCCAGAGCGCGATCTCGCGCTCGAACGTGGGGCGGCGCATCACGACTCGGGAGCTCCCCCCGACCCTGCCGCCGCTCCCCCTCCCGGTGCGGCCTCGGTGAGACCAGGCGCCCCGCGCTGCTCGCGGATGCGCGCCGCCTTTCCCGCCAGGCGCCGCAGGAAGTAGAGCTTGGCGCGGCGCACGCGGCCCTTGCGGACCAGCTCGATCTCGGCGATCGCGGGCGCGTGCAGCGGGAAGATGCGCTCCACCCCGACCCCCGCCGACACTTTGCGCACGGTGAAGGTCTCGTTGATCCCCCCGCCGCGCCGGGCGATGCACACCCCTTCGAAGGCCTGGAGCCGCTCCTTCTCGCCTTCGCGGACGCGCACCATCACGCGCACGGTGTCGCCGGGATCGAACGCCGGAATGTTCTCTTTCAGGCCCTCTCGCGAGAGCGCGCTCAGCTTCTCCATGCCCGTACCCTCAATGACTGTCCGCTGCATCCGCGGCTTCCGATTCGGCCGACCGCTGCCACAGGTCCGGGCGCCGCTCGCGCGTCACCCGCCGGGCCTCGGCCGCACGCCACGCGGCAATCGCCGCATGGTCACCTTGCAACAATACCTCGGGAACTGCCAGCCCGCGATACACCGGCGGCCGCGTGTAGGACGGCGCCGCGAGCAACCCGTCATAATGCGAATCGCTGGAAGCCGATTCGTGATCGCCGAGTGCTCCGGGGAGCAGCCGCACGACCGCATCGATCACACAGAGCGCCGCGGGCTCACCACCCGTCAGCACGAAGTCGCCGATCGACAGCTCTTCCGCCGGTAACCCGTCCGCCACGCGCTGATCGACGTCCTTGTAGTGGCCGCACAACAGCGTCACTTCGTCGGCCACCGCGAACCGCACCGCGTCGTCGTGCGTGAACGGCCGCCCCCGGGCCGACAGCAGCACGCGGGGCGACGCCGCGCCGAGGCCCAGACTCTCGACCGCTTCGAAAAACGGCTCCGGCTTCAGCACCATCCCCGCGCCGCCGCCGTACGGCGTGTCGTCGACGGTGTGGTGCCGGTCGTGCGTGAAGTCTCGGAGCTGCACGATCCGGTACCGCACCAGACCCAGCTTTGCTGCCCGGCCCAGGATGCTGCCGGCGAGCGGTGCCGTGAACCACTCGGGAAACAACGTCACCACGTTAAGCGCCAGCATCGGACTCCTGCACGGCGAGCAGCTGGTCGCGCCATCCCTCCACTGCGTCGCGCGACGTCACGCCCGCGAACCCGATCAGCCACTCGCGGTGATACGCCCGCCGCCGCGCGAGGATCAGCGGACCCGCGAGCACGCGCCGCGCTTCGTCCACCACGTACAGCTCTGCCTTCGGCTGAAACACCGCCCCGGGCGCCTCCACGAGGGGGATCACCGACACCTCCCCGTGCTGGCCGTGGGGCCGGCGCAGCCGCGCGATTACGCGGTGCGTGTGCCGAACACCCCAGCCCGCTTGAGGAGCGACCGGACCGTGTCGGTGGGCGTCGCCCCTTTGGCGAGCCACTGCGTGGCCTGGTCCTTGTCCACCTCGAGCACGGCGGGGTTGGTGCGCGGGTTGTAATGACCGATCGTCGCGACGGAGCGCCCGTCCCGGGCGGCCCGCTGATCGGCGATCACGATCCGGAAGTAGGCCTGCCCCTTCCGTCCCACCCGACGCAGCCGAATCCGAGTTCCCATGGTCTGCCCTTACATCCGTTTGAGGAACTTGCGCATCTGCTGGAACTGCTCCAGCAGTCGATTGACTTCCTGCACCGGCCGGCCCGATCCCTTCGCGATGCGGAGCCGCCGCGATCCACTCAGGATCTTCGGATCGGACCGCTCTGCAGGCGTCATCGACAGGATGATCGCCTCGACGTGGCGCAGGCGCCTGTCATCGGCCGGCAAACCCTTCAACGCCTTGGCCGACACGCCCGGCAACAAACCGAGCAGCTGCTTCATCGGCCCCATCTGCTGCATCTGCTTCAGCGCCACGAGAAAGTCCTGCAGGTCCATCCCCTGCTTCGACCGGGCTTTCTTCTCCAACCGCTCGGCCGCCGCGCGGTCGATCGTGCTCGCCGCTTTCTCCACCAGCGTCACGACGTCGCCCTGCCCGAGAATCCGTCCCGCCATGCGGGCCGGATCGAGCGGCTCCAGCGCATCGGGACCTTCCCCGGTGCCGACGTACACGATCGGCACGCCGGTTACCGCGTGAATCGAGAGCGCCGCGCCGCCCCGGGCGTCGCCGTCGAGCTTCGTGAGGATCACCCCCGTGAGCCCGACACCGTCGTGGAATCCCCGCGCGCTGCGCACCGCGTCCTGCCCCGTCATCGCGTCGGCGACCAGCAGCACCTCGCGCGGCTGGACCGCCCGCTTCAACGCCGCCAGCTCGTCCATCAGCGCGGCGTCGATCTGCAACCGCCCCGCCGTATCGACGATCACGCTGCGGCAGCGGGCCTTTTCCGCCTCGCGCAACGCGCCCCGCACGACGCCCGTGACGTCTCCGCTGCCGCTGAACACCGGCACGCCCACCTGGCTCCCGAGCTGCTGCAGCTGCTCCACGGCCGCCGGACGCTGCAGGTCGGCGGCGACGAGGCACGGCGCCTTCTGCTCGAGCTTCAGCCGGCGCGCCAGCTTCGCCGCGGTCGTCGTCTTGCCGGAGCCCTGCAGTCCGACGAGCAGCAACACCGTCGGACCGACTGACGCGAACTCGAGCTGGCGCCGTGTCCCGCCCAGGAGCCCCGTGATCTCGTCATGCACCAGCTTCACGACCTGCTGGCCGGGACTCACCGTCTTGAGCTGGATCGCCCCGACCGCACGTTCGCGCACCCGCTCCACGAAGTCGCGCGCCACATCGAGACTCACGTCCGCTTCCAGCAGGTAGCGCCGGATTTCTCGCAGCGCCTCGGCGACGTCCTGCTCCGACAACACGCCCCGGCCGACCAAGCGCTGCAACACCGCCGAGAGACGCTCGGTCAGGGCCGTAAACATAAGCCACGCAAGTTAGTTAGGGAGATTGGGGAAACCAAGTAGGCGAAAACACAGCGATCAATGGATGATGCGCGCCTCCGGCAGCGACTTCCACCCGTTCCACCCCAGGGGGGCGTCCACCAGACGCACCCCGGGAAGCCCGTCGACGCTGAGGGCCTGTACGCTGGAGCGGCGCCCCTGGCCCTGGTCGCGCCGCTCCGCCCAGAGCCGCGTCAGGCCGCGCACGAATCGATCCCGCGCCCCCGGCGTATCCCACACGGTGTACCAGACCAGGGCGCCGGCCCCCGCAGCGTCGTACAACCGGTAGCGGTCGCCGCCCCAGCCATTCGCATACACGCTCCCCTGATCGTCGTTGGCGTCGTTCAGGAGCTGCGCGAAGAGCAGCCCGATCTCGAACTCCCCGAGCCCGTCTTCGTAGCGCAGTGAATCGGGAACCGTCCCCGCGAAGCCGAGCTCGATCGGCTCGTCGCCCGCGGCGTAGCGGTCGGGATGCAGGATCTGCTCGGTGGAGAGCGGCATCGCCTTGCCGTACGGCTCGTGCCCGTGGTGGGTGCGGACGAACCAGCCGATGAAGTCGGCGCCGCCGAGATAGGGGAAGATGAGGGTCTCGCGCAGCCACAGCGGGGCTCCAGCGAATTCGGGCATGTCCGCCTGCTGCTGTGCCATCGCTTCGCGCTGCCGCCAGAACCAGTGGTCGGGGAGCGTCTCGGGGTGCTGCTCGGGCATGAGAATGGGGATCTGATAGAACGTCGCCTGGCCCTCGAGGACCGCCTGGGCGGCCGAGCGGCGGTCGTTCTGACGGCGCTGGTTGATGAGCGAGTCGAGCGGCGTGTACTGATCCTGCAGCGCGTGGACGAGCTCGTGGGAGACGACCATCCGCACGCGGAAGCGGTCGTTGAGATCGCTCGGGATGTAGAGTGCCCCGGAATCGGGGTCGTAGTACCCGGCCACCTGCTCGGTCAAGAGGGCGATCATCGTGTGGCGCAGATCGATGGAGTCGGGAATGAGCCCGAACAGCTTGTAGGCGGTTTCGGCGCCCGCCAGCTCGGCGGGCGGCAGGTCCTCGTCGAACTTGCGTGTGACGTAGTCGCGGACCTGGGCCCGCGTGCGCAGCCGCACGACGACGGGATGCTTGAATTGCAGGCCGGTGATCCGCTCGGTCTGGAGTTCGAGGCGTTGCACGAGCTCGCGCAACGATGCATCGCTTTGAACCGCCTGCGCCCTCTCGCGACATCCCCATCCACCCACGACCATGCCGGCGATCACGAGGGGCGTCACCCGGCCCATTCGATCCCCTTCCCAACGGCGGAACCGACGACGCGGGCGACGTCCTGGCCGGTGACGACGACGCCGTGGCTTTCGAGCTCGGCGCGGAGCAGGCGATCCAGCTCGTCGCGCCGCTCGGCGAGCGTCACGGGGCGGGCGGGGGCGGGAGGCGGCGGACCGGGTTCGCGGCTCGTTGCCCCCCCTCCCGTCTCTTCCCGCCCCTGGCCGCCGAGCAGCTTCTGGATCTCCTCCCCGATCCGATCCAACACCGCGCCCAGATCCGGGAGCTCCTCGTCGCCCCGCTCCCGCACCAGCCCGCGGCGGATCATCGCGTCCACCTTGCGGCGCTCGCGGATCAGCCGCTCGAGCTCGGGCCCGACGCGCACCGTGGCCTGGGCATGGGCGCACGCTTCGTCGAGCACGTCGATCGCCTTGTCGGGCCGGGCGCGCTCGGGGACGAAGCGATCGGTGAGGACGATCGCGGCCTTGAGGGCATCGTCGGTGATGGCGACGGCGTGATGGCGCTCGAGGCGCGGCCGGCGCGCCACCAGCACTTCCCACGTCTGGATCGCATCGAGCTCCATCACGTTCACCGGTTGGAAGCGGCGCTCGAGGGCGGGATCGTTGCGGATCCATTTGTCGTATTCCTCGCCCGTCGTGGCGCCGATCACCCGGATGTCGCCGCGCACCAGCGCCGGCTTGAGCATGTTCGCGGCGTCCATCGCGGCGCCGATCGCCGTCCCCTGGCCGATGAGGTTGTGCAGCTCGTCAACGAAGAGGATGAGGTCGGGGTCGGCGGCGAGCGCTTCGACGAGACGGCGGACGCGCTCCTCGTACTGGCCACGGAACGCCGTCCCGGCGAGCAGGGCCACGTGATCGAGCGCCACGACGCGGGCGTCCTTCAGCGCCGGCGGCACCTCGCCTGCCGCGATGCGCTGCGCCAATCCCTCGACGATCGCGGTCTTGCCCACACCCGCCTTGCCCACCAGCGCCGGATTGTTCTTGCTCTGGCGCAGCAGGATGTCCATAACGCGCGCCACTTCCGGGTCACGGCAGCGCACCGGCTCGAGATCCCCGCGCCGCGCCTGGGCGGTGAGATCGATCCCCACGCGCTCGAGCACCGCGCCGGTGTCGAACAATCCCGCCAACGGATCGCTCACGTCACCCGCCGCTCACGAATCGCCGGTACCATTCGATGATTGCGTCACCCCAGACGAACGTCACTGCCGCGCCTACCGCGAGGAATACCCCGAACGGCACCAGTCGCTTCTTGCGCACGGAGAGCGGGACGAAAATGATGGTGCCCAGCAGGGCCCCCGAGAAGATCGTCAGCAATACGCCCTTCCAGCCGACGAAGCTCCCGACCATGGCCATCATCTTGATATCGCCGCCCCCCATCGCTTCCTCACCGAACATCCACTTGCCCGCCGCTCCGACGGCGAACAGCAGGGCGAACCCGACCGCCGCCCCGATCACCGCCTGGAGAAACCCCTGCCAGCCCCCCACGAGGGACGCCGCCAGCCCGATTACGAGTCCCGCCCAGTTGTATTCGTCGGGGATCAGGTAATGGCGCGCGTCCGTGATGCCGATCCCCAACAGGATCGTGCCGAGCAACGCGCCGGCGAGGGCGTGCACGCTGACGCCCCAGAGCAGGAAGGCGGCGACCCAGACCACTCCCACCAGCGCCTCGATCAGGGGGTATTGCCGCGAAATCGGCTCGCCGCAGTTCCGGCACTTCCCCCGCAGCACGAGCCACGACACGACCGGGATGTTGTCGTACCAGGCGATGCGCTTGCCGCAGCGCGGGCAGGTGGACGGTGGGGTGACGAGCGATTGATCGTGCGGCAGACGCAGGATGCAGACGTTGAGGAAGCTCCCGAAACAGAGCCCGATGACGGCGGCGGCCACTCCGAAGATGACGTCAGTGCCCACGCGTGACCTCGTACAGGAGAATCCCCGCTGCGACGGCGACGTTGAGCGATTCGGCGCCACGGGCGAGCGGGATCGCCACCCGGCGCGCCGCGACGGCGTTCAGATGCGGCCGGATGCCGGCCCCCTCGTTGCCCACGATCACGGCAATCACGCCACCCGCGCGCGGCGCGCCATCGTGCAGTGCCGCCACGGCGCGCTCCAGCGGCTCACCGTCGGCCGCGGTGGCCCAGAGCGTCACGTCGTGGCGGCGCGACCAGGCGATGAACCCCGGGTCGTCGAAGACGACGATCGGATGGCGGAACGTCGCCCCCATCGCCGACCGCAGCGTCTTCGGCCCCCACGGATCCGCGGTGCCGCGCAACGTGATCGTGGCGCGCGCCCCGAGTGCGTGCGCCGTACGCACCAGCGTCCCGACGTTGCCGGGGTCCTGCACGCCGTCGACCACCAGCACCACGGCGCCGGCGTCGAGCGTGACGTCGTCGGGCTTCCACCGGCGGGGCTCGATCACCGCGATGATGCCCTGCGGCGCGTCGGTGTCGGCGAGC
>DATJJY010000123.1:0-46005 GCA_035491895.1 Gemmatimonadales bacterium
TGCGCGAGCGACGCGAGCTGGCCCTCGACGGCGGCGCGGCGGAACAGCTCCTGGCTGCGCTCCAACGTCTCGCGCAGCTGCTGCTGCGCTTCCGCCAGGCGGCGCAGCGCGTCGCGCGTCGCATCGGGATCGAGCCGGGCCAGCGCCTGCTGCAGGTCGCGCAGCCGCTGCTCCAGCTCCGGCGTCATGGCGCGGGCCAGCATGTCCTGGACTTCGCGCAGGCGCGCCTGAAAGGCGGTGTCGTCGATCCCCGCGGCGCGCGCCGCCCGTGCCAGCTCGTCGACCGCCTTCGCCAGCTCCTGCACCCGCTGGCCGACGGCCTCCTGCTGGCGGGCGAGCTCGTGCGCCCGCTCGCTCGTCTGGAACGGCAGCGTCCCGCTCGACTGACCCGGGGGCTGCCGACCGGCGCTCGTGGCGTCGTTGGCGCCGCGCGAGCGCTCCTGGGCCAAGTCGTTCGTCCGGTCGGCGAGCGAGCGCTCGGCTGTCGCCACCGATTCCGCGGCGGCGATGATGTCGTTGGCGGCGTCGCGCTGCGCTGCACGCAGCTCCTCGCGCGACGGCAGCCGCAGCGCGAACTCGGCGCTCCTTCCCTCCTGGGGAACGGGAGCGTTGTCCCACGCTTCGACGCGGAACCGCAGCGTATCGCCGGGGAGCAGACCGCGGCGCTGCGCGTCGATCTCACCCTGCACGATCGCGCGGTCCCCCGCGCCGCTCACGTCGAGCGCCCGCCGCTCCGGTTCACCGATCTTTCCGGTTTGACTGACGCGCCAGCTCACGAGTGAGAGGCGGCCGATTCCGTGATCGTCGTGGACGTCGATCACGAGCGGCTGCACGAGCGAGAACGGCAGCGTGGTGTCGTGCCCCGGCACGGGGACGGCGACGACCGGCGCCGAGTCGGGGACGAGTCGCAGCGCGAGCTCGGGCGGCTTGTCCTCGAGCGGTGCACCGTCGGCGGGGGCGAGCGACAACACCCACGTGCCCGATCGCGCCGGCGCGAATACGCCGTCGAAGCGCCGGCCGGCGGCCACGAGCGGCGTCTTCCCCTCGCCGCCCGTCAGACGCCACGCGGCGCCGGCGAGCGGGACGCTCGCCGAACCGTGCACCAGGATCTCCGTGCCGGCTGGGAGGGCGACCGTGTCGGGACCGGGGAGCAGCGGCTCGTCGGCACGATTGAGATAGCTCGGGAACCGCGCCTGCAGGCTCAGGTCGGCGAGGAACGCGGGCGTAGCCACGGCGACGTGCACCTCGCGGCTGCGGCGCGCGCCGCTCGATGCCTTGACCCAGAGGTCGGCGTCCAGCGGCCCCAGGCGCCGCTCCCCATGCCCGCCCGAGTCGAGGGCAACGAGCGCGGCCTTCCACGCTTCACCCGGCCCGCGCGACCACAGCGTGACGTGGCCGCCGCTCGCGCCGGGGACGTTGATCGCGGCGGAGACCGCGTCGCCGCGATGGACCCGCTCCCGGTCGACCGACAACGAGAGCGGTGCGCGGGCGAGCGCGAGCGCGCGCCACGGATGCCAGAACCCCGCCGCCCGCCCCGCGCCCGGATCCGCGGCAACGAAGAGCAGCGCGCCCGCCGCCGCGGCCACAGCGCCCGCGCCGAGCCCGCGCAGCGTCGTGCGCGTGAGATCGCGCCCGAGCGGCGACGCGGCGCCGCGCACCAGTGCCGCCGCGCGCTGGTCGGCCGCGGCGAACAGCGCCTGGCTCGCCCCTGGTGTCGGCAGCGGTGCAAGCAGGGCGGCGACGCTCCCCGACCGGGCGCGGGCTCGGGCCTCGGCGCCGATCGCGAGCGGCGCCGGTGCGGCGCTGCGAGAGGCGCGGCTGGCCAGGACGACCGAGCCGGCGAGCACCGCGACCACGGCGAGCCACGAGAGGAACACGAGTGGCACGGAGGGCGCGAGCCGGGCGCCCAGCGCAGCCACCGCAAGCGCCGCACCGGCACCAGCGAGCATCGCCGCGAGGACGCGCGCGCGCGCGTGCGGGCGACCGATACGCCACAGAGTGCGTGCGGTTTCGGTCACCGCGTCGTGCTCACGACGTAGGTGAAGAGATTGATGCCCATCTCGAGCGCGGCCTCGTGCAGCTCCGGTGGATCATGATGCACATCGGGGTCCTCCCAGCCATCGCCCAGATCCGATTGATAGGAATAGTACACGACCAACCGGTCCCCCAAAAAGATACCGAAACCCTGGGCGGGAAGCCCGTCGTGCTCGTGAATCTTGGGAATCCCCTTCGGGAAGTCGTACACCAGGTGGTAGATCGGGTGGGACAGGGGCACCTCGACCATCGGATGGTCCGGGAAGACGCGCGCGATCTCCCGCCGGAAGGACTGATCCATTCCATAGTTGTCGTCGGCGTGGAGAAACCCCCCCTGCTCGAGATAGCGGCGCAGGGTACGCACGTCCTCGTCCGAAAAATGGACGTTGCCGTGGCCCGTCATATAGAGGTAAGGAGTGTCCCACAGCTCGGCGCTCTGCAGCGTCACGACGCGCTCGCGCGGGGCGACCGGCAAGGAGGTCCGCGTACGGATCGCTTCCAGCAGATTGGGAAGGCTGGAGGGATTGCCGTACCAGTCGCCGCCGCCGTCGTAATGCAGGCGACCGATGGTCAGCGAGGTGTCTTTAGCTGACGGCTGATAGCTGATAGCTGACAGCGTCGTGAGGATGAGCGCGACCGCCGCTTTCATAGCTCATTCACCAACCGATACGCGGTGTTTCTCGTGATTCCCGTTTCGTCCGCCAATTGGTTGGCCACATCGCGGCGGCTCATCCCTTGGGCGAGCAATTCCCGTGCGCGGGATTCGGGATCTGGCAGCTCAGGCTCCCGCTCGGACGCGCCGGTCCCGGCGATGATCACCGTGACTTCTCCGCGTGGCGGGGCGTCCCGGTAGTAACCCGCCAGATCGGCGAGGGTCCCGTCGCGCGTTTCCTCGAACAGTTTCGTCAATTCGCGCGCCACCGCGGCGCGGCGCTCCGGTCCACACGCGGCGGCGAGGTCGTCGAGCAGCTCCGCCGTCCGGTTGGGGGACTCGAACAGCACGACGGTCCATTCGCTCTGCGCGATGCGTTCGAGCAGCCGGCGGCGCTCGCCGCCCTTGCGCGGCAGAAATCCGAGAAAGAGGTAGCGGTCGGCGCTGAGCCCCGACACGGCGAGGGCGGCGGCGACGGCCGTGGGCCCCGGAATCGTGACGACCTGGAAATCGCGCGCGCGGGCGGCGGCGACGAGCGCGGCTCCGGGGTCGGATATCGCGGGGGTCCCGGCATCGGTGACGAGCGCGACGTCCTTCCCCACGGCGAGCAGCTCGAGCACGCGCTCCAGCGCCTGCGGCGCGCTGTGCGCGTGTACGCTGATCAGATCGGCGCTGGACCCGATGTGGGTGAGAAGCGGCCGGGTGTGCCGGGTGTCCTCGGCCGCAACGACGCTGACGCGGCGCAGCGTTTCCGCACCGCGCGGTGAGAGGTCGGCGAGGTTGCCGAGCGGGGTGGCCACGACGAACAGCGTGCCGCGCACGCTACCACGCCACCGGCCAGGGCAGCCGGTCGTAGAAGCCGGCGGACTGCAGCAAATAGCGATGCTCGCGCGTCGCGTCGCGCAACACCTGGGGTGCGGTGCCGGGCATCATGATCTCGACGCCTTCGAGCAGCTGCTTCGCCCATGCACCGAGCGCCCGGGCGAGCTCGTCGGGCTGCACCACCGAATCGGCGAGCTCGGCGTCGCGCGGCGCGGCGAGCAGCTCCAGCGCGCGATGGTCGGCGCCGAGGCTCGCCGCGACGCGCTGCGCGCGCCGCTTCCCTTCTCCCGGCACCTCGTGCTCAACCGCATCGGTGATGCGCCAGTACAGATCCCGGTACGTCTGGATCAGCGTCGGCGGCGCCTGGGCCGGCAGCTCGGCGAGATACGGGAATACCACGGCCGAGAGCGCCGGTGCGTGCCCGTCGGGCCCCTCGCGGAACAACGACTCCACGTACTTGGGGACCGACACGCTGTCGGGACGGTTGCAGAAGTAACCGCCGGCGAAGCGGCCCTCCTCGAATCGCAGGTAGGACACGCGTCCGTTCGAGATCAGCTCGAGGACGCCCGTCGTCCGCTCCTGCGCCAACGCCGGGAACAGCGCGTCCGGCTTGCGCGCGTCGACGCTGCGCGCCTGCAGCGGCTCGGCGCACGACTGGAACATCCACGCGAGCTGCTCGTAGGGCGCCGTACAGTACGCCAGCTCGCCGCGCTCCGCCTCCGCTTCCATGCGACGCTGTGCCTCGACGATCGGCACGACGCTGCGACCGGCGCTGTCCAGCGACACGGCGTTGACCGCCTCGCCGGTGTGCAGCAGCAGCACGAGACACTCGTCCGGCAGCCAGGCGACGAGATAGCCGTCGACGCGGCCATCGCGATCGCGCTTGGCGAACGACACCACGTTGTCGAGGTGAATGAAGGCGAGACGGGTCCGATGAATGAGCCGGCCCGTCTGCGGAAACGCGAGCTCCGCCAGCCGGACCGGCGAATTCGTCAGGCGAGCGGTGCTCGCGCGCATCGACCCTCCGCGGAGGGAACCGTTACTTCAGATGCTGCTGGATCTTCTCGTCGAACGCGGCCTTCGGATAGGCCCCGACGAGCGTGTCCACGTGACGGCCGTCCCGGAAGAAAAGAATACTCGGAATGGAGCGAACGTTGAAGCGCATGCTGGTCTTCTGGTTCGCATCGACGTCGACCTTCGTGACCTTGATCTGCCCGGAGTACTCGCCCGCCAGCTGCTCGAGGATGGGAGAGACGGCGTGGCAGGGGCCGCACCAGGTGGCCCAGAAATCGACCAGCACGAGCCCCTTCTGCTGCTCGACCTCCTGGCCGAACGTATCGTCGGTCACTGCCGTGGGGTGCGTCGGCATCGTGCTGTTGGCTCCTTCAGAGTTCATCGGTTAAGTTCTCCCGTTGATGAGCGATTCCGCGCTGCGTCTGGCTCACGTCGGCATCGCGGTATCCCGCATCGCCGATGCCCTGCCGTTCTATCGCGACGTCCTGGGCGTCACCCCGGAGCCGCCCGAAGAGGCGGACGGCGCGGCGATCGTCAGCCTGCGCCTGGGGGACGTGGACGTCGAGCTGCTCGAGCCGCGCGACCCCGAATCGCCGATCGCCAAATTCCTCGCCCGTCGCGGCCCCGGGATCCACCACGTCTGTTTCCGGGTCCCAGATCTCGATCAGGCGCTCGAACGGTGCCGGGCCGCGGGGTTCAGGCTCATCGACGAAACCCCGCGCATTGGCGCCGCCGGCCGCCGCATCGCCTTCATACATCCGAAGGCGACCGCTGGGATCCTGCTCGAGCTGACTGAATGATGAAACGCCCGAAGATTACGGTCTGGTTCCCGTGCGCCCCGGACACGTCCCCGCTTCGTTCGCACTCTCGAGATGCACGTCATATACCAGCCAGCCGCCGCGGTTCGCCTGCACCAATTCGATCGGCTGGACGTGGAGGCACTGAGAGCGCTGCAGCTCCACCCGGAACAAGCGATGGTCGGCGTGCCCCGGCACGGCGAGCGGTCCCTCGACGATGCGATAGCCGTTGGCCGACATGTACCGCTGCACCACCGTCATGCGCATCGCCAGCGTGGAATCCGACATCCACTCGGACGCCGGTCCGCGCGCGGTCCCCCAGACACGCGACATCTTGTGGATGTCGTTCGCGTGTGCGGCATCGAGAAACTGTCCTAGGGCGTCATTCATCGTCGCCGGAATCGGCACCTGTGACTGACCGCCACCACCACCGCAGCCGACCGCCAGCGCGGTGAAGAACACCATCAGCCGTCGCATCGCGGGACACCTCTGGTGAGCGGAATGCCCCGAAGGTAAGAACGCATGCGCCTCTACGTCAACATCGACCACGTTGCAACGTTGCGGCAGGCTCGCCGCACCGACGAGCCCGATCCGATCCGTGCGGCCGCCGCGGCGGAGCGGGGCGGCGCCGACGGCATCACGGTGCACCTGCGGGAGGACCGGCGCCACATCCAGGACGCCGATCTCGTCGGCCTGTTGCGCACCGTCCGCACGGTCGTCAATCTCGAATTGGGCGCCCACCCCGAGATCGTGAAGCTCGCGACCCGACTCGTGCCGTTCCAGGCGACGCTCGTTCCCGAGCGCCGTCAGGAGATCACGACCGAGGGCGGGCTGGCGCTGCACGGCGGCCGGCGCGACACGCGGGTCGCGACCGCCGCGCGCCGCCTCACCGACGCCGGCATGCGGGTGAGCCTCTTCATCGATCCCGACCGCCGCACCATCGACCGCGCCGCCGCGCTCGGCGTCCCCGCCATCGAGCTGCACACCGGCGTCTACGCGCGCACCTGGTCGCGCAACGGCCGGGCGCTCGCCACCCTGGCGCGCGCCGCGGCTCACGCCCGCGCGGCCGGACTCGCGGTCCACGCAGGCCACGGTCTCACCTACGTCAACGTCCAGCCGGTGGCCCGCCTCGCCGACATCGAGGAGCTGAACATCGGCCACAGCATCGTGAGCCATGCGGTGTTCTGGGGCATGGAGGAGGCCGTCCGGCGCATGCGAAACCTCGTAGATACCGCGAAAAGCTGACTGCTGATGGCTGATGGCTGAAAGCCTTCTTATTTTGTCTCCATGACGAACCCGCCCCACGGCACCCCCCTCGCCATGGCCGACTTCTTCGCCCTGGAGGCGGGGGAGTATCTCGAGCGCCTCGACGGGCTACTCGCCCCCGAGGGGCCGCCGGCCGTCGACGAATTCGTGCGGCTGTCGCGGGCGCTGCGCGGCAGCGCGCTGATGGCGAGCCAGACGCCGATCGCGCGCACCGCGGCTGGGCTCGAGTCGCTGGCGCGCAGCGTGCGCGAAGGGCGGCGCGGCTGGGACCCGGGCACGCGGCAGTTGGCGATCCGCACGGTCGACGACCTCAAGATTCTGGTCCGCCGCGTGGCCGTGTGGGACGAGAGCGACACCGCGCGCGCCGAGGCGCTGTCGCGCGAGCTGGAGCAGCTGTCGGGGCGCCCGTCGGGCGTGCTGCGGCAGGCGGAGGCGCTCGGGTTGGATGCGGGCGCCCGGGCCTTCGTCGCCCGCGAGGGAGCAGCGATCGGCAGCGCGCTCGATCGCACCGCCACGGCCCTGCGCGCCGGCGCACCGATACGGGACGCGCTGCAGCACGTGCTGCGCGCGCTGCAGCCGCTCCGGGGACTCGCCGCGCTGAACGATCTGCCGCCCCTCCCGGACGTGCTCGAAGGCATCGAGCGGGCGGTCAACGAAGTGTCGCGCGGCGGGGCCCCACCGGCCGCGGCCCCCGACTTCTTCCAGAGCGCCGCTGGAGCGATCGCGCAGGCGGCGCGCGAGGTCGCCGAGCGCGGGCGTCCCGACCCCGAGGGGCCGGCGTTCCACGCGTTCGCCGGCCAGGTGGCCCGCTTCTTCGATCGTGAGCCCGTCGTCATTTCGATCAGCGAGTTGTATTTCGACGACACCGGGCCCCACATCCTGCAGCGCGGCGCCGGGGCGGCGCAGGCGGTACCGCTGTCGCGCGTCGAGCTGGTGAGTCACGGCGAGCATCTGCGCCTCGCGGCCGACGCCATCGAGCGCGCGCCCAGCCCGGTGCAGCGCGAGCTGCGCGTTCATACGCTCGCGGGGACGTTCCGCGCCCTCGCCGTCACGGGGGAAGGACCGCTGCCGCAAACGTTGAGCCGCTTCGTCGACGCCGCGCGCGATGCGGTGGCACTGGGACATGCGGTGCGCGATCCCGCCGGCTTCGCCGCGGCGCTGCGCAACGCCAGCGAGGTGCTGACCGCGGGGACCGCGACGGACGATGCACGCATCGCCGCCGGACTGGATGACGTCGTGGTGCAGCTCGGCGCCCTGTCGCGCTCGCCCGAGCCACCGGCGCCCCCGGCCGCCGCGCCCGCTCCAGCTGCCGCCGAGGCCCCCGGAGAGACGTTCGCAGCGTTCCTGAAGGACGTCGCGGAGGCCGTCGCAGCACCCGCGATCGTTCCGATCGAGTCGCTCGCCCCGGAGCCCGAGCCACCGCCTCCCCCTCCACCAGCTCCGCCGCCGGAACCGGTGGCGGCACCGCTGGCTGCAGCTCCCGCTCCGCCGCCGGCCGCGCCCCCGCGCGTACAGCCGTTCCGGTTCGCACCTCGCAAGCCGGCGATGCCACCGCTCGTCCTCACCGAGCGGTCGGAGGTCCCCGAGGAGACGCCGGACATCGTCGGCTCGTGGATCACCTACCAGCGAATGGTGGCGTCCGGCGTGGGGCCGCCGTCGCTCGACGTCCTCATGGGACACGTCCCCGAGGTGGTGAGCGGCGCCGACGAGCTGCCGATCGTCGACGTCAAGACGCTGCAGTACGGCGGGGCCGCGGCGCTCGCCCGCGTGCAGGAGCTGCGCGACATCGCGAAGCGGACGCCGTCCGCCGACCTGCCGGCCCTGTTCGAAGAAGTCTGCGATCTCGTTGACCTCGCCTTCGCGCCCGGCGTCTAACCGTCCGTCGCGCTGGGCCTGGCCGGTGGGGCTCGCCGTCACGGCGGCCTTCCTGGTCTGGGCGGTGCGCGGGGTGGACCTGCGCGGCATCCTCGCAGGCGTGCGCCAGGCGAACCTCTTCCTCGTCGTCCTCTCCGCCGGCGTCGCCACGCTCACCTTTCCGTTGCGCACGCTGCGCTGGCATGTGCTGCTGCGGGCCCCGGACGGCACCCCCTACCCGCTCCGGCCGCTCTGGAACGCGACCGCGATCGGATTCATGGCGAACAACCTGCTTCCCGCCCGGGCCGGCGAGTTCGCGCGCGCGTGGATCGCGAGTCGCGAGCTGCCGGTGCGCTTCACCACGGCGTTGGCGTCGATCGGCGTGGAGCGGGTGTTCGACGGGCTGATGATGCTCGCCCTGATGGCGCTGGCGATCTCCGCGCCCTCGTTCCCGAGCCATGCGACCGTCGGAGGCTCGTCGCTCTCGCATATCGCGCGCGGCGTGGCGATCGGCTTCGGTGCGGCGCTCGTCCTGGCCTTCGCCGTCGCCTACCGGCCGGGACCGTGGCTCGCGCTGCTCGATCGCGCAGCCGGCGCGGTCCTCCCGGCGCGCCTGGCGACGAAGCTGCGCTCGCTCGCCGATGGATTGGTGGCGGGGCTGGCCGTGCTCAAGAGTCCCACACGATTCGCCGCGGTGATCGGCTGGTCGGCGGCGCTGTGGCTCGTCAACGCGGCGGCGTTCGCACTCTGCTTTCGGGCGTTTCATCTGCCGGTGCCCGCGGAGGGAGCGCTCCTGCTCCAGGGGTTGATCGGGTTCGGCGTGGCGATCCCGGCGGCTCCCGGGTTCTGGGGGGTGTTCGAGTACGCGACGGAGCTGACGCTGCGGTTCTACGGGATCGGCGCGACGCTGGCGCTCGCCTACGCCTTCGCGTTCCACCTCACGAGCTTCATCCCCATCACCCTGCTCGGTCTCGACGCCCTGTCGCGCGCGCATCTGCACCTCGGCGACCTGCGCGGCGCGGCCACGCGCGCGACGTGAGCACGCCCGATCGCGTGCGGACCGAGGCGCACGCGAAGCTGAATCTCCTGCTGCGCATCCTGGCGCGGGACAGCACCGGGTATCACCAGATCGAGACGGTGTTTCAGCTCCTCGACCTGGCGGATGAAATGGAGGTCGTGCGCACCGCCCACGGCGTCACGCTCGAGGTCCAGGGTGGGGGCCCCGATCTGGGCCCGGTCGACGACAACCTCGCGGTCCGGGCGGCGCATCTGGTGCTCGAGGCGACCGGGAAAAAATTCGGGGTCGCTATTTCCCTCGTGAAGCAGATCCCGGTACGCGCCGGACTCGGTGGCGGCTCGAGCGATGCGGCGGCCGTGCTGCACGCCGTGAACATGCTCGCGGGCGGCGCCATGCCGCGGCACGAGCTGCAGCACCTCGGACTCCGGCTCGGAGCGGACGTCCCGTTCTTCGCGAGCGCTGCGGCCACGGCGCTCGCCTGGGGGCGCGGGGAGCGGCTGTTCCGCCTCGCCGCGCCGCCCGCGGCCCCGACGCTCGTCGCGGTGCCGAAGGTCACCGTCTCGACGCCCGACGCCTACCGCTGGTGGGACGAGATGCACCCCGAGCCCGCGACGCGCGGGCCCGTAGTGCTGGACGCCGAAGCGCTCGCGACCTGGGGGAGCATCGGGCGGTTGGGTGGGAATGAATTCGAGGTCCCCGTCTTCAGTCGCCACCCGTCGCTGCGCGCCCTGTTCGAGCGGCTCGCGGCCACGGGGCCATTGTGGGTGCGTCTCTGCGGATCAGGGGCCGCGGTCGCCGCCGTGTACCGCAGCGCCCGTGACCGTGACGATGCCGCCTTGACCCTGGGATCGAATGTGGCCACCGCGATCACGACGATGACACGAGTCCAGCCCGGCAACTGATGGTGAGCAAGACCTGCCATCTCGGGCGGGTCTCACGCTGCAACGTCACCGCATCGCGTCGTCCGCGTCCACTCGCTATCGTAGGCCTCCCACTCGACGGAGAACGTGCGTGAATACCCGGCGTGGACGGTTCATCGCGGCGGCGTTCAACCAGGGCGCCCTTCCCACCATCGCCTGCTTCAACAAGGCGACGACGCCCCTCGGCTTCGATCTCACGAAGTTCATCGCGGCGATGCAGAAGTACCTCGACGACTACTTCGTGCCGGTGTGGGGCACGCCGGCGAAGCTGGTCCAGACGACCGGATTCAAGAAGGGCGCCTGGGCACTCGTCTTCCTCGACACCGCCGACGTCGCCGACGCCCTCGGGTATCACGATCTGACGCCGGACGGGTTGCCGCTGTCGAAGGTGTTCGTCAAGACGACCGAGCAAGCGGGCGAGCAGGTTACCGTCACCGCCACCCACGAGCTGGCCGAGATGATGGTGGATCCGGCGATCAACCTCTCGGCCGTCAATCCCAAGAACGTGTTCTACGCGTACGAAACGGCGGATGCCGTCGAAGCGCTGTCGTTCAAGATCGACGGGTTCGCGATGAGCGACTTCGTCCACCCCGCGTACTTCGAGAGCTTCCGCAAGTCGGGCTCGGCGCAGTTCGATCATCTGAAGAAGGTGAAGCGCCCCTTCCAGATCTTGCCGGGCGGGTACATGTCGATCTTCAAGAACGGGAGCTGGACGCAGATCTTCGGCTCGAAAGCGAAGGCGAAACGGTTCCGGCGGGAAGACCGGCGCGGGCACCGTACGACCTATCTGGGACGCACCCATCGGATGCGTCCTTCGGATCCGATCTAGGACTTGGTGCGGATGCGCAGCGGGACGATGGTCGTGCCCCAGTGCAGCTCGAGCGTCGCCGAGTCGGGGCCAACGACCGGGAATTCGTACGCGAGGACTTCCATGTAGCTCCCCTGCACCGGCGTCACGGTGACGCGTAGCGCGTCGTGCGAATCCCCGGGATAGGGAATGTGGAAGACGTGCAGCGCGCGGCTGAAGATCACCGTCCAGCTCGCCGTGTCGGGAATCGCCCACAGGGTGTACTGTCCCGCCGCGAGCGGCTTGCCTTCGATCAGGACATCCTTACTGAAGCCGATGGTCGTGGCGGAATCGGCGCCGGGGTGCCACACCCGGCGCCACTTCACGAGGGCACCGAAGAGCTCGCGCCCGTGGGCGACGGGGCGATTGTAGGAGATGATGATGTCGGTGAGGCCGACCCGCTGGGAGATCGTCCCGTGCTGGCTCCAGGGGATGGCCTGCGCCCTCCCGCAAGCCGGCACGGCGAGGAGCAGGAGCGGGGTGATTGCCCGAAGCATCATGGCCTCAAGTTTACCATGAGGCCGAGCCCCCGTATACGCGACCGGCAGTGGTCACCCTCGCTGTCCCATCGAGTGTCCTTCCGAGCTAGGCCATAAATCAGTCGAACGAGTGATTTCCCCGCCCTGGCTCTGCCGGTAGAGTTTTCTGAGCGTACCACACTCTCTCCGGCCGCTCCCGGTCTTCGGGTCACGGTGCGAAGGAGCGCGGGATCCTCGATCGGAGAGAACATGTCCACTCATCGAATGCTGACGGTCACCTTTGCTCTCATCGCGTCCATTGCCTGTAACCCCTTCCATCAGAACCAGGCGGTTCAGGTCAGCGCCCAGGATGCCACGCTCAACAGCCGGTGGCATGCGAACCTCGCCTCCCCGGCGAGCCTGGCCGGGGCGGTGCAGATGAACGGCTCAGCATCGATGGCCCCGAGCCCGAGCGGCACCAGCACCACCATCACGATCAACCTGGCCAACGCATCCCCCGGTGGCAGTCATCCGTGGGCAATACACATGGGGCAGTGCGGGACCGGGATGGACAGCGGAGTGTTCGGAACGAGCGACGCGTACAAGTCGCTCGAGGTCCAATCCGACGGCGCCGCGACCGGGGCCGCGACGGTTCCCGTGCCAACGCCCAGCACCGGCAGCTATTTCGTCGTCGTCCTGGCATCGACCGCGAATTTCGAGACCATTGTCGCCTGCGGCAATCTCGCGCCCCCGACGCAGTAACGCCGGAGACTTCCAAGCAGTCATTGCGCTCCGTAAGTTGAGGGGCCAGCGCCATTGCTGGCCCCTCGTCCAATGGCAGGACACCGGACTTTGGATCCGGGAATGAAGGTTCGAATCCTTCGGGGCCAATCCGACTACACGTGGAATAGGCAGCTCACTTTCCCGAAGAACCCGTCGCTTACCCGCGACAGGCCACGGAAGTGAAACGCCGCCTGCGTCAGGTGGGCGGGGCTCGAACTCGGCACTTTCTCCCCGTTTGTGGCATCCGCACCACACCTCCTAAACACTGTTCCAGTGAAAAATCTGCACTTGCTGCGTTGGCGCGCCACTTGCTGCACGCTCTGATTCAGCCACTCCACAACTCGAACCAGGATCACCTCTCACCGTGCATCGCGCCACGGCCGCCCGCGTTCTGCTCGTGGTACTCGGTGTTGCAACGTGCACCCGAGACCGGACCGGCCCGGTCGTCCTCGTTCCCGCGGCGCTCAGCGTCGCGGCAGGCAACGGGCAGACGGACGCGGCGGGTTCCACTCTGGCGCAACCCTTCGTCGCCCTCGTCACCACGGCGGACGGCGCGCCTGTCGGCGGCATCCAGGTCGCCTGGCAGGTCCGCGCCGGAGGCGGCTCCCTCTCGAGCGCTCACGCCACGACCGACGATCAGGGACGCGCGGCCGTGCTGCTCACCCTCGGCACCGTCGCCGGGGCGAACGCCGATACCGTCGAGGCCTCGGTCGCACAGCTCACCGGACCACCGCTCCTCTTTACCGCCAGCACCGTGGCCGGTCCGGCTACCCAGCTCGTGTTCACGCGGGCACCGAGCCCCGCCGCCGCCGGCACGCCCATTTCGCCCGCGGTCCAGGTGTCAGTCGAGGACGCCTTCGGCAATGTCGTCCTCGCAGCAGGAACAGGCATCGACCTGGCAATCGGCGCGAATCCCGGCGGTGCCACGCTCTCGGGACAGACCCACAGCACGACGCTCAACGGCGTCGCGTCCTTCTCTGATCTGACGCTCGACAAGCCATCCTCGGGATACACGCTGGTCGCCACCGCGCCGAGTCTCCCGGCGGACACAAGCAGTTCGTTCATGATTGCGCCGGCGGGAGGCTCGCGCCTCGTCTTCATCGCCGTCCCCTCCACGGCGACCGCCGGCGCCCCACTCTCTCCCAGTGTGCAAGTCATCGCGCGCGACAGTCTCGGCAACACGGTCACGGGCTTCACCGATCTCGTCACGGTCGCGCTCGCGACGAGTCCCGCCGGCGCCACGCTCAGCGGGACGACCAGCGTCGCCGCCGTGGCGGGCGTCGCCACCTTCTCCGATTTGCGGCTCGACAAGAGCGGCGCCGGGTACAGCCTCAGCGCCGCCGCGAACGGGATCGCGACCACGACGAGTACTGCGTTCGGCGTCGGCGCAGGCGCCGCCGCCGGCATCATCATCACGGGCGGCAACCAGCAGACCGCTCCCGCCGGCACCGGACTCCCCATCGCCTACGGCGTGCGCGTGAGCGATGCCTTCGGCAATCGCGTTGCGGGCGCGACCGTGACCTGGACCGTGGCCGCGGGCGGCGGATCGGTGAGCGCCGGCCAGGGGTCGACCGACTCGACAGGACTGGCCGGCACGGTGCGCACGCTGGGCGGCCACGCCGGCACTCAGACCGTCCTTGCCACGGTCCAGGGCCTCGCCGACTCCGCGGCGACGTTCGTGGCGACGGCGACGCCGAATGGCACGATCAGCGGGACGATCACATTCGGGTCGGGCTTCCTCGCTCCGCCTGCATCGCTCCGGTCGTCGTGGTCGCCGCCCACGGCGACGACGGCCCCCGCCCCCCAATACACGCCGGACGAGCTGATCGTGACGTATCGCGCGACGGCGCTCGCTGCGCCGCCGGTCGGCTCACCGGCGCTGGCGGCACCCGCGACGGTCGCTGCGATGGCCGCGTCGATTCGCGCTCGCCTGGGCGTCGGGGCCGCTCGGTCGCGGTACGAGGTCCGCGGCATCTCCGCCGCGGTACTCTCGGCGCGCGTCCGCGTGCTCGATTCGACCGAGCTCGACCTGGTGGCGGCGGCGCTGCGCCAAGATCCGGCGGTGCTCACGATCGAGCGCAACGGCATCGTTCATCTCGACGCACGGCACGCATCGCTCGCGGCGGCCACGACCAGCGTGACGGCCGCGGCGGCAGCGGCGCCGATCGCGCCCTCCGACCCGCTCTACTCCTGGGAGGCGTGGGACTACGGGATGATCGACCTGCCGCGCGCCTGGGCGATCACGACGGGCAGCGCGTCCGTCCTCGTCGCCGTCGTGGACAACGGCATCCGCTACGATCACCCCGCCGTTGCCGCGAATCTCACGCACGACGGATACGATTTCGTCTCCGACGTGAGCGTCGCGGTATGCGCGGGCGGCCATATCTCCAACGCGGGTGACGGCGACGGATACGATCCCGATCCGACGATGCCGGCCGATTACAACTACGATGAGAAGAACAGCTGCGTGAAGGGATTGTCGACGTGGGGCGATCATGGGTTGCACGTCGCCGGGACGATCGGTGCGGTGGGCAACGACGGCGTCGGCACGAGCGGCGTGAACTGGACCGTGCGCATCCGGCCGGTGCGCGTGCTCGGTGTCTCGGGCAGCGGCTCGTACTACGATATCGCGCAGGGCCTGTTGTACGCCGCAGGGCTCCCAGCCGACAATGGCCACGGCGGTACCGTCCAGGCGCCCTCTGCCGCTCGGATCATCAATGTGAGCCTCGGCGGAACGTCGAGCAGCAGCACGCTGCACAACGCGCTGATCGCCGCGACGAACGCAGGGTCGCTCGTCATCGCGGCAGCGGGAAACAGCGGCGGCACGACCCCGCTCTACCCTGCCGCATACCCGGAAGCTCTCTCGGTCTCTGCGGTTGGGCCCGACGGAGCCCTGGCCAGTTACTCGTCTTACGGATCAACCGTCGACATCGCCGCCCCCGGAGGCGACATCGCCGACGGCGGCGGCAGCTACGGCGTCACCTCGTCGGTCTGGAATTTCGTCACCAACACCCCGGCCTACGACTCCTGGGACGGAACGTCGATGGCCACGCCGCACGTCACGGGAGTGGCCGCCCTGCTGCTCGCTCAGAACCCATCGCTCACCGCCGCGCAGCTGCGCTCGCGTCTCACGACGTGGGCGGTGGATGCCGGCCCTGCGGGTGTGGACAATCTGTACGGTGCCGGCATCGTGAACGCGCGCAACAGCCTCGCGCAGAGCTTTGCGCCGCCCGAGCAGCTCTATGCCCTGCTGTACGACGCGAATACGGGGCGCCTCATCGCGACGCTACCCACGGCCAACGGCGCCTACAGCTTCACGGGACTCGACGATGGGAATTACTGGGTGTATGGCGGCGCCGACGAGAACGGCGACGGGCAGATCGCGGTCGCGGGACGTCCCTGGGGAACGCTCGGTGGTACGGCGACGCCGGCGCCCGTAACGGTGAACGGCGCGGGCACCTACGGGGCGTCGTTCGCGATCGCCCAGCCGGCGGAGCACGAGCCGAACGACGTGATCGCCCAGGCGAACCCGTTGCCGCTGCCGGGGACGTCGAACGGCACGCTGAGCACGGCATCGGACGTGGACGTCGCCCGCGTCCTGATCGCCCAGGCGGGGACCTACACCTTCGAGACGTCAGCGCAGAACGGCGCCTGCGGTTTCGCGCTGGAGGCAAACACGGAGCTCACCCTCGAGAATTCGAGCGGTAGCGTGATCGCCTCGAACGACGACATCAACGCACCGGCCCTCAACTACTGCTCGCGCATCACCGCGACGCTCGCCGCCGGCGCGTACTACGTGGCCGTGTCGGGGTGGACGGCGGGGCGTTACCGGCTCACGGCGCGAGTCGGGAACTGAGCGCGGCCGATCAGTTCCTGCAGCACTTGAGACCGCACGACGACCACCCCTGCTCGTCGTCTTCCTGCCAGATCCAGCGAGCGACCGCCCTTGTCCGGTAGACGGGATCGTGCCTATCCCCGTCATAGAGAAGCGGGCGCCCAGTCCGGCTGACGACGAGGCCCGTTGAATCGGTCGAGATCATGACCGACTGGTTTTTCGTGCTGTCGGCTCCCAGCTGCGCCCACCAGTACGTGATGCTGTGCGGGGCCAGGCCGAGTTTCGGATACGGCTCGTCGCTCTTGTTGATAATGCGCGCGATGATCCGTCCGTGACGCAGGTCATCCTCCCTTATGGTGTGGTTGCCGATCTCAGGCTGGATAGCAGCGAGCGGGCCGTAATGCAGATCGGGGTATCGCCCGACCGCGAGACGCTGCTCGTCGCCGACGTCATAGCTCGTGTCGAAGTCGAGCTTGGCGACATAGTCGCGCAACGCCTGGCCCGACGCGCGACTAGTGTCGAGCGCGTTGAACCCCGTGGCGGGGGCCGGAGTCGGGCGCACCTGTTCGTTCGGGTGGCACCCGGCGATGACCACGAGCAGCGCAATCCCCCCCATCGTGCACCAACCCTGCCCTGACAACGCGCTCATGGGTCCCTCCCAGCTTTGGTGAGCTACGAATTCACCGCTATCACTTGCCTGAGCCAGCCAAGGCTCGCATGCGATCGACCACGGGCTGCAGCGCTGCGTCGGCGTCGGACCACAGCGTGACGACGGCGGCCGCCCAGCGGCGGGCGGTCGCTCGATCCCCCGCGCGCGCGGCCAGGTCCGCGCGCAACGCCATGGCTCGCACGAGTCCGCCGGATTGCGCGACGAAGTCGAGGAGACTGGTTCCCAGCGTGGGCAGCGCGTCGAGCGGCCCTCCCACCAATCGGATCGCCGCACTCGAATCGCCGAGGGCGAGCGCCAGCGCTGCCAACTGATAGGCGAAGTCGATCGGGATGTCGCCTGGCAACCCCTGCTGCGCCTGCTGCAGGACATCAACGAGCCCGGCCCGAACAGTCGCGGTATCGCCGCGCGCCAGCGACCACTGCAGCTCCAAGAGACGGAGGCCGCCGGCGTTCTTGCGATGTACCGGCCCCGCACCGCGCTCGGGAAACGCGAGTGCCGTCGGGAGATCGAGCGCCGCTTGCCGAACCATCGCTCGTTGATTCGCCTCGACCAGATGTTCAACGTTCCGTTCGATGCGGGCCTGGAGCGCTGCGATGCTGTCCCGTGGCCCACCTGCCGCGGCATAAACCAGCAGAGCGAGGGATCCCTCCAGGATCGGTGGCGGCACGTAAATGAGGACGCCTTCCGATGTTCGGAGTGAGTCTTCTGCTTGCGACCGCGGGAGGAGATCTGCCCCCCGGTTGACGCGACCGGTGAGCACGGCCAGCCGCGCCAGCGGGCCGGCGAATTCGGGGGGAGCCGGGTCGCTGAACGACACGAGCTGCGAGTCGGCCAGGGACTTCGCCTGGGCGAACTCTTCCAACTTCAGGTGCAGCCGCGTCTCGATCACGGCGAGCCGGAGCGCCTGCTCTGGCGTACGGGCCGTGCGTCGAGCGCGCCTGATGATGGTGACCGCCGAGCGCTCCTCGGAACCCGCGCTGCGAATCAGTCCCATCGTCTCGAGTACCGCCCCGTGGGCTTCGAGGGCATCGGCGTCCTCCGGGAACGCGCCCACCCACGCGGCCGTGATATTCAGCAGCGCTGCCTGGTTACGGTTTACGGCCGCTCGCTGGGTGACGGGACGCACTTCTGGTCCGCCTCGAGCCCATTGCCGTAGTGGGTACGGCACGAACGCCAGCGTGTCGTGGTCGAGCGACGGGAAGGCGGCAAAGTGAGCCGTGTCTGGCGCGAGGGCCGCACCGGGGCGATAGATGTCCATTTCCGTGAAAAGCAGCCGCGCCAGCCGGTCCAGCTCGTCGCCGCGGAATGCGCGATGCGCCGACGTGTTGATCCGCAGCGCGCGAGTGTAGGCCCCCACGGCCGCCTGATAGCTGCCACGGAATCCCCAATGCGACGGACTGGCCGGATCGCGCACCACCGTGCGATCGCGCGCGTGACAATCGCCGAGTCCGTACAACGCCACGAAGTCGAGCGAATCGCGCTTGAGCAGGGCCTGATATTCGGCGCACGCCTGCGGATGCCGGCCCTCGGCCATCGCACGGAGCGCCGTAGCGCGGAGGCGATCGCTCGGTGAGAGACCGCCGGGCGCAGCTAGGGCGGCGTCGACGAATCCCTCCCATTCGATCTTCGAGAGGCCGCGCCACTCCCGAACTTGAGCGAGCCAGAAGTTTGCGTGGGGGTAGGAAGGATCTGTCGTCACCGCTTCGCGGAACGCGCTGTCGGCGACGGCGAGATCCCAACTCGAGAGCGCGTCGTGCCCACGCTGGTAGGCGTACCAGGCAGCCAGGTTTTTCGTGCCCGTCGTCCCACTGACGGCCCCTGGGGCATGTACGCCGAGCAACAACGAATCCGCGAGCGCGTTGAACCGGTCGGAGAGCCCGGACAAGCGCTGGTCGAGACGGACCTCCCGTTGGCGCAGCAATCGCCCCTTCGCGACGTCGTACAGCATCGCCCGCACGACGATGGAATCGGCCAGCGAATCCACCTCGCCCCACAGCATCAGTCCGGAGTGGAGCTGCCGCGCGCTCGCGAACGCGTCGGCCAGCGTCGGGGTCTTGTCGCCCCGCTGGAGTCTCTGGTCACGCGCCCGGAACTCGTCGACCAACCGGACGCCCGTCCACCGCTCGAACGCCTCGCGCAGCAGGAGCTCGCACTGATCTCCCGTGAGCAGCGTCGGTGCCACGGCCCCGCGGTGTTGGAATGGCACGATCAAATAGAGAGACGAGTCGAGCTCAGCCCCTGACACCGTACGCAGCACGAGCACGGTGGCGGCAGCGATCAAGCCCCCGCCCAGGAGCCCTGCGCCCCAGCGTCGACGCTGTCGCCGCAGCATCACGCTGCGCGGCGTCCATACATCCGACGGCGCCCGCAGCGCCTCTGCCGCTTCCCCCGCCGTCGCGAACCGATCCTTCGGCAACACCTCGAGCAGCCGCGCCACCACCCCCGCCACCTCCGGGGGTACCGACGGCCGCAACACAGACAACTCGGCCACCCGGTCCCGCGGCGCGAGCGGCCCGGCACTCGGCCCCTCGGGCGGTGTCAGCGCGAGCGGTGGCCGCCCCGCCAGCATCTCGAACAGCACGCAGCCCAGACTGTAGAGATCGCTGCGGCCGTCCACGGCGATGCTGCCCGCCGCCTGCTCGGGGCTCATGTAGTCGGGCGTGCCCACCGCCATTCCTGCCGCGGTGTGCCGCTCGCCCGCCTTGCTGATGGCCCGCGCGATGCCGAAATCGCTCACCTCGGCGTGGCCATCCTGCAGCAGGATGTTTTCCGGCTTGATGTCGCGATGCACCACGCCGTTGCGGTGGGCGAAATCCAGCGCGTCGGCGATCTCGCGCGCGATCTCCAGCGCCTCGACGAGCGGCAGTTGTCCCCGCGCCTCGAGCGCGTCGCGCAGCGACTCGCCGGGAACGTAGGGCATGACGTAGTACAGGCAGCCGTCCGCATCGCCGGAGTCGTGCAGCGGCATGATGTGGGGATGGGCCAGGCCCGCGGCGAACTTGATCTCCTGGAGGAAGCGATCGGCGCCGAGCGTCGCCGCGAGCTCGGGGCGCAGCACCTTGAGCGCCACGTCGCGGTCGAGGCGCAGATCGTGCGCCCGGTAGACGATCGCCATCCCGCCGCGGCCGATCTCGCGACCGATCGCGTAGCGCCCCGCGAGGGCGTTCTCCAAACGATTGCGCAGCTCGGCCATCAGCCTGCGACGCTCCGCTTTTCGACTGAGAGTGGAGAGAGCTTCAGCGTACTGTGCCACACGTGCCTCCGCCAGCAGATGGCCGTCCGGCGCCCTCCTCGCCGAACGCCTGCAATCTGCCGGCGTGTAGTCAATTCCCCGACAATCCCCAACCCCTTGGCTTGGTGCAGCTTGCCAGCTAGTTTGGAGGGCTCCCGATGGCAGACTTCACGTTTTCCCGGGGACAGTTGCTGCTCCTCGCGGGCACGGCCAACCGGCCGCTCGCCGAGGAGATGGCGCAGCAATTGAATCAACCGCTGTGCGCCGTGACGCTGCGCCATTTCGCCGACGGCGAGCTGTTCGTGAAAATCGACGAGAACGTGCGCGGGCGGGATGTGTTCATCATCCAGTCGACCAACCCGCCGGCGGAGAATTACCTGGAGCTGTTGCTGCTGATCGACGCCGCGCGGCGGGCGAGCGCGGCGCGCATCACGGCGGTGCTGCCCTACTTCGGGTACGCGCGCCAGGACCGCAAGGACCAGCCGCGCGTGGCGGTGAGCGCCAAGCTGATGGCGAACCTGATCACCCACGCGGGCGCCGACCGCGTGCTGGGAATGGACTTCCACTCCCATCAGGTGCAGGGCTTCTGGGACATCCCGGTGGACCACCTGTACGCGGCCCCGGTGTTCGTGTCCCACTATCGGGCGAAGCAGCTCAAGGACCCGGTGGTGGTGGCCCCCGACGTGGGATCGGCCAAGATGGCGCGCGGCTTCGCGAAGCGGTTGAACGCGTCGCTCGCGATCATCGACAAGCGGCGACCGTCGGCGAATATCGCGGAAGTCGTGAACGTGGTCGGCGAGGTCGAGGGCTCGGACTGCCTCATCCCCGACGACATGATCGATACGGCGGGGACGATCACCGAAGCGGCGAGCGCGTTGCGGCGCCTCGGCGCGCGCCGGGTCTTCGCCTTCGCGACCCATGCGCTCCTGTCGGGGCCGGCGGTGGAGCGGCTCAGGGCGTCGCCGATCGAAGAAGTGACGGTGACGAACACGATCCGTATCCCCGACGAGCGGCGCTTCGAAAAGTTGAAAGTGTTGTCGATCGCGGCGCTGATGGCGAAAGCCATCGGCTATGAACACTCGAACCAGTCAGTGAGCTCGCTGTTCGACTGATGTGACTCTGACGTTTGATGACTGAGGTCTGATCTATGGCACAATTCATCTCCATCACCGCCTCGCCGCGCACCACCGGCGGCAAAGGCGCCGCCCGCCAGGCGCGGCTCAAGAAGAAAGTACCCGCCGTCGTCTACGGGCACGACCGGGCGAGCCAGTCGCTCGAGGTCGACGCGCAGGCGCTCGAGCAGGTGCTCTCCGGCGTCGAGCCCTCGAGCACGCTCGTCGAGCTCACCGTAGAGGGCAAGAAGGCGCGCGCCCTGATCCGCGAGATCCAGCGGCATCCGGTTCGGCCCGACATCATCCACATCGACTTCTACGAGATCAAAGGCGACGAAAAAGTGCGCCTCAAGGTGCCGGTGCATCTCACCGGAACCCCGGACGGCGTCCGCAACGCGGGCGGCGTGCTCGATCAGGTGACCCGCGAGGTCGAGATCGCCGTGCTCCCCGAGCACATTCCCGACCGCGTCGAGCTCGACGTCACGACGCTCACGATCGGCCACTCGGTGCACGTGCGCGATCTCGTCATCCCCAACGCCACCATCCTCACCCTGGCCGATCTCACGATCGCCACCGTGGTGCCGCCGCGCGCCGAGGAAGTCGTCGCCCCCGCCGCGGAGACCGGCACCGAAGTCGCCGAGCCCGAGCTGATCCGCAAGGTCCGCGAGGGCGAAGAAGGCGAGGAGGGCGAAGCCGAGGCCGAAGGCAAGGCCCCCGAAGCTGCGCCTGCGAAGCCCGAGAAGTCCAAGGGCGGCAAAGAGGGCTGAGCACTGCGCGCCGTCGTCGGGCTGGGGAACCCGGGCCCGGAGTATGCGGCGACGCGCCACAACCTCGGTTTCTGGGTGGCGGACGCGCTCGTCCGGCATTGGGGGCTCTCCCCCTTTCGCCGCGGCGAGCGCGCTCGCGTTTCGGATGGTGCCGTCGCCGGCGTTCCCGTCCGGGTGCTCAAACCCACCACCATGATGAATCGCAGCGGCGCCGCGCTCGCGAGCCTGCGCGCCGATGCGACCTTCGTCCCCGCGCGCGACCTGCTCATCGTCGTGGACGACTTCAACATTCCGCTCGGCACCTACCGGCTGCGTCCCTCGGGCTCCGCCGGCGGCCATAACGGCTTGAAGAGCATCGAAGCCGCATTGCAGTCGCAGGAGTACACGCGCCTGCGCATCGGCATTGGCCCGCTCCCCGGCGGCGAGCCGTGGGAGGACTTCGTACTGGGACCGTTCGACGAGGCCGAACGCGACCAGGCCGAAGCACTGATGCCGGAGTTATTGAAGGAAGTGGACGGCTGGCTGCGGCAGGGGGCGCCGGCTTAGCGCGCCGCGACAGCGGCGTCCCGGGTCCAGATGACCAGCAATCCGCAGCGCCGCGCCAGCGCGCTCAACGAATACCCGTTCGAGAGCGTCACGCCCGACCCGATGTCGTAGCGCGGCCGATAGACCTCAAGCCCCGCCACCTCGTCCAACGAAATCGCGGCGAGGTTCTCCGTGACCGCCGGGTAGCCGTTCATCAAAACCGACATCGGGCACTCGCGAGCGCCGGCGAGCAGCACCGGACCACACCCTCGGCTGCTGCAGCGATACATCGCCCCGACCTGCAGGAGCGCCTGGTCGACGGTGTGAAGGTGAGTGCGAGCGAGGTCCGCGCGCGTGAAAAAGCGCCCAAACCCGAGGCGGCGCCGCTCGAAGAATCCGGCCAGTCCGAGCTGATTGTCCAGACGGTCGGCCGCAACGACGTCCGGTGCCAGATCGGCCGCCGTGCTGTCGAGCAGTGCTTCGATCCGCGGGTTCTTCGCCTTCGACAGATCGAGCTCCTGATCGGGTGAGCTCTTCCCGCCATACTCGAAGCGCATCTTGACCTTCGCGAGCGGGAGCGAAGGGAAATCGAACCGGCCGGCGGAGTTGGTCGACCGCGATGACTGCCCGGGAACCGAGACCAGCACCCCCGGGAGCGGATCGCCGCTCAAGCTCGAGAGGACAATACCGCTCAGGCGTGTCGTGGCCTGTTGCGCCCCGAGGGACGCCGCCAGGGTCAACGCGAGGAAGGTGGTGCCGATGGTCCGCATGGCTTGGTAATACACCAAATCGTGCCGCTGTGGCCGCCACTTCCCTCTCCTGTTATGTTCCCGAGTTCCCAATCCCCTACTCGGCGCCACACCAGCGCCGGGTCGCTCACGACCAAAGGGAGGTGTCATGGCTCGTCGCTACGAGACGGTCTACATCTTCGATACTGCACTGGAAGAGCCGGCGATCAGCGAAAAGCTGGAGCGGTTCCACGCCCTCCTGACAAAGGATGGCAAAGGCACCGTCACCGCCAGCAACCACTGGGGCAAGCGCTCCCTCGCATTCCCCATCAAGAAGAAGGAAACGGGCTACTACGTCGTCACGCAGTTCGAGGCGGCGGGGGAGCTGCTGCCCGAATACGAGCGCGCGGTGAAGCTCGACGAGTCGGTGCTGCGCTACCTCGTGGTCCTCAACGAAGGCGAGCCCGCGAAACCGATGCCGGCGACTCCGGCCGTCGTGCCCGACGAAATCGAGATCGAAGAGGAGGAAGCGTGAGACGTCCCGCCAAGACCTGCCCCGTCTGTGAATCGGGAGTGCGCGTGCTCGACTACAAGGACGATCGCACGCTGGGCCGGTTCCTGACCGAGCGCGGCAAGATTCTGCCGTCCCGCTTGTCGGGGATGTGCGCTCGCCATCAGCGCCAGCTCGCCACGGCGATCAAACGCGCCCGGCAGCTCGCGCTGATTCCCTACATCAAGAGCGGATCCTCCGCCTGACGATGCGCGCGCCGGGTCCCTGGTGGCGGCTCACCCTCGCCACGCTGGCGTTCGTCGTACTGGCGATCGGTACCCGGGGGCTGCTCGCCCTGGCGCTCGCCGCCCTGCTCTGGGCCGCGGGACCGTCGCGCTGGTGGGAGCGCTCACTCCTGGCGCTGCTCATCGCGCTGGGACTGGTGTTCGTCATTCCACCGACCATGGATCCCCTCGACGCCGCAGTAGGGACCTACACGCTGATCGTGGCGGCAGCGTTCGCCGGCGGATCCCTGCTGGCACCGGGGGGCGTGCTGCGGCAGGGGCTCCGGGCCTCGCTCTGGGGCGCCGCCGGGACGGGGGTACTCGGCCTGCTGCTGCGCGGCCGGGGCTTCTGGACCGAGCTCCATTGGAGCACCGTCCGGGAGCTGACCACGACGGTGGGATACGTCGTGGAGCGCCGGCCGGAGCTCGCGGCGATCTCCGCCGCCCTCGTGCAGTTCCTGGCTGATGCGTTTCCCGCGCTCCTGCTGCTCAGCACGCTGGCCGCGTTGGCGCTCGCCTGGCAGTGGCACGTCCGCATCTCCAGCCGGCCGCTGGGCGCGCCGCTCGGGGCGTTCCGTGAATTCCGCTTCGCCGATCACTGGGTCTGGGGACTCGTCCTGACGCTGATCGTGTGGGCGGTGCCGAAGTTGACGGCGCTCAAGTGGGCGGCCGTGAACGTCGGCATTGTGCTCGGCGCGCTGTACGTCCTGCGCGGCACCGCCGTCGTCGTGGCGATCGCGGCCACGGTCGGCGTGCCGGCGTGGATTCTCACGGTCGGCGCGGCCGTCGCGGGCATCTTGATCGTGCCGCTCTTCGTGCTCGTCCCCGGGCTGTGGACGCTCGGGGTGTTCGATACCTGGCTGGCGTTCCGCCAGCGCCGGTTCAACCGGTCTACCGCACCGTAAAGGGTCCGACGATGGAAATCATCCTGCGCGAAGCCGTCCCGCATCTCGGCGCCGCCGGCGACGTCGTCAAGGTCAAGGACGGCTACGCCCGCAACTATCTCCTCCCCAAGGGGCTTGCCTATCCGGCCACCGAGGGTAACAAGAAGCGCATTGCCTTCGAGTCCGAGCGCATCGCCAAACTGCGGGAATCGGAAAAACAGACGGCGGAGACCGAGGCGTCACGCATCGCCGGGGTCTCCCTCTCCTTCCCGATGAAGGTAGGGGAAGAGGACAAGCTGTACGGCTCGGTGACCGCGGGCGACATCCAGCGACGGCTCGAGGAACAGGGGATTCACGTCGACAAGCGCAAGGTGGATCTCCCCGAGCCGATCCGCGCGCTCGGCGAGTTCACGGTCGGCATCAAGCTCCACCCGGACGTGCGGCCCGAGATCAAGATCGTGGTGGTCAAGGAGTGACGAGCCGGTCGTGACGATCGGCATCGCGTACGTCGACGGTCCGCGGTTGCGCCGCTCGCTCTTGGCGGCGGCCGACTGGGTGGCCGCCGGGCGCGACGAGCTGAACCGCATCAACGTGTTTCCGGTGCCCGACGGCGATACCGGCACCAACATGTGTCTCACGCTGCGCGCCGTGGCGCACGCGCTGCGCGATCTCGGCGACGCCCCGCTCCCCCAGGTCACCGCCGCGATGGCGCAGGCGAGCGTCCGCGGGGCCCGCGGCAACTCCGGGCTGATGATGTCGCAGTTCCTGCTCGGGCTGCAGGAAGGGCTCGGGACGAAATCGCAGGTGACGACCGCCGATCTGGCCCGGGCCATTCGCTCGGGGTTCGACCACATCTTTTCCTCGCTCGATCAACCCGTCGAAGGCACGATCCTCACCGTCGCCCGGGAAGCGGCCGACGAGGCGGAGCGCGCCGCCGGGGAGCGCGACGTCGGCGTGTTCGTGCGGCGGCTCGTGACCCGCTCCGAAGCGGCGCTCGCGCGCACGCCCGAGCAGCTCGAATCGCTGAGGCGCGCCGGGGTCGTGGACGCCGGCGCCAAGGGATTCGTGCGGTTCCTCGACGGGGTGAAACGGCTTATAGAAGAAGGGGCCCTGGCGCAGGGAGCCGTGGACCGTGTGGACGTCACCGATGCCGCGGCGCGCACCGAGGTGGCCGCGGAGCGCGACTTCCGTTTCTGCACCGAAGTGCTCGTCCGCGGCGGCAGCCTGCCGGCGGTGGCGGACGCCCGCCACGCGCTGCGCCAGCTGGGAGGCTCCATCGTGGTGCTGCAATCGGGCGACCTCCTCAAGGCGCACGTGCACACCGACACGCCGGAAGCCGTCTTCACGCTGGGAGCCTCCTGGGGAACAGTCGAGCAGACGAAGGCGGAGGACATGCGGGCACAGCACCGCGCCCTCCAGGCGAAGCGGGCCGTGGCCTTCGTGACGGACACGGCGTGCGACCTCCCCGATGCGGTGATCTTCGAGCACGGCGTGGGACTCGTCCCCACGCAGCTGATCATCGGGGATCGTCCCTACCGCGACCGTCTCGAGATGACGGCGGCGGAGTTCTTCACGCGCCTCCGCGCCGGCGACGACGCCACTACGTCGCAGCCGACACCGGAAGCATTTCGCGAAGCGTTCACCGACGCGCTCCGGACGGCGGAGCGGGTTGTCGCGGTCGTGCTCTCCAAGGCCCTCTCGGGAACCTACGGCAGCGCCGAGCGGGAGAGTCGCTCCCTGGGGAACGGTCGCGTGCTGCTGGTGGACAGCCGCGGCGCGTCGCTCACGGAGGGGATGCTGGTGCTGCGGGGCCTCGATCTTGCGCGTGAAGGGTGGGCGCCCGACGCGATCGTGCAGGAGCTGTCCCGTGTCCGGGACCAATCGGGAGGGTTCTTCACGGCCGACAACCTCGAGCGTCTGATACGCTCGGGACGGGTGGGGCGACTCGCCGGCTGGCTGGGAACGAAGCTGAACGTGAAGCCGATCATCGCACTGACCAGGGACGGTCGGGCCGAGCCGGTTTCGCGGGCGCGGGGGCGCGAGGCAGCCCGGACCCGGATTCTGCGCCTGCTCGACCAGGCGCTGACGCCACGCCCCGCCCTGCTGCGCCTCGGGGTGGCGCACGGGGACATCCCGGACTTCGCGGCCGCGCTACGCGATGAGCTGCGGCAGCGCTATGATCCAAAGGAGCTGATCGTCAGTCCCATTACGCCGGTGATCGCCGCGCATGCGGGGATCGGAGCGTGGGGCGTGTTCTACCAAGTGGAGGACGGAACAAAGCGGTGAGGCACGCGCTATGATTAGAAGCCGGAGCCGGTCCCCGCGCGGCGGCCCGCGGCACCATCCCGAGGGTCTGCGGCAAATATCCAGCGCGCTGGCGGACCGGAAGGCAGTGGATCCGGTGATTCTCGATTTGCGCGGACTGTCCGAAGCAACCGACTATTTCGTTATCGCCTCCGGCACCTCCGACACCCACGTCCGGGGCATGGCCGAGCACTTGATGGAGCGGGTGCACCCCCATCATGTGGAGGGCCTGACGCAGGGGCGCTGGGTGCTGCTCGATTACGTGGACGTCGTCGTGCACCTCTTTCATCCGGAGTTGCGGGAGTTTTACCAGCTCGAGCGGCTGTGGGGAGATGCTCCACCCGTCGGGCCGGGCGAAGTCGGAACCTTCGGTTAAGCAGGTCGAAAGGACGGAGCGGGCAATGCGGCAATTCAGGCGGATGCTCGGGGCGGCGGTCGTCGGTGCGGCGGCGCTCCTCGTGGCGCGCCCGGCGGCAGGTCAGTACTTCGGTCAGAACAAGGTGCAGTACCGCTCCTTCCCCTTCAAAATCATCCAGACCGAGCACTTCGAGGTCTACTTCTACGATGAAGAGCGGCCGGCGGCGCTGGACGCCGCCCGCATGGCCGAGCGCGCCTACGCGCGGCTGTCGCGGGTGCTGCATCACAAGTTCCAGGCGCGCAAGCCGATCATCCTGTACGCCTCGCACACCGACTTCGAGCAGACCAACGCGATCGCGGGCGACCTCGGCGAAGGCACCGGCGGCGTCACGGAATTCTTCAAGCACCGCATGGTGCTGCCGTTCACCGGCTCCTACGCCGACCTCGAGCACGTGCTGCAGCACGAGATGGTGCACCAGTTCCAGTACGACGTGTTCTCCCGGGGCCGGATCGGCGGCGGCGTGCAGACGCTCGTGAACGTGAACCCGCCGCTCTGGTTCATGGAGGGGATGGCGGAGTACCTGTCGCTCGGACCGATCGACCCCCACACGGCGATGTGGCTGCGCGACGCCTCCCTCGAGGGCAACCTCCCGACGATCGATCAGCTGACCTATGACCCGCGCGTCTTCCCGTATCACTACGGCCACGCGCTCTGGTCGTATATCGGCGAAAAGTGGGGCGACGAGGTGATCGGCGAGATCCTGCAGTCGACCACCACCGCCGGCGTCGAGGGATCCTTCAAGCGGGCGCTCGGCCTGTCGCTCGACGAGCTCTCCAATGAGTGGCGCGATGCCGTGCAGACGACGTTCCTGCCGCAGCTGGGCGACCACTATCGCGCGCGCCGCATCGCGCAACCGCTCCTGACCGAAAAGCGCACCGGTGGCGGCTACCACCTCGCGCCCGCGCTGACGCCCGACGGCCGCGAGGTCGCGTTCTTCGGCGAGCGCAATTCGTTCTTCATCGATCTCTATCTCGCCGACGCGGAAACGGGGCGCTCCATCCGGCGGATGGTGAAATCCACCATCAACTCGAACTACGAGAGTCTGCGGTTCGTCAATTCATCGGGGTCGTTCTCCCCCGACGGACGCTATTTCGCGATCGCCGCCAAGCGGAAACAGCACGAGGATCTGGTCATTCTCGACGCGCGACGCGGCCGCGAGGATCGGCGCATCCAGGTGCCGCTCAATGGGGTCGAGACCCCCTCCTGGTCTCCCGACGGCCAGCAGCTCGTGTTCGTGGGATTCGACGGCGGGCTGTCGGACCTGTTCGTCATCAATCGTGACGGCAGCGGGTTGCGCCGGCTCACGCACGACAAGTATGCCGACCTGCTCCCCGCCTGGTCCCCCGACGGCAAGACGATCGCGTTCACGACCGACCGCGGCGGCTCGACCGACTTCGACGAGCTGCGGTTCGGCAACATGCGCCTGGCCCTGTATCACCTTGACGGCGGAACGATCGAGGTGTTGCAGCACATGGACGAAGGGAAGAACGTCAATCCCGTCTGGGCGCCGGATGGCCGCTCGCTGGCCTTCGTGTCCGACCGGACCGGGATCAGCGATCTGTATCTCTACGACCTGAACGAAAACGCCGTCTACCAGCTGACCGACGTCTTCACCGGCGTCTCGGGGATCACGCCCATCTCCCCCGCCCTCTCGTGGGCGCGCCAAGCCGACCGCCTCGCGTTCGCGTACTACGAGAACGGCGAATACAACGTCTACTCCGTCGATAATCCGCGCTCGCTCAAGCACCAGCCGTATCAGGACCGCCCGGCGCCGGGCCCGGTGATGCTGCTCGCCGCCGGTACCGCGAAGCACGACACCACGTCCTTGGCGTCGCAGCATCGCGACTCCACGCCGCCCACCCCCGCGGCGACCGCCGCCCAGGGCGTCTCCGATGGGGCGGTCTCCGTCTATCGCCCGTCCTCGGGGGGATTCCGCCCCTCGAGCGGTGCGCCCGAGCCCGGCGACACGGTGAACGTGGGACCCGCACCGGTCTCGGTCCGGACGCTGCTCGACTCGGCGTCGCTGTCGCTGCCCGATACGACCGAGTTCTCGGTGCGACCCTACAGCGTGCGTTTCACCCCCGACTACACCGCGCGCCCGACGATCGGCTACGCCCGCGACAATTTCGGCCGCGGCTTCTTCGGCGGCGCTGCGGTATCGCTGTCCGACATGCTCGGCGACCACACCCTGCAATTCGCCGGAGCGGTGAACGGCAGGATCAGTGAGGCGCAGATCTTCGCGGCCTACATCAATCAGCGCAGCCGGTTGAACTGGGGCGTGGGCGGCTCGCAGACGCCCTACTACTTCTTCCTGCCGAGCACGCAGAGTCTCCACGTGGACAGCAGCTCCGGCGACACCCTCGTCGCCTTGAGCCTCAACCTGCAGCGCTACGTAGTGCGTGACCTGTTCGCCGAATCCTATTACCCCTTCAGCCGGTTCAGTCGCATCGAGCTCGGTGTTCATGGAGTGGACCTCGACATTGCAACGCTCTCATTCAACGACTACTACGTTGGGAACAGAGGCAGCCCGGTCTACGGCACTTACCAGTTTTCGACCGAGACAACCACCAATCACAGCTCGCTGGGATACGTCCAGCCGAGCGTCGCCCTGGTGCACGACAACGCGCTGTTCGGCTACGTGGGGCCGTTCGCCGGCGGACGATCGCGCTTCGGCGTTTCCCCGGCGTTCGGGAGCAAGCATTTCACGACCTACACCGCGGACTATCGCCGCTATCTGTTTGCGCGGCCGTTCACACTCGCCGTCCGCGGCCTGTTCTACGGCAACAGCGGACGGGACGCCAACCTGTTCCCGATTTACGTCGGCAGCACCGAGCTGATTCGCGGGTATACGTCGGGCTCCATCTTCAACCACGAGTGCGCCACCGCTCCCGCGGTCGACCCGCAGAGCTTCACGGGCTGCGACGCGCTCGATCGGCTGATCGGGACGCGGATCGCCGTCGCCAACGTCGAGCTGCGCTTCCCGCTCACCCGCAGCCTGGTCCTCGGCTTTCTCCCCGTGGGTCTGCCGCCGATCGAAGGGGCGCTGTTCTATGACGCCGGGGTGGCGTGGAACTCGGGCGACGAGCTGCATTGGCGGCTGAACGCTGCGGCAGGTCCCAATGTGAAGGGACTGCTGCGCAGCTACGGGGGCTCGATCCGCGTGAACCTGCTCGGCTTCGTCATTCTGCGGTTCGACGTCACCAAGCCGCTGGACCGAGTGTATAACAAGGCGTACTGGACGGTCAGCCTCGGCCCGACGTTCTAACTCCGCATCGCTGCACCACTTGCACTGGCCTCGCCGCGTTTTTATCTTGCGGCGAGGCCTTTTGGTACCTATTCGGTCCTTCCTGCCCCTCGCGGTTCTGGTGCTCTGGGGGTGTCGCTCCCGAGCTCCGGGTGCACCGTCTTCGCAATCCGTTGTCGCTCCGTCAGTTAAGGATCAGACGGGACCCTCCGGAAGGCGCGTGGCGTTCGCGATTCGCGTCCCGGCCGCGGGCGGCGCGCCCCTCTTGTATCGACTTCCCGCCCTCTCGCCGCTTCCCAGCGCGCTGCGGGGGAAGCTCCCCCCCATCGAGCGCATCGTCGGCGTCGACCCCGAGGCGGCCCAACTGTTCGTCCGGACCGCCAAGGGCGACATCCTCGCCTACGATCTGGAGAGTGGCCGGGTCGACTCCGTCGTGCACGACGTCCAGCTCTCGACGCTGGGCCCCGATGGCACGCTGTACGCCGTCGACACGAAGCGCCGCGTGACGACGCTGTCGCGGCGCGTCCGGCTCACCTGGCCGCACCCGCTCGACGCCGATCCGGCGGACCTGTTCGGTGCGACGAACGAGCGCCTCGTCGCCACGGTCGGCGGCGGTCACCCCGCGCTGATCGTCGCCGCGGCGGATCAGCCGCAGGCGTCGCGACCGCTCCCCGCCGAAGGCGACGTCGCAGCGAGCCGCTGGGGCGACCTGGTTGCGGTCGCGAGCGATTCCGGCGTGACGCTGCTCGATCCGCTGGGCCGGCGCGATGCGAGTTTCGTCTCGATCTCGGACCATCCGCGCGCGTTGCTGTTCTCGCCGTCCGGTCATCGGGTGTACGTCGGCAGCCGCTCCGGTCTCGGGCTGCGCGTCATCGACCGCTACGCGTTGCGTGAGATCGACGGCGTGGCACTGCCCACCCCCGCGGCGGCGCTGCGACTGGACCCGTTGGGACAGTGGCTGCTCGCACGTCCCACCATGGGCGACACGGTGTGGGTCGTGAATCTGCCGATCAAGCAGCTCGTGGGCGGCCTCCCCACCCCCTGGCTCGGCGACCTGCCGACGATCGCTCCCGACGGATCGTTGCTGCTGCGCAGCGGCGACGACATCGTCACGGTGCGGCCCGATTCGCTCACGGAAACCGGCCGCATCGCCAACGCGGCGAGCGATCTCTGGGTGGCCACCGGATGGGCACCGCGCGGCGCCACGACGCCGACCTCCGCCGCCATCGCGTCCAGCGATTCGGGCGCCGGCGAGGGCCCGCTCTATGTTCAGGTATCGGTGTCGCGCAACGCTACCTGGTCACAGCAGATGGCCGATGAGCTCACACGGGCCGGGTTGGCCGCGAAGGTCCTGCCGCCGGCCACCGTCGATGAAGGGTACCGCGTCGTCCTCGGTCCCTACAACACGCGCGAGCAAGCCGAGGGAATCGGCAAGAAGCTCGGGCGCCCCTACTGGATCTACCACCCCGGCCAGTGACGCTCCGCCCGCTGCCGCGTTCGCGGCTCGACCGCGTTGCGCCGCCGTTGTTGAACGGCTCGGCGCTCGTGGTGCTGGTCCCCGCGACCGATGACGCCGAATGGGCCGCGAAAGCGGCGTGGGGGGTAGCGCGTGCCGCCGCGGCGGGGGGCAGCGGCAAGCGGCGCGAGGTCGCGCTGGTCGATCTCTGCCTCGAAACACCGCTGCTGCACGCCGTCAAGCATGTCGCGGGGTCGCCGGGCATCACCGAAGCGTTCACGCACGAGACGCCGCTCAACGACGTCGCTCAGGACATCGACGGCGTCCATTTCTTGCCGGCCGGCATCCCTGAGTCGGACGCCATCCTGGTGCGGTCGGCCACGCGGTGGCGCCGACTGCAGGCGGGGTTCCGCAACGAAGGCGCGTTGCTCCTCGTCTGTCTCCCGGCCGATCACCTCGAGGAGCTCGGCGCCGATCCGGAAGGCGTCATCGCCCTGGCGCCGGGCGGCGTGGACCTGGGATCCACCGCCGGACGCGCCCTCCTCGCCGCCCGCGACCGCGGTGTCGAGCTGCTCGGCGTGGTGCGGGAGCGTTGGAGCACTGCGTCGCCCGTGGCACCGGCGACCGGCGCTCCCCGGATACGCCACGGCGTGATCGCGTTCGCGCTCGCGTGCACGGTCGTCGCCGCGCTCATCGTCGCGACCAACCGGCCGTCGGCCCCGACCGCGGCCGCGGCCGCGCAGGTGGCCCGGGAGAGATTCGGGACGGCGCGAGCGCCTGCCGCTCTCGAGCCGACGATTCCGCTGCCCATTCTGCCCGCGTCGGATTCGAGCGCCTGGATGCTGCAGCTCGCCGCGTACGGTGCGCCCAGTCGCGCCTTGAGCCACGTCGACCGGCTCGTAGCCGGGGACCTCCCGGCGGTCGTGAGCCCGCTCACGCCGGATGTCTCGGGGGCGGTCTGGTACCGCGTCCTGGCCGGGACGTATCGCACGCGCGAGGAAGCGACCGCGGCGCGGCGTACGCTCTGGCGGAAGGGCCTCGCCGCCCGTGGAGAGGGGACGCCGGTATTCGCCCCCTACTCCCTCGCCCTGGCGAAACCGGGCGACGCCGACCGGTTGCGCGCGGCCGGGTTTGCGGCGGTACGTTGGGGGGAGCGCGGTCCCGTGCTGGTAGGCGCCTTCGAGCATCCCGAAGCGGCCAGCGTCACGATGACCGCGCTGCAGCACGCCGGCATCGCCGCCACACTCATCAAGCGAACGGATCGAACCCAATGAGATTGAGCCGTCTCGAGCTGGTGGGCTTCAAGTCCTTCGCCGGATCGGTGGAGCTGCCGTTCGATCTCGGTGTCACCGCCATCGTGGGTCCCAACGGCTGCGGCAAGTCCAACATCTCCGATGCGGTGCGCTGGGTGCTGGGCGAGCAATCGCCGCGCCTGCTGCGCGGCGGAAAGATGGAAGACGTGATCTTTCAAGGCTCGACCGGTCGTCGCCCGGTGAACGTCGCCGAAGTCTCGCTGGTGTTCGACAATTCCGACGGCACGCTGCCGATCGCATACCAGGAGGTCGTGATCACCCGGCGGTTGTCGCGCTCGGGTCAGAGCGACTACCTGTTGAATCGCTCTCCCGTGCGGTTGCGCGACATCCAGGACCTGCTGCGCGGCACCGGGCTCGGAGCGGACGCGGCCGTGGTGATGGAAGCGAAGATGATCGATGCGTTGTTGTCGGAGAAAGCCGAGGAGCGGCGCGCGCTGTTCGAAGAGGCGGCCGGCATCGGCTTGTATCGCAACCGTAAGCAGAGCTACGAGCGCCGCCTGGAGGAGACGGCCGCCGATCTCGCGCGGCTGGAAGATCTGATCTCCGAGGTCCAGACCCAGGTGCGCAGTCTCGCGCGGCAGCGGGGCAAGGCGGAGCGATACGAGAAGATGGTCGAGGAGCGCTTCGGAGTCGCGATCACGCTGGTGCGACGCGAGCTCGAGGACCTCGATCTGGCGCTCGGGGCGCTCGGCGTCCGTACTCGCGAGCTCGCCGACGGCATGCCGGCTGCCCGGACGCGCTTCGAGGAAGCCGAAGGCGGACGGGAGACGCGTGTCCGGGAGCGCCACACCGCCGAGGCCCGCCGCACGGAAATGGAGCGGCAGCTGGGCGAGGCGAAGCTCGAAGCCGAGCGGCTGCAGAGCGACCTGGCCCTGGCGGCGGAGCGGCTGACGAACGCGGCCCAGCGCCGCGACCGGGCGCTCGACGAGCGCGCCGACCGCGACCGCAGAGCCAGCCAGGCGACCCGGGAGCGGGACACCGCGGAGAGCGAGCGCACCGAGGCGGAGCGCGAGCTGGCGGGGGTGAGCGCCGAGCTGGCGCGCCGCACCAGTCTGGAAGGGGAGGTCCGTGATCGTCTCGGCAAACTGCGCGAGACGGTGCGCGGGCTCGAGACCGAACTGCAACAGGTGAGTGAAGCCGCGCGCACCCTCGAGATCGAGCGGGCGGCTCTCGAACGCGAGCGTGAGGAGCTGCGGCAGGCACTACACCAGGCCACCACCGATCGCACGACGCGTCAGCAGGCGGCGACCGCGGCGGAGCAGACGCTGAGCGGCGCGACCCGCTCCGCCGGCAGCGCGGCGCAGGAGGCGGTGCGGGCCGTCGAGGCGGTCCAGGTCGCCCGGCACCGGGTCGCGGCCCTCGAGGAGCAGGAGTTGACGGCGCACTCGGCCCGCCGCCAGGCGGAGAACGCGTGGTCCCAGATCTCGGCCCGGCACGATGCCCTGGTGGAGCTCGATCGCGGGCGCGTAGGGCTCGCCCCCGCGGCGCAGGCGCTGCTCGCCGATCGCGACCAGTTCGGCGACGCCGTGCTCGGGCCGCTCGCGGACTTCGTGCGCACCAGCCGTCGCGACGCCGAGCTGGCGGAGCGCCTGCTCGGCGAATGGCTGCACGCGGTGCTCGTCCGCGACCAGGCGGCCGCCGAAGCGATCCGTCAGTGGCATGCCACGGCCCAACCCGGCCCGCTCGTGCTGTTGCCGTGCAGTCCCGGCCCGCGCATCGCCGCCGACGGGCACCCGTTGCGTGACGATCTCCGCGTCGATGGCCCAGCGGTGGCGTGGGTCCGCGCCCTGCTGACGGGCCACGAGGTGCTCGACGACGGCCGCACGCTGCGGCGCGCGAACGGCGCGATGTTCCTGGATGGTGGCTCCGCCGGCGCGGGGCCGCTGCAGCGCCGCGCCGAGCTCGAGACCCTGACGGCGGAGCTGGCCGAGGCGCTCGCGGCGCGGGATCGTACGCAGGCCACGCTCGACACGACGCTCAAGGATCTCGAGGCCGCGCAGATGGCGCTGGCGGAGTCCGCGGAGGCCGCCGAGCGGCTGCGCGGCGAGGAGCTGGAATCGGGGGCGAAGAAGGGCGAGGCGGAGCGCGCGCTCACCCACGCGCGGCGCGATTTGGCCGATGCCGCGACCCAGGCAGAGCGTCTCAACCAGCGGTTGATCGACGTCGAGTCCCGGTTGCGCGCGCTGGAAGGCGAGCTGCGGGAGCGCGGCAAGTCCCGGCGGACCTGCGACGAGCTACTCGCCAACGAGCGCGCCGCCCTGGTCGCGGTCGAGACCGAGCAGGAGCAGGCCCGCGAGCAGCGCGTGCACTGGCAGGTGGAAGCGGCACAAATGGAAGCGCGCCTGGGGGCGGCGCGCGAGCGCGCCGAGCGGGCGGGCGGCGAAGCCGATCAGGCCCGGCGCGATTCCACGGCCCTGGCGGAGGAAGTGGCCCAGATCGACGCGACGAGCGCGGAGCTCCTGCGGCAGCGCGCCCAGTGGCAGGACGCGCTCCAGGAGCGCAAGCTGGCCCTCGCTGAGCTCGAGACGGCGACGCGCGATGCCGCGACCGCGGTGACGCACGCCGAGACCGCGGTGGCGGCCGCCGAGGCTGGCGTCGAGACAGCCCGCAGCGCGCTGACCACGTTGAGCGACGAGGAGCACCGTCTCGCCGTGGAGCGCACCGAGCTCGAGGGACGCAAACGCGCCACCGCCGAGCGTGTCGAAGCGGAGTGGCGCAAGCCGCTCGCCCAGCTGCTGCGCGACGCGCCCGACGTCGCCGGCGACCTGGAGTGGCTGCGGTCGGAAAACGAGCGGCTGCGCGGCGCGATCGATGCCGTCGGCCCGGTGAACGCCCTCGCCGTCGAGGAGCATGCGGAAGAAACCAAGCGGCTCGAGTTCCTCATGACACAGCGCGACGACCTGGTCTCCGCGCGCTCCTCGCTGCAGCAGGCGGCGCGCGAGATCGACCAGACGGCCAAGGCGCTGTTCCTGGAGTCATTCGGCAAGGTGCGCGAGAACTTCCGCACCGTCTTTCAAACGCTGTTCGGCGGCGGCGAATGCGATGTGCGGCTCGCCAACGAAGACGAGCCGCTCGAGAGCGAGATCGAGATCCACGCGGCGCCGCGCGGCAAGCGCACCCAGCGCATCCATCTGCTCTCTTCCGGAGAGCGGACGCTCGTCGCCGTGTCGCTCCTGTTCGCGATCTTCCTCGCCTGCCCCAGCCCGTTCTGCCTGCTCGACGAGGTGGATGCGCCGCTCGACGACGCCAATGTGGGGCGCTATGTCCGGCTCCTGGCGGAGTTCAAGAGCCAGACGCAGTTCATCGTCATCACGCACAACCCGCGAACCATGCAGGCCGCCGACGCCGTGTACGGCGTGACGATGCAGGAGCCCGGCGTCTCGACCATCGTCGGCGTGCGCCTCGGGCAGCTCGCCACCGCCTGACCTCCCCATGCCCCGGAGTCGCCGGGCTCCTGGATCTCTCGGGTCCTGGGCCGCCGCCCTCTTCGCCCTCGGCATCCCGGGGGCGCTGACCGCCCAACGGCCGGCCATCTCGGCACCGCTCGCCCGGGCTGTCAGTACCGGTCGCGACACCTCGTTTACCGTCTGGTTCTTCGTGCGCAGCGATATCCCGCTCGATCAGGCCAGCCAGCGCCTGCGGGATGCGGGTGCGGTTCCCCGCGTCACGAGCCGTTGGCTCCACGCCGTCAGCGCGCTCGCTCCCACACAAACCCTCGCAGCGTTGGGCCGGGAGCGTTGGCTCCGACGCATACAGCCCCTGGGACGCTGGCGCCATGCGGCGAGCCGTGGCCTGGTCGACGAGTGGGTCGTCCGCGCGCCCGACACCTGCGCGGCGGGCGGCGACCCGACGTATGGACCATCCGAGATGCCGTACCGCCAGCTGCACCTGCGGCCGCTGGCCGATGCAGGCGTGAACGGCGCCGGGGTCCGCATCGCCATCCTCGACGCCGGGTTCAATACCCTCGACCCCGGCTTCGCCGGCGTGACGGTGACGGCGCAGCACGATTTCGTGTTCGGCGACACGGTAGTGCGCGACCAGCCGAACGACCAACCCGGCGCGCAGTTCCACGGGACGGCGGTCTGGTCGCTGTTCGCGGGTTTCGTTCCCGGGCGCCTCGTGGGGATCGCGCGCGGCGCGAGCTACCTCCTCGCGAAGACCGAGGATATCCGCTCGGAGACGCGGGTCGAGGAAGACAACTACGTCGCCGCGCTGGAATGGGCCGATTCGATCGGCGTCGACATCGTGTCGTCCAGCCTCGGGTACCTGTCGTTCGACAACGGCTTCAGCTACACGCCCGCACAATTGAACGGCGACGTTGCCGTCACCTCCGTCGCGGCCGATTCGGCCGCGGCCCGCGGCATTCTCGTCGTGACCGCCGCGGGCAACGGCGGTCCCGGATTTCGAACGCTCGTCACGCCGGGCGACGCGCACTCGGTCATCACGGCGGGCGCCGAGGATTCGCTCGGCTCGATCACCGGTTTCTCGTCCCGCGGGCCCACCGCCGATGGGCGGCTCAAACCCGACCTCACGGCACCCGGCCTCGATGTCTGCGCAGACGCCAACGGCTCCCTCGGCCGGCTGGCGGGGACTTCATTCGCGACGCCACTCCTCGCCGCCTCGGCGGCCCTCGTGAAGCAGCTGCACCCTACGCTCGGCCCACTCGCATTGCGTGACGCAATGCGGGCGCAGGGATCGCGTCGGGCGACGCCGGATTCGATCGGCGGGTGGGGGCATCCCGACGTCAGCGCCGCGGCGATGTTCGCCGGCGGGGTGACGCCGCTGGCGCCGCTCCCTCCCAGCCTCCTTTCGATCACGCCGGATTTCGCCTGGTCGGTCGGTGCGATCCCGGGATTCGCTCAGCCGGTCCACTACCGCCTCCGGATCGCACGCGACTCGACGTTCGCCACGGCAACGGTCGATACGCAGCTCGACGTCGCGCAATTCCCGCTGCGCCAGCCGCAGAAGCCGGGAGCGCCCCTCTTCTGGCGCGTCGAAGCAATCAGCGCGACGGCGGAATCGGCGTCGACCGGCGTCGTAGGGCCGATCGCGGTCCCCGCCTGGGCCCGGCTCACGTCGCTGGCGGACTCCGCCGGATCGGCGACCCCCGATACGCAGCCGACGTTCACCTGGTCGCCCGCCGCGGTCGCGAGCCCGCCGGGGCCGCTCCACTACGATGTGTTCGTGTTCCGCAGCAACGTCCCGATACCGATATTCGGCGCTGGGGGACTCAGCGACAGCGTGTTCCAGATCCCGAAAGCACTGGAACGGAACGCGACCTATCGCTGGGAGCTAATCGTGCACGCGGGGGCGGACACCTCGCTCATCGCCGCGCCCCGGCCGTTCGTCATTCTCGAAGCGGGTGCGCCGCCGGCGACGCTCCTGTATCAGAATTTCCCCAATCCATTCCCATCGGCGACACAAGCGGCGACGTGTATCTGGTTCGACCTCGCAACACCGAGCCAGGTCGAGCTCGAGGTCCTCACGCTGCGCGGCGGCGTTGTGCGCCACATCCTGCCGAACGCGAGCGTGCCCGCGATACTCTCGCCCGGCCGCTACGGTCGGGGCGCGGCGGGAGGCAGCCTGTGCGACGCCCGATTCACCTGGGACGGCCGCGCCGACGACGGAGAATGGCTCCCCGCGGGTGTCTACCTGTACAAGTTGAAGGCGGGAAGCCTTATTCAGTTCAAACGACTCGTCTACCTCGGAAGGACGCACTGACCCCGTGGAGCTGATTACCGTCGGCACCGGCACCGTGGCCCCTTCGGCCCGGCGATCCTCCGCCGCGCACTTCGTGCGCCGCGGAGACGTGCAATTGCTGCTCGACTGCGGCCCGGGAACGCTGCACCGCCTCGCGGCGTTTTCGATTCCGTGGCCGTCGATCACGCACGTCGCCCTGACCCACTTTCATCCCGACCACTTCGCGGATCTGCCGATGCTCGTGTACGCCCTCAAGTACACGACGCGCCCGCCGCGTGAAGACCCGCTCGTGATTCTCGGTCCGCGCGGTGTGGTCCGCCTCATGCGCTCGCTCGCGGAAGGCTACGGCCCCTGGCTGCTCGACCCGGGCTTTCCCATCGTCATCATGGACGTGCAGCCCGGCGAGCCATTCCCGCTCGACGGCGATCTCGCCCTGGAAGCGTTCCCCGTGCCGCACACGGAGGAGAGCGTGGCGCTGAGCCTGACGGCTCCCGAAGGCCGGTTGGTGTATACCGGAGACACGGGGCCGTCGGAGGAGCTGGCCCGGTGGGCCAAAGGCTGCAGCCTATTGCTCGCGGAATGCTCGCTGCCCGAATCGATGGCGCTGGACATCCACCTGACGCCCGAACGGGCCGGCGAGCTGGCCCAGGCGGCCGGAGCGAAGCGGCTCGTCTTGACGCACCTTTATCCCCCCGTCGAAACGCCTGATCCGGCGCTCGGCGCGGCGACCCGGTACACCGGCCCGGTGACCGTGGCGACCGATGGGGAGCGATTCACCATCTGATGAGGGGATGACGTCGTGCTGATCGTGATGCGCCACGGAGCGAGCGAGGAAGAGATCCAGCGGGTCATGACGGTGATCCGCGAGATGGGGTACCAGGCGCGCCCCATGCCCGGCACGCAACGCACCGCCGTGGGACTCGTCGGCAACGACGGTCGGGTCGACTCGTCCCGCCTCGAGGGGCTCGCCGGCGTCCAGGAAGTGATCCACGTCTCCCAGCCGTACAAGCAGGTGAGCCGTGAGTGGAAGCCGGAGAACAGCGTCGTACGGCTTCCGGGAGGCGTGTCCCTCGGCGGCTCGGACGTCGTCGTCATGGCGGGACCGTGCTCCGTGGAGTCGGAGGCACAGCTCATCCAGGCCGCCCGTCACGTGCGCGAAGCGGGCGCTGTGATCCTGCGCGGCGGCGCATTCAAGCCCCGCACATCGCCGTATTCGTTTCAGGGACTCGGCCGGCCCGCCCTGAAGCTGCTCGCGAAGGCGCGCGAGGAGACGGGACTCCTGATCTGCACCGAGGCGATCGACGTCGAGGGCGTCGGGTGGGTCTCCGAAGTGGCGGACATCATTCAGATCGGCGCCCGCAACATGCAGAACTTTTCGCTGCTGCGGGCGGCGGGGCGCGCGGGGAAGCCGGTGCTCCTGAAACGCGGCATCTCGGCGACGATCACCGAGCTATTGCTCTCCGCCGAATACCTGCTCGCCGAGGGCAATCAGGACGTGATCCTGTGCGAGCGCGGCATCCGCGGCTTCGACAACACAACGCGCAACGTCTTCGACCTGGCCGCGATTCCCGTCGTGCAGAAGCTGTCGCACCTCCCGATCATCGCGGATCCGTCGCACGCGACGGGGCTGCGCGACAAGGTCATCCCGATGGCCCGGGCAGCGGTCGCGGCGGGCGCCGATGGGCTGATCGTCGAGGTGCACCCCGACCCCGAGTCGGCGAAGTCGGACGGAGCCCAGTCGCTCTTCCCCGAGCAGTTCGCCCAGCTGATGCGTGAAGTACGGGTGATCGCCGAGGTCATCGGGCGGCGGGTCGCCGAGCCGACGGCGGTGGGGGCGTGATGGGCGGACGCGCGGCGATACTCTGCGCGGCGGTGGTCTTGACCGGCCGACCGGTCGACCGCCCGACCGCCCAGGATCCGTGGACCGCGCTGGATCACGCGAGCGCAGTCTACCAGACAGTGCAGACGATCTCGGCCGATTTCGTGCAGGTGATCGAGAACCCGATGGTCGGGCCCCCCGACACCACGCGCGGCCGGTTGTATCAGCGGCGCCCCAGCCGGTTCGCGATGCGGTTCAGCGTGCCGCCGAGTGATCGCATCGTGGCCGACGGGAAGTACCTCTGGCTCTACACGCCGAGCACCACGCCGGGTCAGGTGATCCGGAGCCGCATCCCCGAAACCGGGACCACTGGACCGAATCTCATCGGCCAGTTCGTGGAACGTCCCCGCGAGCGGTACACGGCGCGATACGTGCGGGCGGACTCGATGGCCGGCGGGCGGATGGACGTAGTGGCGCTCACGCCGCGCGACTCGACGCTCGCTTACTCCGGCGCGACGGTGTGGGTGGGACGCAACGACGGTCTCGTGCATCGTCTCGACATCAACGAGTCCGGCGGTCAGGTGCGGCGGGTGTGGTTATCTCACCTGCAGCTCAACATCCAGGTCCCGGCGGCCGAATTCAGCTTCGCCCCGCCGAAGGGCGTTCAGGTCGTCAACCAGTAGCGAGCGTCCGCTCCAAACGGGCGATCGCGGCGGCGTCGAGCCCACCCCGGCGCGCCAGCTCCAACACCGCACGTCCCAGGTGCCGATAGAGGGCGCGCTCCGCATCAGGGAGCGCCGCCAGGTGGCGCTCGAGCGTGGCCACGTCACCGCGGACGACAGGACCGGTGAGCGCCTCCGCCGGTCCGCTGCGCGTCAGGTTCTCGAACGTCCCCCGAACAAGTGGAGCCAATGCGGCCCATGCATCGTGCTGATCCAGTCCGACGCGCTCGAAGAGCTGCTGCGCGATCGCCTCCACCACGACGAAGTAGTTCGACGCAAAGACGGCGCCGGCGTGGTAGAGCGTCTTGTGCTCAGCGCGCAGCCGGAAGGGATGCAAGCCAATGTCAGTCGCCAGCCGCTCCGCCGTCTCGACGGCGCGCGGGTCGCCTTCCACCGCGGCCCAAGCACCGCGCAAGTGATCCGGCGCGCGTTCCGGCTCGACCAGGGTCTGCAGCGGATGGAGCGAGCCGAGCGCGGCCCCGCTGCCTTGCAGCGCGGCGAGGGCGCTCTTGTCGAGGGAGCCTGAGAGGTGCAGGACCACGTGGTGGGCGCGCACGACACCGGACGCGCTCACCGTGCGGGCCAGCGGTGCGATGGCGTCGTCGGGAACGGCGAAGACGATCACCTGAACGCGATCGATCCAGGGCGGCGGCGCGTCCGCCGGGCCGGTCGTGAGGGTGAGGGGTGCGGGAACGGGCTTGGCGCGCCGCCCGTGCAGCCGGACATCGTGTCCGGCTCGCACCCAGGCGAGCGCCAAGCCCGTTCCTGCCCGACCGGGGCCGATCACCCCCACCGCGGTGGTGGAGGTGGTGGCCGTCACGGGCTGCGCGGTGGGGCCGTCGAGCCGCTCGCGAGCGAGATCAGGTCCTGGGGAGTCCGGGCACGCCGCACGAGGGTGAGGGCTTCCTGCACCTGATGATCGTCCCGCATGCGGCGCAGCACTTCAGCGGGGCGCCCGAACACGTACCGGGCGGCCTCGTAGCCAAGCTGTTCGGGAATGAGGCTCCGGGCACCCGCCATGACGCTGTCCGGCACCACGGCGCCGCGCTGGCGCAGGCGGCTCAACACTTCGCTCACCATCGCGGGCGTCACCTGGAAATCGGGCGAGTTGAGCCCCTGGCCCGACTTCAGCTCGAGGGCGTAGCCGGTCAACACATCGCGGAAGACGGCGATGTTGCTCCCCAACGACTTCATGAAGCCGCGCTCGGCGGTGGTGAAGGTGTCCTGCGGAGCGAAGATGTCGGGACGGATCCCGCCGCCGCCGCGCACCGTCCGGCCGGCGTCGGTGTGGAACGCCGGGAGGCTGTCGGGAACGGTGTCCTTCCCTTCCGCGGCGTTCTCCACCTGGGCCACCTGGTCTTCTTCGTTCTTGCTGACGCGCTGGATGGTGCGGCCGCTCGGCGTGTACCAGCGGGCGGTCGTGAGCTTCAGCGCGGTCTCGGGCGACAGCACGTACAACGACTGCACCAGACCCTTGCCGAACGTCGGCGTGCCGACCACGAGGGCGCGGTCGTGGTCCTGCAGCGCTCCCGCGATGATCTCGGCGGCGCTCGCGGTGCCGCCGTTCACGAGCGTCACGATGGGCAGCTTGGGCCAGCGCTGCTGGCGATCGTCGCGGTAGGTGTGGGTGGCGTCGGGCGCGCGTCCCCGCGTCGCGACGACTTCCTGTCCCGGATCGAGAAACAGGTCGCTCACGCCGATGCCCTGGTTCAACAACCCGCCCGGATTGTTGCGCAGATCGAAGATCAGGGACTTCATCCCCTTGCCGATCAGCGAGTCGACCGCGATGCGGACTTCGTCGGCCGACGTCTGGCTCACGGGGCTGAGCGACACGTAGCCCACTTTGTCGTCCAGCATCATGGCGATCTGCACCGAGCGGACGTGGATCTTCGCCCGGGTGAGCTTGTAGGTGATCGGGTCGCCCACCCCGATACGGCGGATCTTCAGCTCGACGCTCGTCCCCGGCGTGCCGCGCAGCTGCTTCAGCGCCTCGTCCTGCTTCCACCCCTCGGTAGAGCGGCCGTCGAGGGAGATGATCTCGTCTCCCGTCTGGACGCCGGCGCGCTCGGCCGGAGTATCGGGGAGCGGGGCGATCACGGTGATCCAGCCGTTGCGCACGTCGATCTGAAGGCCGAGGCCGCCGTAATCACCGCTCGTCTGCTCGTTGAGCGCGTGGAAGTCGTCCGGCTTCAGATAGGTCGAATACGGATCGTGCAGCTGATCGAGCAGGCCGTCGATCGCCATCTGGTAGAGTTTGCGCTCATCGATCGAGTCGACGTAGAAGTCCGCGACCCGCGACAGGACGTCGTCGAACAACCGGGCCTGCTGATACACGGTCCCCTGCGGACTGGCGTCGCGCTGCAGCAGCCACGCCCCCGTCACCAGAGCCATGCCGGACATCGCGATCACGAGCAGCCACTTGCGATTCATGAGCTACCTCGGGTTGAAAGCGCCGTCACCGCCGCCAGCTCGCGCCAGGCGGCCTCCAGCACCGTGGGTTTCGACGGCGTTGCATCCACATGCACCACGCCCGGGCCGCCGGCCGCGGCATACGCCGCGCGCACCCGCTCGTGGAACTGATCGTCCTCCCGCTCGAACCGGTCCTTCACTTTCCGTGCCCGCCGCTGCCGCTCCCGGCCCAGATCCACCGGCAGGTCGAGCACCAGCGTCAGATCGGGCGTCAGGCCACCGGTCGCCAGGCGGAGCGCCGCATCGACCTCGTCCGCCGGGAGCCCGCGGCCCGCCACCTGGTACGCCCGCGTCGAGAGATCGAACCGGTCGGCAAGCACCACTTGTCCGGCTTCGAGCGCCGGCCGGATTACGCGCTCCACCAGGTCGGCCCGGGCGGCCAGTATCAAGAATAACTCCGCCGCGGGGGACATTTCATGTCGGGATCGCAAGGCGACCTTGCGGGCCGCTTCGGCCACCGGGGTGCCCCCGGGCTCCCGCACCGGCAGCACCTGGAAGCCTTCCGCCAGCAGCCGCCCGCCGAGGGCCCTGATCAGGGTGGATTTTCCCGCCCCTTCCGGCCCCTCTACGACGATGAACGCGCCGCCGCCCGGTGCCGTCATCCGAGCGTGATGATGGGACTCGCCGCGCCCTTCTGGATTCCCTCATAGATGCGCGCGTTGACCTTGGCCATCAGCTTCTCGAAGTTCGCCTGCGCGACAGCCATGTGCTGATACACCGGGTTTACCTGGATGCTTTGGACGGTCTTGTCGTGTCGCTCCGCCTGCTCCGGCGTGGGCTCCTTGCCGGCGCGCGCCGCCGTTTCAATCTCCTGGGCGAGCTTTTCCATCTCCGCCAGCAGTCGCTGGCAGTCGGCATCGTCGCGCAGCTGGTCGCTGGCGCGCTTCAGGGCCTTGTATTCCTCCGTCTGTCCGATCAGGCGGCCCAGATCTTGAGCCTTCTCTTCGATCACGACGTCCTCCCGCGAGAGTTCATCAGCGCGTAGCGCGGCCGTCCGAACAGATCGCGCTCGACGCGGATCCGCTCCCAGCCACAGGCGTCGGCCAGGCCGCGCACCGCCGCCGCGCGCCGTTCGTCGATTTCCAGGGCCAGCAATCCTCCCGGCTCGAGCACGCGGTCCGCACCGGCGATCAGGCCGCGCGTCGCCGCGAGACCGTCCGCCCCGCTCACGAGCGCGAGCCGCGGCTCGAACGCCCGAACTGTTGAGTCGAGCGCGAACCATTCGTCGTCGGTGAGATACGGAGGATTCGATATGATTGCCCGATACCGGTCGTGGCCCAGCGGCTCCAGGAGGTCCCCGTTGCGGACGTCCACCGGAACGGGGAGGCCGCAACGCAGAACGTTCTCGCGCGAGAGCGCCGCGGCGAGCGGCGACGGCTCGGTCGCGACGACTCGCTCGAACCGCCCCTCGAGAGCGAGCGACAGGGCGATACACCCCGACCCGGTCCCGATGTCGGCGGCAACACCGCCCGGACGGTTCGCCGCCCACTCGAGCACCAGCTCCACCAACCCTTCGGTCTCAGGGCGCGGGATGAGGGCCCGCTCGTCGATCGCAAGCGTGAGACGCC
>DATJJY010000124.1:0-74211 GCA_035491895.1 Gemmatimonadales bacterium
GCAACGAGTTCACGATCGGCATAGGAACCGAGCTGTCCAAGGCCTTCACGCTGAATGCGGCGTATCAGTACATCCGCCAGCAGGACCGCAACGGTCGTGCGGGGACGACATTCAACAACGGGCTGTACACGTTCAACGCAAGCCTGTTCGGCGCGGGCTTCTCCTACAACTTCTGAGCGCGAGGCACTGACAACTATGCATCGCTTCATGACGAGGGCAGCGGCGCTCGGGCTCCTCGTGGGGGTACTCGCCTGCCAGGACGACACACTGTTACGTCCGTCGACGCTGACTCCGATCGACCCGATGTTCGCCCGCTACGTTTCGATGGGGAACTCGATTACCGCGGGCTTCCAATCCGCGGGCATCAACGACAGTACGCAGGTGCTCGCGTACGGAAATCTGCTGGCCAAGCAGATGCAGACACCGTACTTCCAGCCACTGCTCAACCGGCCGGGTTGTCCCCCGCCGATCGTCAATGTCTTCCTGCGAACTGTCGTCGGCCCGCCGCTCAATCCAGCCCTCCCCTGTGCGCTGCGCAAACAGCAGCCCGTACCGCCACCATTCTTGAACGATGTCGCCGTGCCCGGGGCCGGAGTGGAAGACATCCTGTCGAACCTGTCTCCCGGTTCCAATACGCTCACGACCATCATCCTCGGTGGTCTGTCGCAGACGCAGGCGATGCTCCGCGCCAACCCGACGTTCGTGACTGCCTGGATCGGCAATAACGACGTGCTCGGCCCCGCGACCGACACCGCGAACGCAGGGAACCCGGCCGAGCTGTTGGACCCAACGGCCTTCGCGGCAAGCTACGATTCGATACTGGACGCGATCGCTCGAACCCCGGCATCCGGGAAGGGGGTCCTGATCGGGGTCAACGACGTCACGACGATCCCCTACTTTTCCTACGGCAGCACCTACCTCGGCGCGAAACTCGCTGGGGCCCCCTTCCCTGCCACGTTTATCGTCTCGCTGAACTGCGCTCCACGCGCGCTGGGAGGCGTGGGGGACACGACCCTCGTACCATTCCGGTACGGGTTTGGACTGATCGGAGCGGCCGCGGCCGGCGCCACCGACACGCTCGACTGCCTTGACGATCACAACATCACCCCGAGCGAGCTCGCCGGCCTCCACGCGACCGTCGCCACGTACAACGCTCACATCGCCGCCCAGGCGACGAGCCGCGGATATGCGTTCGTCGACCCCAACCCCTACATATTGGCGTTGAAAGCCGACACGTCACAGTTCACTGTGTTCCCGCACGCGCCTCCGGACACCGCCGCAGTGACGCGACCATTTGGCCGGGCGTTCTCGCGCGATGGCGTCCACCCGAGCACGGCATCGCACAAATTGGTCGCCAACGTCCTGATCCAGGCGATCAACGCGAAATACGGCACCCATCTCGCGGCGATCCCCTGACGAGAACCCCGGGATCGCTTGGGGGTACCCGGAACGGCACCCGGCTTCGGCCGGGTGCCGTTCTGTAATGCGCGCTCGCACTGCGCTCGTCCTGCCCCTCGCGGCCGCGGTCCTGTGGCCCGTCTCGTCCCTCGCCGCCCAGGCGGTGGACCGCACCGACACGCCACGACGCGGCGCGCTGCGCGTGACGTTCGATCCCGAAACGATGACGTGGGAGCGCAACTTCACCCCGGCGGGGCGAGCGGGCATCGGCGCCGCGTTGAACGGCGACTCCGCTGCGGCCACGGTTCCCTCCGTCGCGCTGATTCAGCAGGACACGCGTACGCTCACCGGCCTCGCGGGTTACATCGCGAGCCTGGGACACGACCTCCTCGCGATCCGCGCCGAGCGTCGCGTGATGCCGATCGGCCTCGAGTACGGCATCAGCAACCGCCTGTCGCTCGGCGTCATGATCCCGATCGTCAGGGTCCAGGTACGGGCGGGATATGCGCTCCACCCGCCAGGGGCAAACGTCGGTTTCGGTCCACGGTCTAGCGCGGATTCGGCACGCTACACCGCGTTCTTCAATAACCTCGATGTTGCGCTGCTCCAGTTGCATGACAGTATCACCAACGGGCACTACGGCTGCACCGGGAGCCCCCCGACGTGCAGAGCTCAGGCGGTGTACGACTCGGCCCAGGCGTTGCGGCAAATCCTCGACCACGCGGTGTTCGGCACGCCGGACACCGTAGCCCGGTACTTGCCGGTTGCCGGGTCGGATGCCGGTCGACAGATCACGGCCCTCATCGCCGGCCTGCAGCACGCCCTGGCGGACACATTCCACGTGTCGTCGTTCAGCAACGACGCCTTCGTGCTGCCCGCCACGTCGATCGCCGACCCGGCCGACATCGCCGCCCTCTACAGTGCGCGCACCGACAACCTGGATCTGGCGCCCTACGGCGACACACCGCGCCGGCTCCGGTTCTTCGCCGGCGACGTCGAGGTGCAGGCGAAGTGGCGACTGCTCGTCACGGAAAATGCGGCTGCTGCCGCGGCGCTCGTCGTGCGACTGCCGACCGGCCATCAGGACTCGCCCAATGATCCGTTCGACATCGCCACCGGTGACCATCAAACCGACCTCGAGGGGCGGTTCACGGGTGAGCTGACCCTGCTGCACCGGCTCTGGCTCAACGGCTCGTTGCGCGTCGCCCGGCAGCTCCCCGGCCCGCGGGTGCGCCGCGTCGGACCGGCCGACGATCCCTTCCTCCCAGCCACCTCGCTCGCGCGCCTGCGCTGGGACCCCGGAGATTTCATCGCCCTTGACGTCGCACCGATGTTCCGCTTCTCGCGCCGCTTCGCCGCGGGCTTCACGGTGAGTTACTACGCGCAGGGTCAGGACCGCTACGGATTCTTCAGCCCGCAGGACTCGGTCGCGTTCGCGACGCAGCTCGGTGGACCGGCCGACGTCAGCGGGCTGGACGCCGCGACCGCGATCCGTTGGACGCGCGCCGGCGTGGCCGTCACCTATGCGGGACCGCGCCTGGAGGGTGGATTTTCGGTGGAGCAGACGGTCAGCGGCGCGGGCGGGCTCGTCCCGGTAGCGACGGTGTTTCGGATCGTGATGCGGCAGACGATTCTGCTGTTTTGAGGAGCTCTTCGGCGTGGCGTCGGGCGGTCGCCGAGTCCTGATCTCCGAACATGCGTGCCACCTCGACGACGCGTGCCTCGTCGCGGACCTCCCGTACGTCGCTCGTCGCTACCCCGCCGCGCTCGCTCTTCGATACCGCCAGATGGCGGTCGGCCCGGACGGCGATCTGCGGTAAGTGAGTGATGACCAGCGCCTGACGCTCCCCGCTCGCTCCGCGGCGCGAGACCGCCGCCAACGCCGTCCCCACCTGACCCGCCACTTCGCCCCCTATCCCCTGATCCACTTCGTCGAATACGAGGGTCGGAACGGCATCGTGCTCCACCAGAACGACCTTGAGTGCCAGCATGAGCCGGGACAGCTCTCCCCCCGAGGCAACGCGCGCAAGCGGACGCGGGTCGAGACCTTCGTTGAGGCGGATGAGAAACGACACGGCTTCGGCCCCGTCGCCCCGGGGGACCCCCAGCGGCTGAAGGCTCGTGACGAATGAGCCGCCGGGCATGCCCAGCGCCGCGAGCTGGGCGGTGACGGCCCGCGACAGTCGCGTGGCGCCCCGTTCGCGCTTGGCGGTGAGCGCGGCCGTGGCGCGGCCGAATTCCTCTTCGGCGGCCTTGCGCTGCGAGCCGAGCTCGCGCAGATCGAGGTCGGCGCTGTCGAGCAGATCGAGCTCGTGCGCGGCGGAGTCTCGCGCGGCCAGCACGTCGGGGATCGCCGGTCCGTACTTCTGCATCAGGCGGTAGATGACGTCGCGGCGCCGCTCGACCTCGGCGAGACGTCCCGGATCGGCGTCGATACCGGCCACGTAGTCGCGCGCCGTCGACGCAAGATCGTTGATGTTCGCGAACGCCCCGTCCAGCAGCTCACGCCAGGCCGCCGTGCTGGGATCCAGCCGCTCGAGCGAGGTCAGGAGCTTCGCCGCGCGGGCCAGGCCGGCAGCGTCGACCGCCTGCTCGAGATCCCGTGCGAGCCGCCCCAGCTCGTCCGCGTGCGACAGGCGGCGGCCCTCGGTTTCCAACACCTCGTCTTCACCCATCTTGGGGTTGGCCTTCGAGATCTCCTCGACGACGTGCCGCAAATAGTCGGCCTTGCGACGCACCGCTTCCTGGTGGGCGCGCACCTCGGCCTCCCGCCCCGCCAGGGCGGCGGCGCGCGTGTGCGCATCCCGTACGGCCACGCGCTCCACTTCCGCTCCGGCGAAGGCATCGAGCAGATCGCGTTGCATGTCGGCGCGCAGCAGCGATTGGGTTTCGTGCTGCCCGTGGAGATCCACGAGCAGGCCCCCGAGCTGGGAAAGGACCCCCACCGTCGTGGGACTCCCGTTCACCCAGGCACGGGACCGACCCTCCGCCCCGATCTCCCGCTTGAGAACGAGCCGCCCCTCTTCCAGCTCGACGCCGAGCGCGGTGAGCGGCTCCTGCAGCGCTCCCCGCGCCGCGGTGGAGAGCTCGAACGCCCCTTCGATGATCGCTTTTTGAGCTCCCGGCCGTACGACGTCCGTGGACGCGCGCTCGCCGAGCAGGAGAGCGAGGGCGTCCACCAGCATCGATTTCCCGGCGCCGGTCTCGCCCGTCAGGACGTTCAGACCCGGTCCGAGCGACAGGGTGACGTCGGCGATGACCGCCAGATCGCGGACCCGCAGCTCGGCCAGCACTACGTCCGCTCGCGGTCCGAGAGGTCGCCCCAGTTGAGCTTGCGTCGCAGCCGGGCGAAGAACCCTTCCGGGCCGAGGCGACCCAGCATGACGGGCCGCTCGGCGCGCCGGACCACGAGCCGCTCGCCGGGGTGCAACCTCTCGCTGATCTGCCCATCGAGCGACAACAGGAGCTCTTCGTTTTCCTCCCACGGCGGAATCGGCTCGATCAAAATAGAGACCGCCGCGGGGAGGACGAGGGGCCGCACCGCCAGGGTGTGGGGACAGATGGCCGTCACGACCAGCGCGTCGACGCCGTGCAGCACGATCGGCCCGCCAGCCGACATCGAATAGGCGGTGGAGCCCGTGGGCGTCGCGACGATGATGCCATCACCGCTGTACGCGCCGACCTCCTCTCCGTCCACCGACAGGCGGAATCGCAGCACCCGGGCAACGCCGCCCTTGTGCACGACGATGTCGTTCAAGGCGATGGGCTGCGTCCGCAGCCCCCCCGCCCCGTCCTCGACGGTCGCGACGATGGCAAGACGTGGCTCGATGGTGTACGCGCGGCGGGCCGTCGCATCCAGCACCCAATCGAGGTTCTGCGCCGGCGCCGTGGCGAGAAACCCGAGCCGCCCGACGTTGACGCCGAGGATCGGCGTCGCCGCGCCGTTCAAAAGGCGGGCACCACGCAGCAGCGTGCCGTCACCACCGATAGTGAGCAGGCAATCGAGCTTGACCGCCGGCTCCCACACCGCGGGGCGCTGCCCCGGCCAGAACTCCGCGAGCCGCTCCTCGGTGAACATCGTGAGGCCATGCGCAGGAGCGGACGCCATGAGCCGGCCCAGCAGCGCCTGCAGATCACCGTAGCTGGGGTTGCCGACCACCCCGACGTTCATCGGGGCGAGAGGCTCTCTTCCGACGCGAGCGCTCGGATGCGTGAGGCGATACCGCCGGCCGTGAGTCCCACCGCTTCCAGCTGTCGTGCCCGGGGCGCATGCTCGTACGTCCGGTCCGGCACGCCCAGCGCCACGACGCGAACCTCCGGAGTGATGGTCTGCAGGGTGCCGGCCAGCATCGCCCCGAAGCCGTTCACGACCGCGCCGTCTTCGACCGTCACGAGCAGCTTGTGCTCCCGGGCCAGCGCATCGAGCAGTGCCCGATCCATCGGTTTGAGGAAGCGGCAATTCACGACGGTCACGTCGAGGCCTTCTGCCGCGAGCAACTCGGCGGCCGCGAGCGCCGGCTGGCACATCACGCCGACCGCGAGCAGCGCGCAGTCGCGCCCGCGGCGCAACACCTCCCAGCTGCCATAGGGAATCGCGGCGATCTCCGCGGCGACGGGAGGCTCGCCCGGTGCCTTGTCGCGCGGGTAGCGCAGCGAGAAGGGGCCGTCCGCGTGCGTCAGGGCGGTCCGCAACAAACCAATGAGCTCGGCGCCGTCTTTGGGTGCCGTGACCGTCATGTTGGGAACCGTCAGAAGGTACGGAATGTCGAACAGTCCCATGTGGGTCTGCCCATCCTCACCCACCATGCCGGCGCGATCGAGGCAGAAGATCACGGGCAGCCGCTGGATAGCGACGTCGTGCACGATGCTGTCGTAGGCGCGTTGCAGAAACGTCGAATAAATGGCGACGACCGGTCGAATGCCCTGTGTTGCGAGGCCGGCGGCGAACGTCACGGCGTGCGCCTCTGCGATGCCCACGTCGAAGAACCGGTTCGGCCACTTCTTCTGGAACAGGTTCGTCCCGGTCCCCGACGGCATCGCGGCGGTGATGGCGACGAGATCGGGATACTCGCCGCCCAGCTGGCTGATCGCTTCTCCGAAGACCCTCGTCCATTGCGGCGCACCGGCCGCCACGGGCTTGAGCACGCCGGTGACGGGATCGTAGGGCGCACGCGCGTGATACTTCTCGAGATCGGGCTCCGGAAGGGGGAATCCCTTCCCTTTCTCCGTCAACACGTGCACCAGGCGCGGCCCCTTGAGCCCACGCACCAACTCCAGCGTCGCGACGAGGTGCGCCATGTCATGACCGGCGATCGGACCGAAGTAGCGGAATCCCAGCTCCTCGAACAGCATCCCCGGTGACCAGAGATTCTTGACGCTCTCCTCGACGGTCTTGGCGAACTCGACGAGGCGCTGGCCCCCCACGAGATGCGACGTCTTCTCGATCACCTGTTTGACGCGCTCGCGCCAGCGCACGGTGATCGGGCTGGCGATGATCGAGCCCAGGTACTTGCTGATCGCCCCGACGTTGGGAGCGATCGACATGCCGTTGTCGTTCAGCACGACGATCAGGTCCCGGTCGGAATGACCGGCGTTGTTCATCGCCTCGTACGGCAACCCGCCGGTCATGGCGCCGTCGCCCATCACGGCGACGACCTTGTGCGTTGCTCCGGCGAGATCGCGGGCCGTCGCCATTCCAAGCGCCGCGGACAGCGCGGTGCCCGCATGCCCCGCCCCGAAGTGATCGTGTGGACTCTCGTCCCGGCGCAGGAATCCCGAAAGGCCGCCCTCTTGCCGCAGCGTGGGGAACCGGCTGTTGCGCCCGGTGAGGATCTTCCACGGGTAACCCTGGTGGCCGACATCCCACACGATCTTGTCGCGCGGAGAATCGAACACGTGGCACAGGGCGACGGTGAGCTCGACGACACCCAGTCCGGCGCCGATGTGGCCTCCGGTCTGCGACACCACCTCGACGAGGCGCTGGCGCACCTCGTCGGCCAATGGCTGCAGCTGGTCCTTGGAGAGCAGCCGGACGGCTTCGGGGCCGTGGATCGTCTCGAGGATCGACACGTTGCCTTTCATGGAACTCAGTTGGCTCTCGTCACGATGTAGTGCGCCAGGGCAACGAGCGTAGGGGAAACTAATGCCGCCTGGCGGAGACGGTCTACCGCCAGCGCGGCGAATCGCTCCGCTTCCGCCCGCGCCGCTCCGACTCCCAGCACCGAGACGAAGGTCGACTTGGCGAGCTGCGCGTCGCGCCCCGCGGTCTTGCCGAGCTGGGCGGACGTCCCGGTCGCGTCCAGCACGTCGTCGGCGATTTGAAAGGCGAGGCCGATCGCCTCCCCGTAGCCGCGCAACGCCGCGAGGTGTTCCATCGGAATGTCGCCGCCGGCAGCCATGCCGCCGATCACGCACGCCGCCGCGATGAGCGCGCCGGTCTTGCGCTGGTGCACCTCGCGCAGTGCTTCCACGGAGATCGCCCGCTGCTCCGCTTCCAGATCGAGCACCTGGCCGCCGATCATCCCGCCCGCCCCCGCCGAGCGGAACAGCTCGAGTGCGATGGCGGAGCGGCGGTCGAGGTCGACGTCGAGCGCGTCGAGGCCGGCGGCGAGCACTCGAGCAGCGAGCCCCACCATGTGATAGCCGGCACTGGTCGCCGTGCGGACATCGAAGGCGCGATGGACGGTGGGACGGCCGCGCCGCAGATCGTCGTTGTCCATGCACGGGAGATCGTCGTGGATGAGCGAATAGGCATGGACCACTTCGACGGCGGCCGCAACTTCGGCAATCCCGGCCGTCCCACCTTGTCCGCCGAGAGCCTCGTAGGCCGCGCAGACGAGCGTGGGCCGCAGCCGCTTTCCCTCGCTCAGGACGCTGTAGCGGACCGCCGCGGGTAGGGGCGCAGGCCAAAAGGCTTCCGCGCGCCGGCACCAGCGTTCGAGTACGGCGTCGACCCGGGTGCGAGTCTCGGTGAGGTACGCCTCCAGCGCGCGATCAGCGATCGAGATCTTCAAGCCGCAGCTTTCCCGCCTGATCGGCGAGGACCTGCCGCACGCGCAGCTCGGCGGCCCCCAGCCGTTCGCGGGCCGCGCGTAGACGCTCCACACCCTCTTCGAACAGGCGCAGCGCTTCGTCGAGATCGAGGTCCTCTCCCTCCAGCCGCCGCACGATCTGCTCCAGCCGCTCGAGGTCGTGCGCGAATTGTCCGCCCGCCGCGCCGCCGCCCGCTTCCGCCATCACTGCTCTCCCGCCCGTGCGGCGATCTCTCCATCGCGTACCCGCAGCCGGAAGGCGAGGCCGGCCGGAAACTGCGCGACGGTCCGCAGCACCGCTCCCGACTGGTCCCGTGCTACGGCGTAGCCACGCGACAGCACGCGCAGCGGCGAGAGCGCGTCGAGTCGCGCCCCTCCCTCCGCCACGCGCGCACTGGCCCGCTCCAGGGTGCGGGACACCCCGGCGCCGAGCCGGTCGCCCGCCCGCTCCAGGCGCTCGCCGGCGTGACGCGTGGGTGCCCGCAGCGCCCGGACGAGGGCGTGGGCGAAGCGCTCGAGCTTGAGGGAGAGCTCGTTGCGATCGGGGGTCGCCGCGACCGCCGCGGCCGAGGGAGTCGGTGCGCGCAGATCCGCCACCAGATCGCAGAGCGTGACGTCGATTTCGTGGCCGATCGCCGAAACGACGGGCACCGGGACGGCGGCGACCGCCCGCGCCACCCGTTCATTGTTGAACGTCCACAGATCTTCCTTCGAGCCGCCGCCGCGACCGACGATCGCCAGGTCGAGCCGCGGAATCCTGGAGAGCAGCGCGAGCGCTGCACACAGCTCGCGGTCGGCGCCCTCGCCCTGGACGCGCGTGGGAACGAGGAGGAGGTCGGCTGGCCAGCGGTGCTCCAGGACCGCGGCGATGTCTCGAAATGCCGCTCCGTCGGGGCTCGTAACGACGGCGATGCGGCGCGGCAGTGGTGGCAGCGGGCGCTTGCGGGCCGGATCCAGCAGCCCGTCCCGCTCGAGCGATCGCTTGGCCTTCTCGAACGCCACCTGCCACAGTCCCCCCGCTTCGGTGGAGAGGAGATGGCGGATGGTGAGACGGAATTCGCCCCGCTCTTCCCAGACCGTCGGAAAGGCGAAGGCGAAGACTTCCATGCCGTCGTTCGGCGGCGCGGGGAGGCGCTGGTTGTCGCGCGACCACATCACGCACCGCAGCTGCGCCACTTTGTCGCGCAGCGTGAAGTACCAGTGGCCGCTGCCGTAGGCTTTGAAGCCGGAGACTTCACCTTTCACCCACAGCGGCATGAGCCCCGCTTCGATCACGGCCCGGGCGCGTCGCGTGACCTCGGCGACGGTCCACGCCCCTTCCGGACTCGCGGCTGCGAACAGATCTAGAGGTGCGCCCATCCCCTCGCCGCCTGCACCGTATTGACGAGCAGCATCGTGATCGTCATGGGGCCGACGCCTCCCGGCACCGGGGTGATGGCGGACGCCACCGTGCTGGCTTCGGAGAACTTCACGTCCCCGACCAGCCGGTATCCCTGTTTCGTCGTCGGATCATCGACACGGTTGACGCCGACGTCGATCACCACCGCGCCCGGGCGGACCATGTCTCCCGTGACGAATTCCGGTTTCCCCATGGCGACGATGAGAATGTCGGCCTGGCGCGTGACCGACGGCATGTTCCGGGTACGGGAGTGACAGACGGTGACCGTGGCGTTACCCCCCGGGCCGTCCTGCAGGAGCAGCGCGGCCATGGGCCGACCCACGATGTTCGAACGGCCCACGATCACGACGTTCGCGCCGCTCGTCTCGATGCCGCTGCGCACCAGCAGCTGCTGCACGCCGTAGGGCGTCGCGGGACGAAAGCCCGATTGATCGCCGGTCGACACCTTGCCAACGTTCACCGGGTGAAAGCCGTCCACGTCCTTCGCCGGATCGATCCGCAGTAGCACGCGTCCGGCGTTGATGTGCTTGGGGAGCGGCAGCTGGACGAGGATGCCGTGGATCCGCGGATCCGCGTTGAGCTGGTCGACGAGCGCCAGGAGATCCGCTTCAGTCATGTCGGCCGGGCGCGAGATCGTTTCGTGATACAAGCCGACTTCGTCGCACGCCTTGCCCTTCATGCGGACGTAAGTCGCGGAGGCGGGGTTCTCGCCGACCAGGACGGCCGCGAGACCGGGCGTGACGCCGCGCTCCTTCAGCTGCGCGATGTCGCCACCCAGCTCGGCGCGCATCGTCCGTCCGATGGCGACGCCGTCGATCAACCTGGCGCTACTTGGCAAAGTCCACCGCGCGTGTTTCGCGGATCACCACGACCTTGATCTGACCGGGGTACTGCAGATCGCCTTCGATCTTACGGGAGATCTGCTGCGCGAGGCTGTTGGCCTTGACGTCGTCCACGGCGGTGGGAGAGACGACGACGCGCACCTCCCGTCCCGCCTGAATCGCGAACACTTTCTCGACGCCCGCGAATTCTCCGGCGATCTGCTCGATCGCCGTGAGCCGCTTCACGTACGTCTCGAACGCCTCGCGCCGAGCCCCGGGCCGCGAGCCGGACACCGCGTCGGCCGCCTGCACGATCACGCTCACGGCGGAGTCGTGGGGGACGTCGTCGTGATGCGCCGCGATGCAGTTGATGACGACGGGATGCTCGCCGTACTTGGTCGCGACCTCCACGCCGAGCTGCACGTGGGTCCCCTCGTGCTCGTGCGTCAGCACCTTTCCGACGTCGTGCAGCAGGCCACCGCGCTTGGCCAGCGGGACATCCAGCTTCAGCTCGGCGGCCATCATCCCGGCGATCCAGGCGACTTCCTTCGAATGCTCGAGGATATTCTGGCCGTACGAGGTGCGGTAGCGCATCCGGCCGACCAGTTTGACGAGCTCCTGGTGCATGCCGCGCAGCCCCGTGTCGTACACGGCGCGCTCACCCGCCTCGAGGATGCCGGCTTCGATCTCTTCCTGGGCTTTGCGCACGATCTCCTCGATGCGCCCGGGATGGATGCGCCCGTCGGCGATCAGCCGCTCGAGCGAGAGACGTGCCACTTCGCGGCGCACGGGGTCGAAGCACGAGATGACGACCGTGTCCGGCGTGTCGTCGATGATGACGTCGGTGCCGGTCGCCGATTCGAAGGCGCGGATGTTCCGGCCTTCGCGGCCGATGATGCGGCCCTTCATTTCGTCGGACGGAAGCGCGACGGCCGAGACGGTGGTCTCGGCCGTGTGATCGGCGGCGATCCGCTGGATGGCCAGCGCCACGATCTTCTTGGCATCGCGCTCGGCGTTCTTGTTCGCCTGCTCCCGAATGTCCCGCAGCAGGGCGGCCGCTTCGCCGCGCGCCTCGTCCTCGAGCGAGCGTTTCAGCTCTTCTTTCGCGTCCTCGGCCGAGAGCCCGGCCACCCGCTCGAGCTGGGTCCTGGCCTCCTGCTCCTTGGTGGCCAGCGCCTTGTCGCGATCCTTGAGGGATTGCTCGCGCTTCCCGAGGTCCCGCTCGCGCTCGGTGAGCGCCTGTTGCGCCCGATCGACGGAGCCCTGGCGTTGCTCGATCTCGCGGCGCCGGCCCGACAGCTCCTGGTCGAGCTGCTCGCGGCCGCGCAACAACTCTTCGCGAGCCTCCAGCTCGATGCGGGCCTGCGACTCTTTGAGCTGCCGTTCGCGCTCACGGGCAGCGAGGCGGGTGGCGGCGTCGGCGACTCGCCGCTCGACGCGCCGTCCGATCACGTACAAGGCCGCTCCACCCGCGACCGCACCGCCAGCGGCGGCCAGGATGATCCCAATGGCTGACATCGATCTATGCTCCGACGCACCGGGCCTCGCTAGCCAGGCGCGAATTGTCGAACTGCGTTGACTCAGCGCTCGGCCGCTTTACGGCGGCCGGGCGGCAACATCTTGGCGAAATCGTCGGCCAACGCGGCCAGACGCGCCGCCACTTCCCGCTCTCCCTTTTTCGCCTGAAACAGCTCGTTCGTGATATCCAGGGCGGCGAGGATCGCCGCTTTGTGCGTCTCCACGAGCCCCCCCTGCGCCAGGACGCGCTTCAGCGCCTGGTCCAGGTATCCCGCCACTTCACGGGTATAGTCGGGCGCGAGATCGGAACGCACCGTGTACTCCTCGCCGCCGATCATCACCTTTACCGCGTGCTTCTTCGTGCTCACCGCGCCGTACTCCCGCCGGTGGTGCCGGCTTCGCGGGACTGCTCTTCCAGAAACGCCAGGCGCGTCACCAGCTCCTGCACGCGGACCCGCGCCGCCTCGAGACGCCCCCGCAGCTGCCGATTTTCACTCTCCAGCTCCGACGAACGCGCCCCCCCACCTCCACCACCACGCGACGGCTCCGCTTTCAGTGCCCGTGCGCGCCAGGTCGCCATCTCCTCACCCAGCTCGCGCAGCACCGCCTCGAGTTGATCGAGCGCCCGCAGGTCAGCCCGTTCTCCGTCGTACACCCAGCTCTCCCTCCAGCGCAGCAAGCGACCGCCGGATCACATCGTCGACTTCGCGGTCCCGCAAGGTGCGTGCGGCATCGCGGAAAACGCATCGCCAGGTTACGCCGCGCGTGCCGGCCGGCACGTTCGGTCCCCGGTATTCGTCCAGCACTTGCACCCGCTCGAGCAGCGGCCGGGCCTCCCGCCGCAGGACCGCTTCCACTTGTTCCGCTGTCACCCCACCCGGCAGCACAAGCGAAAGATCCTGCACCATGGCCGGTTGCTCGGGTAGCGGCGTGAACGTCAGCCGCCGCTCCGAGCGGACGTCGATCTCGACCTCGAACCCGAGCACGGCGCCGGCCCATTTCGGTGCATCGGCCTCGAGCCGCCCGGCCCGCCCAACGACCCGGCCATCCGGTGCGGTCGCCCGCCATACATCGGCCGAGTCCCCTGGGACGACGCGTGCCCCAGGAGCTGCCACGGAAGCCGCTAACTCAAAGTGCTGCTTGAGGTCCCATATGTCCATATCAGGCACTTTCGCAGCCTCTGTCCAATGCAGAGGACGCCTGGCGCCGGTCAAGATTCCGGCCACGGAAAGGTGTTCATCCGGTCTTCCCCCGTCCGCTGCGTGAAACACCGTCCCCACCTCGAACAGGCGGACATCGCGCTCTCGCACCGACCAGTTGTATTCGACCCGCGCCACGAGCTGGGGAATGAGGCGGCTGCGCAGGTGCGACTCCTCGGTCGAAAGCGGATTCCGCAGCGGGACGGCGTCGGGGGCGTCGGCGGGGCCGAGCGGTGTACTGCGGCATTCGAGGAGCCCTGCCTGAGCGAGCGCCGCACGGAGGCGCGTGAGCACCTGCTCCGACACGGCGTCCGGAACAGTCCCGGGTCGGTACGGCCGCAGCTCGTCGGGAAAGGCATCGTACGACGAGAGTCGCGCAACCTCTTCGATCAGGTCGACCTCGCGCGCGACGTCGGGCCGCCACCCCGGCACCTGCACGCCAAGCCGCTCGTCCTTCGGGGCCACGACGAAGCCGACGCTCGAGAGGAGTCGCTCCAAATCATGACGCTTGAACTCCACTCCGAGCAATCGGGTCACCCGGTCAGGACGCAGGAAGACGGCGCGCGGCTGCTCGGGGCTGGGCCAGAGGTCGATGGGGCCCTCCCGCACGGACCCTCCAGCGACGGACTGGATCAAATCCAATGCACGGCGCAACGCATCGGGCAGCGCCTGGATGTCGACGCCGCGCTCGTAGCGGTAGCTCGATTCGCTCGTGAGCGCGAGGGCGCGCCGCGTGCGACGGATCCGGGTGGGCTGGAAATACGCGCATTCGAGCACGAGATCGGTGGTAGTCGCGGTCACCTCCGACTCCGCGCTCCCCATGACGCCCGCGACGATCGTGGGGCGCTCCGCGTCGCAGATCGCCGTCATCTCGGGGGTGAGCGTCCGGGTGACGCCGTCGAGCGTGACCATCCGCTCCCCGGCCTTGGCGCGCCGTACCACGATCGCCGGCCCGCGCAGGCGGGCCAGGTCGAAGGCGTGCATCGGCTGGTTCAGCTCGAACAGGATGTAATTCGTGGCGTCGACGATGTTGTTGATGGGCCGCTGGCCGACGGCGGTTAGCCGATCGGCGAGCCAGGCGGGGCTCGGGCCGACACGAACCCCTCGCACCACGGCGATGAGGTAGCGCGGAGCGCCTTCCGGGTCCTCGAGCCGGACCTCGACGCCATCCACGACGCCCGCGCGGTCGGACCGGCGGATGGGCGGGAGGGCGGAAGGGCGGTCGGTGCCAGGAAACGCAGGCAGCTTCACCGTCGCGCCAAGGGCTGCCGCAAGTTCTCGGGCCACGCCCTTGTGACCGAGCAGGTCGGGGCGGTTCGCGTACACCTCGAGGGCGATGCGCTCATCGGCGATCGGCAACGCCTCGAGCAGCCTGGTCCCCGGCGCGGCGCTGGTGTCGATTTCCAGAATGCCGTCGGCATCCTGGCCGAGGCCGAGCTCGCGCGCGGAGCACAGCATGCCGTTCGACTCGACACCGCGAATCTTGCGGCGCTCGAGCTTCGTGCCATCCGGAAGGACGGTGCCGACGGGGGCGAAGGGATACGTTTTCCCGGCGGTCACGTTCGGCGCACCGCACACGACCTCGAGGGGTCCCCCCCCGCCGGCGCCGCCGGCATCCACGAGACAGAGGCTGAGCCGGTCGGCGTTGGGGTGACGCCGCACCTCCAGCACGCGCCCCACGAGCACGCCGTCGAGGTCGGCGTGCAGCCGCTCGACGCCCTCCACCGGGCAGCACCGCGCCGTAAGCAGCGCCGCGACTTCGCCGGCGTCGAGCGAGCGCCCTACGAGCGCCTCGAGCCAGCGTCGCGAGAGATTCATCGCACGCCGCCGGCAAACTGGCTGAGGAAGCGCACGTCGCCACTGTAAAACAGCCGGATGTCGGGGATGCCATAGCGCAGCATCGCGATGCGCTGCGGACCCATGCCGAAGGCGAATCCCGTATAGCGCTCCGAGTCGACCCCACAATTCTCGAGCACCGCCGGGTGCACCATCCCGCTCCCGAGAATCTCCATCCACCCGCTCTGCTTGCAGGTAGCGCAGCCGCGGCCCCCGCAGACGGTGCAGCGCACACTCATGTCGGCCGAGGGCTCGGTGAACGGGAAGAACGACGGATGGAAGCGTACCGCCGTATCGGCCGCGAAGAATTTCCGGGCGAAATGACTCAGCGTCGCCTTGAGGTCGACGAACGAGATCCCTTCGTCCACCGCGAGCCCCTCGATCTGCTCGAACACCGAGGCGTGCGACGCGTCGAACGGATCGCGGCGGTAGACGCGGCCCGGGATCACGACGCGGATCGGCGGGCGGTATGCTTCCAGGGTGCGGATCTGCACCGGCGACGTGTGCGTCCGGAGCAGCAGGTCGCCGGAGACGTAAAACGAATCCTGCGAATCGAGCGCCGGGTGGTCCTTGGGAAAATTGAGCGCGTAGAAGTTGTTGCGCTCCGTCTCGATCTCGGGCCCGACGGCCCGGGTGAAGCCGAGCTCGTGGAAGATGTCGCAGATCTCGTCCATGACCTGCGTGACGAGATGCAGGCCGCCGCGCCAGGCCGGGCGGCCGGGCATGGTGGGGTCGATGTCCTGGAGCACGCTCGCGGCGCGCCCCAGCTCGGCGGCACGGGCATCGAGCGCCGCTTCCCAGTCGCGCTTGAGGGTGTTGGCGGGTCCGCCCACCGCTTTCCGCGACTCGGCGTCGAGCTGTGGAAGCGACCGGATGATGTCGGTCAGGGCGCCGTTCTTGCGTCCGAGGATCTCGGCCCGCAGATCCTGGAGCCGGTGCTCATCCGCCTGTGGGACCTCGCGAAGACGCTCCCGCAGGCCGTCGAGGCGTGCGAGGAGGTCGCGCATGATCAGAGGGCCTTCTTCGCGACCTCCGCCAGCTGCTCAAACGCGCCCGGGTCCCGGACGGCGAGGTCGGCGAGGACTTTGCGGTTGATCTCCACGCCCGCTTTGCGCAGGCCGTTCATCAACCGGTTGTACGAGAGGTCGTGCAGCCGGGCGGCGGCGTTGATCCGCGTGATCCAGAGACGGCGGAATTCGCCCTTCTTGCGCCGCCGATCGCGGTACGCGTACCGCTGGGCGCGCTCGACGCTTTCCTTGGCGGCCTTCCAGAGCTTGCTGCGCCCGCCGAAGTAGCCCTTGGCGAGCTTCATGACTTTGTTCTTGCGCTTCAGGCGCGCGACGTTGCTCTTGACCCGGGGCATAGGGTGCTCCTTAGGTCGACAAGAGCCGCTTCAGACGGCGCTCGTCGGCGTGGGCAACGAGTGTCCCCTTGCGCAGATGGCGTTTGCGCTTGGGATGCTTCTTCGTCAGGATGTGGCTCTTCATCGCCCGGTGACGGCGCAGCCGTCCCGAGCCGGTGAGCCGCACGCGTTTCCGCAGCGCGCGCTTGGATTTCATTTTGGGCACTGTGAGTCCTTGTTGAGACGTCAGACCTCAGACATCGGACGTCAGCCCTGAGGGCTGAGGTCTGACGTCTGATATCTATTTCGGTGCCAACACCATCGACATGTTACGCCCCTCGAGCCGCGGGTCCTGCTCGATCTTGGCGATATCCTTCAGCTCCGCCGCGACGCGATCGAGCACTTCCCGCCCCAGCTCGATGTGCGCCATCTGGCGACCGCGGTACATCATCGTCACCTTGACCTTGTTGCCGTCCTGCAGAAACTCCCGCGCGTGCCGGGTCTTGAAATCGAAATCGTGGTCGTCGATCCCGGGGCGGTATTTCACTTCCTTCAGATGAATGACGTGCTGCTTCTTTTTAGCCGCCCGCGCCGCCTTCGCTTGCTCGAACTTGAACTTTCCGTAGTCCATGATCTTGACCACGGGGGGACGCGCCAGCGGCGCCACTTCCACCAAATCGAGACCCCGTTCCGCGGCCGCCGCGAGCGCCTCTTCGATCGTCAGCACCCCGAGCTGGGCGCCGTCATCTGCGATCACCCGAACCGGACTGATGCGGATCATCCGATTGATCCGGGTCCGCGGCTGCTTGCTGGTGTTGCTGCTTTCAGGAGGAGGCAGCTGGTCACCTTTCCCGCTAAATGAAAATGCGGACTCCAGTCGTTCTAGAGTCCGCGAATGGCGTCATCAGTTGTCGGTCATCGGTGCTCGGTCACGGCCGTGATCGACCGATAACCGAAACCGCGAACGGACGACGCTGCTTTCTCTCGGACCCTGGAGCGCTCTCCGGCTCGCCGGAAAGGCCTGGAGGTGGGGCGCCACCGGCGCCCGCTTGAACTTGTACCGCCGCACAAACTACGTGGAGAGAATGGGTTCCACAAGGCCGAAGCCCTTCCCCTCCCGTCCCAAACGCCCCATCGCGATCGCCGGATCATGCTCGAAGCAAATGCGCCACCCTTCTCCCTCGGCGCGCTGATAGATGCGCCGCCGAGTCTCGAGCGTTACGAGCGGCTCGACATCGTAGCCCATGATCCAGGGGAGCGGGAGGTGAGCGGCCGTCGGAATCAGGTCGGCGATGAAGCATGCCGCCTCGCCCCCGCTCTCTACGAGTATCGACTGATGGAATGGAACGTGGCCCGGCGTCGGCAGGCAGCGAATCCCGGGGAGCGGAGTACTCTCCCCCTCCAGCAGCGTGAAGTCGATGCCGCTGAAGTTCGCGGCGACGTAGCTCCCCGCCGTGCGCTCGTTGGTGTGGAGGGCGAAGTCGAGCTCGCCCCGTTGTACGGCATAGCGGGCGCGCGGGAAGCTCGGTCGCAGCTCGCCTGCGGGTGTGCGATAGGTATCGCCCCCCGCGTGGTCGAAGTGCAGATGCGTGTTGATCACCCAGCGGATATCGTCGGCCGAGTGCCCGAGATCGGCCAGCGCGTCCTCCAGCCGGGTGCGGCCGCGGGTCCCCGAGTTGTCCACGCCGTAGATGTCGCGGAATTTCGCTTCATCCTTGTCGCCGATCCCGGTGTCGACGAGCACCAACCCGTCGTCGTGCTCGACGAGGAGACAGCGCATGGCGAGAGGAATGCGGTTGCGGTCATCCGGGGTCGTGCGCCGCTCCCACAGCGGCTTCGGCACGACCCCGAACATGGCGCCGCCGTCCAACCGCAGCGTGCCGGCAACGAGCAGGTGACACCGAAGACGACCGACGGTGAACGAGACCGTCATGGGGTCACAGATCGTCGCGGCGCAGCGGCAGCGTCATGCATCGCGGACCGCCGCCGCCGCGCACCAGCTCGCTGCCGTCGATCGTGATCACCCCCTTGTCCGCGTCATCGAGCCACTCTTCACCGGTGAGGAGGTTCACCGCCGAAACGATGCGATAGCCCGCGTGCTCGAGCTCACGGATCGTCGCCTCGTTGCGGGCGTAGGTGATCGTCAGTCCCGGCCGCACCGTGAAGAAGTTGCACGCCGATGACCACTGTTCACGCTCCTGGACCGTGCGGGCCGTCCCGCCGCAGAACACCGGCTCGAGCGGCAGGTCGACCGCCTGCATCGCAGCGAAGAAGTTGGGAACCTCCTTCACGCCCTTGGACCGCTTGCGCCGGTGCAGCACGGCGAGGCGTTCCGGGCCCACGAAGAACGGCGGGTAGACCACGCACGTCTCGCGGTCGATCTGGGTGAAGATCATGTCGAGATGGATCGCGGTGCGCTCGTTGGGGAGCACGACGGTAATCACGTCGGTGATGCCGCACTTGTCGAATGCCAGCTCGCACAGCTGATCGAGGGCTGCCGGACTGGAGCGCTCGCTGAACCCGAGCACGAGGAGATCGGGGCGCAGCGGATGTACGTCGCCGCCCTCGAGCGTATACGTGTGACGCCGCTCCTCGGACCCGTCGTAGAGAATCCCGGCGTTGTCGAGCTTGTCGTGATAGCGGAACAGCGCCTTGACCAGCATCTCCTCGGTCCAGCGGACGCCGTAGCGCATCGAGCCGATGATCGCGTGCTCCCCTACCACGATGCCGACGTCCCGCGTGAAGAACAGGTTGGGCAATGGCGGCAGTGCATACCCCACCTCATTCAGCGCCCGCGCGATCGGACCGGCCTCCTCGAGCGTGCCTTCGACCATCAACGCCACCAGCTGCTCCGCCGAGAGGGTCGCCAGCTGCTTGGCCAGGGCATCCGACGGCACGACCTCGAGCGCCCGGGTCACCAGAAAATCGCGTACGTCAGGCCGCGCCACGATCTCCGTCAGAAGATCCTTGACCTCGTGCACCTCGGCGAAACGCTCCAGCACCGCCACCAGCCGCCGATGCTCCCGCTGCGCCAGCTCGAGATCGATGATGTCGTCGTAGAGGTAGTCTTCCCGATTCCCGGGCGTGACGGCAACCAGCTCGTTCCCCGGCGTGTGCACCAGGACGTCGCGCAGCGTGCCGATTTCGGAAGTGACGTGAACGCGAGGCATAGGGGCGGGAAATCTAATGCTGAAAGGCCAAAGCGTTCTCGGTTACCGGTCATCGGCAAAACCGACAACCGATGACCGATGACGCATTACCTGTTTGTCAACGCGAAACTCAGCGTCTCGAGCTCCAGCGCCATATTGACGCTCTGGACCGCCACGTCGTTGGGCACGACGAGCGGCACCGGCGCGAAGTTGAGGATCGCCTTCACGCCCGCGCGCACCAGGCGGTCCGCCACCTCCTGCGCAGCCTCCGCCGGCGTCACCAGGATGGCGATGTCGCTCGGCTCCTTTTTCAGATCCGCTTCCAGCAGGCGAATGTCGCGCACCACGAGCCCGTTGGAGCGAGCGCCGATCTTCCTGGGATCCTTGTCGTAGATCGCGGCGAGGTCAAAGCCGTGCTGGCGGAACCCGCGATAGTGCAGCAGCGCACCGCCCATTTTTCCCGCACCGACGAGCACGACGCGGTGCGTCCGCTTCAGCCCGAGGATGTCGCGAATCCGCGCCGCCAGCTCGGGCACCGAATAGCCGAGCCCACGCTTGCCGAACGAGCCGAAGAACGACAGGTCTTTGCGCACCTGCGCCGAAGTCGTACCGCCACGACGCGCCAGCTCGGCCGAGCTGATGGTCGCGAGACCCTGGGCCGCGGAGTGCTCGAGGAAACGGAGGTACAGTGCCAGCCGGCGGACGGTGGAGTCCGAGATCTTTCGCATTATTGTGAATTATTTCACAATCGCCCCCTCCGACGCAAGTCTCGACCAGCGCCACAACGCGACGAACCGCTCCGGCGCAAGCGTCTCCGGTCGCGCCCGGGGCTCGAGCCCCAGTGTCGCCAGCGCGGCATCGACCGGCTCGGGGCTCTGCCCCGTGATCGAGCGCAGAATGTGGCGCAGCTGTTTGCGTCGCAGACTGAAGCAGGCGGACACGAACGCCCGGAATTCCGGGATATCTGCGGCACGGACGAGGGGCTGGTCGAGCGGCCGCAGCCGAATCACCGCGCTCGTCACCTTGGGCGGCGGAACGAACGACCCGGCCTTCACCACGAACAGCTTTTCAACGCGGGCCTCCACCTGAGCGCCCACCGACAACGCGCCATACGTCTTCGGCCCCGGCGGCGACACGATCCGGTCGGCCACCTCCTCCTGGACGAGGAGCACGATGAGTCGCGGCTGCAGCCTGAGCGCCAGCTCGATGATCGGGGTGGTGATGTAATAGGGAATGTTGCCGATGATCTTGAAATCCGGAGTGCGGACCCCGGAGTGCGGAACGAGGGATTGCCAATCGAGCCGCAGGACATCCGCCGTCACGAGGCGCACATTGTGAACTCCGCCTTCCGCATTCCGCACTCCGAACTCTTCTGCCAGCCCTCGATCTTTCTCCACCGCAACCACCCGCCCGACGCGCGGGGCCAGGATACGCGTTAACGACCCGTTCCCCGCCCCGATCTCGACGACGTGATCGTCCGGCGACGGCTCCAGCGCGTCGACGATGCGGGCCAGGATTCTCGGATCGCCGAGAAAGTGCTGGCCCAGCGATTTCTTGATCAGACTCTGGCGATCAGGAGGGTGCGGTCGTCCGCGGAGGGGGCGCCGCCCGTGAATGCGGCGAGATCGGCGAAAATCGCTTCGAGCGCCTGCTGGGTCGGCTTGTCACGCAGCGCCTGCACGTGGCCGAGCACGCGCTCCTCGCCGAAGCGGCGACCCGCATCGTCGGTGGCGTCGGTGATGCCGTCGGTGAAGAGACAGAGGACATCCTCGCGGCGCTGCCATGTCTCCTGGCGGTCGCCGGACTCTCCGGGACCGCCAAGGCCCAGCGGGGTGCGCGTCGCCTCGAGCCGGATGATCGATCCGGTGGCGCCGCGCACGAGAAACGCATGCGGGTGTCCCGCGTTGGCGTACGCGATGCTGCCGGCCGCCGGGTCGATGACCGCGTACAGCAGCGAGAGGTACATTTCGGTTCGCCCCAGCTCGTTGGCGAGCGACTCCTCGAGCTTGCGCAGCACGTGCCCCGGCGTTCCCGCCGCCTCGGCGTGGATGCCGGACGCGGCCATCGCGAGCGCCATGATGAGCGCGGCACCGAAGCCGTGACTCGACACATCCCCGATCATCACGCCGACGCGATCGCCGTGCAGGCTCAGCAGGTTGTAGAAATCCCCGCCGACCACGTCGGCCGAGCGGCAGCGCACGGCGAGATCGGCTTTGGAGCCGAGCACGCTGGCGGCGGGGAGCAGCTTGAGCTGCAGGTCGTGCGCGAGCTCGAGCTCGCGGCGCACCCGCTGCTGGCTCAGGTCCTTGGCGACGAGCCGCGCGTTCTCGATCGCAGCGCCGACCTGGTTGGCGATGGCCGCTACGAGCTTCCGGTCCCCCGCCGAAAACGCGTCGGGGCCGACGCGATCGGTGAGGTTGATGACGCCGATCGGCCGCGCCTGATCGCCGGGAGCGCCGTACATGACCGGGACCGCGAGGTACGCCTCCCCGCGGTAGCTGCGGCCGCCACTCGTGCGCGCACCCGTCGCATCGTTGCTCTGGATCCGCATCTCCCGGAACGCCCGCGCCGTGACCGACACCGGATCGTCGAGCTCGATCGGGTCGACCTCGTTGGTGACCATCCCACGGGCGGCGACGAGCCGCAGCAGATGCCGGTCGGGATCCAGCACGAAGAGGCTCGCCCGACGCGCGCCGACGACCGTGGCCACCTCCTGGAGGATGCGGCGCGCCGCCTCATCGAGCCGGATCGTGTGCCCCAGGATCTCGCTGATGGTGTACACGAGATCGATCTCTTCATAGCGATCGGACAGCTCCGCGGCGACCTGCGCCGCCTCGCGCTCCGCCTCGGCGAGACACGTCACCGCCTCGAGCAGCTGATCGCCGGCGCCGGGACGCGCGCTCCCCCCTCCCGTGCCGCCCTCGCCGTTGCGCATCTCCACCCAGAACCCCGGCGGGGTGCGGACCGGCTCGAACCAGGCGGCCCCCTCGGGGGTGTCGATCGAGCGTCCCGCTCCCGCGACGGCCCTCGGCAGCGCCGGCGTCCAGCTCGCGGCGGCTCCGGCGACGAGCCGGGGGGCGGCACCGTCGACGCGCCAGACGCGCAGCCGCACGCCCCCCAACTGCTCGAGGACGGGTACCAACCGCTCGAGTTTGGTCAGCCCGCCCGCAGCACGAGACACACGCTGTTTCCCCGCTCGTTGAATTCGATCGTGTCCACCAGATGGCGCAGCACGAAGAGGCCCCGCCCGCTCTCGCGGTCCAGGAATTCCGGAGTGGTGGGATCCGGAACCAGCGAAGGATCGAATCCGTTGCCGTCGTCGGCGACCTCGATGCGGACGGCATCGGGCCCGCACGCGACCTCGATTCGGACCAGCTTGCTGCGATCGTGGCGGTTACCGTAGGCGATGGCGTTGGCCAGCGCTTCGGCCAGCGCGGTTCGCAGATTGAACTGCAGCCGGCGCGGCGACAGGACGCCCACATCGCAATGCCGCGCGGCCAGCTCGACCGCGTCCCCGACCAGCGACAGATCGCTCGGGACCACGAGGGAAAACGCGACGCGGTCCTGCGGGCGCGCGGGGCGATGCAGCACGACCTGGACGTGACCGCTCACGAGGACCCCTAGAAGGCCGCCAGCGCCTCCGCCGGCGTCTTCGCGATGGCAAACAACGTGTCCAGCTTGGTCAGCTCGAACAGCGTCTGCAGATCCTCGTTGAGGCCGGCGAGGCGGAGATCGCCGCCCTGCTCTCGCACCTTCTTGGAGAGCGACACCAGCACGCCGAGGCCCGAGGAGTCGATGTAGCCCGTCTTCGTGAAGTCGATCACGAAACGGCGCGTCCCGCCTTCCAGCGAGTCGAGCACCTTCTGTTTCAGCTCCTGGCGGTTGCCGACGATCAGCTGACCGTCGACGCCGACGATCACCACCCCCCGCGGATCCTTGCTCACCGAGAACCCCATCTCAATCCTCCGCTTGCAGTGTCGTGACCGCCGCCGTGTCCACAATATCCTGCACCGTCGCTCCGCGCGACAGGTCGGCGATGGGCTTGGCCAGGCCCTGCAGAATGGGACCGACCGCCTCCCACCCCCCCAACCGTTGCACCAGTTTGTACGCGATGTTGCCGCTGTCAAGGTCGGGAAACACCAGCACGTTCGCGCGACCGGCGACGGCCGACTCGGGGGCCTTGCGGCGCGCCACGTCGCCACTGAGCGCCGCGTCTGCCTGCAGCTCGCCATCGCACGCCACGTCCGGCGCCAGCGCACGGAGCCGGGCTACGGCCTGGCGCACCTTGTCGATCCTGGGTCCCGCGGCACTGCCCTTCGTCCCGTAGGACAGGAATGCGACGCGCGGCTCGTCCCCCACGATGCGGCGCCTGTCCCGCGCCGCCGCCCACGCAATTCCGGCGAGCTGGTCGGCGGTCGGGTCGGGCACGACGGCGCAGTCGGTGAAGGTCAGCACGCGGTCGTCCTTCAGCATATAGAACGCGCTGCTCACGATCTCGATCCCGCGTGCGAGCCCCACGCCCCAGAGCGCCGCCCGGATCAGCTCTCCCGTCGGATGGACGGCTCCCCCGATCATGACGTCGGCCCGCCCCATGCCCACGAGACAGGCGCCGCGGGTGAGTGGGTGGGCGAGCGCGGCGCGCGCGGCCCCGTCATCGGGGAAACGATCGGGGCGCCGGCTGCGCAGCCACGCCACGAGCTCCGGCGACGGCGGCGACGCGGTGGGCTCCGGCACCACGAGTGCCCCGAAACCCAGAGCCACGAGCTCGCGTCCCGCCTCCGCAACGCGCTCGTCCTCCGCTTCCGGCAGCAGGATGCGCCTCTGCGCCCGCCGCGCCGCCGCAAAGACGCGGTCGCGGAACGGGGAGGTCACGTGCCGAACTTGGATTTCAGCGCCCGATGGACGGCGGGGTGGACCAGCTGCGACACGTCGCCGCCGAAGCGCGCGACTTCGCGGACCAGGCTCGAGCTGAGGTACGTCAGATCGAATGCGGGGACCAGAAAGACGGTCTCGAGCTTGGGGTCGAGGTTGCGGTTCATGAGCGCCATCTGGAATTCGTATTCGAAGTCGCTTACCGCCCGGAGGCCGCGCACGATGACCGCCGCGCCGACCTGCCGCGCGAAGTTCACGAGCAACCCCTCGAACGATTGCACCTCGATCCCGGGTCCGCGCACTGCCTCGCCCAGCAAGGCGACCCGCTCCTCGACGGTGAAGAGCGGCTGCTTGGCGGCGTTCACGGCGACGGCGACGACGACGCGATCCACGAACGCCAGCGAGCGCCGGATCAGATCCTCGTGGCCCCGGGTGACGGGGTCGAACGAGCCCGGATAGACGGCGATCCGGTTGCGGTGCTCGACGCCGGCGGCGCCGCTCACGGCGCGTAGATGAAGGTGACGGCGGTGTCCCCGTACCGGCGGGTCTCGTCTCCGGGGATCGGCGTGTCGGCGGGATGCTCGATTGAGAAAACCCGCGCGAACGGCACCAGCCGGAACATCGCCACGAGGCGGGCGGTCTGGTCGTTGACGTTGGCGTACGGTGGGTCGGCGAACGCCACGTCGTACTGGCCGGGATGCAGCTGCTCGGCGAAGCGCAGGGCCTCGACCCGGTGGATCGTGGTCCGCCCCTCGACTTTCAACGTCTTGATGTTCGCCTTGAGGGCGGCGAGCGACATGCGGTGCACTTCCACGAAGTCGGCGGTACTGGCGCCGCGCGACAGCGCCTCGAGTCCGAGCGCGCCCGATCCGGCATAGAGGTCCAGCACGCGCGCTTCGCGCAACGAGCGCTGCAGGATGCTGAACCACGCCTCGCGCACACGGCTCGCCGTGGGACGGACCTTGTCCCCTGTCGGCGTCTTCAAGCGGCGGTTCTTGAATTCCCCGCTGATGATAGTGATCACGCTGCCTCCACCCCACCGCTCGGGGCGATGGTCGCGACGCGGGCCTGCAGCGTCGAGCGCCCCTGCCAATCGTCCAGCTCGAGCCGAAACGCGACATCGAGCGGGTGCTCCAGCCACCTCTCCGGTACCTGATCGGCCACCTGGAAACCGATTGCCGGAAGCGCACCCGAGCCGTCGTCGAGCATGAACCGCAGATGATTGGTACCGACTCTGCGCGCGCCGACGGCGCGCGCCCCTCGCACCCCGAATACCGGCGCGGGGTTCCCGGCCCCGCACGGCTCGAGATGCCGCATCAGCCGCTCCAGATCAGCGCTCAAGTTGGCGAGCGGCAGCTCCAGGTCGACGCGCTGCGCCGGCACCAGGTCGTCGGGGCGAAGAAGCTCGGCAGCGACGGCCAGAAAGGCAACCCGGAACTCCTGGAAGCGGTCCCGGCGTACCGTCAGGCCGGCGGCCATGCTGTGGCCGCCAAATTTCTCGAGACAGCCTCCCACACGGTGCAGCGCCCCGTGGAGATCGAAGCCGCGGATACTGCGCCCCGAGCCGCGCCCCACGTCGCCCTCCCAGGCGATGAGGAACGTGGGGCGCCCGTACCGCTCCACCAGGCGGCTCGCCACGATTCCGATCACCCCCGGATGCCAGTCGTCCGCCGCCAGCACGATGGCGCGGTCGTCCTCGCTCCCCTGGGCAGCGAGCGCCGCCTCGGCGGAGGCGAGAATCTGCTGGTCCATCTCCTGACGGCGCGCGTTGAGCGTCTCGAGCTCGCGCGCGAGCTTGGCGGCCTCCGCCGCGTCATCGGTCATCAGGAGCCGCAGCCCGTCTCCCGCATCGCCGATGCGGCCCGCCGCGTTCAGCCGTGGCGCCAGGATGAATCCGACGTGGCCGGCGCGCAGTGGCTTGCCGGAGAGCCCCGCCGTCTCGACGAGCGCGGCGAGCCCCGGCCAACGACTGTTCGCGAGGAGCTTCAGCCCGTGGCGCACGAGAATGCGGTTCTCCCCGACGAGCGGGACGACGTCGGCCACGGTGGCGAGGGCGACGTAGTCGAGAAAGTGCCAGGGGAGCTGATCGGGCAATCCCAGCGCCGGGACGAGCGCCTGCGCCAGCTTGAAGGCCACGCCGGTCCCGCACAGGTCCTTGTCGGGGGACGCACAGTCGGGTCGCCGCGGGTCGAGCACCGCAGCGGCGGGCGGCAGTGCGTCCCCGGGGAGATGGTGGTCGCTGACGATCACCTCGATCCCTTCGGCTCGTGCGGCGCGCACCGTTTCGATCGCCGTGATGCCGCAGTCGCACGTGATGATGAGCCGGGCGCCGAGCGCACGGGCCCGAGCGAGGCCGGCTGGACCGAAGTCGTACCCATCGCGGATGCGATGCGGCACGAACGCGTGGGCCTGCGCGCCCGCCTCCCGCAGGATGCGCGTGAGCATTGCGGCCGAGCATTGTCCGTCGACGTCGTAATCGCCGTGGACGAGGATCGGCTCGCCGCGACGCACCGCGCCCTGCACCGCCGCCACCGCCTCGGGCATATCGGCCCACGACATCGGGTCCGACAGCCCGGTCAGATTCGGCCGGAGGAACGCGCGGGCGTCACCAGCCGAATCGTAGCCGCGCAGCACGAGCAACGCCGCGAGGGCTTCGGGGATCGACAGGGCGGACGACAGCTCGCCCACGAGCCCCGGATCCGGGGGACGCGCGACCGACCAGCGGGGCACGATCATTCGGCGCTGTAGAGCAGCACGCCGCACGCCTCGCACGTCTCGATCGACGCGCCGCGCTGGATCAGGACGCGGCGCTGCGTCGGCACCGCCGTGAAGCAGTGCCCGCACGCATCGCCGTGCAGCGCGTAGAGGGCGAGGGGCGCCTTGCCGCGACGGATCCGCTCGTAGCGCGACAGCAGCGCGCCATTGACGCTGCGCGTCGCTTCCGTGCGGATGCCCCGCGCGGCCGTGAGGTCGGCGATCACCGCCTCCCGCCTGCCGGCCAGGGCCTCGCGCTCCGGCGCCTGTGCGTCGCGCACCGCGTCGAGCGCCCGCTCCGCTTCCGCCGCTTTGCGCTCCGCCTCTTGCACCGCGTCTCCCGAGCGCATGAACTCGGCCTCTTCCTTGGCGAGCACGGTGCGCGTCAGGTCGAGCTCCGCCATGAGCGTCGACGCTTCCTTCGCGCCCCGGACCCACTCGAGCTTCTGGCGACGCTGGTCCTGCATCGTCTTGTAGTTCGCGATTTTTCCCTCCAGCTCATCCTTGCGCCGCAGGGCGTCGTCGATGGCGCGCCGCGCGGCGTCGAGCGATCGCTGCGCGAGCGCCAACTGCTCGTCGAGTCGGCGCACGTCCGGCTCCAGCGCGGCCAGCGCCTGCTCCGATTTCGTGACGTCCTGATCCTTCGCCTGCAGCGTCAACAGAGCCTCAAGATCCGGGTGCACCACTCCTCCTGGAGACGATCTTGTACGTGGGACGAATGCGATTGCGCTCGGCGGCGATGCGTTGCTTTTCCAGAGCGAGCCTGCTCTTCTCGGCCTCATCGGCGAGCGGCAGCTCGCGCTCCAACCGGTCCAGCTCTCGATCCAGTCGCCGCGCGTCGATCCAGCTCACCGCGCGATCGAACAGGGCGTCCGGCTCCCCCTCCGCCAGCCGCTCCCCCCGCAGCACCTCGTAGGCGCGGGCGGCCACGCCATCCAGCTCCTCCAGCCGGCCCTCCGCGACCGCCTCGAAGACGGCGCGATAGATCGGGTGCTCGATCTCCTCTGGATCCACCTTTTCGAGGACCCGATCGCGCCACGCGTCCCCCTGCAGCATGGTGAGGACGAGGGCGCGCTCCGCGTTGGCGGGCAAGGCGGGCAGCGGCACCCCCGCAGCCGGCGCCGCGGCGGGAGCGGATTCGCGCGGGCGCGTGCCGGTGATTTCCCGCTCCAGCACGTCCTTGCGCACATGGGCGACCTCGGCGACGCGGCTCAGGTACAGCTCGCGCGTCAAGGGGTCCGTCGCCGCGCGAATCGTCGGGAACAGACGGTCCAGTGCCCGGCGCCGTCCGGGGAGCGTCTCGAAAAACCGCTTGTGCTCGAGGATCTGGATTTTGCGCTCGAGCACGTCGACGGCGTCCTTCGCGACCGCTTCGAACGCCGCGCTGCCGCCGCGACGGACCAGCGTGTCGGGATCTTCCCCTGCCGGCAGCGTCGCCACGCTGACACGGATCCCCGCCCGCAGCAACTCGTCGCCCGCGCGGAAGGTGGCGCGCAGCCCGGCGTCGTCCGAGTCGTAACACAGCACGACCTGGGGAGCGTGGCGGCGCAGCAACTCGGCTTGGTCGGCGGTGAGGCCGGTGCCCATCGGGGCCACCACCTCGTCGATGCCCGCCAACGCGAGCCGGATCACGTCGAAGTAGCCCTCCACGAGGATCGCCCGCTCCGCCTTGCGCATGGCGGGACGCGCTTCTTGAAGATGGTACAGCAGCTTTCCTTTATGAAAGATCGGTGTCTCGGGTGAGTTCAGGTATTTCGGCTCCCCCTCGCCCAGGATGCGACCACCGAACGCCACGGCCCGGCCACGCAGGTCGTGAATCGGAAACAGCAGCCGGCCGCGGAACCGGGGGGCGATCGTGCCATCTTCGCGGCGGCGCTCGAGCCCCGCCTCGAGCAACACCGCCTCGTCGATTCCCAGCTTGCGCATCGCCTCACCGAACGCCGGGCCGCGCGGGGCAAACCCGAGTCCCAGGGCGCCGGATTGCTCGGCGCTGATGTCGCGCGAGGCGAGATAGTTGCGGGCCAGGGCGGCATCGCCGCTGTCCTGCAGTTGGCGTGAGAACCAGTCATGGGCCGCCGCGACTGCCGCGAACAGCGGCTCGCGCGGATCGGGTCCGGCCGGCCCCCGCTCGGGAATGGTGATCCCGACGCGGCGGGCGACTTCCCGCACGGCAGTCGGGTAGTCCATGCCGAGCCGCTTCATGAAGAAGGTGAAGACGTCGCCCGATTCATGACAGACGAAGCAGTGGTACATCCCCTTCTTCGGAATGACGGCGAAGTTGCGGTGCGTGCCCCCATGGAACGGGCACGCTCCGCGGTAATCCCCGCCACTCCGCTTCAGCTCGACCTGCTCGCCGATGATGCCGACGATGTCGGCGGCATCGCGCACCTGCTCGATCACGTCATCCGGGATGAGACTCACCGGAGCTCCACGACGGTCACGCCGGACCCTCCCTGGTTGGCGGGAGCGAGCCCGAATCGGGCCACGCGTGGGTCGCGCTGCAGGATGCGTTGCACGAGGTCGCGCAATGCGCCGGTGCCCTTCCCATGAATGATCCGCAGAAAGGGAAGGTCGTCGAGTACGGCAGCGTCCAATGCCCGCTCCAGAACGGCTTCAGCCTCGTCGGCGCGGAGACCGCGGAGGGAGACTTCTGTCTCCGCCACGGTCGTAGGGCGGTCGGGAGAACCGATGGTCCCCAAAGGACTCCCTGTCGGTCGCGGGCGGTCAGGCGGTCGGGCGGTCGACTGTTGCTCGATGATGGCAGCGATGGCAGCGCGACTGACCACGATCCGGAGCGCCCCAGCCTCGATGACGAGGTCGCCATCGCCTCGCAGCTCGCTGACCGTACCGACCATCCCGTCCGTAGTTCGGACGCGATCCCCCACACGAACCGCTTCCGGACCGCCACTGTTGTCGTCCGACCGCCCGACCGCCTGTCCGCCGCCTTTGACTTCCGCGATCGCCCGCTCCAGCAGGCGCCGTGCCTCCCTGGCCGTCGCTTCATCCACGGCGGCGCGCGCTTGGCCCAGGGCGGCTTCGACGGTCTTGCGGGCCTCGAGCAAATACGCGCGCGCCTGCTCGCGGGCCCGCGCATCCAGCGTGCGTTCGCGCTCCACGACGCCGCGCTCGCGCTCGGCTGCGGCCTGCTCTCTCGCTTCGAGCCGCGTGCGCTCGGTGGCCGCGGCGGCTTCCGCATCGCCCACGACCGTCTCGCGCTCGACGAGGGCGCGGGCCCGGGCTTCCACGTCGGCGAGTAGCGCGTCGAGCTGTCGTTCCGCGTCGGGCACCGCCTGCTCGGCGTCGGCCAGCACATCGTCCGCCACGCCGAGGCGACGGGCGATCGCGAGCCCGTAGGAGCGACCCGGGAGACCTTTGAGGAGACGATAGGTCGGCGTCAGCGACGCGGCATCGAACTGCAGCGACGCGTTCACGATGCCGACCGACTCGGCCGCGAGTCGCTTCAGCGCACCGAGGTGCGTCGTCGCCAGCGTGACGGCGTGCCGCCGCGTGAGACTGCGCAGTGTGGCCCCAGCGAGCGCCGCTCCCTCGGCGGGATCGGTGCCGCTGCCGATCTCGTCCAGCAACACCAGCGTCGCTCCGTCGGAGAACGCGAGGATGTCGCGCAGCACCGCCACGTGCGCCGAGAAGGTCGACAGGCTGGCAGCGATCGACTGGCGGTCGCCAATGTCCGCGAACATCCGGGCGAAAACGGGAAGCCGCGAGTGCGGCCCGAGCGGGGGAATGACCCCGCTCTGCACCAGCAGGGCGAGTAGCCCGACCGCCTTGATGAGCACAGTCTTTCCGCCGGTGTTGGGACCGGAGATGAGCACCGTCCACTCATCCGACGCGAGCTCGAGGTCGAACGGGATGACGACCGTCTCCCCGCTGACGAGCAACGGGTGGCGCCCGCCGCGAATCTTGAGCGGGCCGCCGCCGATCTCGGGCGCGAAGCCGTTGACTTCTACGGCGTAGCGGGCGCGGGCGCACAGATCGTCGAAGGCGATGCACGCCTCCCACGCGGTCGCGATCGTATCGCGGTGCGGTCGGAGGGCGTCGGTCAGCTCGCGCAGCACGCGCAACACTTCGCGATGCTCGTCGGCCTCCGCCGCGCGCAGCTCGTTGCCGAGCTCGATCACCTCGGGAGGCTCGAGGAACACGGTGGCGCGGGTCGCCGACTCGTCGTGCACGATGCCGCCGATTTTCCCGCGCGCCGCGGCGCGCACGGGGATCACGTAACGACCCGCCCGCAGCGTCACCGCAGCGTCGGGGGCGCGGTCCTGGGAATCGATTCCCTGGAGCAGCCGCTCGAGTCGCGCGACGAGCCTGGTGCGGGCATCCCGCACCGCTTTGCGCGCGCGCGCCAGATCGCGCGACGCGCCGTCGAGCACCGCCCCGTCGGGAGCGATCGCGGCCGCGAGCCGTGTCTCCAGCTGCTTCGGAGGGAGTGGAGCGCGCAAGGCCGCGGTGCGCGGCGCATCGCGCTCCAGACGTCCGAGGATCGCGCCGACGAGGCGCGCGGCAACCAGCGCGACCGCGAGCTCGGCCAGCGCCGGACCCTCGAGGGCGCTCCCCGGAACGCCGAGCAGGCGCAGCGTCTCACCGATGTCCGGGACGGGCTCGGCGCGCAGCTCCGCGTCGGTGATGAGGAGGGCCGCGAGCTCGGCGACCTGCGCCAGAGCGTCACGGACTCCATCGGCGTCGATGGCGGGGCGGCGCTCCTGTACCCGCGCCGCGCCGAGTGGGCCGGCGGCGAACGCCGCTACGCGCTCCAGGGCGGCAGGAAATTCCAGCGTCTCCAGGACGGCAGGGGGGAACCCGCCTCCCACACTCATACGCTCGCCGACAGCTCCTCGCGCACGATCTGGTTGATCAGCTTCCCGTCGGCGCGTCCTTTGAAATGAGGCATGACCTGTCCCATGACCTTCCCGAGATCGGTGGCGCCCGCCGCGATGGCGGCCCGCACCGCGACTCTGATCTCCTCGGGCGGCACCTGCGCCGGGAGATATCCTTCGAGCAGCGCCACCTCCCGCTGCTCCATATCCGCACGATCCGCTCGCCCCACGGCGGTGAATTGCTCGGCCGCCTCGCGCCGTTTCTTGATGCCCCGGCGCACGACGTCCACCGCTTCCTCGTCGGTCAGCGGATGATGCACTTCGAATTCGCGGTTCTTGAGATCTGCGAGAACGGTCGAATACAGCAGCGTGCGGTGTTGATCGCGGGCCTTCCGGGCCTCGTTGAGGGCCATCTGGAGCCGCTCGACGAGGCTGGGCATTTCAGAAGGAGCGAGGCCGCCGGCTCTTGCGGCGCGCCGCATTCATTTTCCGCTTCCGGCGCTCACTTGGCTTCTCGTAGTGACGGTGCTTGCGCAGATCCGAGAGAATCCCCGCCTTTTCGCACTTCTTCTTGAAGCGCTTCAAGGCGCGCTCGAAGCTCTCGTCGTCATGGATGATCACTTCCGGCATTCGGTTCTCTGGACCCCTTTCTGGAGGCTGCGCGGGCTGCCTAACTCTGAGAGACTCGGGAAGTTAGCCTCACCCGGGAGGCCAGGTCAAGCGGCGCCCGCCGAGCAGGTGGAGGTGCAGATGAAACACCGTCTGCCCGCCGTTGCGATTCGTATTGAGGACGATCCGGTACCCGTCGGCGGCGATCTTCTCATCCCGCGCGATCTGACGAGCCAATAGCAGCATCTCGCCGAGCAGCTGTCCGTCCTTCACCTCCTCGAGCGACGCCGTGTGCTCGGTCGGAATCACGAGCACGTGCATCGGAGCCTGCGGGCTGACATCCCGGAATGCGACGAGGCGGTCGGTGCGCGCGACCAGCGACGCGGGAATCTCGCCGCTCGCGATCTTGCAGAAGATGCAGTCGGACACCGCTAAGCGCCGAACGCTTCGCGGATCTTGTTCCAGAAGCCGCGACCGACGGTCTCCGCCGACGGCGGCTCCCCCTCGATCTTCTGCAGCTCCTGGAATTTCTCTTCCTGCTCCGGCGTGAGCCGCGTCGGCGTCCACACGTGGACGCGGACGTGCAAGTCCCCGTGCCCCGACTCTCCCAGCCGCGGTAACCCCTTGCCGCGCAGCCGGTACATGGTCCCGGTCTGCGTACCCGGCTGCACCTTGAGGGGCGATGTGCCGTACGGCGTCGGGATTTCGACGTCGCCGCCCAGTGCCGCCTGGCTGAACGACACGGGAAGATCGTAGACGAGGTCGTCGCCGTGACGCTCGAAGCGCGGATCCTCGACGATCTCCAGCACCGCGATCAGGTCGCCCGCAGGACCGTTGCGCGGCCCGGGGACGCCCTGCCCTCGCACGGTCAGGTAATGATGATCGGCAACGCCCGCCGGGACGTCGAGCTGGACGGTCTTCTCGGCTTTGACACGGCCGTCACCGCGGCACACGGGGCACGGGTCCTTGATCACCGTCCCCTCGCCGCCGCAGGTCGGACAGGGCGAGACGGAGACGAACTGGCCGAACATCGACTGCGCGGCACGCCGCACTTCCCCGGTTCCCCCGCAGGTCGTGCACGCCGTGGCCTTTGTGCCGGCCTTGCCGCCGCTGCCCTTGCAGACGTCGCAGGTGTCGAGCGTCTTGAGCTTGACCGCCTTCGTGGTGCCGGTAGCCACCTCGGCCAACGTGAGACGCAGCGAGACCTTGAGATCGGCTCCGCGCCGGCGGTCACGCCGGGTGCGCTCGCCCCCGCCGCCGCCGAAGAAGGCGTCGAACCCGCCCAACCCACCGAAGTCGCGCATGAAGATGTTGAGCGCTTCGGAGAGATCGAAGTGGGTGAACCCGCCCGACGCGGCCCCCGCGCCACGCACCCCCGCTTCGCCGTAACGGTCGTACACGGCACGCTGCTCGGGATCGCGCAGCACCTCGTAGGCCTCTGTGATCTCCTTGAAGCGCTCCTCGGCACCAGAGTCCTTGTTGCGGTCGGGGTGCGACTCCATCGCGAGCTTGCGATAGGCCTTCTTGATCGCGGCCTCGGAGGCACCACGAGAGACGCCCAACACCGCGTAGTAGTCCCGGCGACTCATTGCAGCAGCTCCTGCACGAGGCGGCTCGTATGCTCCACGAGCGCCACGACTTTCTCATACGGCATGCGTGTCGGCCCGAGCACGCCGATCACGCCGGAGAGCGGACCGGAGCGGTAGGGTGACGTCACGAGGGTAAAGGCGGCGAGCTTGGGATCCATGTGCTCGCTGCCGATGGTAATGGTGAGACCCGGCGCGGTGCGCTGCGCCAGCGCTTCCCGCAGCCGGTCGCGGCGCTCGGTGACCTCGAGCAGGCCCTGGAGCCGCTCGGCGGTCGCAAACTCCGGTTGCCCGGCGAGCAGCTGCGCCGAGGACAACACCACGCCGCCCGGGAACGGACCGGCATCGGCGGCCGGAACGTCGAACAGCTCATCCGCCTCCTGGATGAAGATGTTCAGCAGCTCGCTCGAATGGATGGTCGACCCCGCGTCCCGCAGCCGGTCGGAGAGCGAAGCGCGGATCTCCTTGAGTGTGAGACCGGCGAGCCGTTCGTTCAGGACGACGGCGACCTGAACGACGGCGTCCGCCGCCATGTGCGATGGGACTTCGACGAAGATGGAACGGACTGCCCCGGTCTTCAGCGTCAGGACGAGCAGCAACCGCTCGCTCGAGACCGTCACCAGCTCGAGCCGTTCCAGCAGCGCGTCGTCGAGCGACGGCCCGACGGCCATGCCGAGCTCTTGCGTCAACACGCCGAGCACCTGTGCCGCGCGGCCGAGGATCTGATCCACGGCGTTGCTGCGGGGTGCCGACAGCTCCTCTCGCAGCTGGTGCGCCTGGTCGAAGGTCAGCGACGACGGGCGCATCAACGCGTCGACATACAGCCGGTAGGCGCGATCGGTCGGAATGCGCCCGGCGGAGGTGTGCGGGTGGTAGAGAAACCCCTTCTCCTCCAGATCGCTCATCGTGTTGCGGATCGTGGCGGGAGAAAGTCCCAGGCCGAAACGCTTGGCGATGGTGCGGCTGGCGGCCGGCTCGGCGGTCTGTACGTACGTCTCGATCACGGCGCCCAGGACGGCGCGCTCGCGCTCGGTCAACAATGTCGTCAAATGGTCCAACCCCTTTCAGGGAAACAAATTACGAAATTGCCGGGTTCCCGGTCAAGGCGCTCACGAGGCTGTCGAGGCGCAGCCAGCCGGAAGGTGTGCAGCGGAGACGAGTTCCGTCGCTGACGAGCCAGCCGCTTTCAATGAGGGCGGAAGCAGGCGGGAGAGGCCGGGAGAGAGCGGAGGAGGAGATCCCCTCGAGCGTACGCAGCCCGAGATAGATCCCCTCGAGCTCTCGTTGCTCGGCCGATAGTTCTTCGTGAGACTCGACCGGTGACTCGCCCGCGGCGATCGCGCGACGGTAGGCCTCCCAGGCGGAATGGTTCCAGTGCCGGGTGCGGCCATCGAACGAGTGGGCCGCGGGACCGAGGCCGAGATACGGGCGACCGGACCAATAGGCGCTGTTGTGACGCGACCGTCGCCCGCCCCGGGCGGCATTCGACACTTCGTAGAATTCGTAGGACGCGGCGGCGAGCCGCAGGTGGGCGCGGAGGTACTCGTCGGCATAGCGATCGTCGCTCGGGGCTTGAATGGCACCGCGGGAGATCCAGCGATCGAGCGGTGTGCGCGGCTCGACGGTGAGACCGTAGATCGACAGGTGGGACGGCTCGAGCGCGATCGCCCGATCCAAATCCTGGTCCCAGTCGCGGGCGAGCGATTCGGGCAGCGCGAAGATGAGATCGAGCGAGATGTTGTCGATTCCCGCAGCGCGCAGCAACGCCACGGCGCGCGCGATTTGGGCCGCGTCGTGAGTGCGGTGCATCCACTGGAGCACACGATCGTCGAACGACTGGGCGCCGAGGGAGACGCGGTTGATGCCGGCTCTGCGCCATGCGGCGGCAGTATCCGCGGTCACGTTCTCGGGATTGGCTTCGAGAGTCACTTCGACGGCGTAGGGAGGAGGCGTATGGTTGAAAACGTATGGAAGAAGCGCACCAATGGCTTCGGGCGGAATTAGCGACGGAGTGCCGCCGCCGAAATACACTGTCTCGAGTGACTCGAGCGGACCAACCCGGTCGAGCTCCGTCTTGATGGCGGTGACGAACTCAGCGGCGGGGATCCGTTTGCGAACGGCGATGGAGAAGTCGCAATACGAGCAGCGGCGCGTGCAGAAGGGGACATGGATGTAAAGATGCTTCACGAGCGAAATCTAGCTCAGCTCGAAGACCATCCCTGGTTTCTGCAACACCAATCCTCGCAACTCGAGCTCTGTTAACGCCGTGAGCACGTCTCCCGGCGTCTGCCCCGCGCCTTCTACGAGCGCGTCGACGTGGGCCGGTTGAGACGCCAAGGCGTTCCAAATAGTCCGTTGCAGCGGTGTGAGGTCGGTGGGCGGCGTTTGCGTCGGCACGGCCTCGGGGCGCCGACCCGGCGTTGACCCGCCCGGGTCAGGGTGGAGGTCAGCCGGCAGTGCCAGGTTCAATTCCTCCAGTACATCCGCCGCACAGAGCGCCGGCTTGGCACCCTGTTGAATGAGTTTGTTGCAGCCTTCCGAAGTGGGGCTGGTAATCGGTCCGGGCACGGCGAGGACGCTCCGGCCCTGCTCGAGCGCGCAATCGGCGGTGATCAGCGCCCCCGAATCGACGGCCGCCTCGACGACGACCGTCACACCCGCGAGACCCGCGATGATGCGGTTGCGGCGTGGGAACGTGCTGACGCGCGGCCGCTCGCCCGGCGGCAGCTCGGTGACAAGACATCCTTCGCGTGTGACGCGCTCGTAGAGTGCGCGGTTGGCGGCCGGATAGATCACCCCAAAGCCATTACCGAGCACACCCACGGTCCCTCCGTGGACATCGAGCGCCGCTTCGTGTGCGATGGCGTCGAGGCCCCGCGCCATTCCGCTGACTACCACCGCCACCCGGGCGACGCCGGTGGCGAGCAGGCGGGCTGCGGCCGCGCCGTACGGGCTGTGTGCGCGACTGCCGACGATCGCCGCAGCGGGTCGCGCCAACAGCGTCGCGTCGCCCCAGACGAACAGCGCCGCTGGCGGCTCGGCGATCTCGGCCAGGAGCGGCGGAAATGCGGTGCTCCCAGGAAGGAGGACCTGTGCGCCAATGCGGTCGAGCGCCCGGAGGATTTCCTCGCCGCCGCGGCGTCCCGCGGCGCGCACCGCTGTGGCAGCCGCGGGCCCGAAACCCGGCAGCGCCGCGATCGCGCCCGCCGGCGCAATCTGCGCGCTGCCGGCGCTCCCGAACGCGTCGATCAATGTGCGCAGCCGCGCCGGCCCGATCCCGGGGATCTGGGCGAGCGCCAGGTAGGCCGCTAGCTCGCCGCTACCGGAGTCTTGAGCTTCTGCCACAGTGTTTCGAGGAGTGCGGCGACACCGGCGCCCGTTACGGCGGAGATGGGAATGACCGGCGCGCCGTCCACCGTGCGAAGCGACGGCGGCGACGCGCCCGGCCCCAGCAGGTCCATCTTCGTCACCACGACGACGTGGGGCTTCGCCGCCAGCTCGGCGTCGTACAGCGCCGCTTCGCGGCGCAGCAGGTCGTATGTCAGTTGTGGCTCGGCCGTGTCGGCGGGGATGAGCACGGCGACGAGACGCGTGCGCTCGACGTGCTGCAGGAACTTCAACCCCAGCCCCTTTCCGATGTGCGCCCCTTCAATGATTCCCGGAATATCCGCGATGACGAGGGTACGGTGATCCGACAACGCGACGACGCCGAGATGCGGCTCGAGCGTGGTGAAGGGGTAGTCCGCGATCTTGGGCCGCGCCGCGGAGACGACCGACAGCAAAGTACTCTTGCCCGCGTTGGGCTCGCCCAGAAGTCCCACGTCGGCGATGAGCTTCAACACGAGCTCGAGGGTCCGCTCCTCACCGGGTTCCCCAGGCTCCCATTCGCGTGGGCTCTGGTGCGTCGGCGTCGCGAAGCGCGCGTTGCCCCGCCCGCCGCGTCCGCCCTTGGCCACGAGCAACGATTCTCCCGCGGCGACGAGCTCGCCCACCAGCTCGCCCGAGCCCGCATCCCGGATTTCGGTCCCGGGCGGCACGGGGAGCGTGACATCCGCCCCCGTGCGGCCGGTCATGTTCTTTCCTTTACCATGCTGGCCGCGCTCGGCTTTCCAGTCGGTGTGATAGCGGTAGTCGAGGAGCGTGGTGAGGTTCGGATCGGCCCGCACGAAGACACTTCCGCCGGGGCCGCCGTCCCCACCGTCCGGGCCACCTTTGGGGACAAACTTTTCCCGACGGAAAGACGAGGCACCTGAACCGCCTGTTCCCGCATGAACCCGAACCAAGGCTCGATCAATAAACATCCGTCAGTTCACAGCTTTCTTTCTCTCACGTCCGCCCACAACTCCCAGAGTTTCAGCGCGCGCTCTGCTCCGACGTCTTGTTCCGCAAGCACGAGGATCGCGTCCACGTCTTCCTTCTTCCACCCGAGATTCAGGGCGCCCCTCAGGTGGGCGTGCAGCTGCCGCGGCGCGTGCAGCATCGTGATCGCCGCCAGCGTGCAGATCTCCCGGCGCGCCGAGTCCAGCCCGGGTCGGCCGAGAATCTTGCCGTAGGCGTCGACCACGACGAGTGCCTCGAGCGCCGGGTGCAGCGTCCGCAGGCTCATCAGCAGCTTGTGATAGGTACGCCCGTAGACCTCGGCGCATTTCTCCTCTCCCCGTTTCGCCCAGCGGCCGTGCTCGCCGTGGAGCAGCGATTCCCCGCCGTCCGAACGATCGTCGCCGGCCACGTCGCGCCACATGCCGAACGCCGCGAGGGCGAGCGGGTACCCGACGTTGAGCAGGCTCTGCAGCAGCAGCTCCTCCATCCACAGCGTCTGTACGCCTGCCCCGCGCGCCGCCTGCATGCGATCGCGGATCGCTCGCTCGTCGCCGCGAGCCACCGCCATGGCGACCCGGACGAGGGCGAGGGTGGGTGGATCGAGTGTGGGCGAAAAGGTAGGTGAAGTGGGACTTCCGGCCGTCATCGTTCTATCGCTCCAGGGCGCCGAAAACGCGCAGATCGCCGACCGGCTCGCCCCGGGTGTTGTAGTTGATCCGGGACACGAGCGATTCGGGTTGCGGGGTGAGACCGAATTGGGCGAGGATACTCGCCATGGCGAGGGCGGCGGCGAACCCGTGGCCGTCCTCGACTTTGAGGGCTACGCCGAGGCCTTCGTGCAGCAGCAGGGCGCTGTACACTCCCTCGGCGCCGACTTTGGTGATCACGCGATCGGGGAATGCGCGCATCATCTCCGTACACGGTCGTCCTTTGCCGGCGATCAATTCGGGATGATGCAGCATCGCCCCGACGACACGCGTCGTCGATTGCGGACTGTGGTCCGGTCTGGCCAGCCTCGCGTACGCCAACGCCATGGCACGCAGCGGCAGCGCGAAGCACACCACCCCGCACCCATCTACCGCCGTCGCGATCGAGGCGGGAGGCAGGTCGGTCCAGGCGGCGACCTCCTGGAGGCAGCGCTGCTGCACCGGATGGGCCAGGCGGTGATACTCGAGGGTCGGCCAGCCATGATGGCGCGCCAGCGCCAGCATGCCGGTGTGCTTCCCGGAGCAGTTCGAGTAGACCGCCGTGAGCCGCACGCCCCGGGCGCGGTAGTCCTGCGCGACGGCCTCCGAGAGCGGCGTGTGGGGACCACACTGCAGATCCGATTCTTGCGCCCCGATCCGCAGGAGAAACTCCCGTACGCGCTCGACCTGTTCCGGCTCGCTCGAATGGGAGGCGCAGGCGAGTGCGAGATGGTGCTCCTCGAGCTTGAAGCGGTCGGCCGCACCATCGGCGACGAGCGGCAACGCCTGAAACGGCTTCGCCGCCGAGCGCCAGAAGGTGACGAGGTCGGGATCGCCCGCGTGCGCGACCAGTGCGCCGGCGGCGTCGACCACAGCGACATGGACGCGGTGCACCGTCTCGGTGCGATTGCCGCGGCGCTGTTCTATTCGCATGGAGGGGGATCCCGGGGAAGTGACGGATACGATAATAGCTTAAGTTCCCTACCCCATGGATCTCAGCCGCGACCGCATCCAGGCGCTGGTCCGCAAGATGGCCACCCAACGCGTCGTCGTGCTGGGCGACGCCATGCTCGACATCTATCTGGCGGGCGAGGCCGACCGGATCTCTCCCGAGGCGCCGGTCCCGGTGGTGGCGGTGCAGCAGCGCCGCATTGCGCTGGGCGGGGCGGCGAACGTCGCCGCCAACGTTGCGACGATCGGCGCCGAGGGGCGGCTCGTGACGGTGATCGGAGACGATCCGCGCGGTGACTCGGTGCGCGGCGAGCTGGCGCAGCACCGGCTGCGCGACGATTGGCTCGTCGTCGTCCCTGAACGACCCACGACGTCCAAGACACGGGTCGTCGCGCGCGGGCAGCAGATCGTCCGCATCGACGAAGAAGTGGACGACCCGGTGCCCGAGCGCGCCGCGGAGCAGCTCGGGGCGGCCGTGGAGCGCGCGCTCGCCGATGCCGACGCGCTGCTCGTCGAGGACTACAACAAGGGAACGCTCACGGAGGCGGTGATCGCCCGCAGCATGACGGCGGCGCGGCGGCGCGGTGTGCCGGTGGTCGTCGATCCGAAATTCCGGCATTTCTTCGCTTACAAGGGTGCCACGGTGTTCAAGCCGAACCGACGCGAGCTGGAGCAGGCGATGGGGGCGACGCTCGACCTCGCTCACCCCGACGCGCTCCCCGCCGTGCTCGACCGGCTCGGCGTCGACAACCTCCTGCTGACACTCGGCGCGGAAGGCATGGTGCTGGTCACGAAGGATCAGGCGCTGACTCGGATCCCGACGCTGGCGCGCGAGGTCTATGACGTCTCGGGCGCGGGCGACACCGTCACCGCGTGGGTGGGCACGGCGCTCGCGGCCGGGGCCAATGTCCGGGAGGCGGCTCAGGTCGCGGCGTACGCCGCCGGGGTCGAAGTCGGCAAAGCGGGCGTCGCCACGGTCGCTCCCGACGAGCTGTTGGCCGCGTTCGACGCGGCCCAGGATCAGCTGGGGCGGCTGCGCCGCGGTGGCCTGCTCTAAGTCCTTATATTTCGTCCGTCCGGGCCCTTAGCTCAGAGGTTAGAGCAGCGGACTCATAATCCGTCGGTCCCAGGTTCAAATCCTGGAGGGCCCACTCGCAGTCGGTACCAAGGGGGACTGGAGACGTCGTATGGCGATGCGGCAATGGCGGCTGATGGTAGCAATCGTGACCGGGTTGATCGCGTTGGGTGGCTCGACCGCTCGTGCGCAGGGACTCGGGCCCAACGGCGCGACCGCGAAGTGTCAGGATGGCGAATACAGCCACAACAAGATTCAGGGTATGGCGTGTCGAGACCATAACGGTCTCGAAGTCTGGTACGGCTTGGCGCAGAACGAGGCGGTGGCTGCCCAGAAACGCGCGGACGTGTACGCCGTTCTCGAGGCGGCGCTGGGGAAGGAGCAGCCGAACATCATCGCCCGGGCCGATCTCGCCGGTACGATCCAGGATCGCTTCACCGCCGACAGCGCGGACGTCGCCCAGAACCCGTCGTTCATGGTGTACCTCGACCGCGTCCGCCAGCTGAGCGGCTGCCGCAAAATGTCGAACCATTGCGCCCTGTGCCCGGGTGCGCACCAGATCTACTGCACCAACATCGCGGCGTTCCTGCCGTTGATGGCGTTTTAGCGCCAAACTATCTTGGTGAACGGTTTTGCCTGACTACGCGTCTGTGCGTCTACGCGTCTCTCGCGTCTAGCAGTTCGGGTGGTTAGCTCAGCTGGTTAGAGCGCCGGTCTCACATACCGGAGGTCACAGGTTCGAGTCCTGTACCGCCCATGCACCGCGTCCTCATCGCTTCTCACGTCTACGTCGAACCCACCTCCCGCGGCAAGCTCCGGGCGCTCGCGGGTCGCGGCCTCGAGTTGACGGTCGCCGTGCCGCAGCGCTGGCGCGATCCCACCCTCGACCGCACCCGCGAGACCTCCTGGGAACGCACCCAGGCGCTCGAGATCTTTCCTATCCCGGTGACCCATTCGGGCGTGCCCGGCGAGACGCGCTTCGGCACGCGCGCCCTCGCGGCGCTGGTCCGCGACAAGCGGCCCGAGCTCGTTCAGATAGAAGCGGAGCCGGAATCCGCCCTGGCGCGCCAGCTGGTGCGCGTCGCCGCCCGGCTGCGCGTACCCACGGTGATCGTCACGGAAGCGAACGTCGACGGCGCGCGCACGTGGATGGAGCAGTGGCGTCGCCGTCGCGTGTTGCGCCGCCTCGCAGGAGCGCTGGCGGCGAGCGACAGCGCGGCGCGTCTGGTGCGGCGCGATGCCCCCAATCTTCCAGTCGGCATCGTGCCGCCCCAGGGAGCCCAGGTGCCTCCCACGCCGGTGCATACGCCGCACGAACACGTCGTCATCGGGTTCGTGGGACGGCTGGTGCCGCATCGCGGCCTCGATACCTTGCTCCAGGCACTGGCCCAGCATCGGGATGCGCCGTGGCGCCTCATCGTGGCGGGCGACGGTCCGGAGCGCGAGCGGCTCGAGCGGCTGGCCAGCGAGCTGCGGCTCCCGGCGCGCGTGCGCTGGGTCGGCGCGCTCCCGCCGGAGCGGATCGCCGAGTTGTGGCCCGACCTCGACCTGCTGGTCGTGCCGTCGCGGCCCACGGCGACCTGGAACGAGCCGACCGGGGTGACGTTGCTGGAGGCGATGGCGCACGAGGTATCGGTGATCGGGTCGCGGGCCGGCGTGCTCCCCGAGCTGATCGGGACGGCGGGCCTCGTCACGCCGCCGAACGACGCGGATGCGTTGAGCGCCGCCATCGGGCAGATGCTCGATCTCGACGTGCGCGCACCGCTCGCCCGGGCGGCGCGGGCACGCGCCCTGGAGCTGTACTCGGACGACGCGGTTGCGGAGCAGACCATGGCCTTCTGGCAGCGCGTCAGCCGGAAGTCCGCGACGTGATTCTCGTGGAGTAACCGCCGTGCCTCGTGTGCTGCTCGTCCCTGACCTGCCGCTCGATCGTGCCGCCGCAATGGACAAGTACGCTCACCGCCTGCACGACTGGCTGGAGAGCGGCGACCCGGGGTTCGAGGTGCGGCTCGCCGCCCACATCGGCGAGCTGACGCGCGACGCCGGACCCGGTGGCCGGACCTCGGGCAGCTACCGGCGCTGGTGGAATCAGCCGATCGACCCCGAGCGGGTGGTGCTCCCCGGTCCGCTGCGCGGGCCACAGGGGTTCGCGGCGCGCCACTTCTTCTATCCGGGTCGTCTCGCGCGCGAAGCGAAGCGCGCCGACCTGGTGCACATCCTCGATCACGCCTACGCGCATCTCCTCGCCAAGGCGCGGCGGCGTCCGGTGGTGATCACAGTGCACGATCTCATGCCGGTGACGGTGCTGCGCTCCCCCACCGGCGGCATCGCCGAGTCGTTCCGCAACCGGCTGCTGCTCAGGACGCTCAAGGCGCTGCGCCAGGCCGACGCGTTTCTCGTCGGGACCGAATGGCTGCGGCGCGAGCTGGCCACCTGGCTGGGCGACGATCGCAAGATCCACGTCGTGCCGTTCGGCGTCGATCGTTCCTTCTTCCGCGAAGCGCCGGGCGGCCGTGAGCGGGGGCGGCGCGATTGGCGGCTGCCGCCCGAGGCCTTCGTCGTGCTGCACGTCGGCAGCACCGTGGAACGCAAGAACGTGCCGCTCGTCATCCAGACGGTGGCACGGCTACGCATGGAGGTCGGGGTCGACGTCCATCTCCTCCAGGTGGGCGGCCGCCTTACGACCGACCAGGAGCAGCTGATCGATCGCCTCGGCCTGCGACGCGTGCTGCGCAGCGTCCCGGGCGCCGATGAGACCACGCTGCGACGCGCCTACAGCGCCGCCGACGTGCTGCTCTTCCCGTCGCTGTACGAAACGATTGGATTTCCGGTGCTCGAGGCGTTCGCTTCGGGATTGCCGGTGGTGACTTCCGACGCCGGCGGCCTCAAGGAAGTCGCGGGGGACGCGGCGGTGATCGTGGAGGGGCGCGACCCGGCGGCCTACGTGCAGGCCCTGGTGGAGCTGTCGGAAGATCAGGATCGGCGGGAGGCGTTGATCGCGCTCGGCATGCACCGCGCCGAGGGGTTCACGTGGCGGCGGACGGCGGAGCGGACGGCGGAAGTGTACCGGCAGTTTCTGACGAGAGGCGTCGGGAAAGCCCTCCCTTGAGAGCCGTCGACCGTCGTGCACAGTTGCCTTTTGTTCGGCTGTTGATACTCGGACTGCTCGGGTGCCTCGCTCCCATTCCCCCGGTATTGCTCGACTGCAAGAGTGGCTCGCTCACGCCCCCCGGGCTCATTCCGGGCTGTCTCGCAACCGCGGGCACACTCGGCGCGAGCGACCGGGCGCGCGCCGATAGCCTGATCGCCGTCGCCACGGCCCTGCGCGATTCCTTGTCCAAGGTCGATGCGGGCGGGGCCCACGAGATCACGGGAGCGCTCCAACACCTGGGCGATTTCTACGGTAACGGCGCGTTCGCAGATAGCGGCCGGTTCGACCGTATGCTCGATCATCTCGCCGTTACGCTCGAGCACGCGCGCGGAGCACTCGTAGACTACAACGGCAGGATGTTCCCGCTTCGTACGCCATGGCTCTCGTGGCATGACTATCCCGACATCGGCATCTACTTCCAGCCGGTTAACACGATGCAGGAAGTCGAGTGGCTGATGCCGCGACCCGACGCTTCCGATGACAGTGTCGTCGCGATGAGTGAGCGCCTCTATCAATACGCGCTCTGGCGCGAAGCCGACGGCCGTCGATTCCCCGTATGGGAATACGAATTTCCCTGGACCTCGGGCGGCGTCGCGGTCAAAGCACCATGGATCTCGGGCTTGGCCGAAGGATTGGGACTTGCGCTGTTCGCGGACGCGTACCGGCGGACCAACGATCCGGTCTGGCGCACACGCACCTATGAGATTCTCAATGCGATGTACGTTCCATGGCAGGACGGCGGTGTGCTCCTTCCCGATACATCGCACGGATATTGGTGGGAGGAGTACCACCCGACGGTTCAAGTGTGGAATGGGTCAGCCTGGGCGCTGTTGGGTGTCGGCTATGCCGCGCAGGTCACCGGAGACCCTGAAATCTCGCGTCTCTTTTCCCGGGGCATCGATGCGCTGAAGTACTATACGCCCTTATATGACACCGGGACCTGGACCCTGTATTCGAGAACCCAGGGCTACAACACCGTTGCCTACCACACTCTCTGCATCGACATCATGGACGCGTTTTACGCGCGGACCGGGGACCCGTGGTTCAAGACCGTGGCCGATCGCTGGCGCTCCTACGTGCCTCCGCCCGGAGTGCAGTGAAGCCGCTCGCTTAACGCCTTGTATTCCGTCTAGTTACGCACCAATTTTCGCCCTCGCGCTGACTGTCTTTCGCCCTTTGGAGAGAGCGGGCGCATGAAGGTTCGCCGTTCGTATCGATTCGCGTTGCCGGCTTCCGCCGCTCGCCGCTCCTGGTTCGACGTACTCGTCGGGCTGGCAGCGCTCGCGCTGACCGCATCGTCGGTCGGTGCCCAGTTGCCCGTCCTGCCTCCACCGTCCCAGGCCCAGTCCGCGCTCGAACAGGCGCTGCAGCAGAACCCGGCGCTGGCCACACAGATCCGCAACCGCCTGCTGCAATCGGGAATGACGCCGGATCAAGTGCGGGCCCGGCTGCAGGCATCCGGCTATCCACCCACGCTCCTCGACTCCTTCATGGGCGGGGATACGTTGACCGGATCGCAGTCCCGCATCTCCGTCGATCAGGTAGCGGCGATACAGGCGATCGGTCTGCAGCCCCTCTCCGTGAACCTCGTGAATTTGCCGATCGACACCGGATTCATCCGCGCGGTGCGTGCAGCGAGTGCGCAACCGGAATCGGCGAACCAGGTGTTCGGCGTCGACGCCTTCCGGCGAACAACGACGCAGTTTCTGCCCCTGCTATCGGGTCCCGTCCCGCCCGACTACAAGCTGGGGCCCGGAGACCAGCTCGTGTTGATTCTCACCGGAGATGTGGAGCTGTCCTACACGTTGTCGGTGACACGCGAGGGGTTTGTTCTCATCCCACAGGTCGGGCAGGTGTTTGTTTCGAACATCACCCTCGATCAGCTCCGCACGCTGCTCTACACCCGTCTGGGTCGTGTGTACTCAGGTGTGCGTCGATCCAATCCGACGACGCACTTCGACGTCACCGTGGCCAACGTCCGGGCGAACCAGGTCTATGCCACTGGCGAGGTGAATCAACCAGGAGCTTACCAGATCAGTTCCCTGGGTACAGCCCTCACCGCCCTCTATGCCGCCGGTGGTGTAACGGAGCGCGCCGACATGCGCCAGGTGTTGATCCGGCGTGACGGACGTATTGTCGATACGCTCGATTTGTACGACTACCTCCTGAGTGGCGATACGCATCGCGATAAGCGGCTCGAGACCGGCGATGTGGTGTTTGTGCCGGCACACGGGATGCGCGCGCAGGTGACGGGCGCGGTGAGTCGACCCGCCATTTACGCCATCAAGCCGGGCGAGAAGCTGGTGGACCTCTTAAGTGCTGCCGGAGGCTTTCGGCCCGACGCCGAGCTCAAGCGTGTCACCATCTTTCGTTTCCTCCCGATCGCCGAGCGGCGGCAGCCGCCCCTGGCGCGTGGGGTCGTCGATGTCGCCCTAGCTCCGGCGGACACGGACAACCCCGCCGTCGGCAACGTCGCCGTTCCGACGGTGACGCTCGAGGATGGCGACTCGGTCGTGGTGGATTCCCTGCCTCCACGGGTCGCTCAGTACACCGTCGGCATCGCCGGCATGGTGAACAAGCCCGGAGTATTTCCGTGGCGTCCGGGGATGACTTTACGCGACCTGATGTTGCTCGCGCGAGGTCCACGGATCGGAGCGTATCTGAAAGAGGCCGAGGTGGCCAGGCTGCCGACCGATCGCTCTGCAGGTCAGTTGGCGACGACGGTTCGCGTGTCGCTCGATTCGACGTATCTGATCGATCGCGATTCGCTGGGCCATTACATCGGTCCACCGGGCCTGCCGTTCGCCGCGAGCGGCGCGCCCGAGGTGGCGCTCGAGCCGTTTGACAATGTGCTCATACTCCGGCAACCCGACTTTGACTTCCAGCGCACGGTGACGGTGCTCGGAGAAGTCCGCTATCCTGGCGTTTACTCACTGCAGACGAAGAGCGACCGTCTCTCCGAAGTGATTGCCCGCGCGGGTGGTCTCACGCAGCAGGCGTACCCCGACGGCATCCGGTTCATCCGCAGCCAAAATGATGTGGGGCGGATGAACGTCGATCTGGCCCGGGCGTTGCGAGAGACCGGAACGTCCGCCAATCTGGTCCTTCAGCCGGGCGACTCGATCTTTCTCCCCGAATACCAGCCGAGCGTGAAGGTGAGCGGCGCCGTCAACTCCCCGGGGAGCGTCTTGTGGCGCCGGGGCGCTGATCTGAATTACTACCTCAGCGCTGCCGGTGGGTTTACGCAGCGAGCGGACAGGGGCGCGGTGAGTGTGCGCTTCGCGAATGGAGAGGTGCGGTCCCGCGGCCACGGACTGTTTCATGGCGATCCGAAACCAGGTCCGGGCTCCGAGGTGTTCGTGCCGGCGGAGGACCCGACCGCGCACAAGACCGATTACGTGGCACTGCTTGGCGCCATCGCTCAGATTCTGGCGAGTGCGGTGACCATCGCTGTCGTCGCCACCAAGCTGTGAGCGACCTGCCTCCGCCACCGTGGTACACGACCGCCCGCGACCTGATTCGTCGCGCGCGCACACACTGGAAGTTCGTCCTTGGGAGTACGCTCCTCGGCGGGGGCGTGGCCGCGGCCGCCGCCCTGATGCTGCCATCGTACTACCGGTCCGGCGCCGCCTTCCAGGCCGAAGTCAGTGCGCAAACTCAGCTCACCGGTGCGCTCGCCGGGCTCGCCTCACAACTCGGAAATCTCCCCGTCGGCAATCCGCAGAACAGCCCGCAGTTCTTCGGCGATCTCATCACAACGGACGCCGTGCTGCGGCGTGTCGCGCAGGCACGCTTTCCGTACCGTGGACGGCTCATCTCGCTGGCCACGATCTATGGATTTGACGACGATTCGGCTGCACTCCGTGATTTTCGCACGGTGAAGAGACTGCGGACCGCGTTCCAGGTTGACGTCAACACACGCACGAATGTCGTGCGGTTCTCGATCGAAGCCCGCTCGCCGGAACTGGCGAAGGCGCTCGCAGATACGACTCTGGCGGACCTAAATCAAGCCAACATCGAACTGCGGCAAGCTCGGGCGGCCGCCGAGCATGCCTTTACGGAAGGGCGGGCGGCGGAAGCCCGGCAAGGTCTCGATTCAGCAGACCATACCCTGGCCGCATTTTACCAGCGGAACCGGAGCTTCGTGAACAGTCCCGATCTGCAGATGGAAGAGGGGCGCCTAAAACGTGCCGTGGACATGGCCCAGCAGGTATACGTGCAGCTTCGCATGCAGGCCGAGCAAGCCGGGCTTCAGGAGATTCGCAATACGCCGGTGATCAGCGCGGTCGATCCACCGCTCCTCCCCGTGAAGCGGTCGTGGCCCAACCGACGTCTGGCCGTGGTACTCGGGCTCATGATTGGCATGGCCCTGGCGTTTAGTAGACTCCTGCTATTGCCGCCCGGATCAGGGGGAAACTGAACGACGATCGATGCTGGCGATCGCCAGGAGGCCGTAGAGCACGTAGAGATTGGCCGTGTGCAGGGACAGCTCCGTCGTCCCAGCCGTCAGGAACGTCATCCCGCACAGCGACCCGCCAAGTGCCAGCGCCGCGCCGCGCCGTTCCGCCGTGACAACCCGTGAGCGGCGCAGCACCCACCAGATCAAGAGCCCCTGGTAGATCATGTAGCACGCGAGCGCCGTGACGCCACCTTCGAAGAAGAATCGGACGTAATCGTCGTGTGCGTTGAAGGGTACGCCGTTGTTGTCATTGACGAGCGGATTCAATACCGTGGTCATTCCCGCTCCGTGGCCGAACCACGGGTGATTGAGGCCGAGCAGCACGAGACCGGCCCAATTGATCACGCGCCACTGAAACGAGTTCTCCGATTGGCCCGCGAGCGCGTCCTGCACGCTCGCGCCGTCGAATGCAACTCCTGCGAAACGCCGCGTGATCATTCCGCCAGCCAACAGCCAGATCGCTCCGCCAATGAAGATCAACGCGAGTACGACGCGCGCCGCGTGCCGGGCGTCCAGCCGGCTTTCCAGTACGAGAACGATCGGAAGCGCAGCCGCAAGCGCCAGGATGGCCGTCCGACTATAGGTGAGCGCCACCACGACTGACAATGCGACGGCGAGCCCCATGCGCCACGACCGCCGACCCTGGCCCGCCACCAGTGCGCAGATGAGCGGGATCAGGTACTGCGCGAAAGAGTTCGGGTGGGAGAAGGTTCCCTGGAGCCGGAGCGTGCCGTCCGGCTCTATGAAACCGGTGCCGGTGACGAGCTGTTCCATGGCAACCAGAAGGGGGAGGACTGCGCCCAATGCCAGGTACATCCAGGCCCGCCCGATGGCCCGCGGCTCCTCGTCGAGCCACCAGTACATGACGAGGAATGCGGCAACGACGCTCCCGACGCGCAGCACCTCACGCACAGCTTGATTCACGCCCTCGGCGCCGTACAGCCAGGATCCCGCCAACGCCATAATGCCGTAGGCGGCAGCGAGCCATACGTGCGTCCGCAGGAGGTCGGCATCGGGCCAGAGACGCCGTCCGTCGTGTGCGCGGCGCAGGGCCAGCACGACACCGGCAGCGAGGACGAGGCCGCCGAAGATCACCGCCGGCTGGAGCGCAAACGGTCCAAGTCCCAGCTGGCGTTCGCTGAACCGATCGAGCGACGGTCGGACCGCAAGCGCCGCAAAGGACAGGGTGTGGAGGGCGGCACGCGGGTGGGTCCATACGAACGCAACCAGAAGGACGAGCGCGGCCACGCCGGCGATCCGCGGCCAGATCACCGCCCCGACCGCCAGTCCGGCCACCGCCGCCAACCAGACAACCGATCGGGTCAGTATCCCCTCGGCCGGCCTGCCAACCGCTATTCCTGCTTCACCGCTGGTGGTCACGACACCACTATAGCTTCCCCAGCCCGCGCGTCACCACTAGCTTGCGCCTGCCATGACCGGCACCACCGAACCGGATCAGACATCTCCCTCCTCGCATGTCCGGTGGCGATCGCAGCTGTGGTGGAATTCCGCTGGTCAACTCGCCGGAACCCTCCTGGCACGCCTGAGCCGCGCTGGGGGAATTCTGCTCGCCGCACGATTCCTCGGTCCCGCCACGTTCGGTATTGTTGCGACCGGCCTCGCGGCCTACGAGTTGCTCCGGGTCGCTACCGAGGCCGGACTCGACACTCGCTTGATCCGCCGTGTCGCCCCGAGTCCCGCCGGCGGTCGCCAAGAGCTGAAACGAACCATCGGACTCAAGACGCGGATCGCCCTGCTGGTGGTCGTGGTGGCGATCGCAGCCGCCTGGATCACGGGCGGCCGGCAGTCCTCCGTCGTCACGGCCGGTCTCGCGCTCGGAGTGTTCGGCCTGGCCGCCGCGGGATCCGTTCAGGCTCTGGCGACGGCCCGACTCGAGGCCCCGCGCCTCGTCCCCTACCAGGCGGTTGCCGGCGTGCTGTTCTGCGGCGGAGTCGCCGGTACCGCGATCCTCACCCACTCGGACACACTGACCGCTTTGGCCGTCGGATTGGCCGACCTGGTTGGTGGCGGTATCCAGCTGGGTTACGCAATGCACCCACGCGACACGTCGAGTGCGGCTCCTCCTGCATGGTCCGCCTGGGAAGCGCTCCGTGAATCGTGGCCGGTAGGTGCAGTCAATGTGATGTCGACGGCCTACGGACGGCTGGGGGTCGGAGTGTTGGCGGTGTCGTGGGGAGCGACCGCGGTGGCGCAGTACGGCGTGTCGTACCGGGTGGTTGAAGCATTTCTGATGGCGGCCGCGGCGGTCTCTGCGTCCGCCTTCGCGGTCACCGCGCGACTCGATGCGGCCGGAAGCGATGCAGGGAGCGCCACCGCGTTGCTCGATCATCTACTCGGCCGGCTTGCGCTCCTCACACTGGCCATTGCCGGGGCGATCATCGCGGGCGCCTCGCTCTTGCCCGTGGCCCTGGGCGAACAGTACCGGGGCGCCGTCGCGACGACACAGGTGCTCGCCTTTGCGCTCCCGCCGATGTTCCTCAACGGCATCTTGACGGCCCACCTCTACGGGCGCGGACGGTTCAAGACCGTGATGCGAATCGGCATCGTCAACCTGATCACGAATGCCGCTCTCGTTGCCCTCCTCATCCCCACCACGGGGCCGCTCGGCGCTGCGTTCGCCATCGTCGGCACGGAGTCGGCGAACACGATGTGGCAGAGCAGTGTCGCTGGGCTCGGACCACGGGCCTGGACATGGTGGGTCGCCGCGCTCTGCTTTGGCGCTGGCCTGTGCATGTTTCTGGTGTACCGAGCCTAAACGAGCTGCAACGCCGTGCGCGCGACCTCCGTAACGCGATCCCAGCGCAATGACGCGGCGGCCGTCCCGGCGGCGGAGGCACACGCCACCCACCATGGGATATCGGTGGCGAGTCGTTGCATCGCCTGCGCCACCTCCGCCACCGTGACCGAGCCGAGCACGACACCGCCACCACAAAGGAAGTCCGCCATTGGTGTCCCGGGAGGGACCACACTGGGCAGGCCGGCCAGGAGCGCTTCCGCGACCGGGAGCCCGAGCCCCTCGTATCGCGACGGATATACCAGGGCGACCGCGCGCTGGTACATCTCCGCCAGCTCGCCATCGCTTGCGTGTGGAAGCAAGCGAACCTGAGAAGCGACTCCCAACCGATCGACCAGCCCCGCGATCTCCGGCGTCAGGTTCCGAGCGATGATGAAGAGCGGGTGCTGCTGCCGCACGTCGGCTGGAAGACGGGCGTAGGCTTGCAGCAGGAGTGGCGTGTTCTTGCGAGGATGGGCGCCGACCGCGATGAATCCACTGCGGGCCTCCCGCGGCAGGCCCGGACCCCGAGTGAGAACAGTGCCGGCTGGCGGCAACGCCACGCTGCGACGCTCGAGCCACGAGAACCGCCGCATCAGATCGTCCCGAACCGCGGCCGAGATCGTCAATACGACATCCGCCCGCAGGATCGCGGGTAGGTTGACCAGCCAGCCTTTCACGAGATCCTGCAACGCTGTCCAGCGGGGGACGACGAGGAACGTGAGATCGTACACGACGAGCGCGTAGCGCACGCCCAGCGGACGCCAGAGCGGCACGCTGTTGGCGAGGCCCAGAAACAGATGCGCGCCCGTTCGGCGCAGCTCCGTCGTGGCGCGACGCTGAATCCACGGCTCTGCCCGCCCCCGCCCATCGCCTTCCACCCATCGCACCTTTTCGCCTACTCTCGCCTTGATCGATTCGGGGACAGCCGCGTGGCTCAGCAAAACCCACTCCGCGGGCACTTGCCGCACCAGACCAGTCAGGAATTCGAGGGCGTAGCGCCCGATCCCGGTGAGCGGGTAAGCAAGCATGCGCGCATCGACGACAACCGGCCGACTCACTGCACGGCGGAGCGAAGCCACGTCTCGAGCACGAACAGTCCGAGCAGCTGGCGGTGCCTCCGGCCAGATGCCCGCCTGGCTTCGGCGACGACGTTGCCGAGTTCGCCTGCATTCACGAAGGCCGGGAGGCGGGCCTGGTTTCCCGTGAGGTAGGACGTGGCTTCGCGTTGCAGCCAGGTGGCATACCAGGTGTCGAGCGGAGTCGTGAAGCCCAGCTTGCGGCCTGTCCGCGCTCGCCACCCCACGAGGGACGAGCGAATCGCACCGGGCAGCAACGGGGCGACGGATCGACGGTACAGCCACTTGCGCTCGCCCAGACTGGAAATCTTGTAGCGGCTGGGCATCGCATCGAACAACGCAAGCAGCTCGAGATCGAGAAACGGCACCCGCAACTCCACCGAGGACGCCATGGACATCGCGTCCGCCACCAGCAGGAGGTCGTCGGCCAGGGACAGCCGTGCGTCCACACGGAGCAGCGCGTTCACGGAGTCCACTTCGGCATCCTGATCCAGCCAGCGTCGTACCGGCCCGGCCAGGGCGTCGGGGTCGAGATCGAGACCCGTCAGGCGCACGGCCTCGGCCGGGCTCATGACCGCGAGCAGTTCGGTGAAACGTCGCGAGCGATCCGATTGTCCTGCCATGCGACGCAGGCGCTGCAACCGGTCACCGGCAGCCAGGCGGTCTGGCGCGAGCTGCAACACCCCGCCCAGACGCCGCGCGAGGGGATACCAGCGCTCGGCGACGTGACGGGGATACCCGCCGAGTGGTTCATCTGCTCCCTGTCCACTCAGCACGACCTTGCGATCTTGCCGCACCCGTTGACAGAGCAGCCCCACCAGCAGCAGTCCCGAATTGGCGATCGGCTCTCCCATGCCCTGGATACTCGCCGGCCACGCCGCGAGAAACTCCTGTTCCGATACCGAGCAGGCAATGAGGGGCAGCTCGAGGGCGGCGGCGGAGCGCCGCGCTTCCTCGAGCTCCGGATTGGCGGAACCGTCCTCCAGCCCGATCGCGAACGCCAGCGGCGGCTCGGGGAGGGCATCCCGCATGCACCGCGAAACCGCGGTTGAGTCGATGCCCCCGGACAAGAGCGTGCCGAGCGGGACATCGGACATTAACTGGCGCCGAACGGCGGCGTCGAGCCCCGAACGAATCGCCGCTACCCAATCGTCCGATGACGACGGGAGAGGGGTCGTGCGGAATCTCGGAGCGAACCGTTCGAATGTCGGTTGTGCCGCGGTCCCATCCAGGCGGCAATAGTGTCCCGGCGGCACCTTCCATGCGCTCGCGTACACAGTGCCCGGTGAGGGGACGAACCGGTACACGAGAAACTCGGCGAGCGACTCGGACCGCAAGCCGCTCCGCAGCAATCCGGCCGTGCGCGCCGCGGCCAGCTCGCTCGCGAACCACCGCAGCCCGTCTGTTGCGCCCAAGTACAACGGTTTCGCGCCGACGGGATCGCGAGCCAGCCACACCGACGGCGCACCAGAAGATCCGCGCCGATCCACCAACGCGAACGCATAGATGCCGTTCAAACGACCCAACATGTCGGGACCCCACGCTTCCCACCCGTGGACCAGGACTTCCGTGTCCGACTGCGTTCGGAATTCGTGATCGCGCTCCAGCTCCCGACGCAAGTCCGGAGAATTGTAGATCTCCCCGTTGAAGACCACCCACACCGTGCCGTCCTCGTTGCTCATCGGCTGATCGCCGGTGTTCAAGTCGACGATACTCAGGCGCCGATGTCCCAACGCGAGCCGTGTCGATTCCGGCAGCCCCGCTCGCGGCACCCGCCCTTCCGCCGCACACCGATCGGTCCAAAACCACTCCGCATCTGGACCTCGGTGGGCCAACGCCGCCGTCAAGCGAGCCGCTGTGGCGGGCACCGCATGGGATTCCTCCGACGCCAGCACCCCGGCGATGCCGCACATGGCGTTAGTTCCTCCTCGCCGGCCGAACGGCGCGAAAGATGGTCATCATCCGACCGGCGATCGCCCCACTGGAAAAGGCCTCGATGAAGGGAGCAGGGTTCTCGCGGCGGCGCTCACGCAACACGCGACACACCGCGTTGGCCACGCTCGCCGCGCTCGGCTCCGCGATGAGGCTCGCCATCGAGAGACGCACCCACTGCCGGACATCGCCGACGTCGGTGCTCACCACCGGCACACCGCTGAGTAGGGCTTCCTTTACGACGTTGGGCGAGCCTTCCCACTCCGAGGTCAGAAGACAGCAATCGGCGCTGCGGTAGTAGTCCGGCATCACGCCATGGGGAACCCGCGCCACCACGCGAAACAGCACGGTGGGAAACTCCGCTCGGACGAGCACCATCGCTGCTTCCGCGAGGGGGAGGCGTTTCCGCGTTTCCTCTGGTGTATTGGGGAAGATGACGAGCGGGGGATCGAGCGGCAGATCGAGGCGAGTCCGTGCGTCCCGCTGTGGTCCCGGCGCGAAGCGCGAGTGATCCACACCGTACGGGATCACCCTGGCTCGCTCTCGCAGTCCCTTCCCCCAAAGACGGCGTCGCATTTCCTCGCTCTGCACGCATACGGCTGCCGCATGTCGAGCCGCCCACTGGGTCAGGAAGACCCCCAGGCGGCTGCGCACGGTGATGCCGCCGCGCCCATCGGGCGTCCCCAGGACGTCATCGCCAGCAAGGGACAGCACGACAGGCGCGGGCTGCCAGATCGCGATCCACCCCATCAGACCGTAGAACGCGAAGACGACGTCCGCATCCCATGACCGGACCGCCTCCCGCAACGGGCCGATTGCGGCTGCGTATTTCCCCGCTTGGCGGTCACCGCGGACGTGAAAGACGCGAACCGCGCTGCCCCGGGCGGACAGCGCCTCCACCTGCGCCTGGACGAAAGCTCCCCGTGCGGGGTCGCCCGCGGTGGGATACATGTTCGTCGCAACGAGGATCCGCGGCGAGTCGCTCTCGCCCGGGCTACCGCCCGTCATGCCGCGTGAGCGCGCGAACCAATCGAGCGTAGGTCATGCGGTCGCGAGGATCGGCGCTGCGCGACAGGCGAATCAGAGCCCCCTGTCCGTCGTAGAGCGCGATCGATCGTCCCGCAAAGATCGTGTCTTCCAACATGCGGAGATAGGGATCGAGTCGCCCGCAGTAGCGAGTGTCGGTGAAGAGCCGCGAATTGAACTCGACCTCGATACCCAGCCCTTCGGATCGCGCGCGGCTCGCGGCCGAATCCACGCGGCCCGGCATCACGCTGAGATTGAAGAAGTAGTTGGGTTGGAGCCAGGCCTCGTCAAACCCCAGCTCGCGCCATCGCGCCTCCCCGGGAGCCGTGTAGAAAGGAATCCAGAGAAAGCGCAACCGGTCGCGGTGTACCCATTCTGCGACACCGACCACAACCTCTTGATCGGCCGGCGAAACGCTCTCGCTCAGCCAATAGAACCCATCGAGTCTCAGGTGCCGAAATCGAGCCTGCGCGAATTGCTGGGCGCCGGCGTCAACGTACGCGCCGGCTGCCGCGATGCGCCCGGTTGCGGAGCGGTAAGAGTAAGTGGCCCCCGCAAACACGAGCGAGTCCGACCTCGGTTCCGGATACGGGATCATGATGGCCACCGGAATTGCCGCCCCCAACGCACCCGCTGTGGACTCGACCACACTCGCGGCCGAGTCGAGGCGCGCCATGGCGCCGCCTGGTCCGATGATCGAATCCAGGTACTCCCGCCAGTCCGCACCGGTGGCAGGCGTTCCACCGATCCATGTCGTGAAGGTGTGTCCGGAGGCCGCGTACAGCTGCAGGAAGATCACGCCGGTACTCAACCATGACGTGACGCGGCCGGTCGAGTCGACCCCTCCGAGCAACCGGACGAAGTCGTCGACGCTGTACGGCGTTCCCATTCCGCCTTTGGCGGTCCCCGGATAGGCGAGGATCCAATGTGTTGGGGGAACGGCACTGTCGGAGGAAATGGCAAAGACGGGAGCCGAAAGCGTCAACGCACCGACGATGGCTGGTACCGCGAGGTGGCGCATCATGCAGAGAGGAACTTACGCGATCCCGGCGAAGGACTCCAGCGTGGACGTATGTTTCAGTCAATGACGGCGACCCAGCAGGTGGAAATCGTCCACCTCGCCCACACGTACTTCCCGTCGGACGTCCGGGTGAAGCGGGAAGCCATGGCCGCCGCAGTGACTGGCCGTGCTGTCGCCGTCGTGGCCCTTCGCGGCGCCGGTGAAGCGACAGAGGAGGTCATCGGACCACTCCATGTCCTCCGCCTGCCCGGCGCGAAGAGCCGAGGCGGGCCGGTCCGCTACCTCTCCGAGTACCTCGCCTTCGTGTGGCGCTGCCGGCGCCTCCTCGCGACCGATGCACGCCTTCAACGCGTACGCATCGTCCACGTCCACACCCTCCCCGACTTCCTCGTGTGGGCCGCCACGCCGGCCCGGCGGCGGGGTGCGCGCGTCATCCTCGATTTGCACGAAATCTTCCCAGAGTTCGTACTCGCCAAGTACCCGGGCCTTGTCGGCCGGGTGGTCTATTCGATCGCACGCCTGATCGAGCGAAAGGCTCGGCGCCGGGCAGACGTGACTGTCACAGTCAACCGTCCGATCGCGGAGTTGCTCGCTACCCGCGAGCCCGGCCGACGCGGTGGGGAACGCATCGTCCTCGTGCACAACTCGGCGGATCCCGGCGAGCTGGGCCCGCTCCGCGTGCCCGATGGTCGCAAGCCAACCGATGGTCGCCTCGCCCTCATCTATCACGGGACACTCACCCATCTCTACGGACTCGATATCGCGATCAGGGGGATGGCGCGCGCCATTCGAGAGGGTGTGCAGGCGCACTTCACCATTCTCGGCGATGGTCCGGAGCGAAATGCCCTGTTGCGGTTGGTGGTGGACCTCGGGGTCGGCGGCGCAGTCACGTTCGAGGACCCGATCCCCGCAAAGGCCCTGCGGGAACGGCTCACCAACGCCGACGCTGGTGTCGTTCCCACGCGCCTCGACGCCATGACCCGCTACTCTCTGTCCAACAAGCTGCTGGAGTACGTGCACCTCGGCGTGCCGGTTCTGGCCGCGAGTCTGCCGAGCTATGCGGCGTATCTGCGCAGCGACGCGGCGTGGTTCTGGACGCCGGGGGATCCGGCAAGCCTCGCCCGGACGGTCGCCCGATTCGCCGGGGCGAGCGCCGAGGAGCGTCGCGCCCGCGCGGCACAGGCACAGGCGGACGTGAAGGACATCTCGTGGGATCGAGAGCGGGATCGTCTGATCGGGACCTACGAACGGCTGCTCGCGGACGGCTAGGCGCCCGCGAGTCGCGCGGCGATGCGCCGCGCCGCACCGCCATCGCCGTATACGCTGCGATCCCAATTCGTCGCCCGTATCTGCGCCGCCGCGATTTCGGCACCAAGCCGGGACGCCGCTTCCGGCGGCACGAGGCGATTAGCGCCTCGCTCCACCGTCTCCACCCATTCCGTCTCCTCCCGCACCGTAATGCACGGTCGGCCGAGCCAGTAGGCTTCGCGTTGCAATCCACCAGAGTCGGTCACCACGACGGCGGCCCGCTGAGCCAGCGCCAGACTCTCGAGGTAGCCGATCGGCCCCGAACGATGGATCCGGTCCCCCAAGCGGATGTCGCTTCGGTCCAACGCAGCCCCCGTCCTCGGGTGCGCGAGCAACAGGACCGGCAGCGGCGAGCGGGAGAGGCCATCCATCACGTGACGCAGTCGCCCGGGCGCGTCCACCAGCTCGGCCCGGTGGAGCGTGCAGTAGACGAATTCCCCACCCCAGCTCGCCTGGTACCCGGCGACGGAGTCGACCGGCGGAGCCAGCGGGAGCGCGCGACAGAGCACATCGTACGCAACGTCACCGCTTTCGGTCACCTCCGCATCAGGATGCTCGCGCCGCAGCGTGTCCGCAACGCGTGCGCAGGGCGCGAATAGCCAGTGCGCCATAGCGTCCACCATGCGTCGGTTGATTTCCTCCGCCATCAGACGATCCGACGACCGCAGCCCGGCCTCGACGTGAGCGACTGGCACGCGGTGTTTGGCCGCGGCGAGCGCACACGCCAGCGTCGTGTTGGTGTCCCCGATTACGACCGCGAGCCGCACCGGATTCGTCTTCAGCCACGCCTCGCACGCCGTCAAGAGCGCCGCGGTCTGCGCGGCGTGCGTGCCCGCACCGACGTCGAGAAAGGCGTCCGGCGCGCGCACGGCGAGTTGATCGTAATGCACCTGATGCATCTGATAGTCGTAGTGCTGCCCCGAGTCGATCGCCAGAACGGGGCCGATGCCGGCGAGCGCCTCTCGCAGGATGCTCGCCTTGATGACCTCTGGACGCGTGCCGAAGAACAGCGCCACCGGCGCCGTCATGACCGGTAGAATTCGCGGATGGCGTCGGCGACGATGCCGATCTGGTCGGCGGTGAGCTCGGGGAACATCGGCAACGACAGAATATCTCGCGCTGCCGCTTCCGTGACCGGGAATGATCCCGCGCCGAGACCGAGCCCGGAATATGCAGCCTGGAGGTGCAGCGGCACCGGGTAGTGCAGTCCGGTTCCGATCCCGCGCGCTGCGAGATGCTGCTGCAGGGCGTCGCGCCGTTCCGCCCGGATGACGAACAAGTGATACACGTGGACCGCCCCGGGGCGTTCGACGGGGAGGCGGACCCCCGGCACGTCGACCAAGGCTTTGCGATACAGCTCAGCGGCCCGGCGCCGGGCGGCATTCCATTCGGAGAGGTGGCGCAGCTTGATACGGAGAAACGCCGCCTGGATGGCGTCCATCCGCCCGTTGTACCCTTCCGTTTCGTGCACGTACTTGCTCGACTGACCGTGTTCCCGCAGCCGTCGGACGGTCGCGCGGTGCGCCTCGGATGGCGCCACCACGGCGCCGCCTTCCCCACAGGCGCCGAGATTCTTCCCGGGATAGAAGCTGAATGCCCCCAACGCACCCTGCGTCCCCGCGTGACGCCCCTGGTCACTCGCACCATGGGCTTGGGCGGCGTCCTCGACGATCCACAATCCGCGCTGAGCAGCCAGGTCGAGCAGCGGAGCCATCTCCGCCATCTGGCCATAGAGGTGCACGGGTACGATGCCCACCGTGCGCGGACCCACGGCGGCGGCAGCGGCCTCGGGATCGATCGTCAGCGTGTCTTCCCGAACCTCGACGAACCGGATCGTGGCGCCCGCTTGCGATAACGCCTCAGTCGTCGCGATGAAGGTGTTGGGAACTGTGATGACTTCGTCACCGGGGCGGACCCCGAGCGCCTGATACGCAAAGCGCAGGGCGTCGGTGCCACTGTTGACCGCCACTGCGCCGGGACTTCCGATGAACGCCGCGAACTCCCGCTCGAACGCCGCTACCTCCACCCCGCCCACGAAGCTCGCGCTCTCCAAAGCTCGCCGGAACGCCGTGACGAGCTCAGCCTCCAGTGCCCGGTGGGGAGCGACGAGGTCGAGAAATGGAACGGTGGTCTTCGGAGCGGCCGTTAGCGATCGAGGCATTCGGTCCGGGCTGCGTCCCCATCAAGGCTGCACAACGGTAAGGTCAACCAGCGTCGTCGACCAAGGAGTCGGGGCCTGCGGAGCCTGAATCGTGAACAGGCGGTCACCGACCAAGGCGCTATAAAAGTACTGCACACCGGGTGCCCCGAGAATCTGCCCTTCCACCTGCCACGTCACACGGTCCGTGCTCACGGCGCTCCACAACCGGCTGCGACCGTTCGGCTGATTGAGGTCGTCTGCCGTGAAAATCATGCGCCACACCCCTGGCGCGATCTCAGACAGCGTGGGGCTGTAGGCCGAGCGCTGCCCTTCCGCCGACAGCTGCCGGGTGGTCACCAGAGTGCGGACGTAGGACCACTGCAACTGATCGCTGGAGTGCCATTCGGTGATCTGGAACTTGTTCTCCGGAGGCGTGATCGGCTCATACGTCCCGACGGTCATGCGCCAGGTGCCGTCCGGCAACTGGTCGGTTACGATGCCCTCACCGGCGGGCCAGGGTGGAGTGACCGGTGCGTCGGGGGGCAGCGAACCGCCGTTACTCACGCGGACACCCGGCTCCTTCGTCCAGGTCCGTTCATCCGTGGACACGGCGGAAAAAACCTGCCATCCGTAACACCCGAAGCTGCCTCCAGAGTAGAACATCCTCCAGCCGGGCGCGTCCGCGCGGGGCGAAATAGCGATGTTCTCGATCCCCGAGCCGTTCAGATCGCAAGTGTTCGCGTCGTGTGTGAGAACAACGCCGTCATAGGAGAACTGCTGCCCGTCGTCCGAGACGAGTCGATACAGGTCGCCCGGTTGCTGACCGGTCGAATCGACGATGGTCGTGTATCCGGTGAAGTACACTTCGAACTGGCCCAGTGAATTGCGGCGCGCGGAGGGAGCCCACACCGACGTGTTGCCGGGCATCTGGTCTACCACGAGAGGCGTTACCGGGCCGACGATCGGTCGCACCGCCAGCACGACTGGAAGCTCGGCGGTGAGGCTATCGGACGCGATGCGGAGGGTGTCGAATCCAGATTCTCGGACCCGCAGAGCATCGCAGGTCGTCCCGATCCAGCGCCCCGCACTCGAGGGTGCGACCGTTGGGACACCAGCGACTTCGAAACCGTTGCGATCGCGAATCGTGCAGGACACCGGAATCAACGAGTCCCGGAACAGCGACTGAATCGCAAGTGTGTCCGCCAACTGTGCCGCGATTCGGTACGGGACCTGGCCCACCAGCGCGACCAGATCGGACGCGATTCCCCCGGCGACGAAGTGCACGTGGGCTTCCCCGTTCCGTTTGGATCGAATCGAGAGCGAGTCCACCGCCAGAATGCTGGTGTCGGATACCGTGATCGAAGTGGCCGCCTCCATCACCGGGTACCCCAGGGAGTCGAGCGGCTGGGCAGGAACGAGTTGCGTCTCACCTAACGATGTGAACCGCAGTGTATCGACGGCCGTGGAAATCTGTGTGACCCGTTGCGCCACGTGCACGACGATCGCGGCGGATTGATCGTTGCCCGTCACCGTAACGGTCGTGATTCCGTTCGCCCGCGCGCGAACTGCTCCGGAATCCGTCACGGTGGCGATCACCGTGTCCTGGACAGCGTACCGGAGGCTGACATGCTCGATCTCCGAACCCAATGGATCGGTCGCCACAACTTCCAGCGGCTCCAGCGCTTCAAGCGCCCCGAGCGTGACGGTGTCTCGCAGCGCATGTAGCCTGGCGATGGCCTGCGACACCAGCACGACGGCCGTGTCGCTGGCGCCGTGAGGCGAACGGACCACGAGACGCGTCGACCCCGCACCACGGGACATGATGAGTCCGGAGGTGTTCGTAGCGATGCTGGTATCGAGGATTTCGTAAGTGGCGATGAAAAGTGGAGAGGGGCCTACGCTGCCGTGGTGCTCGAGGATCAGGGGACGCACCGTGTCCCGCAGCGCCACGAACCGGATCGTATCGGGACGCACTTCCAGCCGGTAAGCGGCGGGAGCCGTCGGATCAGTCAGGCACGCCGTCGCCACTACGGCGGCTGCCAGGCCGGTCATTCGTCCCCAGAACGTCATCGAGCGTTTCGCAGACGAGGTCGCGGCCGGCGCCTGAGGATCCGGTCCCGACTCGACGTTCCCTCGAGTGATCGTGGTGGGGAGGCGGTCCAGCCGACGACGACTCTCCGCGCCCCCCGCGCGGTGCGGCGCTTTACGCCGCGGGTTCGCTCCTAAGGCAAGAAGTGAGCCTTTTGACTACGTAGTGGAGCTGGCTATTCTGTTCTGGATCTGGTTATTTGAAATCTTTATTCAACAGGTGCTTAGCGAATTGCATCGTCACGTATACCGTTTCATCTAATCTTATAAAATAGGCGAAAAACGCAATACCACAACAACTCGCTAAGGTTGAACGTTGCTTCCGTTCGACACTACCCGGGCAGGATTTCCCACAACTGTCACGCCATCCGCCACATCCGCCGTTACAACCGCCCCGGCTCCAATCATGGCCCCTGCGCCAATGGTTACTCCGGGGAGCACAATCGCCCCAGTCCCCACCGCGGCCCGGCGCTTCACCAGCGTGCGCTCGAGCTGCCAATCCGTTTCGTCTTTGCGCCGTCCGTCGCTCCGCGTCGCCGCCGGATAGCGGTCGTTCAGGAAATTAACGTTGTGACCGATGAACACTTCGTCCTCGATCGTGACCCCTTCACAGATGAAAGTATGACTCTGGATCTTGCAGCGGGCGCCGACCTTCGCGCCCTTCTGGATCTCCACGAACGTGCCGATCGACGTCTCATCGCCGATCTCGCAGCCGTACAGATTCACGAACCCGTGAATCCTGACGTCGCGCCCCAGCCGGACATCGTCGGCGATCCGCACGAACTGCCCGGCATCCTCATGCGACCGCCGATTCATGCGTTGGGCGTCGGTGCCCGCTGCGGCGCCTCGATCCGGGTCGCCGACCCGCCCTCGGCGATCGATCGCTGCGCCGCTTCCAGGATCCGCACGACCCGCCACCCGGCGCGGCCGTCGGCAACGAGAGGTTCCTTGCCGTCCAGCGCCCGCAGCACGTTGTCGACTTCGATCGCCAACGCTTCGCGCGTCTCGAGCTGCGGCGCGTGCATGTCGCCGGTGCGATAGTTGATCAGGAGCTGGTAATCGCTTTCCGCCGACGAGGACACCGAAAACCCCTTGTCGTACACTTTCAGCTTCTCGCTCGCTTCCATGTCGTCGTAGATCAGCATCCGCTTGGAGCCGCCCACGATCGTGCGCCGCACCTTGGCGGGCGCGAGCCAGTTGACGTGGATGTGCCCGAGCAGCGACCCGGCGTAGCGGACGGTCACGTAGGCGATGTTCTCTGTCGGACTGCCGCCGTGCGACGCGCCCGCCGCCGAAACCGCAACCGGATCCTTGCCGATCAGATAATCCATGATCGACACGTCGTGCGGCGCGAGATCCCAGATCACGTTGACGTCGGTCTGGAACAACCCGAGGTTGATCCGCACAGAGTCGAAGTAGTAGAGGTCGCCGATCTCGCCCCGGTCGACCAGCTCGCGCATCTTGCGCACCGCCGGCGTGAACACGAAGGTGTGGTCGACCGCGACCAGTACGCCCTGCCGCTCGGCGAGCGCGCAGAGCTCTTCCGCCTGATCGGCACGCGTCGTCAGCGGCTTCATGACCAGCACGTGCTTCCCCGCCGCAATCGCCGAGCGAGCCAGCTCGAAATGTGTGAATGAGGGCGTCGCGATTACGACCAGATCGATGTCGGGAGCCCGGACGATCTCCTCGACGCGATCGGTCACGGTCGGAATGCGGAACTCCGCCGCCGCGCGGGTCGCGCGCTCGTAGCGGGCATCGCAGACCGCCTGGACCTCGCTCCGGGGATGGCGGGCGAAGTTGCGGACGAGATTGGGGCCCCAGTAGCCGCACCCGATCACCCCCACCCGCCACGACCGCGTCACGCCGCGCGACCGGAATTGAAGAGGACGACGGGGATCGTCCGCAGCAGAATCTTGAGATCGAGCCAGAGCGACCAGCGCTGTACATAGGTGATGTCCAGCTCGCACATCTGCCGGTAGGAGAGGAGATTACGACCGGACACCTGCCACAACCCCGTGATCCCCGGCCGGACCCGGAGCCGGTCGAACTGCCAGAAGGCGTACGCTTCGATCTCGTACGGCAGCGGCGGGCGCGGACCGACGAGGCTCATCTGGCCGATGAGGACGTTGAAGATCTGCGGCAGCTCGTCGAGCGAGGTGCGCCGCAGCAGGCGGCCGACGCGTGTCACGCGCTCGTCGCCGAGCAGTTTGTACACGCGGCGGCCGCCCGCTCCCTGCGTCGCCGTCGATTCCTCGTCGCCCGCCAGCATGCGCTTCACCAGATCGCGGTGGGCGGCGTCCGAGGCACCGTCGACCATCGTGCGAAACTTGAAGACCCGGAAGCGATGACCCCCGGTGCCGATCCGATCCTGCCGGAAGAAGATCGACCCCGCGGAATCGAGCTTGATGGCGATCGCGATGACGAGCATCAGCGGTGCGGTGAGCACCGCGAGAACGGTCGCGCCGACGAGATCCACGGCGCGCTTCAACCCCAGCTCCCACCCCTGCAGCGTCGGGGCCGTCAAGGTGACGAGCGGGTGCCCGCGCCGCCAGACGATGGCGGGAACAACACCGGGAATGTCGACGCCGCGCGGCAACGTCAGGAGTTGGCACCCGGACGACAGCGCGGCCCGCGTCACGTCCTCGAGCTGAACGTCGCTCAGCTGCCCGCAGGTCACCACCGCCTCGGCCCCGGAGTCGTGCAGCACGCGCACCAGCTCCACCAGATGCCCGCGCGAGTCGACCGACGGCGGGACCACGATGTCGACGAATCCGACCGACACGAATTCCCGTGGATCGCCGAAGGCGGGGCTACCCTGCACCTCCGCGCAGTGCTCCGCACTACCTACGAACAGCGTCCGGGCACCGCGCATCTCGGGGGGCCGCACCCGATCGATCAACCGGTCGACGGTGTGTCGCTCACCCACCAGCCCAGCCCACACGAGGACGGTCGTGAGCGAGTACTGCAGCAGGGTCACATCGAGCCCGCGCGTCCAGATCGTCATCCAGAGAGGGAGCGCCGTGGCCAGCGCGGCTGCCGCGAACAAACGGCGCACGTCACGCCGGCGATCCCCCGTCCCATAGCAGCCGAGCACGAGCAAACTGACGAACAACGCCGAAGCGAACTGCCAGCCATTGAGAACGCCCGGCGGCGTGAGCGACTGCGCCAGTCCGGACAACCAGGAGCCGAAGCCCGCCGAGTCGCGCATCGAGCGGATCAGCTCGCGCATCACCGCGAACGAGGCAAGATCGGCCATGAGGAGAACGCCGAACCGCGTCGCGCCGCGCAGCACGTGGCGCCGCAGGTTGTACCGCGCGCGCCGCTGCAAGTCGAGCCGCAGGCGCACCGGCGACCCGATTGGCGGGGTGAACCACCGCCGTCCGTGGGATGCGGAGTCCGGACGGGGGTCGCCCACTGACTCGATCGGTGCTGAAGATGGGCGAACCGACGATTCCACGACCGGACGGCTCCTCTTGTGGAAAACCTGTGAAACACCAGGGAGGGTGAATTTACAAGCCGGACAATAGCTTGCCTAGATGTGCACACGATGTGTGCACGACCAAAGGAATACCCCACCAGGTCACGCCCGGGTCAAATCGATGGATGGACACCACAGATTTGTGATGTGGAAAACGTGAACAGGGCGGAGGGGAGCCCTCCGCCCTGTCCTGACGGTCAGAATCGAGTCATCTCTTGAAGATCTGGGTCAGCGCAAAGATCGTCAGGGGAATACTGAGCAGGATCGAGATGGTGCGCACCGTATAGAAGACGCTGTCCGAGTTCTTGGTGGGGACCACGAACTTGTCCCCCGGCCGGATACTGGCATCGTCCAGGGTCCGGCCCTCGGAAATAATCCCCTGCAACGCCTGGCCCTCGAACACGCGGTTGTCTCCCCGCTGAACGAACATCTTCTCCACCTGGGCGTTCTGCGTCGTCCCGCCAGCAGCCGTGACGACGTCGGACACGACCGCCGTCGGCGGCAGCATGTAGAACCCGGGCCGCGCCACCTCCCCGGCGATCGAGAGGCGAATGAGGGGCATCGCCCGAACGATGGGATCGCGCAGAAACCGTCCCAGCTCGCGGGTCATGGCGGTCTGCAGCTCGGAGCGGAGCACGCCGTGGAGCGACACGACGCCGATGATGGGGAGCACGACTTCCTGGCTCGGACCCACAGGGAACGTATCGGAGAGCTGCGGCTCGCTGTCCACCTGGAGCTTGATGCGATCGCCCGGCTGGAAATCCCCGCGGCTCATCCGCGCACGAATCTGCTGCGCCAGGGTGCGGAGCTTCTGATCGCCCTTCGAGGTGTCCGGGCCGTTGGCAGAGTCGATGCGTTGCAGGATCGCCTGCAACGTGTCCCGCGAGACGGTGAGTCGCGCCGCCATCGCGCTGTCGCTCTGTTGCGGTGTCTGTTGCTGCGCCGCGACACTCGATGACAGAACCAGGGCTGCGCCCACGGCTAAGCTGGTGCGGATCATGGAGACCTGAATATGAGGGTGGAACTGCTACGCGTCTATGCGTCTGTTGCGTCTGTTGCGTCTGTGCGTCTAGCCCTTGTGCTACTCTACCGTGACGCTTTTTGCCAGGTTCCGCGGACGATCCACGTCGCACCCCCGCAAGACCGCGATGTGGTACGCCAACAGCTGCAGCGGAATCACCGTCACGACCGGGGAGAGCAACGGCACGGTCGGCGGCACACGCAGCTGCACCTCTGCCAGCGCTCCCAAGTCGCCCTTGCCTTCGCTCGTCACCGCGAGGATGCGCCCACCTCGCGCTTTCACTTCCTGCATGTTCGCGAGCACCTTCTGATATACCTGATCCTGCGGTGCGACGAACACGACCGGCATGTTTTCGTCGATCAACGCGATCGGGCCGTGTTTCATCTCCGCCGCCGGATACCCTTCGGCGTGGATGTAGCTGATCTCCTTGAGCTTCAACGCTCCTTCGAGTGCAACAGGGAAATTCACGCCGCGGCCGAGATACAGCGCGTTGCGCGTTTCGCCGTAGCTCTTGGCGATCTCGGACACGCCGGCCGACAGCTCGAGGGTGCGCTTCACCATCTCGGGGAGGTTGGACAGCTCGGTCGCGAACGCGCGCCCCTGCGCCTCCGTGAGGACACCGCGCTGCCGCCCCAGGTACAGCCCCAGCAGCAACAGCGCCGTGATTTGCGATGTGAACGCCTTCGTCGAGGCGACCCCGATCTCGGGGCCCGCGTGCAAATAGATGCCGCCGTCCGACTCACGCGCGATCGTGCTGCCGACGACGTTGACGACGCCCACCACTCGGCACCCGGCGGCCCGGGCGGCGCGCATCGCTTCGAGCGTATCGGCGGTTTCGCCAGACTGGGAAATCGCGATGGCGAGCGTACCCTGCTCGTGCAGGTGCGGGCGGTAGCGATACTCGGAGGCGTATTCGACGTCGACCGGGATGCGGGACAGCTCCTCCAGCGCATAGCGGCCGACGAGCCCCGAGTGCCAGGACGTTCCACACGCCACGATGAGAATCCGCTGAATCGCGACACAGTCTTCCGGCGTGAGATTCAGCCCGTTCAGCCGCGCGGTGCCCTCGTCGAACAGCAGGCGGCCCCGCAGCGTCGCGGTGATCGTTTCGGGCTGTTCGTAGATCTCCTTGAGCATGAAGTGGGGGTAGCCGCCCAGCTCGATGGCGGCGAGGTCCCACTCGATGTCGCTCACCGCGCGCTCCTGGTCGTGCTGCTCCACGTCGAGGACGCGGTACCCCTCGGGGGTCACGACGGCGATGTCGCCGTCATCCAGATAGACGACCTGCCGGGTGTGCTCGAGAATGGCGGAGGCGTCGGAGGCAACGAAGTACTCCTTCTCCCCGATCCCGAGCAGCACGGGTGAGCCCTTGCGGGCCACGACGATCTTGCCCGGCTCGGCGGACGAGATCACGGCGAGGCCGTACGTCCCTTCAACGTGGGCCAGCGCGGCGATGACGCGATCTTCCAGCGCGTCGCCGGGCGCTTCTTCGATCAGGTGCGCCAGGGTCTCGGTATCGGTCTCGGTCACGAACTCGTGCCCGGCTTCCTGCAGCTTCGTGCGCAGCGCGTCGGCGTTCTCGATGATGCCGTTGTGCACGAGCGCGATTGCGCCGGTGCAATCGGTATGCGGATGGGCGTTGGTCCGGGTGGGAGCACCGTGCGTGGCCCAGCGGGTGTGGGCGATGCCGCTCTGCCCGCGCACCGGCTCAGCGTCCAGCAGCTGGTGCAGCCGCGTGACCCGGCCCGCCAATTTGCGCAGGACGACACCATTGCCGTTCTGCACCGCCACACCCGCGGAATCGTAGCCGCGGTACTCCAGCCGGTGCAGCCCTTCAATCAGGATCGGCGTCGCTTCACGCGTGCCGCTGTAACCGACGATGCCACACATCGCGTCTATACCCCCCAAACCCCGCCGTAGCCGGAGTCTACTTTCCGTGCCAACGAAATGTCCAATACATCAAGTTTGGGGCCACGGCAGGCTCAGGGCCCAGGACGCGGCTCACCCGGGGCGGACGAGCTTCTTATCGGAGTCTTCTTCTGCGACTTCGTAGCCGGCGAGGTAGTAAGCGTAGTAGCGGTACGCGCCTCCGGCTTCGACGTCGTTCAAGACGGCGCCGAGCACCCGCACCGGGAGGCGGTCGAGCAAGTCGATCTTGGCCTGTGCGAGCTCGCGATCGGTGACGCCCGTGCGCATCACCAGCAGCAGGTTGCCGGTGAGCGTTCCCAGCACGTAGGGATCGACGCCGGCGGCCATCGGAGCGGAATCCACCAGGATCACGTCGAAGCGGGCCCGCAGCGACGTAATGAGCTGCGCCATGGCGGGGGAGCTCAGGAGCTCCGGTCCATTGGGAGTCCGCTGGCCGCAGCCGATGAAGCTGAGCTGCGGGAAGTCCGTCTTCTGAATGATCTCTTCGCGCCCGGCGTTGCCGCTCAGGTGATCGATCAGACCGGGCTTGCGCTTGGCGTTCAACACGCGATGCAACAAGCCCCGGCGAATATCGCCGTCGATCACGATGGTGCGCAGCCCGGCGTCTGCGAACGCGAGGCCGAGGTTCGAGGTGATGAACGACTTGCCGTCGCTCGACCCCGGGCTCGTGATCGTCAGCACCATGGGACCGGTCCCGTAGGCGTTCTGCACGCCCAGCCGGATGGACCGCAACGCCTCGATGACCTGCGGCGCATTGCGCCCATTGCCGTTCTCGCGGCTCACCCGCGGCACCACGCCAAGGATGGTGAGCCCCATGTCCATCGAGACCTGCTCGGGGTAGCGGAACCGCGTGTCCGTCTTGTCCAGCAGCACGGCGCCGACGACGCCCACGCCGAGGCTCCCCAGGAACGCGAGCGCGATCAGCACCGGCGCGAGGCTCCCCACGGGACGCTTCGGCTCGACCGCCGAATCGAGAATCTTGACGTCCGGCAAGGCGCTCATGTAGGCGAGGTTGACTTGATCATAGTTCTGCTGCAGCAGCTGCAGCGATTGCTGTGCCGAGGAGACCTCGAGATTCAATCGCCCGTCTTCGATGGTCAGCGACGGAATGTTCTGCAGGATCGTCGAGCCGGTCGAGACGCGCCGCTGCAGGTCGTTGATCTGTACGCCGAGCTGGGCATTGAGGGCGGTGGCCAGCTGCGGCAGCGTGTGTTTCTTCAGGTCGTCGAGCTCGTTGATGAGCCGCTTGACCGAGGGCTGCTCGTCGGTATAGCGGTTGCGCAGCGTCCGCAGATCGGCTTCGCGCGACGTCAGCTCGCGCAGCGCCGCGGTCAGCTCGGTGTTGTGCTGCACCGCGGGAACGTTCTCGAGCTGATCCGCATTGATCCCCGAGTCGGCGTGCTGCAGCACGCGCTGGATGACCTTCTGGTCCTCCTGCAGCTGCTCCAGCGTGACCTGCTGATTGAAGAAGATGTTGGCCGACGGATCGCGCGCATCGATCTGCCCACTCGGCGCCGACAGCGCGAGCTGGGTTGCCGAGCGCGTCCGGAACGCGCTGAGCGCCTGCGTCGCCTGGTTCAACTTGCCACGGGCGCGCTCCACCTGATCGCTCAGGATCTGCTTCAGCTGTTGCACCTTTTCCCGCTTGAGATCCGCGGCGACGCCGACGAACCGCTCGATGATGGCGTTCAGGGTCGAGGCCGCATATTCCGGATTGGGGTCCTTGAGGTCGAGCCGCATGAAATTGCCGTCTTCATCGGTGCGGACCGACAACGACGCGGCGAGCGACAACGCCGTTTCGTGCGGCGGCGCGACGCTGAAATTCACGACGCGCCCTTTCGACAGCGTCGCCTTCAACGGACGCCACACCCATCCCTGCGAGCGGCCGATCGAGTCTCCCACCAGTCCCGTCTCGGCTTGGTTGCCGTCGGCGTCAACCAGCGTATAGTGCGTGGCCGTGCTGTCGATCTTCAGCGTGTAGGCGCCGACGCGAAACCGGTCGGGGTGGAGATCGAAGTGGTCGAACACCGACGAGTCGGCGGCCTGCTCCCAATCGAGGTACAAGCGGTGCTCGCGCACCACGAAGTCCATCACCTGGTCGGAAGTCAGCAAGTCCGTCCAGCCGGTGGAAATCTGGAGCTGGTTTCCGATCTGAAACGCCGCCGATTGGCGATTGGGACCATTGACGATATCGACCCAGATCGTTGCGCGCGCATCGTAGGTCGGCTTGAAGAGGAACTTCGACAGTCCCCACCCCGCGGCGGTGCCGGCCACGACGACGCCGAGCACGAGCCACTTGAACCGCATGACCGACGCGAGAATCCGGCGCCAGTCGGGTCCACCGCCGGGCGGCTGCGCGTCGCCGTACAGCATCGGCGCGGGGAGGCCTTGTCTGGCCTGCAGCGCTGTCGGCTGCGGAACAGGCTGCGGGACCGGCAAGTCGTTCGGCATCGGGTCGAAACCTCAAACGCAATGGCCGGGGGACTCACCAAGAGCCCCCGCGCCAGGAGGAAACCGCTGAAACCCTGAAGCGGCTAAACGCTATACCGGGCTTGGGCTGTTGCAAGGTCTAGACCGCCCTGTTACACAGATTCTCCGAACCCTCTCGCCATGAGCCCGGTGCTGTACTGCAAACAATCGTCCCCTTGCGCAACGCAACAGATTGTTGCAAATAGGCAACAGAGTGCTGCCTCAATACAACGGTTTTGTTGCAGAGTGGCCACTGCAGGTCAAGGCAGTACAACCGTCTACAGCACGCGGAGCTAGCAGGCCCGATCCCTGCATTGCGACAACCTGACAGGCGCGACGCAGCGGCGTCGCGACGATGGACTTCTGCGACGAGGGAACCGACGCCCGTGTCCGTAAACACCACAGACCCCGCGCTGGGTCGTGACGTTTCCAAGCTGGTCCAGGTTGATCCCCGGGCCCGCGCCAGCCTCAGCATCCTCGTGGTCGACGACGAGCGCGTCATGCGCGAGAGCTGCGCCTCGTATCTGGAGGCCGAGGGCTACAACGTCACGATCTGCTCGCGCGGCGACAAAGCGCTCGAGACCATCAAGCGTCGGGCGTTCGACATCGTGCTCGTCGATCTCTACATGAGCCAAGTCCCGGGAATGGAATTGCTGCGCGCCGCACTGGCGACGCATCCTGAGACGATCGTGATCGTGATGACGGGTAACCCGAGCGTCGACTCGAGCCTCGAAGCGCTGCGCACGGGAGCCTGGGACTATCTCCCCAAGCCCTTCTCCGCCACGCACTTGCAGATCCTGATCGGACGCGCCGCCCACGCGGTCGTCGTCGCGCGCGAGTCGCAGAAGCAGCAGGCCCAGCTCGAAAAGACGGAGGGGGAAACCGAGAAATTCAACGTTCTCGGCAGCGCCCCCGCCTTCCGCAAGATCATCGCCCTGGCTCGCAAAGTCGCGGCGACCGACGCCTCGGTGTTCATCACCGGCGAGAGCGGTTCGGGAAAAGAGCTGATCGCGCAATTCATTCATCACTACAGCCGCCGCTCCAGCCGTCCGCTCGTGGCGATCAACTGCGCGGCACTCCCCGAGGCGTTGCTCGAATCAGAGATGTTCGGCCACGTGAAGGGCGCCTTTACCGGGGCCGTGCGTGACAAGCCCGGCCTGCTCGAGACGGCCAACGGCGGCACGATGTTCCTGGACGAGCTGATCGAGATGCCGAAGCCGATCCAGGCGAAGCTGCTGCGGGTCATTCAGGACGGCGTGGTCCGGCGCGTCGGCAGTGAAACGACCGACGCCGTCGTCAACGTGCGCTTCATCGCCGCGACCAATATCGACCCCGACGAGGCCGTTGCCTCCGGAGCGTTGCGCGAAGACCTCTATTACCGGCTGCGCGTAGTCCCGATTCACATGCCGCCGCTGCGCTCGCGCCCCGAGGACATTCCGCTCCTCGCCAACCACTTCCTGTCGTATTACTGGAAGCGGCACCGCGACGCCAGCCAGCCGCTCCCCACGTGGACGCCCGCGGCCATTCGGGCCTTGGCGACGCACTCCTGGCCCGGCAACGTCCGCGAGCTCCAGAACGTGGTGGAGCACGCCGTCGTGCTGCTCGAGCCGGGCGCCGATGTCCAGCCGGAAGACATTCCCTTCATCGGAGATCAGAAGGGGGCGGCCGCCGCGGCGAGCGCCGCGGAGCCCGCCGCCGGGCTGGATATCGAGGGCCCGCCGGGGGAGAGCTATCACGCCGCCCGCGAGCGGTTGCTCTCGGCGTTCGAGCGCCGCTACCTCACCCGTCTCGTGCAGCAGGCGGGTGGCAACATGTCCAAGGCGGCGCGCATCGCCGGCGTGGATCGGACGACGCTGTACCGCCTGATGGAACGCCACGGCCTGGAGCGCAATCTCCTCGCGACGGCGGCAGAGTAGCCGCTGTCCAGTCGGCCGGTGAACCGGGGGGAGCATGTGCTCCCCCCTTGGTTTTTATCGACTTACGCCATTGTGTGAAGCAATCTTGTAGCGAACTCCCTACACCTAACGGACCTACGCTGCAGAGCAGACTCATCACCGCGCGGCGACAGTTTCGTAACGATTTCGTAACTCCAATCAGAATAACGATTTCCGCTTGTGGTCCGTCGTGGGGTGGCTGCGCACGACCCTTGCTTGTGGATGCGCCGGGGGGCCGACAGGCCCCGTTAGCTCGCAGCCACCACTCGAACCGGGACAGCCGCCCGATGGCCGTTTCGAACCTCGCCGAGACATTTTCCGTCCGTCCGCCAATCGCCCTGGTCCGTGGGCTCGGTCCGTCCGAGCTGCGCACCGAAGGCGCGCGCCGGGCGCTGAACGTGTCCGTAGCGATGCTCGGAATCCTGGTTGCCGCACCCGTCATGTTCGTCGTCGCAGCGCTGATCAAGCTGACCTCGCGCGGCCCGGTGGTGTTCGTGCAGACCCGTGTTGGTCTCGACCGCCGCTACCCGGCCAAGGGAGCAGGCAACGGTCGACGGCAGCTCGATCTGGGCGGGAAGCCCTTCCGGATTTACAAGTTCCGGACCATGCACGTGCAGCCCAAGACGGAGCAGGTCTGGGCGCGTCCCAACGACCCCCGGGTGACGTCGGTGGGGCGCGTGCTGCGGAAGTATCGCCTGGACGAGCTGCCCCAGCTGTTCAACGTGTTGCTGGGCGACATGAACATCGTGGGCCCAAGGCCCGAGCAGCCCAGCATCGTCACCAACTTGCAGCAGCAGATCACGAACTACCCGTTGCGCCACAAGGTGCGGCCGGGCATCACGGGGTGGGCGCAGATCAACCACCACTACGATGCCTCGATCGAGGATGTGCGGCGCAAGGTGAGCCTGGATCTCGAGTACATCGGGAAGCAGTCGTTTACCGAAGACCTCAAGATCATGCTCCGGACGGTCCCGGTGGTCGTGCTGCGCAAGGGCGGCTGGTAA